>DZAY01000007.1:0-60504 GCA_022729735.1 Helicobacter cetorum
CCCCGACCTGCTGATTACAAATCAGCTGCTCTACCAACTGAGCTACACCAGCAAACTTGAGACGGAATTATATAACATAATATTTTATTTGTCAAGAGTTTTTTTTAAATTTTTTACTCTTTAAACTCATATGACAGTTCTAAACCTCTTGAAGTTGTGATAAAACCATTAATTATAATTTTACAATTATGAACCATTTGGTGATGTTTGTAACAGAGGGGAACTAAATTACTTTTGTGATTGATTGGTAAATGTTCTACCAAATTATTTATTGCTAACTCTTTTGGACTTATATGATGAACCTCTTTTGCTTCTTCTCCACAAATTGCACATCTACTGATTAAAAGTTTTCTATTATAATTTGATTTTTTAGGATTTTGAAGTAATTTTGTTAATTCATCTTCTTCCATCATAATTTCATCTCTAATTTCATAAGCTAAATTTAAAAATCTACTATCTAAATTCAAAGATTTAGCAACTTCTAAGCCATATACAGCAGACCCAGAACCTAGTTGAAGTTTTCTATCATAAATTAATTTATCATCAACTCTATCATATATAACTTTTAAATGGAAGTGTAAAACCTCTTTTAGTGATAAAATTCTACCCATTTTTGAAAGTTGATGAAGATGAGTTGCAAAAATAAAAAGTGTATTTTTTCGATTTAGTTCAATAATTGTAGAAGCAACAATAGCTTGTGCAGAAGTTGTTTCAGTGCCATGACTTATTTCATCACCTAAAACAAGACTTTTAGAACATACTCTATTTAAAATATCTCTAAGCTCTATCATCTCAACAGCAAATGAAGACAAACCTTTAAAAATATTGTCATCTCCACTAATTCGAGTAAATAGAGAGTTAAAAAGTGAAAATCTAAATGAGTTTGCAGGCACAAAGAAACCAGCTTGAGCCATAATAATTGCAAGTCCAACTGATTTCATAAGTGAGCTTTTGCCACTTGCATTTGTGCCATATATTAACATTCCATTTATAAGTTCTCTATCTTTTAAAAACTCAAAATTTTTCTTTGCAAACTTTTTATTTCCAAGAAATATATCATTTGGAATATATTTTGAATGTTGATTTATCTTTTCAATTAAAGGGTGTCTTAAATTACTTATTTCTAAAAATGGTTCATCTGAATTTATAATTTCTGGTTTTACATATCCATTAATGTGCGAAACTTTTGCAATAGTTTTTAATAAGTCAACAAGCGATACAAACTCTACTAAATTTGACATACTATCTCTATATTTTTGATAAAAATAGTCCAAATATTTCAGATATTCTTCCCTTAAAATAGTTGATAATTTCAATTTATGGCTAATAATTTTATTTGATAACTCATCAATTTTAGAATTTCTAAGTTTTACACTGTTTATTAATTTTGTAATTTTAAAACTATTTAAAGTTTCACTCTTTATTAGTTTAAATTTTGCTAAACTCATACTAATATGAAAACCATCTCGCTCATTAAACTCAACTTTTGCATAAAAAGTTCCACTTTCTATCTCATTTGATAAAGAGTTTGCTATTAATTCGAGCTCACTCAACTCTTTTTTTATTAAAAAATCAACTTTATCAACTGATTCATTAATTCCCAAATTTAAAAAAGACTCTTCTAATTTATTTAAATTATATTTCGCCATTTTTTCTATATTAAAAATAGATGAATAATCATCTTTAAATAGATAAAAATCTTCCCAATTATAGTTTTGAAAGAGCTGGTTTAGCGATTTCAGTTTTAACTCTTTAAATAGCGAAATTAGGTTTATTATTGAATTATAAGAGTTGTGCAGATAAGCAAATTCAGATGGTTGCAAACTCAAAAGTGATATTTTTCGATGTAGTCGTTCAATGTCTGTAATCTCACTTAAATATCGTTCAACATCTTTATAAATTGGAATAAAAGCTTCTACTAACTCATATCTTTCATTTAAAATTTTACTATCAACTATTGGATTTATAAGCCTATCTTTTAAAAGTCTTTTTCCCATAGGAGTTGAAGTTTTACACAAAAGTGCATAAAGACTATTAATAGAACTTTCAGCTTCACTTATCTTATTTGGAATTACATTTAATTGTGTTAAAACTGAAGAGCCAAGATATAAATAAAAACTATCACTTTTTTGTGTTGGAATTTCAATATTTTTAATTATATTTCTATCATGTTCGCTTACAAATTTGAGCATCAAAATATAACTCAAAAGTGCAATAGGTCTTCGCTCAAAATTTAAAATTTCAACAGGTGTTAAAAGCGAGTCAAATTTAAATAGAGATTTTAGTAGCTCATTTTGATAATCTATACTCATATAAATGGAATCTATATTATCATTAAATATGTGATAGGCAAGTGAATTTATCTCAAAATAGTTAATAATATCTTCATTATTCAAATCTTTTACATCTAAAGTATTGATTAAAATCTCTTTTGGTTGAACTGTTCTAATTAACTTTAATACAGCATCAAGACTAAAATGTTTATCATCAAGAGTTCCATAAATCTCAAATGTTGAATTTTCTCCTGTGCTTAAATCTATATAAGAGCAACCAACACTAAAAACTCTATTTCGTTCTTGACAAATTACAAGACTCATAAGATAACTATTCTCTTCCGAATAGGTTTCGATTTGTGTTCCAGGGCTTAAAATTTTTGTAACTTTTCTTTTAACTTTTGGAGGTGGTGAAGTTTGTTCTAAGATTACTATTGTGTATCTATTTAATTTTAACAAAATATCTAAATATCTTCCAAATGAGACTGTTGGAACTCCACAAAGTAGTGGATTTTTTCTTGAATTTTCTAATACACTTTTATCTTTTCTTGTTAATTGAATATTTAAAACTGAAGCAATCTCTTCTGCTTTTCCAATCTTTTCAAATTCATTATTTACACTATAAACTTCAAAAAATGAGCCAACTTCCATAAGGACAACTGACTCACTTCCATATCGCTTTTCATACTCTAATTGATACTCAAAATACTCATCTATAAGACTCTTTTCTTTCATTAGAATATAAAATTAACTCCAGCAAATAGCCCTTTTATTTCAACATCTGAACTAATATCTTCTAAATCATCAAGTTTAAGGGTTTGGCTTCTATATCCAACTTCAACTCCAAGTCCAAATGCAAAATCATAAGATAGTTTTGCAGTTATATCACTAAAATCGCTACTATCATAAGAGATATAATTAATATCTAAAATAGCTCTCATATCAAAAAACTCTAACTCTCCACCAATATATGCCATTGGAACAACAACTGAAAAATCATCTATATTAACATTTCCATTTTGACTTGTTTCAATAGTTCCATCAAGCGATTTTGCATTTAATCCAAATTTAAATCTTGCTAAATCTACAAAAGGTATTTTTATCATATAATAAAGTGTTGCATCTAATTGGTCAAAATCTACACTATTTGTTGCATTTCCAACATAAAAATTTTGACTATTTTGTAAAACTTTACTACTTGCAACTACATCTTGTTGAGGTGTATATCTTAATTTAACATTTGGAATAAGTGGAACAAAATGTTCAACAAAAGCTTCAATTTGATATGTATCTTCACCATCATTGTCAGTAAAGTTTGTGTGAGTGTTTAAATCACCTTTGTAATCCAAATATCCACTAAACTCTGGTGCATAATATGAAGCACTCGCTCCAACTCTTAAAAAATCAGCTTGTAAGCAACTACACAAAACTCCAGCACAAAGCGAACTAATTAGTAACTTTTTCATAAAACTCCTTTTTGGGTTTGATATAAAGAATAGCTAAAGCAAGAGCTGTAATTATACCCATAATTAGATATATATACTCTCCATAAACATACCCTGCAAAAATAGCTCCAATAAAACCTCCAAGTCCATAAGACAAACCATAAAAGAACTGTTGAGCTATCTTTTTTTGGCTATATAAATTATATAAATATGCTATTGTTGCTGTGTGATATAGTGCAAAACCAAAAGCATGAAGTGATTGAGATATAAATGAAGCCATCAGCGAACCTGCAAAAAAGTATAATACAAACCATCTTATAATTGTTAAAAATATTGTAAATTTGATAATGTTTAAGAGATTAAACTTTAAAAGTGGTGCTTGAAAATAGAGCATGATAATTTCACATAAAACACCAAAAGACCATAAATAACTAGTTGTTTGAAGTGTTAATCCATGTTCGGTTTCATAAATTGTAAAAAAGTTATAAAAACCTCCAAATGCAACTTGTAATAAAAATATACTTACCCAAAATTGCCACTCTTTTGAAAGAGAAAAAGAGATATTATTAATATCTTCATTGTTATCTTCTTTATCATAAATTGATAATTTATATGCAAAATATGCAGTAATTATTGCCGAAATTGCATAAAAGTGAATTGCTACATAAAATGAAGTTAGCAGTTCTGCTAAAATTAAAGCCACAAGCATAAAACCAATTGAGCCAAACAATCTTATTTTTCCATACCTCTCTTTTTGTAAAACATTTATTGCAATTGTTTCAATATATGGCAAAATAACTGTAATTGCGACTCCACAAAAGATATTATTTATTAAAAATAAATAAAAATTTTCAATTGTAAAATAGAAAAAAAGTGATGAAATTGATAATAAAATTGCAGATATTATTAAAAGTTTGCGAGTTAAAGCCAATTGCTTTAAAAATAAAAAAGGCATAATAAATCTAATTAAGGGAATAGTTGCAAATATTACTCCTATTTCAAAAGTTGAATATGATAAATCATGTAAAACTTTTGGAATAAAAATCAGATATGCTCCAACCATAGAGAAGAAAAAAAAGTAAAATAGAGCTATTTTAATTGGTTGAGTCATAAATAACTATGCTATTTGTGATTAAATCATGAAAAGTTTTTTTATCTTTTCTATAAAATATTAAGACAATTCCAACTATCGTTGTAGCAGAAAATAGAAACATAATAAATCTAAAAAATGCTCTAAAAAATGTTAAATTTTTTCCATCTTTAGCATTTACAATTTTAATTGAGTATGCCTTTTTTCCAGGGGTTTGCCCACTTTTTGCAATAAATATAGAGCTAATAACTCCATACAAAACAACTGCTATAAGTGGTGCTATTTGACTACTTTGAAACTCTTCTTTTCCACCCACTACAAAATATGTAATAATATACAAAAGTGGCATATAAAGCATAAATGTATCAACTATCAATGCTTTTAAGCGAGTTACAAAATTTACCAATTAGTTACCTCTACTCCCAGGTTTAACAGCTTTTGAAGTTGCACATAATGGACAATTTTCTGCTTCATAAATTTCAAAATCAAAATCCTCTAATGCAAATAGTGGAATGTTTTTTGGTATTTTGCACTCTGCTTTTGGTTCTAAATTTGAGCCAACACGACTACAAACTCCACGATTAGCTAAAGCAGAAATGCCAACCACAACTCCACCCAAACTTTCAACTACCTTTTTAACTTCCATAGCAGAACCAGCAGTTGTTATAATATCTTCACAAATTAAAACTCGCTCACCATCTTTTATACTAAAACCTCGTCTAATATTCATTTCTCCATTTACTCGTTCAGCAAATATAAATCGCGTATCTAAAGCTCTAGCTAACTCATATCCAGCTAAAATTCCACCAAGTGCAGGAGAACAGATTAAATCTACTTCCAAACCATAATTTATAATTAGCTTTGCTAACTCTTTTGCTAAACTTTCAGCCACTTTGGGATTTTCTAAAACTTTTGCAGATTGTAAATAAAATTGTGAATGTTTGCCACTGCTTAAGAGAAAATGTCCCTCAAGCATCGCATTAGCATCTTTATATATTTTTGTAATATCCATAATTAAACCTTTAAAATATCTTCTTCTTTTGCCTTTAGCAAATCATCACTCTTTTTTATCATATCATCTGTGATTTTTTGGACACTGTCTTGCCCTTTTTTAGCTTCATCTTCACTAACTAATTTATCTTTTTCAAGTTTTTTAATTTTATCATTTGCTTCTCGTCTAACATTTCTAATTGCAACTTTTGCTTTTTCACAAATTCCTTTAGCACTTTTTGCAATCTCTTTTCGCTGGTCGCTTGTCATTGGTGGAAAAAATAGTTTTATGCAGTTTCCATCATTATTTGGATTAACTCCAATATTTGCTTCTTGAATAGCTTTTTCAATATCTCTTAGTAGATTTTTTTCCCAAGGAGTGATTAAAATTGTAGAAGCATCACTTGTAACTACACTCCCGACTTGTGAAAGTGGAGTTGGTGTGCCATAATAATCAATTCTTATGGTATCTACTATGGCAGTTGAAACTCTACCTGTTCTAAGTGTTGAAAACTCTTTTTTCATAGCATCTAAACACTTTTCCATTCTATCTTTTGTAAAATCAAAAACTTCTGACATAGCCATTAAAATCTCCTTTTATTTTTTTTCATTCTCAATTGGATTTAGAGGAACTAAATTTTTTTCATCTAACATAATAGAGCTTTTTGCTTCATTGTTAAAAACATAAACTAAACTAACTGTATTTACAACAAAAATAAATCCAACTATAAAAGTTGCTCTTGTTAAAAAATTTGCAGGTCCTTTTGCACCAAACATAGACTCATTACTTCCACTATAAGCTCCAAGTCCAATGCTCGAACTCTTTTGTAGTAATACAACAATTGTAATAATAATTGCTAAAATAAATTGTGTAACTAGCAAAAATGTTGTCATAATATATTCCTTTTCTGAAAAATGGTAAAATTTTACCTAAAATTCATTGATAAAAAGTTAAAGTCCAAAAATGAGCAACAATATTGTAAAAGAGTTTTCAAGACATTCTCATAACTATTCCAAATTAAATATAGTTCAAAAACTATTAGCAAAAGAGGTTTCAAAAAATATAGTTAATGAAAAAAAGATTTTAGATTTAGGTTGTGGATGTGGAGAAATATTTGGTAATTTAAACAGTTATGAACTATTTGTCGCTATTGATATATCTTCTGTTATGTGTTTAAATCATCCAAAAACTGAAAATTGTTTTATATTTAATCTGAATTTTGAAGATAGTGATTTAGTTGATAAATTAAAAGAGTTCGCTCCATTTGATATTGTCGTATCTTCTTCTTCACTTCAATGGGCAAAAGATTTAGATAAAGCTCTATTTAATATTTCACAACTTTCAGAAAAGTTTGTTATTTCACTATTTACAAGCGAAACTTTTAAACGAGTTCAACAGTTAGGAAATGTGAAATCACCACTTCATGATAAAAATTGTATTTTAAAAGTTTTTAATAAACATTTTCAAAATATAAATTATAAACTCTTTAATCATCAACTATTTTTTAATAATAGTAGAGAAATTTTTAAATATATAAAAGATAGTGGAGTTAGTGGAGGTGAAAAAAAACTCTCATTTAAAGCAACTAAAGAGCTAATTTTAAATTATGATTTAAACTATTTGGAGTTTGAAGCACTAATTATTAAAAACTTTTGATAAAAAAAGTTTCAAACCTCTACTCTCTTTATGCTCTATTTTATAACTAATTTTGCTTAAATAGTAGATTATATCTTTTGAATTTATACCAACTTTTTTTGAGTGCTGTTTTAAAATATATTGTGGAATTTTAATTTTTTGCTTTAAAAATGCTTTAGAAATTTTATCATATTTAGCTCTATTACAATTCAGACAAAATCTTGCAAACACAAATGGAAGTTTAAATTTATCATTCCAAATTTTTGCCAAATCCACACAATCGCTATTATCTAATAAATATCTCTTCAAGGCTTTATCACCAATTAAAACTTCTCCTTTAATATTTAAAATTTTTGCTAAAACATTTGATGTATTTGATTCAAAATCATCTTTTATTTCAGAATTTATTATTGCAATTACACTTAAAACATCTTTTTTTGCCACAATTCCCAAATTCAAACACTCTCTATTTTTGGATTTGATACTTGATATAAATGCTCCATCAACTCTTCTTTTTTCAAATTCTCTATTAATTTTACTTGGATATGACTTTTTATGTTCTATCATCTTTTTTGTTTGAGAATTTGTAATATATTTTTTTAGAAAAGTATCAAATGGCAAAAGATTTGTATAATCTATCTTTCCAAATTTCATAAAAAACCTTTTATAAATTTATAGCTTTTTGATATGAGAAATATTTTTGTTATAATCATAACAAAAAAGGATTTGTAAAGTGGTAAAGGTTGAATTTTTAGGACCTATAAATTTAGAACCAATATATTTAAATGTAAAAAATATGAAAGAGTTGAAGTTTGAATTAAATAAAATAGAGAGTTTAAAAGAGTGGCTTTTAAGCTCTGCTGTTGCCATTAATGATGATATTATTGGCTCAATTGATATTGATTTAAAAGATGGTGATAAAATATCACTTTTACCACCTGTTTGTGGAGGTTAAAATTGCTTGAGTTATATAGTGGTGGATTGATGGTTGAAGAAATTGTTAATAGATGGTATTTAAATATTAAAACATTAAATCATGGTGCTTTTGTAACATTTGTTGGAGTTGTAAGAGATGAAAATGGTATATCTGGACTTAGTTTTGATATTTATGAACCTATATTAAAGAGATGGTTTAATGAGTGGAGTGAAAAAGCAAAAAAAAGAGAAGCAAATATATTTATGGCTCACTCAATTGGAAATGTTTTGATTTCACAAAGCTCTTATATTTCTGCAATAAGCTCACCAAAAAGAAGGGCATCATTAGAATTATTAGATGAGTTTGTAGAAGATTTTAAAGCAAATGCTCCAATTTGGAAATATGATTTAATAAATGGAGATAGAGTTTATGCAAAAGATAGAAGTCATAAACTGCAAAATAGTGGAATATTAGGAGTATAAATGTATAGTATAAAATCTATCATCAAAGCCCAAACCGTTGAAGATAATTTCAACTGCTCTATTAGTGATGCTTTAGATGATATGGTGAAAAATGGTAAAACTTTTTTTGTAATAATTAAAAATAAAAAACCAATAGGAATTATAACAGAGCGAGATATTGTAAGACTTTTGGATAGTGGTGTAGATTTTACAAACAAAGCTTTAGATTTTTCACAAAAAGAGCTTATAAAATCTAAAATTGACCGTTCAATTGAACATGCTCTTCATTTAATGATTGATAATTATATTAGAAGACTTGTTATTATAGATGAAGATGGTAATTATATTGGCACTTTAATTCAAGAAGATATTATTTCACTTTTAGAAAGAGATATATTTAATATTAGATTAAAAACTTTACATGTTTTGGGATTAAAACAAGAGATTATTTCAATCAAAGAAAACTCTTCGCTAAAAGATGCTTTGTCGCTTATGAATAGATATAAAGTTAGTTTGCTAATAGTATTTGATAATAAAAATGAGCTATTTGGGGTTTTGAGTGAGAGCGATATATTAAAAGTAGCAACAACTCATATACCTTTAAGTTCATCTATAAATCAATTTGTAAGTCGAGCAGTTATTACAATTAAACTTGATAGCTCTATTGAAGAAGCAATTCACACTATGGAAAATAGCCACATTAGACATTTAGTTGTGGTTGATGATTATCAAAATATTATGGGAGTAATAACTTATAGAGATATTTTGAGAAATATTCAAGGCTCATATCCGACATTTTTAGAAGAGAAGATAAAAATTGCAAAAGAAGCATTTAATGCACTAAATCAGGCAATTTTAGAAATTCATATACTTTCAAATAAAAAGATTATTAGTTGGGCAAATAGAGAAGCAAAAAATATATTTGGTAAAGATATTGTGGATTTAGAGTTAGATGAAATATTTAAATTTGAATTAATAGATAGTTCAATTTTTCGTTTCAATGATAGAAATTTTAAAGTTTCAATAAATCAAATTAGTAAAAATTATCAACAACTTCTATTTGATGATGTAACAGAGTGTTTGGAGCTGAAAAACACAAAAGAGAGTTTTGAAAAGCTCCAAGATGATTATAAATTAATATTTGAAACAACAGGCACAGCCACATTTATATTTAATAAAGATAGATTGATTTTAAAAGCAAATAGTGAATTTTGTGAGCTTGTAAAATTAAGTCATGATGAAGTTGAAAATAAAAGATTGTGGAGTGATTTTGTATATGAAGATGATGTGGAAATCATGATAAATTACAATAAAAAAAGGTTTCAAAATCCATCATTAGCTCCTAAAAGTTATGAATTTAGACTAAAAAATAGTGCTGAAAATATAATTCCATGTAATATAAGTGTAACAATGTTTAAAGATATGAGAGGTGGTGTTTGCTTCTATTATGGATTTGAGTGAGCAAAAACGATTGCAGTCTGATTTAATGATGGCAAATCTAAATTTAGAAAATTTAATAGAAAAAGAGATAGCTGAAAGAATAAAAAGTGAGCAAAAATATGCACATTTTTTTAATAGTGCAACTGATGCAATATTTATTCATGGATTTGATAAAAATAACATGCCATCAAATTTTATAGATGTAAATGCTCAATCTCTCAAACTTTTGGGTTATACAAGAGAAGAGCTACTAAATTTAAGTCCGATTGATTTAAATGTTGATAATCATAGAGTTATTTCAAATGCAAAAACACTTCATGAGAATGAAAATCTTATTACTGAAACTTTACTTAAAACAAAAGATGGAACTATTATAAATGTTGAATTGAATTCAAAACTATTTCATCTGGATAATACTCTTTTAGCATTTACAACAGTAAGAAATATTACAGAAAAAAAACGGTTAGAAAAAGCGAGAAAAGAGCATGAACAGTTATTAATTCAACAAAGCAAAATGGCAGCAATGGGTGAAATGATAGGAGCAATAGCTCATCAGTGGCGACAACCTTTAAATGCTTTAGCTATTATGGTTCAAGATTTAGAAGATGCTTTTGAATTTGGTGAGTTATCAAAAGAGTATATAGATACAAAAGTTTCAAAAGCTATGTCTCAAATAAATTTTATGAGTAAAACAATTGATGATTTTAGAAACTTTTTTAAACCAAATAGAGCAAAAGTTGAATTTAATCCAATCAAAGCAATAAATGAGTTATTAGAGCTTATAAGTGAGCAGTTCAAAAGACATGATATAAAAATTAATATAAATGAATTTGAGCAAAAAGTTTTAGTTTTTGGATTTGTAAATGAGTTTAAACAAGTTATCTTGAATATTTTAAATAATGCAAAAGATGCGATTTTAGAACACTCTAATAGTGGTGCAATAGATGTATATTTTGAAATCAATGAAAATAAGTTTTTAATACATATAAAAGATAGTGGTGGTGGTATTCCAGAAGCAATTATAGATAGAATTTTTGAGCCATATTTTACAACCAAAAGCGATGACAAAGGAACAGGAGTTGGATTATATATGAGTAATATTATAATTGAGAAAAATATGGGTGGCAAACTTAAAGTTTGTAATGGAGAAAAAGGGGCGATATTTACTATCGAACTCCCTCTTAATTGCTAATTGCAAACATAGAGTCTCTTACAATCTCCAATTTTTCTTGTGCAATCTCGCTTGCTGTGCTATTTCCTTCATAAATTAACTCGACAACTTCATTATCTCTAAGAGTTGCTCTCTTTTCTCTAATAGGTGATATTAAATTTTCAATTGATGCAAGAGCCAATTTTTTGCACTCAATACAACCAATCAAAGCATTTCTACAGCCATCTTCTACTTTTTTTATAACTTCATCACTACTTAACTCTTTATGATAAGAAAATAGTAAGCAAACTTCAGGTTCTCCAGCATCACTTTTTTTAACTCTTTTTGGGTCGGTTACACCACCTCTTAACTTTTCCCAAATCTCATCTTGAGTATCTGTTAAATAGATTGAGTTATTATAACTTTTACTCATTTTTCTGCCATCAAGCCCACTTAATTTTGGAGTATGACTAAGCAACTCTTTTGGCTCTTTAAATAACTCTTTTTTATATAAATAGTTAAATCTTCTAACAATTTCTCTTGCTATCTCAATATGTGGTCTTTGGTCTTCACCTACAGGCACAAAATCTGCATCATAAATAATAATATCCACAGCTTGAAGCACAGGATAAGTCAAAAAACCAGCCGTATTTATATCTTTATTACTCAACTGCTGAAGTTGGTCTTTATATGTTGGATTTCGCTCAAGCCATCCAATAGGTGTTATCATATTTAAAAGTAAATAAAGTTCAGCATGTTCTTTTATGGCACTCTGAATAAAAATTGTAGAGTTAGAACTATCCACACCACAACTAAGCCAATCTTTTACAAGCTCAAAACTTAAATCTCGCAAATGCAAACCATCTTCGTAACTTGTAGAAATAGCATGCCAATCGGCTACAAAGAAAAATGATTGATTTCCTTCAATTAAATTTATCCAATTTTTTAAAACTCCTAAATAGTGTCCTAAATGAAGTTTTCCAGTTGGTCTCATTCCACTAACTATTCTCATAATTTCTCCAAAACTATATTTTTTGTAATTATAGATAAATAATCTTTAAGCTTTTGTTTTAGTTAAAAAGTTTGCGGATTTAATTTTTTTGAAGTATGGTGGCGAGGGGGAGACTCGAACTCCCGACCTCCGGCTTATGAGACCAGCGCTCTAGCCAGCTGAGCTACCCAGCCATAAAAAAGAAGTTGAATTATATAGAAAAACTACTAATATGTCAATAGAATTTTGTTAGCTTTTAAACTAAATTTGATATAATTTTCTACTATATCAATTAAGGAAGTAAAATATGTTGGAAGAGATTAAGCCACACTTAGTGGAACTTAGAAAGAGATTGATAATTTCTGTATCAACTCTTTTTGTAGCTTTTGTATTCTCTTTTTTCTTTTGGGAAGCGATATTGGATTGGATGCAACAACCACTATTAAGCTCACTGCCACAAGGAAGTAGTGTAATTTTTACAAAAGTTGGAGAAGTATTTTTCACAGCGATGAAAGTATCATTTTTTGCAGCATTAATACTATCAATGCCTGTAATATTTTGGCAAGGGTGGCTATTTGTAGCTCCAGGATTATATGATAATGAGAAAAAACTTGTAATTCCTTTTGTCGTTGGTGCTACGACTATGTTTTTAATTGGTGGAGCATTTGCATATTACATTGTATTTCCATTTGCATTTGCTTATCTTATTAATTTCGGTTCAGTCCTTTTTACAGCATTGCCAAGCATTAGTGAGTATGTTTCATTTTTTGCAAAGCTTGTAATTGGATTTGGAATATCATTTGAGTTGCCTGTTGTTGTATTTTTTCTTGCAACACTTGGACTTGTAACAGATAAAAACTTAAAAGATTTCTTTAGATATGCTGTTGTAATTATTTTTATATTTGCAGCACTAATTACTCCTCCTGATGTTTTAACACAATTTTTAATGGCAACACCACTTATAATACTTTATGGTATATCTATTTTGATTGCAAAAGCGATAAATCCAGATAAAAGTCATGAAGAAGAAAAAGAAGAAGAGAGTAATGATACAGAAGTTAAGTAGTTATGATTATAATTTACCAAAAGAGCTGATTGCAAAATATCCAGCAAATCCAAAAGATAGCTCTAAACTTCTAATTTTTAATAGAGCTACTAACTCCATAACTCATACAATTTTTAGAGATATTATGGAGTTTTTACCAAAAAATATTGGTGTGGTTTTTAATAATACAAAAGTTATAAAAGCAAGAATTTTTGGTGAAAAAGAGAGTGGAGGAAAATTAGAGTTATTAGTTGATAAACCATTACATGAGAATAAATTTTTAGTTTTTATAAAGGGGAGAGTAAAAGTTGGGACTAATATTTTATTTCCTAATGGCTTAATCGCAACTGTTCAAGAGTTAGTAGAAGATTTAAGAATTGTTAAATTTTTTCACAATGGCGAAGAGGTAGATTTTGTAAAATTAACTCTGATTTTAGATAAAATTGGACATATTCCACTTCCACCATATATAAATAGGGCTGATGAAGTAGAAGATGAAAAGCTTTATCAACCAATATTTGCAAAACACTTTGGAGCAGTTGCAGCACCAACAGCATCTCTACACTTTAGCGAACAACTTTATAATCAATTTTTAAAAAATTTCAATGTCAAATATTTAACTCTTCATGTAGGTGCTGGAACATTTAAAAGTGTTGAAGTTGAAAATATATTGGAACATAAAATTCATAGTGAATATTTCAGTATCGATTATGAAACAAAAGAGCTAATAGATTTGCAAACTCCAATATTATCAGTTGGCACAACAGTAGCAAGAACAGTTGAATACTATTTTAGAACCAAAAAAACAGAAGGAGAAGCTGATATATTTTTACATCCATTAAATTCTCCACAAAGAGTAAATCATTTACTAACAAATTTTCATCTTCCAAAATCTACACTTTTAATGCTTGTGGCTTCATTTATTGGATTAGAAAAAACTATGGAGCTATATAATATTGCAATTTCTAATAGATACAGATTTTTTTCATACGGTGATGCGATGTTAATTATCTAAATATTGGAATATTTTTTGCTCAAATTTTGATATAAAATATCAAGGAGCAAAAAATGTTAAGTTCTACACTAAAATCAGGGCTTAAGAGTGTAGGAGTAGGACTTAGTGCATATAGCAACTCTCAAAAAAGCACACAAGAATTGGTGCAACCAGTAGCTAAAATGAGTGGTGCTGATGATATAGACTACTCCCCAACAACATTTGTAAAATTTTTGTATGATAATGATAAAGAAAAGCTATTTGCTTTTGTTGTGGATAGAAAAACTAATGAAGTTATAAGGCAAATGTCAGACCAAGAGACTTTGGCACTGATTGAACAGCGAAAAGGTAGAGGACTTGCTTTAAATCTCTCAATATAAGTTATCTCTTTGTCTAAAATTGCTATAATTAGCAAAAAATTAAGGGAGAATTTATGGAGTTGAAATTAGCAAGAGAGCATATTCAAGACAAACCAAAAGTTATAAAAATAGAAAAAATTGAAGAAGATGTAAAAAAAGAGATTCAATCAATATTCTATTTTGATAGAGAAAATTCACATAAAGATATTATGAATATGGGAGACCATTTCAAAAAATTGGGTTATAGTGTTTATACTAAAGAAGTAAAATATGGATTAGATGATAAAGATTATATTTATGAGGTTCATATTTTATGAAGAGACTCTTTGTAAAGACTCTCGGTTGTGCTATGAATAGTCGCGATAGCGAACATATGATAGCGGAATTAACTCAAAAAAAAGGTTACACTCTTACAGAAGAGCCAAAAGAAGCAGATTTAATTTTAATTAATACATGTTCTGTAAGAGAAAAACCTGTGCATAAACTATTTTCAGAAATTGGTGGATTTAAAAAAGAGAAAAAGCCAAATGCAAAAATTGGTGTGTGTGGTTGCACGGCAAGTCATTTGGGAAGTGAAATTATAAAAAGAGCTGGAGTATCTTTTGTTTTAGGTGCAAGAAATGTATCAAAAATTTCTGAAGTTGTAGATATTGAAGGAGCTGTTGAAGTAGATATAGAACACGATGAGAGTAGTTACTCATTTGAAGATTATCGAATAAATCCATTCAAAGCAAATATCAATATCTCAATTGGTTGTGATAAATCTTGCACATTTTGTATTGTTCCAAATACAAGAGGAAATGAGATATCTATTCCGAAAGATTTGATTATAAAAGAGATAGAAAAAGCAATAAATTCTGGTGTCAAAGAGGTTATGCTTTTAGGGCAAAATGTGAATAGTTATGGTAGAAGATTTAGCGATGGCTCTAAAAGTAGTTTTACAAAACTTTTACAAGATATATCAAAGATTGAAGGATTAGAGCGAATAAGATTTACTTCGCCACATCCACTTCATATGGATGATGAGTTTTTAGAAGAGTTTGCAACAAATCCAAAAATATCAAAATCGATGCATATGCCACTTCAAAGTGGTTCAAGTGAAATTTTAAAAGCTATGAAAAGAGGATATTCTAAAGAGTGGTTTTTAAACCGTGCTTTAAAACTTAGAAACTTAGTGCCTGATGTTACAATTAGCACAGATATAATTGTTGGATTTCCAAGTGAAAGTGAAAATGATTTTTTGGATAGTTTAGATGTTGTAAAAGAGGTTGCTTTTGAGCAACTTTTTAGCTTTGTATATTCGGAGCGACCTTTGACGGAAGCTATAAATTTTGCAAATAAAGTTCCAAAAGAGATAGCACAAGAGCGATTAGAGCGACTTCAAAATCTACATAAAGAGATAGTTGAAAAATCAAGACTTAGTTATATTGGCAAAAGTCAAAAAGTTCTATTTGAAGAGCTAAAACCTTTTGGTTATGTGGCTGGAAAAAGTGATAATAATTTGTATATATCAAAAAAAGGTTCAGAAGAGCTACTTGGAAAAATCGTTGAAGTTAAAATCGATAGATTTGAAAATGGTTTATTAATTGCACAATGAAATTAAAAGAGATAAAAAGAGTTACTCTTTTAAAACTTGCACCTCCAATAACTTACTTTTTAATTAAACTTTTATATTTTAGTTGTAAAAAAGAGTTTATTATGCCAAAAGAGTCTCCAAAAGAGCCTTTAATTATTGCTTTTTGGCATAGGAAATTACTATTTCAACCATTTTTGTATAATAAATTTAGAACAAATCATCAAGTAAGAGCTATGATTAGTGAGCATTTTGATGGAGAATTGATAGCTAAACTTATTTCATTTTTTAATTTTGAAACAGTTAGAGGTTCATCAAACAAAAGAGCTATAAAAGTTTTTTTGAATGCAATTAGCTCTTTAAAAGATGGATATGATGTAGCAATCACTCCTGATGGTCCAAGAGGTCCAATATATTCTATTGCTGATGGAGTTATTGCTTTAGCTCAAAAGACAAACTCAAAAGTTATAATTTTTGACTATATTCCATCTACTTATTGGGAGTTAAAAAGTTGGGATAAATTTATAATTCCAAAACCTTTTTCTAAAATTAAATTTATAGCACAAGAGCCTTTTAGTCTGAATGATATGGAGTTTAAAGAAGCAAAAGAGTTTATTAAAAGTAGGTTAAAAAATAATGAAAGCTAAAATTTATATTATCATATTTGCACTTTTAATAGGTGTTTTATTTACATTTTATATTATATTTGATGAGTCATATCAAAAATCACTTGAAGCAAGATTTTTTTATGTTTTAAAAGATTACAACAGTTCGTATAAGTTAGCAAAAGAGAGTTATGAGCTTGATAAATATAACAAAATGGCATTTACAATCCTCACACAAAGTCAAAACTCTCTGAAATACATAGATTATATTAATGAAGGAAGTAGTTATTTAAAAGATATTGAAAGCTTTATAAAAAAAACTCATATCGATAAAGCCGATAATATTAGAATAAAATTTAGATGTGAAATCATGATAGATAGTTATAAAGCACTACCAAAGAGTGATTTAATAGATGATGAATTAATTAAACAAGCAAAAGCTATACATGAGCGATTTATAAAAATGTATCAAGAGTTATATTAATGGAATAATAGTTGCTTAAAATCTATTCAAATGGCTTTATAAGGATTTAAATGGTGCTATTAAGAGACCTATTTTATAATATTGTTTTGATTGCTATTTTAAGAGAAGATGATGAGATAAAAATACTTACAAAAATATATAAATCTAAAAAATTTATAAGACAAGAAGAGAGAAATTTTAAATCATCTGGAAAATTTTTAAATGAAGATGCAGAACGATATATAAACTCATATCAAAGAAATTATAAGTTTGTATATATTTCAACAGTTTCAAACTCAATAAATCAAGGTGCATTGCCAACTTGTAAAAGAGGTGATTTTCTAAAATATTATGTCCAAAGCAATGAAGTTTCATCTATTTGTATAGATAATAAATGGTCTCCATTTTTGAGTAATGATGATATTATATTTATGAAAAGTAGAATATTTGCTAATGTTGGATTGGATTTTATCTTTTCTCCATTTATAATTCTTAGTAAGTTTTTTGAAAAAGAGCTAACAAAAGATGTTAGATTATATATTTTGAATGAAAAAAATGCCCTCTCTCTTATGATTTTTAAATCAACTCAACTACTATTTGCAGGTTATCTAAAAATTAATTCTAACTTAGATGAAATAAAAATAGGTGGTAAAAAGTCTGGTAGCGATACAGATGCAATTGCAAAAGATTTAGAAAATTTAGTCTCACTCGATGATATAGAACAGAGTGATGATATTGGTGATTTAGATGGAGGCGAACAGATTAATGAATTTCTTGATGAATCAAGTGTTCCAACTCCAATGCCAACATCAGGTGTGAGTGAAAGTTCAATTGAAAGTTTTGGAAGAGGTGTTGAAATTTATAATTTCATTAAACACTCATTAGAAGAGTTTTATAAAAATAGTTTATATGATAGTGATTTTATACAAAAAATTTTAATAGCAGATTCAACAGGACTTGCAAAAGATATAGTTAAATATATCGAATCTGAAATTATGGTTACAACTGAAATTAAGAGTATAGATATTGCAAATTGGCTATGTGAAATTACGAGATTAGAGGTGTTAGAGTGAAATATAGTTTTATAAAACCCCGAACCAAATATCTATTTGAACAAGACACAAAAATATGGATTATATTTTTTATATTCACAACTGCTCTTTTAATATCTTTTCAAATGTTTTTAAAAATGAAAATATCAGATAGTGCCAATCAAATGGTTAGAAATTATGAATTAGAACAAAATCTATTCATGGAGATAGAAAAATTAAAAGCTAAAGAAGAGATATTAAATGCAAATATAAAAATTGCAAGAGATATTCAATCAAATAATATAGTAGTTCAGTCAAGTATAAAAAATCTATTTGCACTTATTCCAGAGCAAATTACTCTAAAAAAGGTAATAGTTGATGCAAAAGAGTTGAAATTGTATGGTGTTACTCCATCAAAAGATGTATTTAATTTTATGCTTGAAGCTCCTCTTCGTTCTATATTTGATGAGAGCAAAACCAATTTTTATATGTTAGATAGTGGTTGGTACTCATTTGAATCTATTAGCAAATCATACAAAAGAGAGTAAGCATGAAAAATGAGATTAATTTAGCAAAAAACATGGTATATCTAATACTTTTTTTTATGTTTGTATTTTTTATGTTTTTTTATATGATTATTCCAACTATAAAAGAGTATAAAAATCAAAACTATCAACTTAGTAAAAATCAACTCTCTTTAAACTCTACACAAAGCTCATATGATGAGCAAGTTGAAACAATTAATAGAGTAAAAAAAGATAATGCTTACCTTTTAGCTTCATTAGAAAATGAGTTTAAAATTAGTGAATTTTTTGTCAAAAATCGAGCTTTTTTTCAAAACTTAGATTTAAAAGATAGTGGGAATGGCGACTATTTAGAAGGATTTACATATTCACAAAAAACTGTAACTGCACAAATTGATGCACCAGAAAGTTTTTACAAATTTTTGGAAACTTTAAATGAGCAAGATAATTTAACTGGCATCTCATTTCCTATCGTTTATGAAAAACTTGACAAAAATGGTGTAAAACTTAGTTTTAATATTAGAATTTATGGATATGCAAAACAGTAAATTAGTAGTATAATTACACTCTTAGAGAGGTGTCCGAGTGGTTTAAGGAGTACGACTGGAACTCGTATAAGGTTAATACCCTTCGAGGGTTCGAATCCCTTCCTCTCTGCCATAATAATTTTAGGATTAATTGTTGAAATCACCAAAAGGTTTTGGAAAAAAATATTTTTCACTTGCTTCTATTCAAGCTCATACTACTCAAATCGTAATAGATAAAACAGCAACTATTAATGAAAATCACATATTTATAAAGCCAAAATCAAATTTTAAAATTGAAGATAATGACCCACCTTGTGATTTAGAACAGTTATTAATTCAGCCAATAAAGCCATCACACTGTAATTGCTATTTTAATAAAAAAACAAAATTAGCTCTATTACAATCAAAAACTCTCAAAAAATGTAACTGCCATAATCGATATTTTAGCTTTAGACGAACAGGAACTCACCCTCCACAATAAACAATTTAATAATATTTTCAAAAATTAAAATAATAAAAGGATGAAGAGTGAGTAGTGTAATAGGATTTCCAAGAATTGGAGAAAAGAGAGAGTTAAAATTTGCATTGGAAAAATATTGGGCAAAAGAGATAAGTTTTAGTGAAGTAGAAAAAGTTGCAAGTGAACTAAAAATTAGGCATTGGAACTATCAAAAAGATGCTGGAATTGAGTTTATTAGCTCAAATGATTTTTCATATTATGACCAAATGCTTGATATGATAGTTTTATTTGGTGCAATTCCAAATAGATTTAGTGATATTTCTGATAAATATGAGCAATATTTTGCAATGGCAAGAGGTAATGCAAATGGAGTTGCTATGGGAATGAGTAAGTGGTTTAATACAAACTATCACTATATTATTCCAGAGTTACATCAAAATCAAACTTTTAAACTAAATAGTCAAAAAATTGTAGATGAGTATAATGAAGCAAAATCAATAGGAGTTAAGACAAAAATCAACTTAATTGGTATAGTTACATTTTTAGCACTATCTACAACAACTGATAATAGTGAGCCTTTTATCCATTTTGAAAAATTATTAGAACTCTATTGTGAGCTTTTTATGGAGTTATCAAATCTTGATGATGAGATATATATTCAAATAGAAGAGCCTCTATTTGCAAAAGATTGTTCTAGTGAGTTACTGAAATTTTTAGAAAATGCTTATTTGAAATTAAGTTTAATATCTCCAAAAATTAAAATAATTTTTACAACATATTTTGAACACTCAAATGAAGCAACAAAAGTTATGCTAAATCTACCTATATATGGAATTGGTCTTGATTTTGTAGCTGGTGTGCTTAATTGGAGTAGTTTAGATATGATTGGAAATAGCAACAAAGTGCTATTTGCTGGAGTTGTAAATGGTAGAAATATTTGGAAAAATGATATAGAAGAGAGTTTGAATTTATTAAATAGAGTATCATTTTATATTCCTAAAAAAAGAGTTGTCATTAGTAGTAGTTGCTCACTTTTACACTCCCCATATTCTCTAAAATATGAAGAAAATATGAGTTGTGAAATAAAAGAGTGGTTAAGTTTTGCTCTTGAAAAACTACAAGAGATTGTAATTATTTCAAAACTATTTTTTGCAAAAAGCTTAACTCAAGAAGAGCAAGATTACTTAGACAAAAATAAAAAAGCTTTGGAAAGTAAGAAAAATTCTGAAAAAGTTTATAATAAAATCGTGCGAAATAGAGTTTCAAATATTGATAAGTTTGAGCGAGAAATGGATTTTAAATCAAGACTTAAACTTCAAAGAGAGGTTTTAAATTATCCAAATTTAGCAACAACAACTATTGGTTCATTTCCACAAACTAAAGAGCTTAGAAATATTAGAAAAGATTATAAAAACTCTCAAATTGGAAAAATTTATTATGAAAACTATATAAAATCATATATAGATAATGCTATAAAAATTCAAGAAGATATTGGACTTGATATATTAGTTCATGGTGAGCCAGAGCGAAATGATATGGTTGAATATTTTGGAGAACTATTAGAAGGATTTGTTTTTAGCCAAAATGGTTGGGTGCAAAGTTATGGAGCAAGATGTGTAAAACCACCTATATTATATGGTGATGTTAGTAGAAATGAACCTATGACTGTTAAATGGATTACATATGCACAAAGCAAAACTAATAAGATTGTAAAAGGTATGCTAACTGGTCCTGTAACAATTATAAATTGGTCATTTGTGCGAGATGATATTCCAAAAAGTGATGTGGCTTATCAAATAGCTTTGGCTTTGAGTGATGAGATAGATGATTTACAAAAAAATGGTATAAAGACTATTCAAGTAGATGAAGCAGCATTCAAAGAAGGTTATCCATTACGAATAGATAAAATTAGAGATTATGAGAATTGGGCAGTTATGAGCTTTAAACTATCAGTTAGTAGTGCATATCCACATACACAAATCCATACTCATATGTGTTATAGCGATTTTAGCGATATTATGAGTGCAATTGATGCGATGGATGCTGATGTAATTACAATTGAAACTGCAAAAAGTGGAAATAAACTTTTAAAAACTTTTAAAGAGTTTAATTATCAAAAAGAGATTGGTTTAGGAGTTTATGATATCCACTCTCCAAGAGTTCCAACAGTAGAAGAGTTGGAGAAACAGATAAAATTACTTTTGGATATTTTGCCAAAAGAGCAGTTGTGGATAAATCCTGATTGTGGTTTAAAAACCAGAAAATGGGAAGAAGTAATACCAAGTTTAACAAACATGGTTAAAGCTACAAAAAATTTTAGATAAAATAGGAGAGAATTTCTCTCCTATAAATTAAAAATAGTTTTATTATATAATTTCAAAATTATTAATAAAAGGAAGCACAAATGAGTGACCAAGAGTTAAAAGATTTAATAGCTTCTCTTGCAATTGAAACAAAAAAATTAAAAGAGTCTCAAGCAAAAACAGATGAACAGATTAAACAAACAGAAGAGTTTATGAAAAAAACATTTGAAGAGATGCACTTAGCTCAACAAAAAAGTGATGAAAAACTTGATAAATTAGCAAAACTTGTTGGTGGAATTTCAAACAATCAAGGTGATGTTGCTGAAGAGTTTTTTTATAACTCCTTATCTGCAAAAATGGAGTTAGCAGGTATTCATTACGATTATGTAGATAAAAATAGTAAAAGAATAAAAGGAAATATTGCTGATGAGTTTGATATTGTTATGATAAATGGTAAAGATGTAGCAATTATTGAAGTAAAATATAAGGCTTATGAAAAAGATTTAGATAAATTAATAAATAAAAAATATCCAAATTTCAAAGAGTTATATCCTATGTATAAAGATTATAATCACCATTTAGCATTAGCAAGTTTTTATATTAATGATGAGTTAAAAGAGATGGCTTTATAAAATAATGTTATGGTTTTACAAAGAAAAGGTGATATAGTCAAAGTATATTCAAAGGAGTAGTAAGTTTTAGTCGTGGTATTTCACCACGAACTTTAATCAAACAGACTTTTTTTAAATTTCAAAACTTCAAAACTTTTTTTAGTTGCAACTCTTCCTCTTGCACTCTTTTCTATATAGCCATTAGCAATTAAATATGGCTCTATCACATCTTCAATTGTTCCTTCATCTTCACTCAAAGCACTTGCAATTGTATTTAATCCTAATGGACGACCTTTTGAATTTATTAAAAGTTCCAAAAATTTTATATCAAGTTCATCAAATCCAAACTCATTTATTCCAAGCTGATTTAGTGCATAAATTGTAGTATCAAGTGAGATTAAATTTTCATTTGCAATTTCTGCAAAATCTCTAACTCGCTTTAGTAGTTTAAGTGCAATTCGTGGAGTTCCTCTACTTCTTTTTGCAATTTCCAAAGCCCCATCGCTCACAATATCTTTATCAAGTTTAATAATAGCTCTACTAATCACTTCACTTAACTCAAGCTCACTATAAAATTGCAATCTAAAGTGCATTCCAAACCTATCTCGCAAAGGATTACTAACCATTCCAGCCTTTGTAGTTGCTCCAATTAGAGTAAATTTTGGAATATCAATTTTTATTGTTTGAGCTGAAGGCCCACTTCCTATAATAATATCCAATCTAAAATCTTCCATCGCGGGATATAAAATCTCTTCTATTTTTGTTGGTAGTCTATGAATTTCATCTATAAATAGAATATCTCCTTCTTGTAAATTTGTCAAAATTGATGCCAAATCTCCACTTTTTTCTATCATTGGAGCTGTTATAACTTTGATATTTGTCTCCATTTCAGCACTTATAATATGTCCCAATGTGGTTTTCCCAAGCCCTGGAGGTCCAAAAAATAGTATATGGTCGATACACTCTGCTCTTATTTTACTCGCTTCAATGAAAACTTTTAAATTCTTTTTTATCTGTTCTTGTCCAATAAACTCATCAAACTTTGATGGTCTAAGTCCATTTTCATACTCATTATCAAAACTAAATTTTTCAATCTCAATTGCTCTCAAATTAAATCTCCAAAATATTTTTAGTAAGAATAATAACAAAAATTTGGTATGATTTTGGCAAAAGAAGAGAGAAGTTATGGCAAATCAGATATATATAACAGATAATATTTTGGATTATAAAGCAAAATTATTAAATATTTTGAGTGAATTTAGAGTAGTTGAATTTGTAAGAGATGATTTTTTGGTAGATGATACAAGAGAAGTTTTAAAAGAAGCTTTACTTAGCACAGAAATTGAAAAATATATTCTACTTTGTGCAAAAAGATTTAATATCTATGCACAAAATGCGATGCTTAAACTACTTGAAGAGCCACCAAGTAGAGTGAATATTATAATAATTACAGAAAGTAAATCATCACTACTTCCAACAATTCGCTCAAGAGTTCCATCAAAAATTGTAAAAGAGCCAAGGGAGATACTAAATTTAGAAATTGATATAAATAGTTTTGGTTTAAAAGAGTTATTTGAATTTATTAAAAAAAATCAAAATATCTCAAGAGATGGTGCAAAATCGATAATTGAAGCTCTACTATTTCAAATCCAACATAAAAATTTATCTCTCCAAGAGCAACAATTAGAGCTATTTAGTAACTCAATAAAACTTTTAAATTTAAATTCAAAACCTATAAATATATTGACAACTATTTTTTTAAGTTTGATAAATAGAGAAAAGTAGGAAAAGTTTTATAAATTATTTCGCTCAATTATCTCTTTTATTTCACTATCTGAAACTGTTTCTTTTTCTGTTTTTGAATAAATTAAAAGCAATCTAATAGTATTTAATTCATCTATATAGTATGTGATAACTCGAAAAACACCACTTTTACCTGTTGGAATTGAAGAGTTTGGAACTCTTATTTTAAAACAACTATTTCCAAGTTCAATACCACACTTTGGATTTTTTAGTAACTCTGATTTTAACCACTCTAAATCATCGGCTATTTTTTGATATGACTTTGCAAGTTTTTTAACCTGTTTTACAAATTCAGGAGTTGGTACTATTTTTAACATCATTTATCAAATCATCTAAAGTTGTTTCTTCAATCTCTTGAGAGTTTTGAAGTTTAGCTTGTTTTATAGATTTATCTAAACTATTTAAAAGAACCATTTTATTGTAACTATCTTTTACAAACTCAAAAAACATCTCTTTATTACTATTAAATCCATCTAAAAAAATTGTTTCTATTTCTGGATTTTGAATTTTAAGAGTTATCATAAAATACCTTTCAAACTTAATAATCTGACAAAATGATAAAATCTACATCTAGTTTTATACTATCTTGAGAAATTGTTACATAATCTACATTAACTCTTCTTTTTACTCTCTCTGGAATTGCATCTTTTTTGATATGTTCATTTCCACAAATCACAACCATCTTTTTTGTGCTTCTTTTTAAAAAGTCGCTAATAGTTTCTGCCATTGTTTCATCCCAAACAGTTTGTGCTTGATAAAATTGTTCAAAATTTTCCATTTTATGCTCTTTAAAAATATCCATCAAAGACTCTTTGTAATACTCATTTATTAAATTTACCTCTTTTGATATAGAGTCTCGCTCATATTTTGTAAGATTTAAAAAACCATCTTTTGCAACTTTTTTTACAATATCTCTTTTAGCATTTAGTGCTATAACTTCTATTTTACCAAGTTTTGCAAACTCTAATATTGGTTTGTATAGCTCAAAATCATAACCAAAACTTTGTGAATATTTTGTCAAATTTAAGAAATCACTCTCACTCAACTCTCCAGCTAAATAACTATTTAAAATATCTTGATACTCTCGCTCAAAAGCTTCTAAACCAATAGCTAAGTCACTATTTTTATAATATAACTCTTTTATGATTGAGAGTTGTGTTAAATGGTGAAACCTATTTGTATGCTCTTCTCCAACAAAAATCAGTTGTCTATTTTCTATTTTTGGGATTAAATTTTCTACACTCATTCTATTTTCATTTGAGTATGCAATTGCTGGTTTTTTAAAAACTATTTCCAATCCATTTTTTGAATTTTTACAGTTAGTTTCAACTCTATCATTATAAAACTCTACACTACTTTTATCTTTGTAATTTGTCAATTTTTCTAACTCATTCGAGTAGTTTGAATTTAGTGCATCTAATACAGCGATAAATTTTTGATTATTAAATGGATTTTTGAATAACTCTATTGATAAATTAGCTCCAAAATTTAATTTGCCAATTAAATCTTTTATTAATTGAGTTTCTCTATCTAAAATAAGTATAGAGTTTTTTAAATCTTTGTAAGTTACCTCATCAATAAATATAGCTTTTTTATTCAGAAACTTAATAACTCCATCATATAACTCTTTTGAGCTATAAACAATAATATAATCATCATCAAATAGATTTGCAATTATTGGAGTTTTTTCATCCTCTTTTAGTAATCGATTTAATTTATATTCGCCATCAAAAACTATTGAGTTTGGTAACTCATCTAAAATCAATTCAACTATTTGATTTTTTGTTGATATTAATATATCTCTATCTTCAACTCTTGCATCAAATTTTAATTTGATTGGTAAATAGAAACTATTTAAATTATCTATTGTAGTTTCAAAACTTATTTTAACTTTTCCATGAATATATTCATGAGTTATATTTTTGATTTCTAAATCTATAAATCTATCAAGTGCAAAATTTATAAGTTGCTCTTTTGTGATTTTTTGCACAGATAATTTAAAATCTTCTAAAGTTGCTCTTTTAAATCTGAACTCTTTTAAAAAATCTTTTACAACCACATCAAATTTATCTTTGCTAATATGTTCAAAAACAGCTAAAGCCATAAAATCTATATCGTTTCTAATAATCGCACTTTTTCTATAATCTGATTTATTTGAATTAAAGTAGTAATCACTAAAAAACTCTACAAAACTATCTTTTGTATATGTATAAAATTTAAAATATTGTTTAGCTATCTCTTTTGATAAGTTGTTATCTGGATTTATAAAAGTAGCTCCACTAAGATTTGATACAATATTTAATCGCTTAAATGGCAACTCACCAAATAAATTTTTGTATTTATAAATCTCATCTTTTAAATTTGTAAGATTTACATCACTATAATTATATATTGCAATATCATCTACTCTATCTCGTTCAACTTTGAAATTATCAAGTATCAAAAGTGAAAGGCTTTCTCTATAATATGGAAAATAGAAGCTAAACTCAATTCCATCTTTGATTAATTTTTGGTTCATATCTATATTTTCACTCAAACTTTCCAAACCAAATGGAGTTTTTATTTTTAAATTATAAATTGATAGTAAATCTATTTGTGGATAAAAGTTATTTATAACTCCAAAATTTTCCAACTTTTTACTATATTTTATAACTATTTTTTCACCTTCTTGAACATTAAAAATTAAAAAATTTCCTTCTTTCTTATGCGAACTACTTGATGATTTTATATCAATTCCATCAACATTTATTTTCATAACCCCTTTTTTTTCTGCAATGATTGTTGCTTTGCCATCTAATAACATCTTCTCTTTTTTGATTTCTAACTCAATATCTACAATATTTGCAAATAGAGAAATTGCAAAAATCGTTAATAAACCTACCAATTTAAACATAAAAAACCTCCAAATAATAATTCAAATTATAACATTTAAAAGTTGCTACTTTAAATGTTTGAGCTGTCTTTTATTCATTTTTGATAGCTCAACTCTATTCATACCTAAATGATTTGAGCCATACTCTTTTAAAAAGCCAGGAACCACTCTACCATCAATTTTCATAATATCATCAATTAAACTTTTAGCAACAGTGTCACTCTCATAATTTAACTCTTCAATTAAATATTTAAATAGCAGTTGTGCAAGTCGCTCTAATGAAATTTGCCAAGTCGATTTTGTATTATTGTAAATCCATTCACTAAATTTATAAAATCCACCAAATACATCACCATTTATAAATAGAAGTTTTACACTTTGATTGAAATTTCCACGATTATAAACCAAATCCCAAAATCTTGCAAACCGTTTTAACTTTTGCATCTCTTCAAAACTTATTAAACTATTTTGCAAAATATCATAAGGAGGTTTTTTTGAATAAACCATTTTAAACTCTTCATCATGAATAGATATTTTTGTGCCAGATAATTTTTTTAAAATTCCTATTTGTATTTCAGAGTTACTTAATTTATATAGCTCATTTAAATTTTTACCAAAACTTTCAATAGTTTCAGAAGGCAAACCTACAATTAAATCAACATGCAAATGAGCTTTTGTATCTTTTTCTAAAAAAGCTAAATTATTTCTAATTTTATTAATATCTATTTTTCTCTCAATCTTTTCTGCTACATTTTCATTCAGTGTTTGAATACCAACTTCAAGTTGCAAAGATGCTTCTTTAAACAGTTTCAATTTTTCTTTTAATCGCTCTGGAAAAAAGTCTGGAATTACTTCAAAATGTAAAAAGTAATATTCGTCCTTTGAGAGGAAAAAATCTATCAATCTATTTGCAACTTTCATATTTAAATTAAATGTTCTATCTATAAATTTAAAACTTCTAACTCCTCTACTCCACAATATTTCAAACTCATTAAGTAGTTTATCAATATCAAAATATCTAACTCTCTCATCTAATGAAGAGAGACAAAATTGGCAAAGAAATGGACAACCTCTTGAAGCTTCCACATAAATATATCTATTTTTAATATCTTCATCACTATAAAATTTATATGGTAACTCTATACTATTTAAATTTACAATTTCACTTTTTATAACTCTTGGAAGAGTTTTTCCTTCAAATATTGCTTTTACAGTTTGATAAAAGCTAATATCTCCTTCTCCACAAATAATATAATCAAAGCAAAAATCAACTCTCAAAGGCTCATAACTAACTTCTGGACCTCCCAAAATTATTTTTATGTCAGCTCTTACACTTTTTATAATAGAAACAACCTCGGCAATATCTAAAGCATTCCAAATATATACACCAAACCCGATAATCTTTGGATTTTCACTCAAAATTTGCTCTGCAATATCTTGATTATTCTCATTAATTACAAACTCTAAAATTTTAGTATCACTTTGCAACTCTTTCATATTTGCAAACAGATATCTTAGTGCTAAAGATGTGTGTGTGTATCTTGCATTCAGTGTTGTTAATATAATTTTTGACAAATTATGCTCACTTTCAAATTTTTTTCCTATTTTATCCAAAATTAGAGAAAACATTAAAAAATTTTAATATATAATCACTAAAAAAGTTTTTTATGCAAAGGTTTTCTTTTGAGAAATAGATTGACAATTACTGTATCTGATTTAAATGGTTCAAAATATTATAGTGTTCATACAATTATAAAAAAAGTTTTACTATATTTTGTTCTATTTATATTTTTGGTTATTTTTGTTGGTGGAGTAATAATTTGGTTTTTGAGTCGTGAAGTTGATTCTATAAATTTGCGAAAAGATACAATTTTAAAAGAGTATAATAAACTATCTTTAGAAAATGAGAAGTTAGCCAAAGAAAAAGAGATGTTAATTCACGAAATTGATGCAAGAGTAAAAGAGTATGATGTAATAAATGAAAAAATGGCTTCTTTAGAAGAGATGATGGGATTAAAACCAAAAGATGGTGCTGATTTGATAGAACGAGTTGATACTGCAAGTATTACAACTCTTCAAAAAATATTTATGTTACAAGTTATACCAAATGGAAGCCCTATGAAAAATGGAACTTCATATACAAATAGCACTTTTGGTTGGCGAATGCACCCTGTTTTAAATAAGCGAAGTTTTCATACTGGATTGGACTTTAAAGCAAGAGTTGGTGATGAGGTTGTTGCAACTGCTGATGGAGTTATAGAGTTTGCTGGATTCGATGGTGGAAGTGGATATGGAAATATGGTATTAATTCGACACAATTTTGGACTTGATACAATGTATGCACATTTAGATAGTGTAAATGTTAGAATTGGCGATTTTGTATCAAAGGGAGATGTGATTGGTAAAAGTGGAAATACAGGACTTTCAAGTGGTCCTCATTTACATTATGAGGTTAGATTTTTAAAAGTTGCTCTAAATCCTACAAATTTTGCTGATTGGAGTATTAAAAACTATAATTTAATTTTTGAAAAGGAGGATAGTATAAGATGGCATTCTTTGGTAAGGATGGTAACAAGGCAGTTAGCTACACAGGAACAACCAACATTGCAAACGGGACAGAAATAAATGGAGATTTAAATATTGAGTGCAATCTACATGTTGATGGAGTTTTTAATGGAAATATAAATTCAAAAGCAGTAGTTATAATTGGCAAAAGTGGTATTATAAATGGGGATTTAGTATCTAATAAACTTATTATTAGTGGATTATTAAAGGGGAGTTGTAGTTGTGAAGTTGTTGAAATATTACCAGATGGTGTAGTTAGTGGAAATATAACTACAAAAGAGTTTGTAATTGAGCGAGGTGGCTTTTTTGAAGGTGATTGTAAATTCAAAGATAAATCAAGATTTGATAAGAAAGAAGAAGAGTGAATTTAGCTTCAGTTTTTGAATTTTTTAAATCCAAACCAAATATCGATATATTTGTAGTTAGAGATGAAAAAGAAGCACAAAGAGTTGCTGATATTTGCAAATTTTTTGATATAGATTTTATACTATTTCCAGATTTTAGAGCAGTTTATGGTGATGATTTAAGAGTTTATAAAGATGAGTTATCATCTCTCTTAATTGCTTTAAAAGAGTTTTACAGCTCCAAAAAACTTTTGATTTCGCCAATTCAAACTCTACTAAACTATATGCCATCAACTCAATTTTTACAAAGTTTTAAAATTAGCTTTGGAGATGTAATAAATTTAAATTCATTAAAAGAGCAACTACTATTTTTTGGATTTGAGTTTGTAGATATTATAGAGTCAAAAGGTGAAGTATCTATTAGAGGAGATATTATAGATATTTTTCCAATTAATTTAGAAAAACCTCTTAGAATATCGCTTTTTGATAGTGATATTGAATCTATTAGATATTTTGATATTGATACACAAAAAAGTATAAAAGATGAGTTGGAAACTGTTGAAATTTACCCAAGACTTTTTTCACTAAATAGAGATAGTTATGAAACTTTACAAAAGTTATCAAAAGTTGGAAATAGCTTTTTTAAAGATATTCAATCTTTGGGATTTTGGTATTTGGAGCGAAATATAAATTTAATTTCTAATAAAAAAATATTTAGTATTGATGCAATAGATTTAAATGAGTTTTATGAATTTAACTCTAATTTAATCCCAAAAAATGAGATTAAAATCACTCAAATAGAAGAAGCCAAAAGCTTTAAAGAGTTAGAAAATATAAAAAATATAGATGAAATTTTAGATTGGCATGCTAATAAAAAGATAACACTAATTTATAAAAATATCGCATATATTAGAAATATTAAAGTAGAAAAATATAAAAAAATAGAAAAAGATATATATTTAAATTTCATATCAAAAGATGAGTTAATTTTAACACTTCATAAAAAAACTATTAAAAATAGCTTAAAAAGTAGCAAAATTATATTAGATGAGTTGAAAATTGGAGATTTTGTAGTTCATCATTTATATGGTGTTGGAATATTTTGTGGATTATCAAAAGAGCCAATTTTAGGAGCTATGAGAGATTTTGTATTGATAAAATATCAAGGTGATGATAAGCTTTTTATTCCTGTTGAAAATTTAGAAACCATTGATAGATATATTGCTAATAGTGGAGTTGTGCCTGTTATTGATAAACTTGGTAAAGGTAGTTTTGCAAAGCTAAAAGAGAAAGTAAGAGAGCAGTTAATTGAAAATGCTAAAGCTATAATAGAGTTATCAGCTATTAGAGAAAGTTATAAAGGCTTTTTGATTAAGAGTAATTTCAGAGAGCTAAAAGAGTTTAGAGATAGTGCAAAATTTGAATATACAACAGACCAAATGGAAGCAATTGAAGAGATATTTAAAGATTTAAGTAGTGGTTCTATTATGGATAGATTGTTAGTTGGAGATGTTGGATTTGGCAAAACTGAAGTTGCTATGAATGCAATATTTGCAACAGTCAAAAGTGGTTATCAAGTAGCAATGATAGCTCCAACTACACTTTTATCAAATCAACTTTATAACAGTATAAAAAATAGAGTGGAAAAATTTAATATCAGAGTGGCAAAACTTGACAGATTTATAGAGCCAAAAGATAAAAAGCGAGTTTTACAAGCTTTAAAAGATGGAACAGTTGATGTGGTTATTGGCACTCACTCACTATTTGGAAGTGAATTTAAAAATTTAGCTTTAGTTATAATTGATGAAGAGCATAAATTTGGAGTTAAGCAAAAAGAGAAATTAAAAGAATTATCAAAATTAACTCACCTCTTATCAATGAGTGCAACACCAATTCCACGAACTTTAAATATGGCACTATCATCAGTTAAAACTATTAGCGAAATCAAAACAGCACCTATTGAGCGAATTGGAGTTAGAAGTTTTGTAAGAGAGTATAGTGAAGCTTTGCTAAAAGAAGTGATTTTAAAAGAGCTAAGAAGAGGTGGGCAGATATTTTATGTGCATAATCATATCGCAACGATAGATGAACGAAAAAAAGAGATTTTAAAAGTTATACCAAATTTAAAAATCGCTGTTTTGCATTCACAAATTGGCTCAAATGAGAGTGAAGAAGAGATGATAAAATTTGCAAATAGAGAATATGATTTACTACTTAGCACATCAATTATCGAATCAGGACTGCATATTCCAAATGTAAATACAATTTTGATTGAAAATGCAGATAGATTTGGAATTGCAGATTTACATCAATTAAGAGGTAGAGTTGGAAGAGGAGCAAAAGAAGGTTATTGTTACTTTTTAGTAACAGATAAAGAAAATTTAACTATTGATGCAAAAAAGCGACTTCAAGCATTAGAAGGTAACTCGCATTTAGGAAGTGGTGCAAATTTAGCAATGCTTGATTTAGAAATTAGAGGTGGTGGAAATATTTTGGGAGAAGCTCAAAGTGGGCATATTAAAAATGTTGGATATTCGCTATATCTTAGAATGCTTGAAGATGCTATTTTTGAGTTAAGTGGTAAAAGTTCAAAAGAGAAAAAAAGTATAGATGTTAAACTTTCAATAAATGCTTATCTCTCACCACTTTTAATAGCTGAAGATAGAATTAGACTTGAGCTATATAGAAGATTTAGCAAATGTGAAAATATTGAAAGTGTAAAAGAGCTTGAAGGCGAAATTATTGATAGATTTGGAAAGCTTGATATAAATACAAGAGAGTTTGTAGATTTAGTTATTTTAAAAATCAAAGCTTTAGCAAAAGATATAAAACTAATTACAAACTACAATCAAAACATCACAATTTTATATCATGATGATAAAAAAGTTATAATTCAAGCAAAAAGTAAAGATGACGACGATTTAATCGCTGAAATTATGAAGTTTTTAGATAAAAATTAAGCTCTATCTTATAAAATCATTGTTATACTTCTACTCCACATAACTTGTTTGGACAGGTGGGTGAGTGGCTTAAACCACCTCCCTGCTAAGGAGACGTACTGGTAACGGTACCGAGGGTTCAAATCCCTCCCTGTCCGCCACTTTTTTAATTAATCTAAATTTTTGATAGTTGTTTTTCATCCAAATACTTAAATTTATTTGGCTTATCAATTTCATATCTTTGAGACTTTAATAAATCATTTATCATTCATATCAATTTCTTTTTTTGTATTTTTATTATATTCTTCTTGTGCTTGCTTAACAATTTTAATCAATTTTCCAATTTCATTTTCTCTGTTTTTATACCAATCAACAGACCAAATTCTATATACTTTCCAACCAAGAGTTTCTAATACTTCTTGTTTTAATCTATCTCTATCTCTTGCTGATTTTGATGAATGATATGTTGCTCCATCACATTCTATTGCTAATACAAAATCATTAGGATTTTCTAAAGATTTAACTGATAAGTCAATAAAATAACCAGCTACTCCAACTTGTGGAACACATTCGTATCCACAATCCTTTAAGATATTATAAACAGATATTTCAAATTCAGAATCAAAGTCTTTATTTGTAATTTTTGGAGATTCAAAAATAATACCTTGTTCTAAATAATTTAAAAAAGCCTTAAATTCTCTAACTCCTCTTGAACTATTTTCAGAAACTATAATATCGCTACTTCTCATTGAAGTAAAGACTTCCATTTTTTGCTTAGCACGAGTAACTAATACATTTAATCTTCTCCATCCCATATCAGAATTTATTGGACCAAATCTTTGATATATTTTTCCTGTATCTTTATCTTTTCCAAAAGTAGTTGAAATAAAAATTACATCTCTTTCATCGCCTTGAATATTTTCAAGATTTTTTACAAAAAATGGCTCACTTGTATTTGACCAAGAAGAAATATATTCAGAAATCACTGCTGACTCTTTTTCTTTTTCATCAATCATATCTTGAATTAAATCTCTTTGTGTTGAGTTAAATGTTCCGACTCCAATTGACTTTTTGGGTTGATTTTTCATTTGCTTTTCTAAATGTTCAATAATATTTTTTGCTTCTATTTCATTTTTACTACTTTGATAAATAGAATCTTCTATATAGTGATATTTAATTCCTAATTCTTCATTATTTTTATTTGATGGAGAAGGAAAAACTATAAGATTTCCATCGTAAAATTGTTTATTAGAAAAATAAATTAAACTTTCATGTTGTGAACGATAATGCCATCTTAATTGTCTAATAGGTTTATATAAATTCAAACAAATATCAAGAATAGATTCGCTTTCACTTGCTACTGTATCATCATCTTCATTTTTATTTATAGAATCAAAGAATGATGTTGGTGGCAATTGTTTAGGGTCTCCAACTATTACAATTTGTTTTACACGAGCAATTGAACCTAATGCTTCTTCTGGTTTTAATTGAGAAGCTTCATCAATAATTAATATATCAAACTCAATTTGATTAGGTGGCAAATATTGAGCTACAGACAGTGGACTCATCATAAAACAAGGTTTTAAAGCTTTTAAAGTTTCAGATGCTCTTGCTACTAATTGTCTTATAGGAATATGTCGTTTCTTTTTATTAATTTCATTTTCAAGTAATCCATATTCTGTTAAGTCACTTTTTCTTCCTCCTCTATGTCCATAAATAATTTCTTTTTGACTTATTAAATGTTTAACTTTCTTTTTATTTAAATTTATTAGATTTTCATCTAATTCTTTAAATATTTTTATTGTTTGTTCATGATAAATTCTATTAAATTTATTAAAAATTTTATTTTCTTCAAATATTATTTTTAATAATGTGTTATAAAAATTATATTTAAAATTATTAACAATTTCATCAAGAGGCAATTTTTGTTCATCAAATTTTTCAATAATTGCATCTAATCCAAAATTTTTCAAATCTTTAATTATTTGTTGATAATCAATCCAAATTGATAAAGTTTTTTTATTATCATTGATATTATCTAATTTTTCTATATATGTAGATATTTTAGTCGTATTTTCTCCAAAAAAACTGTCGTTGATAGTCACTTTTTTTTCTATTTCTGTATAAATAATATTTATTTTTTCTTGCTGTTTTGCTATATTTCTTAGTATATTAAATATATCAAAATCTTTATATAACTCCTTTCTTAAATTTACATCTAAATATGAATTAGAAATATAATTATATAAATTTTTTGTATTTAAAACGATGTTATATGTTTTATCTGATAAATCAAAAGCCAAATTAGATATTTTTTTACCATATTTTATGAAATCTTCAAAATTAGAAGCTAAGTCATTTATCTCAATATCATATTTTTTTATTATTTCAAAAATCTCATCTAAATTAGTATTATTTTTTAATAATTTAAATAATTCACTTTCAAATTCATTGTTTTTATTAATATTTGTAGTTTTATAAATAGAGATTATATAACATTCAATATTACGATTTATTTTTTCTAATTTGTCTTTAAATAAAATAATATCTACATCATTCTTGTCATAATAAAGTTTATTTAAAAAACTTTTATTACTTTTTTCTTCAAGTTCAATTATTGAATTATTATATAATTCTAAGATAGAAGATAGTGAATCTTTGTAAGATATAAGTAAATTATACTTTTTAGAATTTCCACTTATTAATAAATTTAATATTTCAGAAATATTTATTTTTTCTTTAAGAGTCAAAAACCAATTATATAATATTTCAATTTTTTTAACTTCTGTTTTTGTTCCTTCAAAAAGCCTTCCAAAATATTTTTTATAATGGCTGTTTTGCTCCAATTCATTTTTAAACACTATATAATCTTTTATTTGATTTACTATATTATCCCATTCATTTTTATCATTTGGTAATGAATTAACTAAAATATTGTCAATTTTAATCTTAGCTTGTTTATATTCATTAGAAAAAAAACTAAAAACAGAATTTTTCTTTTTCTTTATTATAGTCTCAATAGAATGGATTTCTTGAATTGAAATATTATCAACTTCATTTATATTAGAAATATTTGATAATAAATCTTTTTTAGTTTGGTATTTCAATAAATCTGTTTTTATATTATTAAGTATTGTAGAGAAAGAGCTATCAAAATAGTTTTCATTTATAGCACAGTATAAGTCTAAATTAATATTTTGTAAGTGTTTGATTCCTATATTTAATTGATAAATATATTCCATATTGTTATTATTAGACAGATTAGTTTCATTTTTTATATGTTTTAATATTTTATCTATTTTAGCAATATTTAAAATAATTTTTTCAAATAATTCATTGTTTTCTTTTAAATTTTGTATATTTTCTATTATATTCGATGCTTTATTTTTGATAATTAAATAGTTATCCAAAAAATCATTATAAACACTGTGATTAAGTTCAAAATTAGCTAAAAGTTTTTTTGAAATGTTTTCAATTTTCAGATTATAAAATTTTTTAATGAAAGTAAAAATATTTTTACTTTCATTATATTCATTAGAAATATTCAAGTTTAATTTTTGAAATTCTTTTTGAATTTCAATTAAATTAAATTTTAAAAGTTCAAGATTTTCTGTAAAAGAATCAATATCGCTAAAGTTTAAATTTTTAGTATCTAAACCATTCCAATAAAAAATTTTAAAATCATATTCTTTTAAAATTTTTTCATATTTTTGAAGTTCTTCTACAATATTTGAAAATTCAGAATTACTGTATTTACTTGCATTTGGAATATTAAATGTTAAATACTTTGAAGAATTATTATATTTCTCAACCAACCAAAAAATAGTATATATCTTTTTATTTATTGCTCCATAAGGTTTATGTAATAATTCTATATACTCTTTTAATTCCTTCTTTTTATTTTCAATTTGTTCTATGGTAGTTTTTATATCATAAATATCTTCATATTTTGTATCTATTCTCTTTTTTATACTATCTAAAACCTTTACTTTTTGAGACTTATTACTATGTAATTCTAAACAAAAATCATCAAGACCAACTTTATTAAGTCTTTTATGAACTACTTCTAATGCAGCAAGTTTTTCAGACACAAATAAAACAGATTTTCCTTTTGACAATAAAACAGCTATTAAATTAGAAATTGTTTGAGATTTACCTGTTCCAGGAGGTCCTTCGATTACAATATTTTTTCCACTCATAACATCAAAAATAGCACTATGTTGAGAAGAATCAGCATTCATGACAAGAGGAATATCATTAGCTATTTTATTTGAATCTATATCATATTCTTCTCTAAACATAGATATATTAGATGTTTTTTTTCCTTCAAATATATCTATAAATATATCTTTTTTAGATAATGGTATTCCATTTTGCCAATTTTCTTCCTTTAAGTCTTGGTACATTAAAATTTTGTCAAATTTAAAAAAATCTATAGCTATTTCATTTTTTAATGACCAATCTTTTTGATATTCAATAACTATTTTTACTTGTTTTAAATAATCACAATATTCTGTATCTTCTGTTAATTCAGGAAGAATAATTCCATAGTCATTATTGAGTTTTTCAGCTAATGATTTATTTGTATCTATTCCAGTTCCACTATATTCTAATGTAAATTCATATTTATTATTTTTCTTTTCTTTATTTAAAATAATAGGAATTGCTATTAATGGAGAATTTATATATTCTTCTGAATTTTTAGCTTCTTTCCATTTCAATAAACCAAGAATTAGATAAAGCATACTGGAGCCAGTTTCTTCAATTATAGCTCTTGCATCTCTTTCTATAGATATTAGTATTTTTTCCATTTCATTTGAATAATGTAAAGTTTGCAAAAAATAGTCTGTATATTTTTCTTCCACACTAGATCTATTTAAATCAACTTTTGGAAGTTCTTTTGAAATATTAAAACCTAATTCATTTGCTCTTTCTTCAGCAGTAAATAATATTTGTTTTTGAAGTTCTTTTTTTTCTTCTTCTAATTTATCAAGGATAGCGAATAGTTCTTTTTTTTTAATTTCATCTTGATTTTTAGTTGCTTCTTTCAACTTATCTTTATTATCAGCAATTTTTTCATTAAGCTTTACTAAATCTTCTTTTGAAATTAAAGGGTCAGGTATAAATTTGAATTGAAATTTCTTTTCTTCTTTTAATAAATAATTGTAAATAAATTCAGTAGATTCATCTATTATTATAAGGTTTTTGGATTTATTTGGTCTTTTATAATTAATAAGTTTATTTTTTTTTGATATATCTATTAATTTATTTCTTAATTCATTTATACCTTTTAAAACTAAATTACTCATTTATCACCTTCTTTGTTTTTTATAATTTTACTACATATTAGATAAATTATTGACTTTTTAATATTCACTATATCACCTGAGTTCGACAATAGATTTTTATGTTAAAATAGCAAAAAGAGTATATATGTCTGAATATAGTTTAGTAGAGATTTTTTGTAAATTGGATGATTTTTATGAAAAATTTGAGATTGAGTTTTCAAAAAAAATGATAGAAGATGGTAGTCAAAAATCAAAAAGTGGAATAGTTTTTGGATATTGAAACCGTTGTTGAAGATAACTTTCATTAATTAACCATTAAAGCCCATTCAAGAAAAGGTGTTGCTTCAAGTTTGAATTTTTGATAATTTTTTGAATAACTAAAATTTATTGTAATAATTTCTATCTCTTCGATTTGTAGCTCAAAAATCTCTTTTGAAACTCGAATAACTCTCTTTTCTATTCCAACTTCATCTACAAAAGGGATTGTAATGAGTGCTTTTTTTTGAGATGGGATATAAAATGTCAAAAAATTTGTGTAGTAAATATCGTTATATCTATTTGAGAGTTCTAAAAATACCATATTTTCAAAAACTCTTGCAAAATCTTTTTTGAAACTTGTCGCTTCAAATAGTGCAAAACTAAAGCTAAATATCTTTTTTGGTGCTTTTGGTTGATTAAATCGCTCAACTAAAAATATTATTTCTCGCTCAACTAATGATTTGGAGAATTGATAAAGTCTATCTTTTGAAATTTTAATTTCAGATTTTAGAATATTAAATAGTTGAAAAAGTGTCAATTTATTTGATATATTTTTTATAAATTCAACTAAAATTTGAACTTCAACACTGTCATGTGTTATTAATCTGATAATTTCTTGATGTCGTTGTAATTTTTTCAATTCTACAAGTGAAATAATTTCAGGCAGATTTCCATCTTTTAGAAATTGATTAAATGAACTATTTATGCTTTGAAACTTTCTATCAAATGAGATATACTCTTCAAAATCCAAAGGTTTAATATGCAAATATTTAAACTCATTTAAGTTTCTATATTTATCAGAAATGATTATTAACTGCTCAACTTTTGGCAATTCAATTTGAAAATTAAAACTATCAAATACAATAAGTTTAATGAAATTTTGCTCAATAAATTGCTCTAAAATAGCTGTTGTTATATTTTTTACTCTAATATCTGCAAAATCTATATATAAAAATTTTCTGTTTTGATGAGTTAAAAAATCATATACAAGTGAGCTTTTGCCAGATTTTGGTGAGCCATAAATGTATAGTTTATTAAACTCCATATCAATTTTAACTTTTCGCTCAAAAAATAGACTCTTTTTTAAGCCACTTTCATATAACTCTTCTAATATCAAAATCCAAATACTCCACTATCTAACTCTTTTAATTTTTTGCCAAACTCTTTTGAAGCATTCCCAAAAGCAATGGAATAACTATTTGCTGATTTACCAACGGAATCTATAATTTTTGAAAAAATCACCTCATCATCTACTATAAAGTTTATTGTAGTTGTAACTTTGCTAATATAAAATCCATACATTTCGGACTCTTTTTTATCACTTTTTAGTTTTACTACTATTTCAGAATTTTTACTAATTTTAAAACCTTGAATATTTAAAAAGTTTATTAACTCACGATGAAATTCGCCATCTCCATAAACATCAAATGAGATATTTGAGATAATTTTTTCTAATTTTATTAGATATGAGTTGTATTTATTTATATAACTTTGAGAGTTAAAGTTTGGGTCTAAAATTGAGATTATATAACTATTTGAAGTTGCCAACTCTAAATCATTTTTTAAAAGTTTAAAATCTTGCAAAGCTTCAAAACTATTTTTTGATATAGCTTCTTCATAAGCAATATCTATCTTTTTATCGATATTACTAAGCTCTGCCATCTTATGATTTAGTAGTTTAACTCTGCTAACTTTCATAATAATATAGTAATCTCTATCTATTTTTTCACTTTTTTCAATAGTTGGCTCAATTAAAGTGAGTTTTTTTACTTCCATTTCAATTTTGTGTGATATAGATGAAGAAAAAGTTTCACTTCCATTTATATTTTTTAACTGCTCATCTTTTTTGAATTTAGAGCTAATATCCACACTCAAATTTGCAACAATTCCATTTAGTGCTTCAGCTTTTGCACTCTCTAATTTACTCCCAACACCAACACCATACAAATATTCTGCACTGTTTTGTGGAGGATTTAAATACCAATTTGGAATTTGTCTAACTTCTATCTTTTCATTATTACTATTAAATGATGTTTGTATTGAGAATAATGATAAGTTTGAACATCCAAAAAAACTAAACATAATAAATAACAAAATTGATAATTTAAACATTCACAAACCTTATCTTTTCTTATATTATAACAAAAAAGATTTTTAATATAATCTTTTTAAGAAAAAAGAGGTAATATTAATTTATCTTAACTTGGAGTGTGTATATGATAGTAGCAATTAGTGGAGCATCGGGGTTTGTTGGAAAACATATTGTTCGGAGTTTAAAAGATGATGGATACGAGATTATCCCACTAAGTAGAAATGATTTTGATAACATTGATAAGTTATATGATAAAACCAAAGATGCAGAAATTTTTATAAATTTAGCAGGTGTGCCAATTCTTGGTAGATGGAGTGAGGATTATAAAAAAAGTTTATATAATAGTCGAATAGATACAACAAAAAAGATGGTAGAAGTAGCAAATCGCTCAACAAAATCAAAGCTATTTATATCTACATCAGCAGTTGGAATATATGACAATATAGGGACTTATAGTGAATATGATAGCAATTATGGAAATGATTTTTTGGCAAATTTATGCAAAGATTGGGAAAAGGAAGCTATGAATGCTAAATGTAGAGTTGTCATATTTAGATTTGGAATAGTTATGGGAAGTGATGGAGGAGCATTTGCTAAGATGTTACCACCATTTAAATTAGGTCTTGGTGGGACTATTGGAAATGGAAGACAATACTTCTCATTTATTCATATTTCGGATTTGGTGAGAGCATTTATGTTTGTAATCTCTAATGAAAATACAAAAGATGTATATAATTTAACTGCACCAGAGCCAACAACAAATTTAGGATTGACAAAAGCAATTGGCAAAAAACTACATAGACCAGCATTTTTACCACTTCCAGAATTTGTATTAAAGCTTATATTTGGTGAAGGTGCAAAAGTTTTAGTTGATGGACAAAGTGCAATTCCTAAACGACTATTAGACGAAGGATTTAAATTTATGTTTCACAATATTGAAGATACAGTTGATGGACTTCTATAAGAGTTAGATTAATTCTAACTCTTTAAAAATCTTCAATTACTATCTTTTGTTCAAGCATAATCTATCACCTAAGTTCGATAATTAATTTGTTTGAAAGTTAGATAAATAGGGAATTTAGTTTCTTAAAAAGCCTAAACTTTGTAGAAAAAGAAGAAAATATTTAAAAAATTTGGATTAGTCTAAACTTTTCCAAAACTCATCTTCACTTAAAACTTTCACTCCAAAAACTTCCGCTTTATCTAACTTGCTTCCACTATTTTCTCCATAAATTAAATAATCAGTCGTCTTAGAAATATTATTTGAAACTGTTGCTCCTAAGTTTTCTAAAATTGTTTTTATTTCATCACGAGTTTTACTCATACTTCCTGTCAAAACTATTTTTTTATTTTTAAAAATAGAGTTAATCTTTTCTTTTTCAGAATTTTTAGGTTTAACAATTTCCATTAATTTTAATATCTTTTCATTATTAATCCTTATAAAATCTAAAAAAGAGTTTACAATTTCTATTCCAAACCCATCAATTTGAATTAAATCGTTATAAGTCAAATTTAAAAAATCTAACCCGAACTTATCACAAATTTTCTTACTTGCAACTTCTCCAATATGTAAAATTCCTAAACTATTTAGAAATTTAGAACATTCAACATTTTTACTATTTTCAATAGCATTTAATAGATTGTCAACTTTTCTATCTTTAAATCCTTCTAATTTAAGTAAGTCTTCTCTACATAAATTATATAGGTCTAAAATATCTTTTATTAGATTTGCTTCAAAAAGAGTAGTTACTATACTTTCACCTAAACCGTCTATATTCATACAAGACTTTTTTGCAAAATGAATAATAGAGTTTATTGCTATCGCACTACAAGATAAGTTTTGACATTTAATTAAAACTCCTTCATCAAGTAACAAACTTCCACAATTTGGACAATGAGTCGGTTTAATTATCTCTTTTTCTAAACCAGTTCTTCTATCTTTTAAAACAGTAATTAATTTCGGAATAACATCACCACTTCTTATAATTGTAACAATATCTCCTATTTTCAAATCTTTATTTTTAATTTCTTCAAAGTTATGAAGAGTAACTCTTTCTACATAAACTCCATCAATTAGTATCTTTTCTAAAATACCAACAGGAGTAATAACCCCAGTTCTACCTATTTGCATAACTACATCAAGTAGTTTTGTTGTCTTTTCAATAGCTGGGAACTTATATGCGAATGCCCATCTTGGAGAATCTTTAGTATAGCCAAGTTTCTCCTCAACACCCAGAGAGTTAATTTTTACTACCATACCATCTAATAATATTTTTTCACTATTTCTATTTTTTAAAATTTTTTGATAAAATTTCTCAATCTCTTCAATATTTTTACATATTTCTCTAAAGTTAGGTTTGATAAATCCCAATGAATAAATAAATTTCATAATATCTGAAAATTTTCTTGATTTAAGGTTATGTTTTCCAAATCCCCAAGGAATAAAAACTAATTTTCGTTTTGCACAAATTTTTGAATCTAACTGTCTTAGACTTCCAGCAGAAGCATTTCGAGGGTTTGCAAATAACGGTAGATTATCTTTTAATCTTTCACTATTTATTCTATCAAAATCATCTTTATAAATTACAACTTCTCCTCTTATTTCAATTAGTTCTTTATAATCTATTGCGAAAGGAATGGTTTTTATAGTTCTTGCATTAATAGTTACATCTTCACCAATTTCACCATCACCTCTTGTTATTGCTTTTACTAAATACCCATTTTCATAAATAAGATTTAAACTCGCTCCATCATATTTTGGCTCACAATAAAACTCTAAATCACCATACGTAGAGACTTTCTTAATCCAATTATTAATTTCGTTAATATTAGAAATCTTTTCCAAACTCCACATTTTGGTTAAATGAAAAGCTTTATTAAACTCTTCTAAAACTTTTCCTCCTACTCTTTGTGTTGGTGAGTTTATAGCTACGTCTTTTGGATTTTTAGTTTCATACTCTTTTATTAAATTGTATAAATTATCATACTCTTCATCACTAGCAATAGGATTATCTAATCTGTAATAACTATCTGCCCATTTATTTAATATCTCTACATTTTTTAAATACTCATCTTTTGTCATAGAAATCCTTAAAGTTATTAATATTGATATTATACTCAATGCTGATTTTAGTATATTTAAATATTTAAAAAAATATAATACTATTAAGAATAAAAAGAGAGGTTTTGCAGTGGAAAACCATTTAAAAAGTTGCTTTGAAACTATTAATCAATATGCAATAATATCTAAAACAGATATAGATGGTGTGATTAAGTATGTAAATGATAATTTTTGTAGAATTTCTGGATATACATTAGATGAAATTATAGGCAAAAGACATTCACTATTAAGACATTCCGATACAAAATATGAGTTATACACAGATATGTGGAATACAATATTAGATGGTAGAGTTTGGAAAGGTCGATTAAAAAACAGAAGTAAATTAGGCCCTCATTACTACTTAGATAATACTATTCATCCTGTAATAGAAGATGGTGTAGTTAGTGGATTTTTATCTGTTGCTTATAATATTACAGAAATAGAAGATGCAAGAGAGCATAATATCAAAACACTATTTAATAGTATATTACAAAATAGAGATACAATTGTAGATAGAGCAATGGAGCTTGAAGTAAGTTTAGATGAGTTAAAAAAAATTTTAGATGATAAATATAAAACACTTCTTAATCCTTCTAAAGATTTTGGAAATTTAGAAAAGATAAAAGAGCAAAATGTAAAACTTTATGAAAATATAAAAGAGTTATCAATATATCTCTCTTTTGATACTATGCTAGATAGTGAAGTGGCAAAAGCTCATAGATACTCATATTCTCTCTCAATAGTTAGAATAGCTATAAATATTGATAGAATTAGTAATATTGTAAATAGTATAGAGTTGGTAAAAATAGCTCAAGAGTTTAAAAAATGTATCGATAAAAATACAAGAATAAGTGATGTTGTTTCAAAAAAAGGGAGTGGAGATATATATGTAATTTTGTCAAACTCAAATCATGAAAGTGCTTCTGTTTATGCAAAAAAAATAGAAAAAGCAGTAACTGAAGAATTCAATAACATGTATTCATATTTAAATATAAAACCTATTATTGTTTATACAACATTGAGTGATTATGAAAGTGCAAAAGAGTGTAAAGAGAGAGTAGATACACTATTTGATGAAAATAAAAAAATGGTTTTACATAGAGCTTAATAGTATCAACTCTATATCATAAAAATATATTTTTTTGGATATAAAGAAATTCTTATATATATTTTGCTATAATCAATGAAACTTAAAAAAGGGGTCATATGAAAAAGTTTCTTTTAGCACTTCCAATCTTTGGAGCACTTTTTGTGGGTTGTAATAGTAGTAGTTCAACGACAGTTTCTAATAACGATGTTGTTAGTAGTTCATCATCTAATTCATCGACTAATAATGTTGTTGAGAATAGAAGAGTAGATTTAGTTCTAAATGTTCCAACAAAAATTAATGATGGAGATACTCTATTTAAAGCAAATGATGATGCTCTAATTCAAATAGCACATAATTTGGATTCAAATGAGAGAACAGTAACTCTTACAAATGGTGAAGCTTATATAATTAGAGCAAACTAAGAGAGTGAAATTTCTTTCACTCTTTTGCATTTGCAAGTGTAATTCCAAACATTACTTTCACTCCATATTCAGATAGTTTTAGCTTTGCTTCTTTCATCGTAAGTCCCGTAGTAACTACATCATCTATTAATATTACATCAATTTTACTTTTTCCATTATATACAAAATTTCTTCTATTTTTAAGCCTAAAATCAAGAGTCTTGCCAGAATATTCAACTCTATTTTTTGCAATTAGTGAATTATATATTGGTTTTATTGTTTTTGATTTTAAATGTTTTGCTAAAAGTGCTGTATGAGAAAACTCTCTTTTTGGAATATCATCAATTGGGATTGCATAAATTTTTGTATCAAAATTGAAACTATCAGAAAATTTTTTGAATGAATTTTTTGCCAATATATTAAATATAAAAGAGCCAAAAGGCATATATTTTGATTTCAAAAGCTCTTCTATATCACTATATTTATAAAAAGAGAAGATTTCAAAATCTTTATCTATTTCTCTTTTATTTAAGTTTGCTTGTAATAGTTTTTCTTGACAACTTTTACAAATCAATGGAATTGAAAATTTTGCACAAATTACACATCTAATCAATTTTTAATACACTCATAAAAACCTCTTGAGGAAGTGAAATTCTACCAATAGCTTTCATTCGCTTTTTACCCTCTTTTTGTTTTTCTAAGAGTTTTCTTTTTCTTGTAATATCACCACCATAACATTTAGCAGTTACATTTTTTCGCATAGCTTTAACTGTTTCTCTTGCTATTACCTTATTTCCGATACTTGCTTGAATTGAGACTTCAAAAAGTTGCATAGGAATTAGCTCTTTCATATGTTTTACTAACTCTCTTCCTCGATAATCTGCTTGTTCTCTTGGAACGATAATTGATAAAGCATCAACGATATCTCCAGCAACTCTTACATCAAGTTTTACTAAATTTCCAACTCGATAATCGATTGGTTCATAATCAAAACTTGCATAACCTTTTGTAAGACTTTTAAGCTTATCATAAAAATCTACAACTATCTCATTTAATGGAATTGCATAAACAAGCATAACTCGCTCTGGATTTAGATAATCCATCTTTTCTTGCATAGCTCTTTTGTTATTTAACATAGTTATGATGTTTCCAACAAACTCACTTGGAGTAATTACCGTCGCTTTTACATAAGGCTCATAAATCTCTTCTATCTCTTGAGGTTCTGGTAGTTCGCTTGGATTTTGAACGACTATTTCTTCACCTTTTGTAGTTTTGACTCTATATACAACAGTTGGAGCTGTGGCAATTAAATCAAGTCCAAACTCTCGCTCTAATCGTTCTTGCACAACATCCATATGCAATAGTCCTAAAAAACCAACTCTAAATCCAAAACCTAAAGCTATCGAAGTTTCTGGCTCATAAGATATACTTGCATCATTCATTTTAAGCTTATCCAAAGCATCTCTTAAATCTTCAAACTTATCTGTATCTATTGGATAAAGTCCTGCAAATACAAAAGATTTAGCTGGTTCAAACTTAGCTACTGGATTTTTTGCTGGATTTTTTGCCAAAGTTACAGTATCTCCAACTTGCACATCTTTTACATTTTTAAGCCCCATTACAATTATACCAATCTCTCCTGCTTTGAGTGAATTTGTCTTTTTTTGCATAATTGGATGAGGATAGAGCAAATCTAAAACTTCGTGTTTCTTTTCTGTTCCCATAATAAATACCATATCACCCTTTTTTATTTCACCACTAAAAACTCTAATAAGTCCCAATGCTCCCAAATAGTTATCAAACCAACTATCATAAATTAGAGCCTTTGTCTCATTAGTTTCAAACTCTTTGGGTGCTGGAATTCGCTCAACTATTGCTTCTAAAAGCTCTTTTATACCTATTCCACTTTTTGCACTAACTAAGAGGGCATTTGTGCAATCAATTCCAATTATATGCTCAATTTCAGCTTTTACCTTCTCTGGGTCTGAAGATGGTAAATCTATTTTATTAATTACAGGAATAATTTCTAAATTGTTTTCCAATGCAATATAAACATTTGCTATTGTTTGTGCTTGAACTCCTTGAGTAGCATCTACTATTAATAAGGCACCATCACTACAAGCCAAAGACCTACTAACTTCATAACTAAAATCAACATGTCCTGGAGTATCGATTAAATTTAAAATATACTCTTCTCCATTTAAACTATAATTTAATCTTACACTTTGAGCTTTGATTGTAATTCCTCGCTCTTTTTCTATATCCATAGTGTCCATAACTTGAGATGTCATTTCTCGCTCACTCACAGCTCCACACTCTTGAATTAATCTATCTGCAAGTGTGCTTTTGCCATGGTCGATGTGAGCTATTATTGAAAAGTTTCTAATATTTTTATTCATAACTTAATTGCCCCTAATGTTTTTGAAATTATAATAAATTTGTGCTTTGTTTTTCTATTTATTTGGAGTTAAAGTTTTAAAGTAGTAAAGAGAGATGTTAATCTACAAATGAGAATAGATTAACAAACTCATCTCTATTTTTTGAATTTTTTTCTTTTGTCTGATTTGTTACCAAATCTTTTCTTGATTTTTCTTCTAAATTATCTTTTTTATCGTCTCTGTTATTTTTATCTATCTTCGACCTTTCAAAATCAGATATTTTAGAATAGTAGTTAGAGGAGAGAGAAGATTTACTATCTTCTGTCTCATCCTCTTCTACTGTAAAAGCCTCATTACATTTTGTTGAGCTTGGTTAGCCTGACTCATTGCATAACTTCCAGATTGAGCTAAAATGTTATGTTTTTGGAAAGTTGCTGACTCTTCTGCAAAATCAACATCTCTAATTTGTGACTCAGCTGCTTTTACATTTACTTGAGTTATAGAGATATTATTAATTGTTGAAACCATTTGATTTTGAACAGAACCAAGAGATGCCCTAACTTTTCCAAGTTGTTTGATTGCAGAATCAGCAATCTCCATAACAACCATAGCACCTTTTAGACTTGTTACACCAGCACCAATTCCATTTGTATTTGTATTACCAATATTTGAGTTAGCATTTGCTCCAATTGCACTTGCTACTGAACCACTAAATGTTCCAGCAACATCACCTAAATTAAGTGTAACAGCAGCTGATGTTGATTCCATATAACCACCAGCACTAAATACTATATCATTAGCACCTAATTTTAGAAGAGTTAATCTACCATAATTAGAAGTTGTAGATAGAGATAAACCAGAAGCATTTTCACTATCACTTGTTGTAACAATACCTCTACCATCAATACTTCTAAGATTTAATCTACCAGTATCATCTGTAAATGCTTCAACTCCAGTTTGGTCTGTAATTGCATTAATAGCAGCAGCAAGTTTTCCATCTGCATCATTTGCAGCTATTGCACTTACATTTCCTATTTTAACCCCATTGATAGATAAAGATATTATATCTCCTCCAGCAATTACAGAGTTTCCTGTTGATTGTGCTGTCCAACTTGCTTTGACACCTAATTTGTCAGAGTTTTTATTAATCGCATTTGCCAATACACCAACACCAGTTCCAGCAGTGTTAGAGATAGTTACACTTTCAATAGTCATTAAATTTGTGCCATCAGCTGAAGATATACTTAAAGCTAAAGCTGCGGCTTCTGCTGTAATTGCAGCAGTTTCAACTCTAACATGACCTATTTTGTCAGAATTTGTTGCACCGATACTAAAACCAACAGTTTCACTTGAATATCCACCAACTTGGAATGCTTTACCAGAATATCCACCTGAAAGTAGTTTTTGTCCATTGTAACTTGTAGTAGTAGCTATACTATCAAGTGATGCCATAAGCTTTGTAATGTCTGATTGAATTGCAGCTCTCGAGCTAGCTGTTTGACCATCTTGTGCAGCTTGAGTAGCTTTTGTTTTGATTGTATCAAGAATTTTTAACTGTTGCTCCATAGCCTTATCAGCTATTTGGATAATTCCAACACCATCATTAGCATTTTTTATTGACTGACCTAACGAACTTGATTGACTTTTCAAGCTATCAGCTATCATCATTCCAGCAGCATCATCTGCCGCTTTATTAATTCTAAGACCAGAACTTAATCTCTCTAATGAAGTATCCAAACCCCTATTATTCATTAATGAAAGTGTATGTGCATTCATTGCAGCTACATTTGTATTAATTCTAAAACCCATTCTAAACTCCTTTTTAGATTTTGTTTATAGCATCCTTGCTACATTTGTAAAATCGACAATAAGTCAAAAAAATTAAAACATTTTTATAAGTATAAACCCAAAATTAATAATTTTAATTTCTAATATTAAATATTAGTTTGCAGTCACTTTATGAAGAATAAAAAAAAGATAGAGAGTTAGCCTCTCTATCTAAAAAATACTATTGTAATAATCTCATTACATTTTGTTGAGCTTGGTTAGCCTGACTCATTGCATAACTTCCAGACTGAGCTAGAATATTATGTTTTTGGAAAGTTGCTGACTCTTCTGCAAAATCAACATCTCTAATTTGCGACTCTGCTGCCTTTACATTTACTTGAGTTATAGAGATATTATTGATTGTCGAAACCATTTGGTTTTGAACAGAACCAAGAGATGCTCTAATTTTATCAAGTTGCTTAATAGCAGATTCTGCAATATCCATAACAGCCATTGCACCTTTTAGACTCGTTACACCAGCTCCAATTCCATTAGAGTTTGTTGTAGCAATATTAGAGTTTGCATTTGCTCCAATTGCACTTGCTACTGAACCACTAAATGTTCCAGCAACATCTCCAAGATTTAATGTAGTAACAACACTTGCACTTAAAGTCGTTAATGTAGCACCACCATTAAATCCTATATCATTAGCACCTAATTTCGTAAGAGTCAATCTACCATAATTAGCTTGTGAAAGACCAGCAACGACTGTTTCAGAACTAACAATAGCTCCTCTACCATCTAAACTTCTAATATTCAATCTGCCTTGATCATCTGTAAATGCTTCAAGACCAGTTTGGTCAGTTACTGAATTAATAGCAGCTACAAGTCTTCCATCTGCATCATTTGCTTGTACTGCACTCACAGCTCCTATTTTAACACCATTAATAGATAGTGATACGATATCACCAGCAGCAACAGCTGCATCACTTGTTGATTGAACACTCCAACTTGCTTTTAAGCCTAATTTATCAGAATTTTTGTTGATAGCATTTGCTAATGCACCAACTCCAGTTCCAGCAGAGTTAGAAATTGTTACAGACTCTATTGTAAAATCATTTGTTCCATCAGCAACACTAAATGTAAGTGTAGCTGTTGCTTCACCAGTTATTGTAGCTGTTTCAATTCTAACATGACCTATTTTATCAGAGTTTGTTGCTCCAATACTAAAGCCAACTGTCTCATTTGAGTATCCACCCACTTGGAATGACTTTCCAGAATAACTACCAGCAAGTAACTTTTGTCCATTGAAGCTTGTTTGATTTGCAATGCTATCAAGTGATGACATAAGTTTTGTAATATCTGACTGTATAGCAGCTCTTGATGTAGCTGTTTGACCATCTTGTGCAGCTTGAGTTGCTTTAGTTTTGATTGTATCAAGAATTTTTAGTTGTTGCTCCATTGCCTTATCAGCAACTTGGATAATTCCAACTCCATCATTAGCATTTTTAATTGACTGTCCTAATGAACTTGATTGACTTCTCAAACTATCTGCTATAACCATACCTGATGCATCATCTGCTGCTTTGTTAATTCTCAAACCTGAACTAAGTCTCTCTAATGACTGGTCTAAACTTCTATTATTCATCAATGAAAGTGTATGTGCATTCATCGCTGCTATATTTGTATTAATTCTGAAACCCATGATAAACTCCTTTTTTTCTATGTGTATTTTAGCATCCTTGCTACAATTCTATATCGGTATATATCAAAAATTTATTTAGCTTTTTATGTTAGAATTTCAGAAAATCGATTTTATAAGGATAAATTTTGAAAGATTTAATAGTGGTGGAGTCTCCAGCAAAGGCAAAAACGATAAAAAGTTTTTTAGGCTCAAATTATGAAGTTATTGCAAGTAAAGGACATATTAGAGATTTACCAAAAAAGAGTTTTGGAATTAAAATAGAAGATAATAGATTTATTCCTGATTATAAAATAGAAGATGAGAATAAAAAGACAGTTGAAGAGATAAAAAAGTTAGCAAAAAGTGCTAATATGGTTTATATAGCAACAGATGAAGATAGAGAAGGTGAGGCAATAGGTTTTCATATTGCAGAAGCGATAGGTGAAGTGCCAACAAAACTTCCTCGAATAGTGTTTCATGAAATTACAAAAAAGGCAATTTTAAATAGTTTAAAAGAGCCTCGAATAATAGATATGGATAGAGTAAATGCTCAACAAGCAAGAAGGTTGCTTGATAGAATAGTTGGATATAAACTCTCACCTTTAATTAGCTCAAAAATTCAAAGTGGATTAAGTGCTGGAAGAGTGCAATCAGCTGCTTTAAAGATTATTGTAGATAGAGAAAAAGAGATAAGAGAGTTTAAATCTATTCAATATTTTAGCATTGATGCTCTATTTGATGGAGTTGAAGCAGATTTGATTGAATTTAATAGCAAAAAAATAGAGAAGTTATCAATTCTTAATATTGATGAAGCAAATTTTATATTTAATCAAGTTTTGAAAGAAGATTTTATAGTAGAAACAATAGAGCATAAAAAGCGAAAAAGTCAAACACCACCACCATTTATGACCTCAACACTTCAACAAACAAGCTCAACTCAACTTGGATTTTCACCTAAAAAAACTATGAGTATTGCTCAAAGTCTATATGAGGGTGTAAAAACTGATAGTGGAATTAGTGGAATTATTACATACATGAGGACAGATAGTTTAAATATCTCAAAAGATGCTGTTGAGAGTGTGCGAGAAAAGATTTTAAAAGATTTTGGTGAAAAATATTTGCCAAAAGAGCCAAAAGATTATGTAAGCTCAAATAAATCTGCACAAGAAGCACATGAGGCAATTAGACCAACAAATTTAGATTTCACTCCAGAAATTGCAAAAGAGTATCTAAAAGCAGATGATTTAAAGCTCTACACTCTAATTTATAACCGATTTGTAGCTTCACAAATGGAAGATGCTATGTTTGAATCTCAAAATATAGTTTATAAATCTAACTCTTCAAAATTTAAAGCTGTGGGTAGAAAACTAATTTTTGATGGATTTTATAAAATTTTGAGTGATGAAGATAAAGATAAATTACTTCCAAATTTAGAAATTGGAACTAAAATTGAGAATAAAAAGATAGATTTAAAAGAGCATTTTACAGAACCACCAGCAAGATATTCTGAAAGCTCACTTATAAAAAAATTGGAAAGTCTTGGAATTGGACGACCTTCAACTTATGCTCCAACAATATCAATTTTAGAAAGTCGTGAATATATTAAAGTTGAAAAAAAACAGATAGTTCCAGCAGAAGTTGCATTTAGTGTTGTAGATTTATTGGAGCAAAACTTTTTTGAAATTGTAGATAGCTCATTTACTGCTTCATTAGAAGAGAATTTAGATAAAGTTGCAAATAGAGAACTTGATTGGCAAAAGTTACTTTTTGATTTTTATGAGCCATTTATTAAAAAATTGGAAATAGGCAAAAAAGAGATAAAAAGTCAAAAAGTTGTAATTCCACTTGATGAAAATTGCCCACTTTGTGGTGAAACTTTGGTTAAGAGAGTTGGTAGATTTGGTGAATTTGTGGCATGTTCAAAATATCCAAAATGTAAATTTACAAGAAATATAAAAGAAAATATTAAAAAAGATGATGTGAAAACTGATATTTTATGTGATAAATGTGGCAAAGAGATGGTTATAAAAGATGGAAAAAGAGGAAAGTTTTTAGCTTGTAGTGGTTATCCAGAGTGCAAAAATACAAGACCATTAGAAGAGCCAAAAAAATTAGATATTAAATGTCCATTATGTGAAATTGGAAATTTAGTTGAAAAATCATCAAAACGGGGAAAGTTTTTTGGATGTAGCACATATCCTGATTGCACATTTATTACAAAACAGCTACCTTATGAAGATAAAAAATGTAGTGAGTGTGGATTTGCTATGGCAAAAATAGAAAAAAAAGATAAACAGTGGTTTGAATGCCTAAAATGCAAACATAAAGAGCCTATTTTATGAAAGTCGGTGTAATTTCAGACTCTCATAAAAAAGTTGGTAGAACGGAGAGAGCATTAGAGTTGCTTATAAAAAATGGTGTGAAATATTTAATACATGCTGGACATGCTGGAGATATTGTAAAATTAGAAGTTTTAGAACTTTTAAGAGAGAGTGCTATTCCATATATTGCGGTGCTTGGAAATAATGATTATCACTTAGTTGAGCATACCACTGAATTTAATTTAGTTCAAGAACCTCACTATTTTAAGATAAAAGATACAAAATTTAAACTCATGCACATTCCATACTATTTAACTCCTGATGCTGATATTATAATTTATGGACATACTCACACATTTGAAGTTGATTATAAAAACAGAACTCTATTTTTAAATTCTGGAGAAGTTTGTGCAAGAAATAAAGATTTAAGTGAGTGTGCTATGATAGAAATTAGCGATAAATCTTATGTTGTGAATTATTATAGTCGCATTATAAAAAGTGATAATTGGAATAAAAAAGAGTTTGTATATGAGCGAGGAGTTTAAAAATTGTTAGGATTAGCTCTATTTTTTACATCTCTTATATTACTCTTAATTGGCATTCCTGCTGGATTTGCATTTGGTATGAGTGCTGTAATTTTTGCATTCATATTTTTAGAGCCATCAATTATGGGCTTACTTCCACATAGAATATATGGATTTATGCAAAACACAACACTCATTGCAATTCCACTATTTATATTTATGGGATTAGTTTTAGAAAAGAGTGAAATCGCAAAAAATCTTCTTTTAAGTTTTGCAAAATCATTTGGCAAAGTTCGTGGTGGGCTTGGAGTTGGAATAGTTTTAGTTGGTGCGATTTTGGGTGCTTCAATGGGAATTGTTGGAGCTACTGTTGTTATGATGTCTATTATCTCACTTCCAATTATGCTACAAGCTGGTTATTCTAAATCTTTTAGTAGTGGAATTATTAGTGCAAGTGGAACTTTGGGACAAATTATTCCACCATCAATTGTGCTTATACTTTTAGCTGATAGTATGAGTTTAAATGTTGGTGAGCTATTTCGTAGTGTGCTTATACCATCTATTTTACTTATTGTATTTTATGTTATTTATATTTTAATAGCAAGTTTCATAAAAAAAGATTTAGCTCCTGCAATAGAAATAAAAGATGATAATTTAAATATTTTATCATCTTTAATACCAGCATTAATACTAATTCTTATAGTTCTTGGCTCAATATTTTTTGGAATTACAACACCCGCTGAAGCTTCAGCAATTGGAGCTATTGGAGCAGTTATTATAACTATTCTTAATAAAACATTTTCTATTAGCATGATTAAATATGCTTTGATTGAAAGTATGAAACTTTCAAGTATGATTTTTATGGTATTAATTGGTGCTTCTGCTTTTTCTCTTGTGTTTGGTGAGCTTGGTGGAAATTCATATTTAATGGAGCTTTTTACAAAAGATATTGGAGACAAAACAACTTTTATAATAATATCCATGAGTATGATTTTTATTCTTGGATTTTTTATAGATTTTATAGAAATATGTTTTATAGTTGTTCCGATTTTAGTTCCAATTGCGAAAAGTTTTGGTATAGATTTGGAGTGGTTTGCTTTAATTATTGCTCTAAATCTTCAAACATCTTTTTTAACTCCACCATTTGGATTTGCACTATTTTATTTAAAAGGTTCAGCAGGAAACTTAATTAATACTCTGGATATTTATAAAGGTGTTATCCCATTTATCTTAATTCAGCTTTTAGTATTGCTAATTGCGATACTTTTTCCGAAAATCTTAACTTAAAATAAATAGTTAAATTGATAAAATAGATTTTTTAAGAAAAGGAGAAATTATGAAATTTAGTGGAAAAAATGTATTAATCACAGGTGCAAGTAGAGGAATTGGTGCAGAGATTGCAAGAGTTTTGGCAAAAGAAGGTTTGAAAGTTTGGATAAATTACAAAAGCAGTACAAATAGTGCGGATGAGTTAAAATCATCTATTGAAGCTGAAGGTGGAAACTGTGCATTAATTCAATTTGATGCAACAAATGAAGAAGAGTTTATTCAAGCTATAAAAGTAATTACAGATTGTGATGGAGGGCTTAGCTATTTGGTAAATAATGCAGGAATTACAAATGATAAACTTGCAATTAGAATGAAATTAGATGATTTTGAAAGTGTGATAAAAGCTAACTTAACATCTGCTTTTATTGGTTGTAGAGAAGCATTAAAAATTATGAGTAAGCAAAGATTTGGTGCAGTTGTATCAATTTCATCTATTGTTGGAGAAAAGGGAAATGCAGGACAAACTAACTATTCTGCGAGTAAAGGTGGATTAATTGCTATGAGTAAATCATTTGCATTAGAAGGTTCAAGCAGAAATGTAAGATTTAATACAGTTACTCCAGGATTTATTATTACAGATATGACAAAAGATTTAAAAGAAGATGTAAAAAAATATTATGAAGATAATATTCCATTAAAACGAATGGGTGAGCCAAAAGAGATAGCATATTCAGTTGCATTTTTGCTTAGCGATTACTCAAGCTATATTACAGGTGAAACTCTAAAAGTTAATGGTGGATTATATATGTAAGGAGTTTTTATGAAAGTTGCTGTTTTAATATTAACATTTTTACTATTTGTTGGTTGTAGTAAGCGAGATGAAAGTTTAGGTGAATATATCGATAACTCTATTTTGACAACAAGAGTAAAAAGTGTGCTTGTTTCACATCAAAGTTTATCTGGATTACTTATAAATGTAAAAAGTTACAAAAACAGAGTTATGTTATCTGGATTTGTAAATTCATACACACAAAAAAGTAAAGCAGTTGAGATAGCAAGTAAAGTTGATGGAGTTGAAATGGTAATTGATAAATTAGAAGTTAAATAGCAATATTTAACTCTATTTCAAACTCTGCTCCATCATCTATATTTATTGCTCCTATTTTTCCTTTGAAATTTTGCTCAATAATCATTTGACTCATATAGAGTCCTATTCCCGTTCCTTTATCGCCTTTACTACTACTATATGGTTTAAATAGTTTATTGAGCATTTCAGTTGATATTCCACCTGCATTATCTCTGAATTTTAGTATTAATTTTGAGTCAATATTTAAAATAGATATTGTTATAGTTTTATTTCTAATGTTTTGCTCTTCAAAAGCATCTTTTGAGTTATTTAATAGATTTAAAACTACCTGCTTAAACTCATTTGGATAACCAAAAGTGGTTGTGTATTCACAATTTTCATCTCTAATAATTGTGATTTTGATTGAGCGATTTTTAAATTGAATAGATAAAATTCTAATAATATCTTCAATTGGTTTTATCACATCAAATTTTATTTTTTCTTTGTTTGGTTTAAAAAAGTTTCTAAAATCATCAATTGTATCTGACATAAAATCAATTTGAGCTAATCCCCTATCTACAATATCTTTGAGATACTTTTCGTTCATTTCATTAAATTGATAAGTATCAAGAATATCTTGCAAAATCAGTCCCAAAATATTTATAGGCTGTTTCCATTGATGACCAATAGCACCAATCATTTCACCCATTGAAGCCATTTTGCTTTGTTGAATTAACATAGCTTCTTGCTCTTTTTGACGACTTTCTAACATTTTTAACTCTGTTAAATCTGTAATTGTAACTATCATCACATAATCACCATTTGGTAATATTACTCTATTACAAGCTAAATATACTTCAAGAATATCACCACTTTTTTTAACAGTATCTATTTTTATTCTAAATCTTTCTAAATTATTTTGAACTAAAAAATTATTTATATCATTGTGATAAATAATTGTATTTATATCTCGATTTATTAGCTCATACTCTTTATATTCATAAATTTTACAAAACTCTATATTTACATCAATTATCTCTTTTTTTGAATTTAGTATTGCAATTCCTATATTTGCAACATCAAAGAGAGAGTGAATTATTGCAGATTTTTCTACTAATATTTCTTGTTCGGTAATATCTGTAAAAACCACAATATACTCATCTACTAATGTTGGGAAAGCTTTGAATTGAACTAAAAAAACTCTATCTTCCTTTAAATTTACATCATACATTTTTACTTTTGCTACTTCGAGAGCTTTTAATTTAATTAACCAATTTTCATCTTCATTTTGTTTATCTTCATACAAATATCCCTCTTCTTGTTTAAAAAATTCACAAATACATCTATGCACTTGTGAAAATTCTAATAAACTTTGATAATTTGTAAATTCTAAAAATCTTTTGTTACAATCAAGTGCTTTTTTTCCATTTGTAATTACAATAATATTTGGTTGTGAATCCATAATAGTTCTAACATAAATATTTCTATTTTCTACTTTCTTAATTAAAATATTAAATGCAAAATTCAAAGCTATTGATATAATAATAATTAAAAATATTGATAAAATAGTAGAATACTCTATCATATAAGTTAATTCTAACTCATCAGCAGTAATATCTTGCAAAAATAACAATCCCAAAATATCACTATTTTCGCAATCTCTTAACATAAATTTATGAACTATATATGAGTTGCCATTATCCTTCAAAATCTCTTTTTTAGTAGTAAATGAGAGATTATTTATAATTGTATCTGATAATTTTTTACCAAATTCTCTATTTAATATATAATTTTTATTATTTACATCACTTTTAAATAAAAAAGCTTGTGTTATATTCAAATTTTTTAAAATCCTATCTACAATATAAGATATATCTACTCCAATTTCCAAAGCTCCAATATATTCACCATCTTTTATAATTGGAACAACAACTCTAAAAGCAACAACTTCATCAATGTCAAATCCACTCTCAATAAGTTTGGAGTTAATCACGTTAGATATGATTTTTCGATTTGCACTTTTATCTCCAAACTTATCTTTTTTAGACATTCTAAGAAATACTTCTCCATCTTTATTAAAAAATGTCATCAAACTCAAATGTGAATTCTCTTTTTTAAGCAGTTCCCATCTTGATAAAACTATTTTATGTAGTCTTTCTCTATCTTCTGCTTTTATTGCATCCAAAACTCCAGCAAAAGTTAAATTTGCATTCGCTCTATTGATATAAAACTTTTTTAAATCTTCTATAATAGTTGTAGAGCTATTAATTAGCTGATTATGAAATGCTACTTCAGCTTTGCTAATATGGCTTTTCATATATGTAATATATAATGATGTTAAAATTGTAGTTAAAATTGTGATAGCTATTATTACGACAAGCAATGATTTTGTCTTTATTGACATATTTTGAATAAACTTTTTCATTTTAGTTTCCTAATTTTTTTATTAAATAATTTTAACTTTTTTTAGCTAAATTCTCATTGTTTTAATAAACTACTCATTTATAACTCTATTTTTCATTAGAGTTCCAATCTTAAGCTACTTTTATAAAATTGTTTGTTATTATTTATTCCATTCAAACTAAAAGGAGATAGAGATGAAAAAAATAACTGCTTTAGCTGTATCAATGGTTGTAGCATCTATGTTTGCAACTTCAGCGAGTGCTGATGTTCAAAAAGGTCAAAGATATTATCTAAAACTTTGTAAAGAGTGTCATGGCACAGGAACAAAAGGTGCTGCAATGAAAACTGTAGCTGGATGGGGAGATGCTTTTGCAAATGGTGGAGCTACTTTGAAAAAAGCTCACGAGAAAGATGAAAAAGCATCTAAACTATTCCAAGATGGTGGAATGTTTGATAAAACTCAAGAAGATTTAAGAGACTTCTTAAAAGAGTATGGTTCTGATTCTGGAAATGTTCCTGCATGTGGTTGATTAAAAGAGAGTTTTAACTCTCTTTTAACTTCTCCAAATTCTTTTATAACTTCAATAAAATTAATCAATACTTAAAATATTTTATTTACTTTGTGTATAAAATATAGTCATTAGATAAGGTTTTTTTTAACTAATTTTACCTATAATTCGCATACACAAAGTAATAAGTAGGGAATCGACATCCGAACAGACTTTGGTTAAATATTTTAGGAGTTTTTATGAAAAAATTGTTTGTTATATTTTTTGCATTAGTTGGTTTTGCATTTGCTGGTGATGCAAGTGGTGTAGATATGATTAAATCATACTCTATATTAGCTGCTGGTGTTGGTCTTGGTATTGCTGCTTTAGGTGGTGCTATTGGTATGGGACATACTGCTGCTGCAACAATTGCTGGAACTGCAAGAAACCCAGGTCTTGGTGGAAAGTTAATGACTTTAATGTTTATCGCATTAGCTATGATTGAAGCACAAGTTATTTATACACTTGTTATTTCTCTAATTGCACTTTATGCAAATCCATTTCTTTAATAGTTAAAATTTAAGAGTAGATTTTTCTACTCTTTTTGCGGTCGTGGTGGAATGGTAGACACACTACCTTGAGGTGGTAGCGAGGCGACTCGTGCGAGTTCAACTCTCGCCGACCGCACCACAATAATAATTATACTCTCTTTAAACTCCCATTGTATGGGCTTCAACTACTATTTTAAGATTTTGAAATTTTTTAAAAGTGTAACCTATATGTAACCATTAGTAAAAAAATACATTTTTTTGAGTGTTTTTTCAGATGTTTAAGTAGTTTATTTTTTTTAAAAGAAACAAGATTTTTTTGAGAAGTGAATTATACTACAAAATTAACAAAAAATAAAATTGAATGACTTGAGCATATGCACCAACTAATCGAGTATATGAGTATAAGCTTTA
>DZAY01000007.1:60604-91646 GCA_022729735.1 Helicobacter cetorum
ATCAAAAATAATCAACTTGAGCATTGAATGACTTGAGCATATGCACCAACTAATCGAGTATATGAGTATAAGCTTTATTTTATATTCGATTTGGTTCTATGATTGAAGATATTGAATGACTTGAACATTATCAAGTAATCAAAAATAATCAACTTGAGCATTGAATGACTTGAGCATATGCACCAACTAATCAACTTGAGATTTATCCAGTAATCGAACATAAGTCATTATACTTCATTTATCAAAATCAATAAATCATCATCACTAATATTTTCAAAATCACTTTTATCAAATATGTATATTAAATGTATTTTTTTATCAACAACTTTTAAAAGAGTGATTAATCTATATCCAGCACTTTTACCTTTTTGTTTATCACTGTTTTTAATTCGTGCTTTATAAGCATTATTTGATAATGGAGTTCCTAAATCATCAATATTTTTAATTGTTAATAGAAAACTATCTAAATCCTTATCAATGCTTTTAAATCTCTTTTTGAGCCGTTTAAAAGCATTCTCAAACATTGGTGTTTTAGCAATAACAAAACTTGATAGTTGATTATTCATTTAATAACCATTATGGGAGTTAAATTATTGTTTTTAGATTGATTAAGAGAGATTTTTATTTCAGCTTTTAAAATATCTATTTTGAATTCATCATAATATTTTCTAACCGTTGATATAGATAATCCACTATGTTTTGCAATAGCATATCTTGATATGTTCTTATTATTTTGTGTTAGAAACTCAATTGTATCTCTAATCTTTTGTTTAGCTATTTTGATTTTTGTTTCATTAGCCTTTTTGATACTTTTATCTAAACCACTTTTTAACTCTGATATTAAATCAAAATCCTTTACAGTATCCAATAATTTTTGGTAGGTATCATCTCTTAAATTTAATCTCACCATTTTAAAGCCTTTTTTGAATTTATTATATACAAACTTACTTTTTATACATATAATAAAATGATTTTCAGTAGTTGCTTTAAGTTTTGTGTGTTTTTGCTCTAAACTTAAGCCGTTTTTTGTAGTGTTTTTAACCTTATAAGAAAAAATCTTCTCTTTATTGGCTCAAACTCAATTATCTACCTAACCATCAAATAATCATAACTCCAGATGGTGAAGTGGTTTAAATTGCTTTAAATCAATAAACATTATCGTGAGAACCAATGTTTATTAAAATTATTTCATTATCAACTATTTTAATAATCAAGACTATTCTATAATCGTGTGTTAGGGAACACGAATGATATTTGCTAAGCTCACCTTTTAACTTATGTGTTTTTAGTGATGGCTCAAATGGATTAATTTCCAGTTGCTTTAAAACTTTTGAATATTTATCCAATAAATCACTATGTTGTTTAAAAAACTTTTTTTCACTTCTATCATATTGAGCCGTTTTAAATAACTGCATTTTTTAGCTCTTTTATGTAGTTATCAATATCATCTATTTTTGTAACTCTGTTATTTAAAATATCATCTTCAGAGTTTTTAATATCATCTAAAAAACTGTTATCAATTTCTTTAACTTTAACTCCACTAAAACTATTCAATATTAATAATATTTTTTCTAAAAGATTGTCTTCAACTTCTATTTTTAGAGTTTGCATTTTCCACCTACCTACATTTTTTAACTCTGATTTTAACACAATTATAGATAATTTATTGAAATAAAAGCCTATATTTTGGATATTCATATTTGATAAATCTTATTAAGCTATCTTTTGAGTTAAATTGTAATTTATTGTCTTTGTTGTTTAATATTCGATTATCGATGATTGAGCTTAATTGATATTCTAAATAAGTGCTTTTGTAGTTGTCTATTTGTAAAGCTTTTGTAATATTTTCTATTCTCATTAAACTATCAAAATAGAAAATGTGGCTATAAATATAGTCAATAAAATTTGTCTTTGTTTGTGGTTTTAGCTCAAATTCTATTCTTTTCCAATGTAATAAATTTTTGCTTAGTTTTTGTTTTTGATAGGTAGATTGTTTTTTATATTTGTCATAAATTATAAATTTGCTTATATTTTTATCTTTTGTATTATTGCAATAAATAGATGAGTTAATTAAATAATAGTTGTTATTTTTGCTTAACTCTTTTAATTTTGTTTTTGTCTGTTTTTGGCTGATGTCTTTATCGTTGAGGTAGTCAATTGCTAAATCTAAACTATGTAAATTAAAGGTTTTTCTTTTTAAGATTTTTGAAATAAATTTAATACTATCGCTTGAAATTTTCTTAGTTGGTTGATGAAGTCCTGAAAAAATAATTTGGCAAAATGTATCTTTTGCTTTTTTCTGATTTATCGCATAGTCAAATAATAGAGGTGTGTTTCTTACAATTATCATAAAGTTTGATAAACTATTACCACTTGATAATTTAACATATTCTAAAATTGGTTGAAAAACCTCTTTTTTATATCGCTTTTTATTGTCTTGTTTTAGTTGGTTTTCGATTGATTTTAAATATGGATTTATAGGCAAATTTTTAAAATCTGTTTGTAATTCAAGGTTATCTTTTTTTATAATGTTTGATAATGTTTTGTAGTGAGCTATTAGAGTGATTGTATCAATGCCTTGATTGTTTGATATTATGTTATCAATCGTTAAAGAAGATGTTTCTTTTATTGTGTTTGTTTGTCTAAGAAAATCTAAATTATTGTGATTGATTGATAACATAATATAATTAAATCGATTTTTTTAAGTCTGATAACTTAGATTGTTGTTGTTCTATGGTTTTGTTTATGTAGATTAGTCTTTTATTGATAAACTCCATAAAAATCTCATTATTTACTTTGTAATTTATTGCATTTTCTTTTATCTCAATGTTAAAAACATCATTGAATGAGGAAAAAAGAAAATTTTTTGTAGTCAATATTAATAACTCAATATTTTCTTTTATGTCTGTTAATTCTAAGTCTAAATTAGATAATATTTTATCTTGATTAGACATTTAAAAGCCTTTTTGTTTCTAATTCTAAAAGGTTTTTGAAATATTCAAAAATGTTTTTTGTATCGTTCGTTTCATCTTTTAGAATATCATCTAAGTAGTTTTTTAGAGTGTAATTTTTTGGTAGCTGAATGCCAAAAATGCACTCATTTAATTCTAACTCTTTTTGGCTTACTAACTCAATAGCTTTTAATATCTCTAAATCTATCAAATAAAGCTTGTTGGTTATCTTTTTAAATTCGATTATAAGAGCTTTTAAATAGCTTTTTAAATCATCTCTAACACTACTAATAAAAAAGCATTCAAAGTTATTTAAAAGCCTTTTTAATTTAAGTGTTTGGGATTGATTTAGTTTTGTATTTAAGTTAAATATTATAAAATTAACATTTAAATTTCTCATTATTTGATTATGCTCATTACCAACAATAAAAAAAATGTTTTTAGATAGATAGTTAGTCTTTAATCTCATTTTCTATCCTCTCTAAAACTTTTTTGATAACCTCTTGAGGTTCTATGAATGTATCTTTATTTTTTATAATTTTGCCGTTTTCGTCGCATTTTTTACCTTTTTGCTCATTTGCTAATAACACGGCATTAAAGCAATCTTCAATCGCTTGAGTTGATTTTAATAGTTTTGCTAAAGCTCCAAATTGAAAAATGATACTATCGATATGACTATCAATTATATCTACTTTATTATCACTTCTCAAAAGTTCGCTTAATTCCTCACTAATAAAAGAGGCTTCTAAGGTTTTAGAATACTCTTTATTTAATAAACCTCTGTTCTTATTCCATTCAAATACTCGGTTTAAAATATCATTTTGCATTTTACACCTCTTAATATATTTGTTGAGTATTTGCCAAAAATTTAGCAACTTCGTGAATTGGAAAAACTACCTTTCTTCTTTTTTCATCCATTCCCACCTTTTTAAATTGAGGAACTCCAATACCTACTGTTATACCTTGTCTTAGTGATGTTGAGCTAATTCCTATCTCTTTAGCTGTTTCAATCACTGTTAAGGTTTGTTTTTTGTATTTTTTCCTTAAATCCGTGATTATGTCGTTAAAAGTATCTTGTGCCATTTTGTCGCTCCTTATATGTTTTTGTTTTGTTTATGATAAAATATACCATTAACATAATGTAATGAAAATAGCCAAAATGTATGTCTATATCTTACATATATAAAATTATAACATATATATATAAGGTTCTGCAAATAAAAAGGAGTAAAGTATGGAAAAGCCCATTAATCAGATAGTTACAGAGATAAGAAAAAAAGCAAAATTATCTCGTAAAGGATTAGAAGTTATAAGTGGTTTTAAAGAGCGAACAGTAATAGCTTATGAAAGGGGTGAAAATCCAATACCACAAAAATATATTGAGTTTATAAGCTTGTATTTTAATTGCTATGAGGAAAATTTACTAAAAGGTGAGTGTATAGAGATAGACAAAGCTTTAAGGGTATTACTGATGTATCAAAGTATTTTTGATTATGATGATAAGAAAATGCAAAAATTAATTAAACCTGTGGCACTTGATTATGTAATATTTAAAAAAGATTTACAATTATCATTGCAAACTACACCTTATAAAAAAGAAGAGTGGTTATTTGAAATAGCAGAGGCTTTAAATATTAAACCCTCACTTTTAGATGGTTCGTTAGAATTGACTAAGCAATATTTAAGACTAAATAGAAGTATTGAAGAAGAAGAAAAAAAAGAGATTTTAAAAGCTTTAAGTAAAAGAGAATTAAAAGCTGAAGAAAATGGATTTAATATTACTCCTGCATATTATGCTGAAAATGTAAAAAAGAAAAATGAACATAAAAATATGAATATACTTCCAGAAAAGCATCGCAAAGTTGTTGAATTGTTACCATATGCCACTGATAATTTTATAGATACATTAATAGAAAAATTAGAAATAATTAAAAAAGCTCAACAATTCTAAATCCGACATTTTATTTATATCTAAATTCCGACATTTTTAAGAGATGTTTTTAATTTCAATTCCGACATTTTTAAGAGGTGCTATTTTGGTATGAAACCTCTTTGGCTTGGGATTGAGATTGATATTATAATTGGTGGCTATTCCTTGAGCTTTATATCAGCTCTCTTAATTGTGTAGATTTTGGCTTAGTTATTCTAATATTTAAAATTATAAGAGTATAAATATAAATATGAGAATAATATAAAATATAATAATTTAGGTTGATTGATATTAATTATAAATTATTGTTTTTTTTGATAAAATGTATTTATGCAAGAACTAAATAGACTAAAACAAAATATTGTAAATTTTATTAACTTCAATAATATTACAAAAGATGATGTTTGTAAAAAAGTAAATATAAAAGAGATTGAATATGATACTCTTTTAGAAAATCCCATACAAGATAGAAATATTTTATTTACTTTTTTAAATGCTTTTAAGTTGTCTTTTGTTGATTTTATAACAATTGATTATGGTATTCAAAAAAGTTATAGTTTTAGAAAAAGTTTAGATTATGGAGTAGATGAAACTATTGTTCAAAACTTTCAAAATATAGCTTCAATGTTTAGACAAAAAGAGCTTTTTGAAAATATTGAAAAAGAGTTTGAAAATCATAGTATAAAGCTTGATGATGAATTAATTGAATTTTTGTATCAAAATACAAAACTTGATGAGCTTATAGCAAATTTAAAAAAAGATGATAAAAAGCCTTTTGAGTTAGGAAAATATATAAAAGAATATTGTGAGAATTTATATCAACTATTTGGCATAAAACTCTTTTTTTATAAAAGCAAAAATACAAAACTAAAAGGTATATATCTAAATAGACCTTTAGCCGTATCATTTATAAACACTCAACTAAATAACTATGCAAATATACTTTTTACAATATTTCACGAACTATATCATTTTTTACAAGATGATGGTAGTTTAAAAGATAAGTTTGATATATGGGGTAATGAGACAAGTGAAGATGTAAAAGCAAATCGTTTTGCTATTAGACTACTTATGTATAGAGCTTCAAAAGATGAATTATCAAATATCAATGATACAAATTTTATGAATTTGATGAAAAATTATCATATTTCAAAACAAGCTTTAGAAATATATACAAACAAAAGTTTTTCAATTAAAGTTGGTAATATGCACTATTGTCATTTAAATAGTTCAACTAAAGAGATAAATGAGATTTTAAAAAAACATTTAGATAAGCATTTAATAAGTTTTAGTATTTACAATCAACTAAAAGAATTTTATAAATCAATCTAATGATTTTATTAGATACTACTATTTTGATAAATTCAAAAAAGATAAATAAAAATCACTCTTTAATTAAATTTTTATCAAAGAAAAAAAAGCTTTTTAGACCAAAATGTTTAAAGATAGAGTTTGAAAAAGATGATGATATAGAAAATATAAACTATCTTGATAAAGACAAATTAGAGCTTGAAAAATTTATGCAATTTATGGAATTAATAAGCTCAATAAAAAAGATTGATGATAAAGCTTATGAAAATGAGTGTAATAAATATTTCTCTAAAAATAGAGATAAAAAAATAAAAGATTTAAAAGAGCTTTTGCCATTTAATTATAGATTGAGTGAAAAAGATATATATTTCATAGCTTTTGTAATTATGGATAATTATGTGGCTTGTAGTGATGATAAAAGGGTAATAGATAGTTGTTTGAGACTATCACATAAACAATTCATTTGCACTCCAAAAATAGTGGTAGATTATAAAAATATCAAAAATGAGAGTGAATTAAAAACTTTTTTAGATGATAAAAATATTAAAATCTTTAAAGACTATTTTTTAACTTACTCACCTATAAGTTGTAATATATAATTTTTCATAACTAAAGAGTGTTTCAAAATAATGAATTAATAAAGTGAGCAAACACTAATGAAAATGGAATTTGCCATATTTTCAAAAATGCAACAATTGCATTTTATTGCAAAAAGTTGCAAAACTAACTAAAGAGCAGAAACACTTGAATATTAATTGCTCAAGGCTTTAGCATATTCTTTCCAATAGTTATCAAACTTTATTGCTTCAATCGTTACAAAACTATAACCACATTTTAAACATTTTCTAAATCGTTCGTTTTGAGTGCTTTTAGTTATGCCGATAACTTTTGTTTTATCACTTGCACATTTTGGACACCACATTAAATTAACCTTTTAAAATTATTAAAATATAATTATATCGTTGTGATTTGTAGTTGTGTAGGGTAGTTGTAAAAAATGTTTAAAGTGTAAAGATAAAAGAGCTTTTAAAGTTCGTTCTAATTGAGTTTTGAAATCAATTTATAAATTAGACAAAACTTTACAAATTTTAGACAAAATTATACAAACTAATTAAAAAGGTTTAACACTTCATTGATATTATTATCTTTTGATAGTTTGGCATATCTGATAGTTTGTTTAATGTCTTTATGGTTCATAAGCTTTTGAATTGTAAAAATCGGAGTGCCATTTAAAGCTAATAAACTTGCGAAACTATGTCTTAAAGTATGAATGACTACTCTATTAACTCGGTCGTCCTTTTGTAAATCTTGATTAAATAGTTTATCTAAAATGGGGCTTAATCGTCTTTGAATTCTTTTTTTATCGCACTTTATGCCATTCTCATAACTGATTATATAATCATCTTTTTTTAACTCTTTTATATTATCAATAATTATGTTTTTAACTTCTGAAATTAAAGCACCATAATAGCTACTACTATTTTTAAAGTCTTGAATGTTGATTGAGTTTGTATTAATATCAATGTCTTTTTTTTGAATAGATAAAATACTCTCTAATCTTGCACCCGTTGAAATAGCTATCAAGACAAAAAGATATAAAACTTTGTCTTTTTTTACTTCTCTTTTTAATTGCTCTAACTCTTCTTTAGTTAAATATCTTAATCTAATATTATCAACTTTTAAACTTAAACCAAAAAAGGGATTATTCCCATTATAAAGTCCCTCTTTGATAGCAAAATTAAAAATCGTTGCAACTAACTCAATAATGCTATTAATAGTCCCAATTGCATAACCTAAACTAATTAACTTTTTTTGTAAATCAATTCCATCTTGTTTAGTTATAGTTTGAATTGGTTTTTTGCCTATATCGTTAGAATAGTGTTTGTTATATTTGCTTAATCTGTCTTTAGTATTCTTTTTAGTTTCAGCTAAATTTTTATGCTCAAAGTATTTGTTTGCTATATCGTTCAAACTATCTTTGTGTAGTTTTTTTGTTAAGATTGGAATGTTTGGGTCATCTCCTAATCTTAGTTTTGAAATAATTTCATTTCTTTTATTGAAACAATAAGCCTCATTCATTCCATCTTTACTGTTACCTACTTTTAATCTAACTCTTTTTTTGCTTATTGGGTCTTTATAAATTACATAATAGGTTTTACTATTGTCTTCTAATATCCTATGAAAAACACCATTATATTTTTTTGATTTTATATCCTTTTGCATTTATGACCTTTTAATATGTGTAACCTATGTGTAACACAATTTTTAAATTAGTTTTTTTAATTCTAACTATTTGCTATTAGACATTAAAAAAGCATAATGCAATTATAACACCTTTTTTGTGTTGTTTGATACTAATTGATATTAAAAGTTATTAGGCTTAAGAAAATGATAAAAAATACACATATCGTCTCTCGCCGACCGCACCATTTAATTTATCTTCAAATCTGCTTTTAGCTTTTCAACTAATTTATCTATATCATTTTGTGTAGCTTTACCACTAAATTCAATTTGAACTCTGTATAACTCTTTTTTTGATAAATTATCTTGAATTTCAAATTTTATATAACCACTCTCAATATTACATTTAGAATAGTTTGTTGATATTAATAAGCTATTATTTGAACTATTTGTATCTTTTAAATTCACATCATAAATTTTATCTAAAAACAAAATTTTAAAATCTTTGATATTTGATTGAGTAAATATTTTTGAATAAACCATTTTTTGCTCACAACCCATTAAAAAGATGAGAAGAAAAAGTTTAAAATAGTAATTTTTCATTACTATCGATAATTTGTGTTGGTGGTTTGGATATATCTGTAAAAATTTCATCTACACCATTTATATTTCTATTATACACACCTTCTGGTTTTGCAAAACTTCGTTTTAACTCTGGTTTCAAAATTAGTAAATCTTTAAAAAACTTTGCAAATGCTGGAGCTGCTCCAGAGCCACCTGTAATTGATTTTGCAATAGGTGTATTATTATCTTTTCCATACCAAATCAATGTTTGAACTGTTGGCGAAAATCCACAAAACCAAATATCCACATTTGCATTTGTCGTTCCTGTTTTTCCAGCAATTTCAATTCCTGCAACTCCTGCACTTTTTCCTGTTCCACCAGTTACAACATCTTTTAAAATATCAATCATTAAATATGCTTGTGAATTTGTTGTAATTCTCTCTTTTTTAGCGATAAATTCTATTTCTGTGCCATCTTGTGAAACTATTTTTTTAACTATTAGTGGTTCAATTCTTTCTCCATAATTTGAAAAAATTGTATAAGCTCCTGATAATTCCAATGGAGAGAGTGCTAAATTTCCTAAAGATACAGATAAATCATTTGGAAAATCATTAAAACCATATCTTTTTAGACTACTAAATACGGTTCCTAAACCAATTTCATTTACTAAATTAATAGTTGCTAAATTTTTAGAATTAACAACAGCTTCTCTTAAAGTTATAAGTCCTGAAAGCTGTCCAGTATAATTTTTTGGTTTCCAATAGCTATTTTCTCCATCATTATCATCTTTTAAATTTTCCATCTTATAAGTTCTGGAAATATCTGGTATCATTGAGAGTGGAGAATAGCCCAAATCTAAAGCATTCAAATAGATAAAAGGTTTTATACTACTTCCTGGTTGTCGTTTGGTTTGAGTTGCTCTATTAAATGAGCTTTTTTTATAATCAATTCCACCAACAAGAGCTAACACTTCTCCACTTGATGGCTCCATTACAACAATCGCTCCATTAAACTCTTTTAAAAACTCATTTTTTAAATTTTCATCTTTCATATTTTTTGTAACTTTTTCTACACTTTGATTGTAACCAAAAAGCAAACTATTTATAGCAATTTCTTGAATATCTAAATCTACAGTTAAATATATTTTATATCCACCTTTTTTTAAATCCTTATATTTTGGAGCAAGTTTTCTTATAACTTCATCTACAATAAATGGAGATATATTTTTGGTAAGTGTATCATCATAAATTTTTGGTCTATCTTCTAATCCTATATTTAACTCATTATTATCTATCCAGCCTAAAGAGTTCATTCTAAAAAGCACACTATTTGCACGACTTAAACTAAATTCATAATTTTTTGTTGGGTCATAAAAGCTTGGAGCTCTTGGTAATCCCACTAATATTGCTATCTCTTTTAAGCTTAACTCTTCCAACTCTTTTCTAAAATATCCTTTTGAAGCTGTTTTTATTCCATAATAGCCATGTCCAAAATATACTTCATTTAAATATCTTTCTAAAATTTCTTCTTTTGATAATCTATTCTCAATTCTAACTGCTAATACAAACTCTTTTAACTTTCTTGAAAGTGTTTTTTCTCTTGATAAAAGTGTAGTTTTAATTAACTGTTGAGTCAATGTACTTGCACCTTCAGCATATTTTCTATCTTTAAGATTTTTAAATACAGCTCTAATAATAGCATCTAAATTAATACCATTATGCTCAAAAAACAGTGTATCTTCTATTGCTACTAAAGATTCGATAACTCTTGCTGGTATATCTTGATATTTTACATACTCTCTATTCTCTTGCTCAAATAAATTTGCAATCAAATTGCCATGTCTATCATAAATAGTTGTTGTTAAATTTGGATTATAATTTATCAGAGGCTCCATGTTTGTATCTACCTGTTTTATAAAATAGATTAATCCAATAATTCCAACTGTAAAAATCATAAAAAATATTGTAAAAATTACTTTCACTCTCTAAAACCTCTGTTTTTAAAATTTGATTCTAATAGAGATTTTGTATAACTATTTTGTGGATTTTTAAAAATCTCACTAATTAAACCACTCTCTATAATTTCACCATTTTTTATAATTCCAACTTCACTACAAAGCTCTTTTGCACTATCTGTATCATGAGTTACAAATAAAATCAAAAAATTATATATCTGTTGCAACTCTTTTAATAATTTTAATACTCCACTTTTACTCTTTTCATCAAGTGCCGTTGTTGGTTCATCTAATAGCAAAAGTCTTGTTTCTCTATCAAGTGCCATAGCAATTATCACTCTTTGCAACTGCCCACCACTAAGCTCTGGAGGAAATCTATCCAAAAACTCTTTGTCCAAACCAACCAACTCTAAATTTTTAATAACAATATCTAACGGTTTAAAAAACTGCTTTCTTATTTTTGTAAGTGGAGAGAGTGCAGTAAAAGGATTTTGTGGCACAAATGCTAATGTATCACCTCTTTTGAGTCTAAAATTTGAGCTATATTGAAGACTATATTTTAAATTAGTTGGTAACAGTCCTAAAAGTGCTTTAAGTGTTAAACTTTTTCCACTTCCACTCTCACCAATTAAAGCAAATGAGTTACTAATTTTAAATGATATATCTACAATATCTCTATCATTAGAGCCAATTTTAAGACTTTCACACAAAAAACTCATAGTTTTTCTTTTACTAACCTTAATAAAGTTTTAAGATGTGCTTTTTTTAAATCTATTTTTGGAATAATTCTTAAAATTGGCTTTGGCACAGTTGGATATCTAATTGCACCAACTAAAAAACCACTTTCTAAAAGCTCTTTTTGAATTTTTAAAACATCTTCATTTGATGGAATTTCAATTGGTAAAATAAGTGATTTTATATCAATTCCAATACTATTTTTTATTAACTCTTGACGAGAAGAGATTTTATTTTTGATTTTATCTCGATTTTTTGCTATTTTTTGAGAGCTAAAATGTGCCAAAGCTATATCAAAAAGCGATGGAGCTGTTGAATAAATTATCGGTTTTGCTCGATTTTCTAAAAATTTTATAATTTCAGATGAAGCCAAAATATAAGCACCATAACTTCCATAAGCTTTACCTAATGTTCCAAGTTTTATAAATTTTGGCTCTACTTTTATATTATAATAGTCTAAGATTCCAAGTAGTTTATCTCCAATAACTCCACAGCTATGGGCTTCATCTATAATTAAATAGCAATCAAACTCTTTTGCAACAGAAAAAATATCTCTATTTGCAAGTTCGCCACTCATAGAATAAACTCCCTCAATCGCAACTACTTTTCTATTAGCAGAACTCGAAATTAATAATTCTCTTAAATTCTCTGGTTCGTTATGTTTAAAAATTGATACTTTACCTTGAGTTAATTTTGAAGCCAAAATACCACTTGCATGATAAGCACTATCTATAAATAGTTCTGTATCTTTTCTAATAAGTGTTTCAATTAATGCAATATTTGCTAAAAATCCACTACCAACAACAATCGCTCCTTCATATCCACTCTCTTTTTTTAAATATTCTTCAAAATCATAATGAATTTTACTGTATCCATTAACCAACATTGATGCTTTTGGAGAGTGATAATTTGCATCTTTTAATCTGTTATATGCCAATTTTAAAAGTTTTTTATCATCTGCTAAACCAAGATAATCATTAGAAGCAAAATCAAATAGTTGGTGAGAATAGATTTTTCTCTCTCTAAATAGATTTGCTTTATCAATCACATCTAACTCTTTTTGATACATTAACTTTTTAATACCTCATCAATTTTTTTATCAATTAAAGATAGTGATTCAAATGGTTTCATAATATATCCATTTGCTCCAAGCTTATGACTTGTTAGAACTCTATCAAGTGTAGAATAAGCTGTCATCATTATTACTTTCATCTCTGGTTTTTTGGTTTTTATCTTTTCAGTAAGTTCTAAACCATCCATTTTTGGCATCATAATATCTGATAAAATTACATCTACACTATTGCTTTCACAATACCTAAGAAGCCCAGCCATTGGGTCTGCAAATGTAACTATACTGTATTTATTCAACTTTTTTAGATACTTATCAAGCATTGATAAGATTTGCTCTTCATCATCAATAATCGCAATTTTTACCATTTCATACCTCCTTAATTTTTGTTCGAACTTTTTGTTGCTGAAAATAGTTTATTTGCTGCATCTTTCATTAACTCTTCACCTTTTTCTTTTAACATTTCATCTAAATATTTAAATACATCTTCACTTGCTTTTTCAATTTTTACAACTCTTTGCTCAATTTCTGCTTTTGAACATACAACTTTTGCACCAGCACAATCTTTTGCTAAACCATTTGCTTCATTATGCACAACTGAGTGTGGTTCAGCAAGTTTTGGATATGCCTTGGTTTTAGAAAATTTCTCTTTTCCCAAACCTTCATCATACCATTTTCCAAGCCTACAAGAGTGATGATCAACTGCTCTAAACTCTGCATGACTTCCAAATACAAGGTCATATACATTATTTTTATATATAACATGGTCAATTTTTGCAAGAGATATAAAAATAGTATTTGAAATATTTTCAATTTTAAATACAGCACGATTTGAATTTCGCTGAAAATCATTAACTTTAGTTTTAAGCTCATCAATATTTCGTTTAGTATTTTCTACAATTACATTTATATCATAAGCACTTTTTTGAATATCACTTGTCTCTTGTTGCATTGAATTTACCACAACTGAAATCTCTTTTGTAGCTTTTTGAGTTCGCTCTGCTAATTTTCTAACTTCATCAGCAACAACTGCAAAACCTCTACCATGCTCTCCAGCTCTTGCTGCTTCTATTGCTGCATTTAATGCTAATAGATTTGTTTGAGAAGCTATATCTTCAATCAAAGCAATAACATTTGAAATTTCTCCACTTCTTGTGCTAAGTGTATCTGTAAGTGCTACGGCATCACTCATATGTTCATGAAGTTTATTTGTATCTTCAGAAGTTAAATTTATAAACTCTAAACTCTCTGTTGAAGCATCAGCAGTATATTTAGATTCATCAAACATCTCTTTTAACTCTGTTAGCATATTTACAAATACTGATTGAGTATCTTTTAGAGAAGTTTGAATTGCTTTACTATGTTGATTTAAGATATTTTGTCCACCTTTACCAGATTTTATATCTGATTTTATAAATTTATAAATAGTAGAATTTCCACCATCTATTTTTTTATGACTTACATTAGCTTCACAATCTTTTACAAGTATAGTGTTTAGATTTTTTTGCAACTCTTTTTTGACACTTTCTATATCTTGTAAATTTTTTGCATTTTCACTCATAAAAGTGATATTTCCATTTTTTATAACAACACACATCTCTTCAAAACTAAAAGATGCTATCTCTTTATATAGAGTAACCTCACTTTTAAGAGACTCTATTTCAGCTTTCAAACTCTCTATCTCTTTTTTATATTTATCACCATTTGAGAAAAACACGTAAAGCCTCCTTTTGAAATCCAAATTTAAAACTTTTGATAGTAAAAATGTTACCATTATGTTTATTAATAATAGATTTAGTTAATAAACATAATTTGCTATAATGCAACAATCATTATAAAAGCAAGGGGGAATTATTGAAACTTATTTTAGTTGGTTCATCTACTGGAGGACCGGGGCATATTGAGATGATTTTAAGAGCAATTCCTGATAACTTTAATGCAACAATAATATTTGCACAACATATAAATCCAATATTTTCAAAAACACTTGTAGATAGTCTTTCAACAAAGTGTAAATTAAAAGTTAGATTGATAGAAAATAGTGAAAAAATTGAAAATAGAGAGGTTATTTTTATAAAAAATAGTTCTATTATGCGATATAAACATGGTGGATTATATTTAGAAAAAATTGATAAAGAGACAGATTATAATCCATCTATAAATGAGCTTTTTTTATCAGTTGCAGAAAATATGACACATTTGAAATCTGTTTATGCAACAATTTTAACAGGAATTGGTGATGATGGAGCAAAGGGACTTTTGGAACTGCACAAAAAAGGGGCTTTTACTGTGGCTGAAAGTAAAGAGAGTGCGATTGTATTTGGAATGCCACGAGTTGCAATTGAGATTGGAGCAGTGAATGAAATTATGCCAATTAGTGAAATTATAAATAGTATTGTAAATTTTGGAGTAAGCCATGGATAATATTTTTAAACTATTTTATGATAAAACAGGAATATCTTTTAAAGAAAAGCGAGATATTACAGCATCAAAAATAGAAAATTTTTATAAAGATAGACATTTTAACTCTATTGATGATTTTTTTTATGAGTTAAAAAAAGATGATAAACTATTTCAAGAGTTTATAAACAGATTGACAGTTAGTGAAAGTTACTTTTTTAGAGAGTTAAAACAGATTGAAATTTTTAGTGAATTTGTCAAAGAGAAACACTTAAATAGAAGTTTCAAAATTTTATCACTTCCGTGTGCAAATGGAGAAGAGCCATATACAATTGCTATGTATCTAATAGAAGCAGGAATTAATCCAACAAATATAAATATTATCGGTGTTGATATAAATAGCTCTGTAATTGAGTCTGCAAAAGATGGATTTTATTCAATGCGAAAATTTTTTAAAACACCACCAGAAATTATGGATAAATATTTTATAAAAAGTGAAAATGGATATTTTATTAATGACTCTATTAAAAGATTGATTGATTTCAAAATTTTTAATATCTTTTCACAAGATATATTTTCACTTGGAACATTTGATTATATATTTTCAAGAAATATGTTAATCTATTTTGATGCAAGTAGCAAACTTTTGGCAGAAGAGGTTTTTTATAAACTTTTAAAACCAGATGGTTATCTATTTTTAGGACATGCTGATAATATTTCTAACTCTTTCAATCTAAAAAAACATATAGTAAATGGAACACTATACTATCAAAAGTGAGATTATCTCTCACAATTGATAGCTCCATTTGATATTTTATAAACTTTTTGACACTTTTCAATAGTGCTAAGTCTGTGTGCTATTATAATTAAAGTTTTATTTGAACTAATCAAGTAAATTTCATCCATAATTTTTGACTCCGTATCACTATCTAATGCAGAAGTTGCTTCATCAAGCACTAAAATTTCAGGCTCTCCATAAATTGCTCTTGCAATTGCAACTCGCTGTTTTTGTCCTCCACTAAGCATAACTCCACCATCACCAACTCTTGTATTAATTCCATCTTTACTAATTAAAAACTCATAAATATTTGCTTTTTTCAGAGCTTCTATAATTTTTATTTCATCAAACTCTCTACCAAAAACTACATTTTCAGCCACAGTTCCATCAAATAGATATACAGATTGAGGAATATAACCAATCTTTTGTCGCCATGATTTAATATTTAAATCACTAAGTTTTAAATTATCAATAAATATTTCACCACTTTTAGGTTTATATAGTCCAATTATTAAATCTGTTAAAGTTGATTTTCCACTTCCACTCTCTCCAATAAATGCTATTTTTTCTCCTCTATTAATTACTAAATCTATATTTTGAAGAATAGCTCTATTTTCATCATACTCAAAATAGATATTTTTAAGTTCTATTTTATTTGAAAAATCTATTTTTTCATCTCCTAAATCTTCAATATCATACATCAAATCATTATGAATTACATCAAGTGCTTTGTGATAAAACATAATTTCATTATAAGAATAAATTATCCGACTAACTGAAGGAAGTAGTCTATAAAGTCCCAAAATAAACATAGAAATAATAGGAATAACAGCTTTTATATCACTCTGATATTTATAAACTACAAAAATAATTATAAAAGCAATAAGTGAAAATCCAAGAGCTTCTAAAAATAGTCGTGGAAAGTGTGAAAGTGTAATGTTTGTAATATTTGTTTTAGCATATCCAAAACTTGCTTCACCAAACTTATCAAGCAGTTTTTTTTCATTTGATTGAAGTTTAATAAGTTTAAAATTTCCAAAACTTGAAGATATTATTTCATAAAACTTCTTTTGAAACTTTTCTCGCTTTTCTCCAGCTTTTTTTATCTTTTTTGATACAGTTTTAGTTAAAAATATTGCATTAACTCCTAAAATTAATGTAATTAAAAGAGTTATTTTTATATTTATAAAAAGCATCATAGAATAGATAAAAATAATTACAAAAACTTCACTAAACATTAATAAAAATGCTGATATTAACGAAGTTAAGTGCGATGCTTCATTTATTATAGATTTTGTTAGATTTGCACTATTTTTTTTGATAAAGTTATGATAACTAAATCCTAAATAGTTTTGAAAAAGTCTAAAAGCAATCAGATGGTATCTACCTTGTGAAAATCTTGCCAAAAGATGAAAATATACAAAATTAATTAAACTTCTAAAAATATAAAAAAATATTAAAAGCACTCCAAAAGCCATAACAAAATTTATCTCTCCACTAAATCCAAATAAATTATAAATATAGTTATAATAATTATTAGAATTAATTAAATTAAAATCACTCGCTAATGCGATAAATGGCATAATTGCAGATATTCCTATTGTCTCAATAATTGATATGAAAATTGAAAACACAAGTAAAAATAGAAGATATTGCTTATCTCTTGGACTAAGCAATACTCTTAATTTTGATAAAATATTCAAAATCATTAAAGACCTTCTAAAATTCGCTCAAATGAGTCTTCAAAAGCAATTAATCCATCTTTTAATAACTCATTTGAGATTGCATTTATATCTATTCCATTATCTTTAAATACTCCAAAAAAACTCTCAATAGCTTTTGAATTTATAGACTCTTTTGGATTAAAATTATTCTCTTTTATAAAAGCTTCCACTGTTTCAACTGGTGCAGTATTAATTGAGTTTTTAAGCAAAAGTTCATCTACATAGTAACTTGGTTTAATACCATTACCTTTTACACCTGTGCTTGCAAACAGCGATTTTATATTTTTCAAACCTCTCTTTTCTATTTCATTATAAATTAGAAGTGCATTCATAATTCCAACTTTTGATTTTGATAAGTTAGTATTAATTGTTAAAGGGTCAATTTTTCTATCAAACCTTGAAACAAAAATACTAATTACTCCAAAAACTTCTTGTTTAGAGTTTTTTATTCCATTTTCAAAAGCATTCAAAACATTTTTTGCTTGTTCTAAATTAAATATTAAAGTTGCATTTACAGATATTCCATCACTCAAAAGCTTTTCCATAGCTTTATATCCTGCATCTGTTGCTGGAACTTTTATCATCACATTTGGTTCATCAATCTTTTGAAAAAGTCGTTTGCCTTCTAAATATGTAGCTTCACTAAAATCTGCTAAAAATGGATCAACTTCAATACTAACAAAACCATCTATCCCTTTATCATATAAAGGTCGTAAAAGTTTTGCACAATTTTTTATATCACCACAAGCAAGTTCTTCATAAATCTCTTTTGGAGAAAAACCTAACTTTTTTAACTTTTCTATATCAGATTTGTATGAGTTTGATTTTGAAAATGCTTGTTCAAAAATCGCTGGATTTGATGTCGCACCTTTTATAACTCCACTTTCTAAAAGCTCTTTAAACTTTCCATCCAAAAAATCTCGCTCTATAAAATCACACCATAAAGAAAAATTTATACTATCACCTAACATTTTTGTCCTTTTTTTAAGCGAATTATAAAATAAGTTGATTTAAATAAGCTAAAAATAAATTTAAAATATTATAATCATCAAAAAAAGGATTGATATGAATAAAGAATTTTTAGAAAGATATAAACGAAATATTATGTTAGAACAGCTTGGAATAGAAGGTCAGCAAAAATTATGCAACTCAAAAGTTTTAGTTATTGGAAGTGGTGGGCTTGGTTCTCCTGTATTAATGTATCTTAGTGCAAGTGGAGTTGGCGAAATTGGAGTTGTGGATTTTGATGTAGTTGATTTATCAAATCTCCAAAGACAAATTATCCATACAACAGCTGATATAAATATACAAAAAGTAAAATCAGCAAAAGCAAAAATGGAAGCAATAAATCCAAATATAAAAGTTACAACATATAACTTAAAAGTTTTGGAAGAAAATATTTATGATTTAATTAAAAATTATGATTTTGTAGTTGAATGCACAGATAATTTTGATGCAAAATTTTTGATAAATAGAGCATGTGTCAAATCAAATATAGCATACTCATTTGGTGGAATATTTAAATTTAGTGGGCAATCTATGACAATTATTCCAAATAAGAGTGCATGTTATAGCTGTATATTTAATGTACCACCTCCAAAGGATTTAGAAATATCAAATCCAGCTGGAATTTTAGGCTCTGTTGCGGGAGTTATTGGAACTATTCAAGCTACTGAAACTATAAAATATTTACTTGGGATTGGTGAAAATTTAATAAATACACTTTTAACTTTTGATGCACTAAATATGGAGTTTAGAAAAGTTAAATTTAAACCAAACATTGAGTGTCAAGTATGTGGTAGTAATAAAGATGAAATTTAATATAAGTAAAATACACAACTTTTAATTTAGCAAATAGGGGAATTTATGAGAAAAATAGTAGCTTTATCACTTATAACGGTTTCGGCATTAACAGTTGCTAATGCAGGTGGTCTTGAGTTATATAAAGACAAAACAACAGGTGCATTATATTCTGAAGCTGGAGATAATAGAGAAAGAGTTGGTGCTGGAACATTAAGTAAAGCTTTAAGTGTAGAGTTTAGTGGAACACACTACTTTGGTTATACAAGTGTTGAACCAAAAGATGATAAACAAGCAAGTGAAGGTGGCTTTGAGCTTAGAAGAAACTATCTTCAAGCAAAAGGCTATTTCAATGAGAAAGATTACTTTAGAGTAACTCTTGATGCTACTAAACAAATTGGTGGTTCTGAAACTTATGCAGATGTATATGTTAAATATGCTTATTTATATTTAGATAAAGTTTTACCTTTCACAGGAGTTGAAGTAGGTATTGCTCATAGACCTTGGATTGATTATGAAGAGCATAATGCATGGTATTGGAGATCAATCAATAAAGTTGCTTTAGAAGATAAATTAGGATATTACAACAAAGATATTGGTGATAGTGTAAATTATCCAGATGTTATGAACTCTGCTGATTTAGGTGTAAATTTCAAAACAAAAACTAACTACTTTAGTTCTGAAATTGGAATATTTAATGGTGAAGGTTATCACTCTGATAAAGCTGGTAAAAATCAAAATTCTGATTATAAACTATCATTTGAAGCAAGACTTACAGGTCATATCTTAGGAAATGGAACTAAAAAAGCAAATCCTAAAAAAGATACTTATGCAAACATCTCTTATACAACTTTGATGAGTGCAAATCATAAAGATGATAATGTATCAGTAGGTGATAGTAAAGAGTTTAATAGAGCAATGCATGGAATTCATTTTGTTTATAATATGCCAATGTTCTTATTCTCTGCTCAATACTTTAACAATACAGATGAATCAAGAGGAACTGCAAAAGATAAAACTATGGATGCATTCTCTATCAATGCAGATATTAGACCAATTAAAGATTGGACAATCATAACAAGATATGATAGTTATACATATAAAGATGAGAATAAAGCAAGTGATAAAGATGAAATTGAGGGAAGTCAATTTATTTATGGTGTTGCTTATAATCTAAATAAATATGTAACACTAATTGGTTCTGGTAAAACAGTTGATTTTGATTACGATGATGCAAGTATAAATGATGAAAAACAAGATAAACAAGTATGGATGCTAACAGCTGAAGTAAAATGGTAAAACGATAGGAGTAGAAATTTCTACTCCATCATCATCGCTCTTCCAATCTGCCCCAAAAATATATCCGCATTTTGATAACCCACAGTTCTATGTAACTTTTGTCCTTTGTTATTCAAAAAGTAAAATGTTGGTGTGCCTAAATTATCTAAATGTGCTGGTGGATTTGATTTTTCTACATCTATTAAAACAGATACAAAATTTTCATTCAAAGCTTTTATAACAGCTTCCTTACTCAATACATTTTTTTCAAATCTTACACAATATCCACAATTTTCACTTGTAAGCATAACAAAAATTCTCTTTTTCTCTTTTTGTGCAATTTCCAAAGCTTTTTCATAAGAGTTTGCCAAATTTAGCTCATTTGCAAAAATTGAGCTAATAAAAAGTGTCAAAATCAATAAAAACCTCATATCATCCCCCTGTAATTATTGTTGTTAATTTTCCAAGACCACCTGTTGCAATTGCAATACCAATTAAAACAAGTAAAGAACCAGCAACTAATTCAATTATTTTGAAATGTCTCTTTATTTTATTCATAAATGAAATAGCATAACTTGTTGCTACTGCACTTAATAAAAACGGAATAGCAAGTCCTAAAGAGTATATACTCATCAAAACAAGACCTTTTGTGCCTCCTTCATCTGCTGCTGTCATTACAATAGCTGCAAAAATAGGACCAATACACGGTGTCCAACCCAAAGCAAAAGAGACTCCAAGTAGAAATGGTGCAATTTCTTTGAGAAATTTTTTAAATCCACTAACACTCTCTTCATTACTATTAGTATCACCAAAGTTCGCTCTTGCTTCAAAGTTTAGAAATTTGATTGTAAAAATTCCCATAATATGAAGACCAAAGATAATAATAATTCCACCTGCAACCCAATTAATCCAAGCATAGTTAAATATATTTCCTATCAAACTTGCCATTGAAGCACCAAGCAGAATAAAAATCAAGCTAAAACCACTAACAAATAGTATAGAAGCTTTAATAACTTTTAGCTTACTTTTAAAGCTAACTTCTCCTTCTTTACCACTCATCTGTTTTATCGAAAGACCTGAAATATATGAAAGATATGCTGGAATAAGTGGTAAAACACAAGGACTAAGAAATGTCAAAACACCTGCTACAAAACTAACCAAATAAGGAGCAGTTGAAAATAGTGAAACTAATGATTCTTCCATTCTTTAAACCCTCTTTGTAAGATTTTTTATAGTATATCAAAAATAGCTAAAATTTTGTAGAAAAAGTAGTTTAAAAAGTCTCTTCTGTTCTTATAATAAGACTTTGTGGTAGATTAAATGTTGTAATTAACTTTTGTTCATAATTTCTCATTTCTCCATTATCATTCTCATGGTCATAACCAATTAAATGTAATATTCCATGAATAAATAACAAAGCTATCTCTTCATTTTTTGAATGTCCCAAATCTTTTGAAACATCTAAAACCCTATCATATGATATAATGATTGTTCCAATAATTGGAGAGTTTGGAATATCAATTATTGGAAAACTAAGGACATCTGTTGTTTTGTCAAATCCTCGATATTCTAGATTTATTACTCTCATTTCTTCATCATCTAATATAATTAATTCTACAATAGAACTATTTTGAGTGATAGATAACCTGATTTTTTCTAAAAAAGCTATATCTATTTCACAATCAACTCTTAAATCTAAATCTATCATTTAGAACAACCACACTCCAAAACTTCATCTTTTAGATAAATATCATCATTATTTACTACTCTAATCTCTTTTGATAAAATTTTATTTGCAATAGCCTGTGCATCTTCTAAAGAGTGCATTTTATATGTTCCACACTGATATATGTTTAGCTCTGGAATATCGCATTCACTTTTTACATTTAAAATATCCAACATTGATGATTTCCAAGCTGAAGCAACAAAACTCTCTTGTGGATTTCCTATTAAACTCATATAAAAACCAGTTTTACAGCCCATTGGCGATATATCAATAATTTCTACATCATCACAATTTAGATGGTCTCTCATAAAACCTGCAAATAGATGTTCTAATGTATGAATTCCCTTATCACTCATAATATCTTCATTTGGTGTACAAAATCTCAAATCAAATACAGTTATATCATCTCCACCTTTTGTTTTCATTCGCTTTGCAACTCTAACAAGTGGTGCTTCCATTTTTGTATGATCAACTTTAAAACTATCAAGTAGAGGCATTGAAAAATCCTTTTATTAATTTTATTTAAGATGAGGGATTAAACCCCTGCATCTTGTCTTCTTCTTAAATAATCCCATTTTGCATCTACATTTTTTTGCCACTCTTCAATCAAATACTCATTCTCTTTTTTGAATAAGTGTTTAAATCTACCTTGACAAGCTAAATAGTCTCTAACTGGGATTTTATTTTTTGGCTCATAAGTGATAGTAAATTTTGTTCCATGTTCTATTTCATATAGTGGGAATACACAGCTATCAACTGCAATATCACTTACTTCAATCGTTTGATGATGGTCAAACTTCCACTCTGTCGTACAAGCACTCATTGCATTTATATATACTGGACCTTCTGTATCAAATCCTTTTTGGATTTTTTTAACCATATCTTTCCATTTATTTGGAGCAACTTGGGCAACATATGGAGCTCCATGAGCTGCCATAATTTGTAACATATCTTTTTTCATCATCTTTTCACCATAACTCACATTTCCTGCTGGTGAAGTTGTTGTACTTGCCCCAATTGGAGTTGAAGAGCTTCTTTGTCCACCTGTGTTTGCATAAACTTCATTATCCAAACATACATACATCATCTGATGTCCTCGCTCAAAACATCCAGAAATCCATTGGAACCCAATATCATAAGTTGCACCATCACCACCAAAAGCAACAAATTTTGCTTTTCTTTCTGGATTATATAACTTACCTTTTTTTGCTAAAGTTTTGTGCATTGCTTCAGCACCCGCTATTGCAGTTGAAGCATTTTCAAAACCTATATGAATCCAAGGCACATCCCATCCAGTATAAGGATACCTTGCAGTACATACCTCTAAACAACCAGTTGCAGCACTTACTACTAAATCATAATTTGTAGCATTTAAAATTTCTCTTACAATAATAGAGTGTGCACACCCTGGACACATATCATTTCCACCCTCATATCTATCAGCAGAAGTTGAAAACTCTTTTAAATTCTTAATCTGTTTTATCATTATGACTCCTTATTAATAAAAAGAGAGTTTTGGACCTCTAAGACCAACAAATTGTTGTAGAGGAGTTGTTAATTTATTTGCAGTTACATTTGCAACTTGCTCATTGAAAATATTTTCTAAATCAGATACAGTTATATCTCTTCCACCAAGACCATAAATATAATTTGATACTATTGGTTTTTTATCAGATTGATATAGTGCAGTTGTAATTTCATTAAATAAAGCTCCAAATGCTCCAGCTGGAGAACTTCTATCTAAAATTGCTATTGATTTACTATTTTCTAAAGCTTCTTTTACTTGTAAATATGGGAATGGTCTAATAACTTTAAATCCTAAAACACCTGCTTTTACACCATTTTTTCTAAGATTATTAGCTGAAATCATAGCTGTTTCATAAGTCGTTCCAAGTGCAACTATTACAACTTCAGCATCATCCATTAAATATTTATCCAATATTTTATATTCTCTACCAGTTAAATCTTTGAATTCACTAAAAGTTCTCTCAATTACAGCAAATGAGTTCATAATATCTAAATGTTGTCTTGCTTTATGCTCAAAGTGGTAATCTTCTTCAGTTTGAACACCATAAGTAGCAGGTTTGCTAAAATCAAGCATAGGATTTTTTGGTTTATAATCACCTATGAAGTTATAAGCTACATCATCTTGCAAAGGTTTAACATTTTGAGCTGTATGAGAACAGATAAAACCATCTTGATGAACCATCACAGGAAGTCTTACATCATAATCTTCACCTATTTTAAATGCCATAAGTGTTAAATCATATGCTTCTTGAGGATTATTCGAACATATATTAAGCCATCCAGCATCTCTTCCTAAATACATATCAGAGTGGTCACCATTAACATTTAATGGAGCAGCTAAAGCTCTATTTACAACACACAAAACAATAGGAAGTCTCATACCAGATGCTTGATAAAGTACTTCAACCATTAATGCAAAACCTTGAGAACTTGTAGCTGTTGCAACTCTACCACCAGCAGCAGCAGCACCAACACAACCACTCATCGCAGCATGTTCGCTCTCAACCATAATAAATTCACCATCAATATACCCATTTGCTAAAAATGATGAGTAATTTTGAACTATTGGAGTAGAAGGTGTAATTGGATATGCTGCAACGACATCTACTTGAGCTTGTCGTAAAGCTTCACTTGCAGCCATATTACCATCCCAAACTTCTACCTCATTTAAATCCATTTTTAATGCCATTATTTATCCTTTTTCTCTTCTTTTGTAGGCCAATTCGCGAGAGCATCTTCTTCTTTTGTCTGTTCTGAAAACATAAGAAGTGATTTAGGGTTTGTTGGACATACATCTACACATATTCCACAACCTTTACAATGCACATAATCTATACCTTGCATTTTTTTATCTCTTGATATAATTGAGATGTCAGGACAGTAAATCCAACAAAACTGACAATCTATACAAAAATCTGCTTTAAATATTGGTTTTTCTATTCTCCAATCACTTACACTGTTTTTGAAAAAATTTGTATCTGCATATGGTCTATCTTCTGCTTGAATATCAGACACATTCCCCATTTCTGACTTAAAAGAGAATAGGAGAGCACCTGGTTCTAACTCATTCCATCCAGCCTTAATCATAACTTATCCTTTTTAAATTTATTTCACTTCGTTAAATGCTCTCTCAATTGCTATCATATTTGCATCAATTATTTTTTGAGGTAATTTTTTTAATACTCTTTTCATTGCATTTTGAAAATACTCTAACTCAAACATACCAGAAACCTTAATAAATGCTCCAAGCATAGGTGTGTTTGGTATAGCTTTTCCAATCGTATCTAATGATATTTGAATACAATCTACAACATATACATCTTTACCTTGAAGTTTTGGAATGGCACTAACTAATTCTTCTTTACTTAAATGAGTTGTAATGATATATTTTGTCGTATCTTTACAGTTTGCTGTCATATCAGCTGTATATGCTAATGCGGGGTCGATAATAAATACAAAATCAGGGTTCATAAATTTACCATGATTTAAAATCAATTCATCATCAATTCTATTGTAAGCAGTCATTGCAGCACCTCTTTTTGCTGACCCATAGAATGCAAAGGCTTGAACGAATTTGCCAGTTTGTGCAACAACATCAGCTAAACCTTTAGCTCCTGTTACTGCACCTTGTCCAGCACGGCTATGCCATCTAATTTCTAACATTATCTCTCCTACTTAAACTTTATGGTATAACATTTTAAATAAAGCCTTCTTAAATACAGCTTTTTTAGGAAATAAAGTTAAAATTATTGCTCTAAATTAAACAACTTGATTACAAAATGAACAGCTTCTAAGGAATTATTTGCGATATAATTAGAGCATCTCTCTAATTCTTGCTTTGTTGCATAACCCGTTGTAACGGCTATTGAGTGAATTTCTGCATCTTTTGCTGAAATTACATCAAGACAAGTGTCACCAATCATCACACTATAATCTTTTATGGCATTCATTTCGTGTATTGCTTTTAAAATTGGCTCTGGATGTGGTTTTGGATTTATAACATCTTCTCTACCAATAACTATTTCAAAATAGTCTAACACTCCAAAATAACTTAATAACTCTTTTGAATATTCTCCTGTTTTTGTAGTTACAACTCCAAGTTTTGCAAATTTTGAAGCCAATATAATTGCTTCTTTTGCATTTTCTAAGAGTTTAGTTTTTGGTTTTGAAACAGCTCTATAATGAACTTTATAATCTGCTAAAATGGTATTTATTTGCTCTTTTTTTATTCCAAGATGAAGAAACATAAAATCAAGTGGATGACCTATTAGAGAAATTATCTCTTTTGGTGTTGGTTTTTGTATCCCATTTTTATCAAATGCTACAAAAAAACTTTCAACTATTGCCTCTGTGGAATCAATTAATGTTCCATCTAAATCAAATAAAATAGTTACTTTTTTCAATCTTTTATCCAATCAATTTGGTTGTGCATAATTCCTATGATTGATGGTTCTATTGGCTTTATTTGGCTATTTATAGCACTCAAACCATCTGGAACATATAGGAATATATATGGAATATCTTCAACTATTAACTTAAAAATCTCTTGATACATTTTTGCTAATATTTCTCTATCTACAACTGCTTCACTCTCCTCAATTAAATTATCTACAACACTATTTTTATATCCTACAAAATTAAATCCACCAACCTTATCAGATTGTGAATGCCAAATAAGGTAGGCATCTGGCATTAAAGATAGCGACCAACCAAGAATTATTGTTTCAAACTTACGAGGATGTACTACTGTATTTAAAAATGCTTGCCACTCCAAAGCTCTAATTTTAACTTTTATATTGATACTTTTTAGTTGATGTTGAATTATTTGAGCTGTATAAAGCCTTGTTGGATTATTTGAGTTTGTTATAATTTCAAACTCTAAAGGTGTATTTTCGTTATAACCAAGCTCTTGTAAAAGTTTTTTAGCTTTTTCTATATCTCTTTTTTTTGTTTTTATAGAGCTATTAAATGCAAAACTACCTTCTAAAAATGGACCATTACAAACTTTTCCTTGTTTAAAAAATAACAAATCAATTAACTCTTGTTTATCAATTCCAAGCTCAATAGCCTCTCTAACTCTTTTATCTTGAAATTTTGGATTTTTAAGATTAAAACCCAAATATGTATAAGCATTGGTCGGAATATTATATATATTATAATTTTCATAAAATTCATCATTTAATTGTCGTTGATACTGTAAATATGTTAAATCTCCAATATCAAGTTCTCTATTTTTTAACATCATAAATCTACTATTTTGTTCTGGTAAAAATTGATAAATAATCTCATCTATAAAAGGTTTATGTTCATGATAAGTTGGATTTGCGACTAATTTTATATTTTTAGAAAATTCAAAAGTTTCTAATTTATAAGCACCTGTGCCAATTGGTTTTTGATTAAATGATGAATTCATAAGGTTTGTTTCATTTTGTAACATATGTTTTGGAATTATATCTATTGTCCAAATTTCAAGAGCTTTAAAATATGGCTTTTTATATCTGATTTTAACTTTTAACTCATCAATTTTTTCTACACTCTCTACAAATCTAAAACTATCAGAATATGGTGTAAAAACTTTTTTTGAAATCACTGTATTATATGTAAAAATTATGTCATCGACACTAAATTTAACTCCATCATGCCAATAAATATTATCTTTTAGTTCAAATAAAATAGTTTGATTATCTTCAAATTTATAATTTTTTGCTAAATTACAAATTAACTCGCCCTTTTTATCGTATTTAAGTAATCCATCAAATAACCAATTAGTAATTGTAGAACTCGCACTATCTGTAGCTAAAATTGGATTTAATCTAAGAGGATTTGTTGAAATTGATAGATAAAGTGTAGAAGCATTTAGAGAACATAGAAAAAAAATGGATATAAATAAAAATTTGCCAAAGAGAAAAAACTCTCGTGGCAATAGTAAGAAATACATTATCTTTTTGAAAACTGCGGACTTCTTCTCGCTTTTCTTTTTCCATATTTTTTTCTCTCAACAACTCTTGAATCTCTTGTTAAAAGACCATGTGGTTTTAAAATTTGTCTAAAAACTTTATCATATCCACAAAGAGCTTTTGAAATTCCATGTCTTAGAGCATCTGCTTGAGCTGAATAACCTCCACCAGATGTTTTTGCAATAATATCTACTGATGAATCTTGTTTTGTAAGTGCAAGTGGTTGTAATACCCTTTTTTTCTTAGCCTCTAAACCACCTAACCACTCATTCAATGTTACACCATTGACAATTAATTTACCACTTCCTGGAGTTAGCCACACTTTTGCTATAGCTGTTTTTCTTTTACCAGTTGCATAAAATTTTGACATCTACTATCCCTTTATCTGTGCTGTGTGAGGATGCTCACTATCTGAATATACTTTTAATTTTTTAAGCATAGCTCTTCCTAATTGTGTTTTTGGAAGCATTCCTCTTGTTGCTAATTTAAAAAGCTTTTCAGGATTTTTTTCAACTAAATCACTTAATTTATCGCTTTTTACACCACCAAAATAACCTGTGTGTCTATAATACTGTTTTGAATCAAGTTTTAATCCTGTAAATTTAACTTTTGATGCATTGACTACAATCACAAAGTCTCCACAATCAACATTTGGAGTAAATGTTGGTTTATGTTTTCCTCTTAAATATGTAGCTATCTCTGTAATTAATCTACCAAAAACTTTATCTGTTGCATCTAAAACAATCCAATCTCTCGCGATTTCAGATTGACCTAACATTTTTGTAGTTTTCATACCATTTTGCCTTTTATTGGTTTTCTAAGCTTTTTGCTAAGAATTTGAAAACGGAATTTTAGAGTTTTTTTTATTATAAAATGCTTAATTTAAGTAGATTATAAGAAAAATTACTCTAATTTTGACTTAATATCAAAAAATTTATAATCATTATCAACTTCTACTTTTGCAATAAGTCTCCATCTACCAATTTTTTCAACATTAAATTCTTGAGATACATATTTTCCATCAAAATAGCCTTTGATAGGTATCTCCATATCAAGATTATTTGTTTCTACTCTAGTTAGTAAAAGTTTAATTTGAGCATTCTCTATCTTTTTTCTACTCTCTTTTTCTACTATTTCTATATTTATAGAGTTAATACCTTTTTTTAATTCATAAAAAATATTACATTCATATTTACTTTCAAATCTATTTTTTGCATCACTAATTTCAGCAAATTTATGGTCTAACTCTTGATATTTCATCATATAAGCATTCTCTTCTTGAACAGGTTGCTCAAGTGCCACATTAATTGTCCAAACAATTTTAACAATGACATATACTAAAAAAGAGACTATTATAATAGGCCAAGTATAATAACTTAATTTTTTTTTAATCATTTCTTAAATTTCCTTATTAAAAAGTTATATATAAAAATAGCTATAAAAATAAAAATTAAAGAGTAAAAAAAGTATTGCACAATTTTATGTGATATTCTACCTTCACTTCCTATACTTGAGTTTAATTTAATATTTTTTGTTTGAGCTAGTTGATCTGCTATTTCTGCATATCCATTTAATAAGGCTGCTGATATTTTTTGATTTTCATCTTCACTTTTAGAAACTAAAATCGGAATAATAAAATCACTTAAGATACTATCTTTATTAAATAAGCTATTTAAGCTTTCTGAATTGATAATATCAACTTTTTTATCTATTTTTGAAAAAGCCAATAAAATAAAAGGCTCTTTTAAATTTTTTGCAAGATTTTCTTCATATTCTACAATAGATATTTCTGGAAGTTTATTTATAACAGATATATAGATAGATATATTAAGCTCTTTTTGAACTTCTGAACCAATTTCTTCTATTTTTGCAACTGTTTTTTCTGCTAAAATTGCATTATCTATGACTAATGAATTTGCATTTAAAATAGTTGCAAATAATAGGAAAGAGTAAAAAATACTCTTTCGCAATAACACCTTAACCATTAACCAACATATGACAACATCTGTTCAGGTAGAATAAATCCAGCCGTTAAAACAATGATTGCCATTATAACGAGTAATAAACTGATAACAACTTCTAATTTCATATCTATCTCCTTTGTTGTTGATTATTTTGCATCAACAAAACCATGACTTCTATTATTAGTATCAATCATTTTTATCTCTGTAGGATTATGAACTTTATAATAGTTTTGTGCCTGTTCATGTTGAACTGATACAGCTGAACTTCCTAATAAAAATACTATGCTTAAAAGCAGTGCCACAGCAATTAAGAAACCAGTTAGTCCGTTTAAACTAAATAGACCTCTTTCGCCATCACTTAATTGTTTATCATTATATGCCATCTACATCCCCCTTTAGTCTTAATTTTGACCAATTGACAAAATATATGTTGAAACCGCTTCTTGTTGAGTGCTATTTAACATATCTTTAAATGAAGGCATATGACCTATATGACCAACTTTTCCTTTCTCTAAAACCTCTTTTGTAAAAGTATTAGTTCCATATTTAGTTAAATCAGGGAAAGTTCCAAACATACCAGTGCCATCTTCACCGTGACAAGAAGCACATAGAGTGTTATACATCTCTTTTCCTTGAGTAACTAATTCTGGATGAGCAGTTTTCTTAACAGCTGAAATTTCAGCCATTACATAT
>DZAY01000050.1 GCA_022729735.1 Helicobacter cetorum
AGATGTATTGAAACCTCCCACTTTATGCAGAAAAAAATAGATTAAGCTATTTTTAACCTATACATGAGATGTATTGAAACCACGAAGATGTGGTGAGCATAGTAAATGCTTTTACTTTTTAACCTATACATGAGATGTATTGAAACTTTTGATATGGAATTATATAAACTTCTCTTGAGTTCTTTTAACCTATACATGAGATGTATTGAAACTTTTGCTAAATTACAATAAAAGTGAATTTGCAAACGTTTTAACCTATACATGAGATGTATTGAAACGTTTTTATTGGGATTAATTTAAAAATTTTACTATTTTTTAACCTATACATGAGATGTATTGAAACAGTTTAGTGGGGCTTAGTTATGAAGTGGTTGAAGAGTTTTAACCTATACATGAGATGTATTGAAACCAAAATAGGTTATAAAATTTGCCACTACCTTGTATTTTAACCTATACATGAGATGTATTGAAACATAGCTTCAGAAACATAAGGAGAAATAACATCAAAATTTTAACCTATACATGAGATGTATTGAAACACCCTCTTCGGGTCGTACCCTTTTTTGGTTTTCTCCCTTTTAACCTATACATGAGATGTATTGAAACATCAAAACTTTGTCTGTTATTGTTATCGTGTGGTTTTTTAACCTATACATGAGATGTATTGAAACTTAGTGAAGATGATAGAAAAAACTTTGTTGATAAGTTTTAACCTATACATGAGATGTATTGAAACGGTTTAACTTTTAGTTTTAAAAATTCAAACAATAAAATTTTAACCTATACATGAGATGTATTGAAACTTTTGTAGATAATCTTTTGCTTTTTGTATATCAAATTTTTAACCTATACATGAGATGTATTGAAACAAGCGTGGAAATTCTTTAAGCACTAAATTCTTAGATTTTAACCTATACATGAGATGTATTGAAACTTCCGTCTAATACTGCTTTAACTAAATTATCAATATTTTTAACCTATACATGAGATGTATTGAAACCTTTTTAAATTGTCTAATTTTAATGCCAACTCTTTTTTTTAACCTATACATGAGATGTATTGAAACAGTAAACAAAAAGGTGCTGATATTGGAGTTAGTGGAATTTTAACCTATACATGAGATGTATTGAAACCTAAAACACCGTCCATATTCTCAAAAATCCACTCATTTTAACCTATACATGAGATGTATTGAAACCCAAGAAAATCAATGATTTGATTTTTAATTGTCATTTTAACCTATACATGAGATGTATTGAAACTTACAAAGTGGAACAGCTGGAGTTGATTTTATTGTTTTAACCTATACATGAGATGTATTGAAACCTTAAGGTTTCTTTCATCTGCAGCATAAATTTTACTTTTTAACCTATACATGAGATGTATTGAAACTTCTTTAACATGTCAAAAATGCAATCAAAAACATTTTTTTAACCTATACATGAGATGTATTGAAACAGCGAAATCTTTAAGCTTAATTATGGACATAAAATGTTTTAACCTATACATGAGATGTATTGAAACAAACTAAGCCCACATTTTATATCCATAATTAAACTTTTTTAACCTATACATGAGATGTATTGAAACTCTTTATCATCCTTTTTAATTTTTCTTGAGTTTAACTTTTAACCTATACATGAGATGTATTGAAACATGAGCAAAAAAACTTCTATGAAAAATATTTTGAATTTTAACCTATACATGAGATGTATTGAAACAGATATACACAAATATATGAAACTACTATTGCTTCTTTTAACCTATACATGAGATGTATTGAAACCTCTCTAATAATGTATCTAAAATCCCTTTAATGTTTTTTTAACCTATACATGAGATGTATTGAAACCTATTTACATTAATAGGGTCTAATAAGCCGTTTATATTTTAACCTATACATGAGATGTATTGAAACACGATCGATGTTAGGGTATAAAATTCATAATTTTTTTTAACCTATACATGAGATGTATTGAAACACGATCGATGTTAGGGTATAAAATTCATAATTTTTTTTAACCTATACATGAGATGTATTGAAACCAAAAAAAATAAAACATACAGCTTAAAAGCATAAAATTTTAACCTATACATGAGATGTATTGAAACGCTTTATCTGTAGTAGTCATTTTTTTACTTTTTAGATTTTAACCTATACATGAGATGTATTGAAACGCTTTCAATTTCGCCTTAAGCGAACTTCCACAAAATTTTAACCTATACATGAGATGTATTGAAACTGCAATTCTAAGGCTTTATGAGATAAAAACTCGCCTTTTTAACCTATACATGAGATGTATTGAAACTTTACTGCATTTACCAATTCCCACTCAATTTTATTTTTTTAACCTATACATGAGATGTATTGAAACTGGTCCAGCTATGGAATTTGGCGAATACAGTGGGCTTTTTAACCTATACATGAGATGTATTGAAACCAGTCTATTATTGCAAAGTTTTGATTTTCTTGCTGATTTTAACCTATACATGAGATGTATTGAAACTAAAAACTCTCAAAATTTTTTTTAAAAAAGGATTATTTTAACCTATACATGAGATGTATTGAAACCTCATAAAACTATCAATATCCTCAAAATATTCCATCATTTTTAACCTATACATGAGATGTATTGAAACCGGCACTTTGAGTAATATAGGCACTAAAAAATTATTTTAACCTATACATGAGATGTATTGAAACTCATGGAAAATATGTAATGTTAATCCAAAAGTGGGTAATTTTTTAACCTATACATGAGATGTATTGAAACAAACATTTTTGCAAATTTAAAACAATTAAATTTAATTTTAACCTATACATGAGATGTATTGAAACAAGTTAGTTGTTAATGCTGGACTTGGGGTATAGTTTTTTTAACCTATACATGAGATGTATTGAAACAAATGTTAGCTTTCCTGCTGGAAACACTCTTTTAGGTTTTAACCTATACATGAGATGTATTGAAACTTTGCAAATAATGTATCTATTTCAGGGGATGTTAATTTTTAACCTATACATGAGATGTATTGAAACAAATACATATTTCAATACACTAAGTGTATCGGTTTATTTTAACCTATACATGAGATGTATTGAAACCTTGCATTTTTATCAAATGCGAGTGAAGCTTGAATATTTTAACCTATACATGAGATGTATTGAAACTCCATATTTTTGATTGCATTTGAGCGATGATTACCAATTTTAACCTATACATGAGATGTATTGAAACTTTGTATATGAGTATAAATCTTTATAGTATTTATCTATTTTAACCTATACATGAGATGTATTGAAACAGTTAGGCAGGAAGAGGCTAGTCTTAGGCGATTAAGCTTTTAACCTATACATGAGATGTATTGAAACGCTTTTTTTTGAAGCTGATAAAGAATTTAAAGATGGTTTTAACCTATACATGAGATGTATTGAAACAGAAAAAATTTTTGAAAAGCAGTAAGAAGGATAAGTTTTTAACCTATACATGAGATGTATTGAAACCAAATTACATAACGGATGTAGATTTAGACTTTGATTTTAACCTATACATGAGATGTATTGAAACAATCAAATTGGGAAATTAAGTGATGAAGCAATTAAATTTTAACCTATACATGAGATGTATTGAAACAGCTTAAGCCCACCGCCACCTGCAATAATATATTCTTTTTAACCTATACATGAGATGTATTGAAACATCATATGCTCCACATCTCCATATATAATATTATTATTTTAACCTATACATGAGATGTATTGAAACAATTTTTCTCCACAGTTTTTACACTTTTTATTTTTTATTTTAACCTATACATGAGATGTATTGAAACAAAAAAATTCATTTGAAATTGCGAAAAAATATGAGTTTTAACCTATACATGAGATGTATTGAAACGTTTGCAATTTATTTTTATAACCTATTACTCTTTTATTTTAACCTATACATGAGATGTATTGAAACGCTTTATTTATAATCTCTTTTCTAATCTTATTATCTTTTTAACCTATACATGAGATGTATTGAAACAGGATTAATTTATGGCTGAATGTTTAATTGTACAACATTTTAACCTATACATGAGATGTATTGAAACGGCAATATAGATTTTAATAAGGTTGTATTAGAAATCGTTTTAACCTATACATGAGATGTATTGAAACCTTAATTCTTTTAGAATTAAGACATTTTCAAGATTTTTTTAACCTATACATGAGATGTATTGAAACAATGATTGAAAAATTTGAATGTCTAATATTTATTTTAATTTTAACCTATACATGAGATGTATTGAAACTAGTTACAACCACTTGGACTATCGCATATGGAAACACTTTTAACCTATACATGAGATGTATTGAAACTAGAAAGTTACTAAATCTTTGTCTTTTAGCAACTCTTTTTAACCTATACATGAGATGTATTGAAACTTTAAAAGCAAAAATATTAAACTACTTTTAAGAATATTTTAACCTATACATGAGATGTATTGAAACTAAGAAATCCTTTATAAAAAATCTTAGTTTTATGTTTTTTAACCTATACATGAGATGTATTGAAACAAGTGTGGAAATTCTTTAAGCACTAAATTCTTAGAATTTTAACCTATACATGAGATGTATTGAAACATTCTTTTTTTTAGGTAGTTATAAGGTTTAAAATAATTTTAACCTATACATGAGATGTATTGAAACACTTTGAAAAGCTTGTTGAAGCTGCAACAGTTTTGTTTTAACCTATACATGAGATGTATTGAAACCCAACTAAAAGGATTGTTTGTCCGCCGTAGTCATCCTTTTAACCTATACATGAGATGTATTGAAACCTTTTTTAATAAAATTTATGTTCGTCCCATCCGTCCTTTTTAACCTATACATGAGATGTATTGAAACGGTAAGTTTTCAAAAAAAAGTCTAACCAGCTCACTCAAATTTTAACCTATACATGAGATGTATTGAAACCCTTTTCTAACCATATTGCTATTGTCATCGTATTGATTTTAACCTATACATGAGATGTATTGAAACTTCATATCCTGCTTTAGACCAATCTCCAGTTACACTTTTTAACCTATACATGAGATGTATTGAAACAGTAATTCAAGAAGCTTTTAGTAATTTAGTACAAATTTTAACCTATACATGAGATGTATTGAAACATTGATACAATGGGTGCTAGTGCAATAATTGGAAGTTTTAACCTATACATGAGATGTATTGAAACACATTTTGACTACCAATCGCACCTTTTAAGTTATTTTTTTAACCTATACATGAGATGTATTGAAACTTTTGCTAAATTACAATAAAGGTGAATTTACAAACGATTTTAACCTATACATGAGATGTATTGAAACATGTAAGTAGCTACTTTTTTAGCATTAGGATTTTTGTAATTTTAACCTATACATGAGATGTATTGAAACACATTGAAGAGGGCTATGTGCCTGAAAAAGTAATTTTTAACCTATACATGAGATGTATTGAAACCACCAAGGCTTTTTTTCTTGTTGTCCTTCTTCTACCTTTTAACCTATACATGAGATGTATTGAAACCCAGCGTCTATCGAACTTGTATTCCAAAATTTTCTTCTTTTAACCTATACATGAGATGTATTGAAACCTGCTGTTAAAATAACCTTTTTATGTCCTTTTTTTTTTTAACCTATACATGAGATGTATTGAAACAGTAACTTTCCACCCTTTAGTATTTTTGAAATACTTTTTTAACCTATACATGAGATGTATTGAAACAAATTTGAACTTTCGTCATATTGCTCCTTAATTTTTTTTTAACCTATACATGAGATGTATTGAAACGACCTAAGTTTATTTCACATTTTAGGTTGTTAATTTTTTTAACCTATACATGAGATGTATTGAAACCTGGAGTCTACTGTTGAGACATTCCAAAATTTTCTTCTTTTAACCTATACATGAGATGTATTGAAACCTTTATACCCCTCTCAAATTTTTCAAAAAATTCATTTTAACCTATACATGAGATGTATTGAAACTTTATTTGCGATTGATTCGCCTCTCTGAATTTACCTTTTTAACCTATACATGAGATGTATTGAAACTGTTCGGTTTTGATATCATCGTAAAAGTTTCTAATTTTAACCTATACATGAGATGTATTGAAACAATTCTAAACTATAAAAAGTCTCTAAATATTGCTTATTTTAACCTATACATGAGATGTATTGAAACCTTTGTTTTAAGATATCATCTAAATTGAAGTTGTTGTTTTAACCTATACATGAGATGTATTGAAACTTAAAATCAAAATCGTAACTACTTTTTGCAATAACATTTTAACCTATACATGAGATGTATTGAAACTTATGGTAATTAATTACACTAAATTTATCTACTTTCTTTTAACCTATACATGAGATGTATTGAAACCTTTTATTGTAATTTAGCAAAATAAATGCTTTATTATTTTAACCTATACATGAGATGTATTGAAACATTGAGTTTCATATGCCTATACCAAAAAGCACTCCTTTTAACCTATACATGAGATGTATTGAAACCTTTTTAAATTGTCTAATTTTAATGCCAACTCTTTTTTTAACCTATACATGAGATGTATTGAAACTTTTGAATTTTATTGTCAAGATAATATGTAAAGTCTTTTTAACCTATACATGAGATGTATTGAAACATGTTTTTTTAAAAGAAAACCCTGATGTAGATTTTTTTAACCTATACATGAGATGTATTGAAACTGGAAAAAGTTATTTTCTAACAGATTGCCCTTGGTGTTTTAACCTATACATGAGATGTATTGAAACAATTTATAAAGATAGACAAGAATTTATAGATAAAATTTTAACCTATACATGAGATGTATTGAAACTCACTATAATTGTCTTTAACATTATTTAAAATTTTATTTTAACCTATACATGAGATGTATTGAAACTAAAAAAGCATATGCAGAATGGCTAGAGTTTAAAAGTTTTAACCTATACATGAGATGTATTGAAACAAGTGAATTAATTAAAAGAGATATTGAAAGTATCTATTTTAACCTATACATGAGATGTATTGAAACATACTTTCTATATCTTTGTTAGCTCTAAAAGCTAATTTTAACCTATACATGAGATGTATTGAAACAAATGAAAGTAACAAATTTGAAACTGAAAAAATAGATTTTAACCTATACATGAGATGTATTGAAACGGGTTTATAATTTTAATAAAATTTATGTTCGTCCCATTTTAACCTATACATGAGATGTATTGAAACCCTCCTTTTAATTTAATAGAGAATTTAAATAAGTATTTTTAACCTATACATGAGATGTATTGAAACAATTTAAATAGTGTTGGGAATAGCTTAGATAATGTATTTTAACCTATACATGAGATGTATTGAAACCAAATTAAAAAAAGGTATAAAACAGAAACAAACAATGTTTTAACCTATACATGAGATGTATTGAAACAATAGTGCAACTGTTTATGACAATGCAAAAGTTTCCTTTTAACCTATACATGAGATGTATTGAAACTTTGTTGGATTATGACTATTAATAGCCAACCCTATATTTTAACCTATACATGAGATGTATTGAAACACAACTTTCAAATAATTTTTCATATCGTAATCTTGCATTTTAACCTATACATGAGATGTATTGAAACTCGCTACTATTAAATTTTATATTTTTAACTCCAACATTTTAACCTATACATGAGATGTATTGAAACGTTAAGCCGTTAAGTGTAGTCGTTAAAGTTAAAGTTTTAACCTATACATGAGATGTATTGAAACCCAAAATCTTTTTTTATTTGAACTTGAGGAGGAATGTTTTAACCTATACATGAGATGTATTGAAACTTCATTCTTATTTCGATAGTTTTAGCTTGTTTTTTGTTTTAACCTATACATGAGATGTATTGAAACAGCTCTAGCATCTTTGTTTGAGATTCTTGTGGATTTTTTTAACCTATACATGAGATGTATTGAAACTTGATTAAATTATTTGTAAATTTTCTAGCCATCAAATTTTAACCTATACATGAGATGTATTGAAACTTGCTGAAACTTCTTCTATGCTAACTCCAGCTGTTTTTAACCTATACATGAGATGTATTGAAACAGTGAATATTTATTGCTATTCCAAGTTAAAGTTTTACCTTTTAACCTATACATGAGATGTATTGAAACAGTGCATATTGAGCTACAACTCCATTACTTAGTGTTTTTTAACCTATACATGAGATGTATTGAAACTCGAACCCCATTTCATTACCGTTTTTTTGGTTCTCTTTTTAACCTATACATGAGATGTATTGAAACTAAGCGACCCCAGCTCCTATACTCGTGTAAGCTGTTTTTAACCTATACATGAGATGTATTGAAACAGAGTTTATAAAATATAATGAGGCAAAATTAATTGCTTTTAACCTATACATGAGATGTATTGAAACAAAAAAACAAAAAGGAAAAAAAATGAAAGAATTAAATTTTAACCTATACATGAGATGTATTGAAACATAAAATTTTGGCACGAAAAAGGTGGTGTTTTAAGTTTTTAACCTATACATGAGATGTATTGAAACACATCGATGTTTGAACAGTATTGGATACCTTGGGATTTTAACCTATACATGAGATGTATTGAAACAATTTGATTGTGCTAGAGAGATGACATTTTTGAAGTTTTTAACCTATACATGAGATGTATTGAAACCAAATTTCGGGCAGGTAAAATTACAACTTTATTTAATTTTAACCTATACATGAGATGTATTGAAACCGGGTAGATGCTCTTTTAACACCTAAAAAGTCGGCTTTTTAACCTATACATGAGATGTATTGAAACATCGCATTTTTATCTTTGTAAATATGTCCAATATTTTTTTAACCTATACATGAGATGTATTGAAACCTTGTTAAAACAGGCAAAGTTTCAAAAAAATCTATTTTAACCTATACATGAGATGTATTGAAACGATTACACTTCCAACTTTTAGATTAACTTTTAGTGGTTTTAACCTATACATGAGATGTATTGAAACGGTTCAAAATCAAGAAGAGATTAACAAAGCTCAAATTTTAACCTATACATGAGATGTATTGAAACATTCGGCTGTAATTGATTGAGCTACATTAAACTTTTTTTTAACCTATACATGAGATGTATTGAAACCTAAATTTAATACATCTTTCTCCCCTTCGCATAAAATTTTAACCTATACATGAGATGTATTGAAACATAAGGAACAATTGACAGAGGCACTTAGATTGGCAGGTTTTAACCTATACATGAGATGTATTGAAACAGGTCGACTTGAATTTGAGGCATTCACAAAAGCGATATTTTAACCTATACATGAGATGTATTGAAACATTAAAACCTGTTTGTTTTTGCTAGATATTTTTGTGTTTTAACCTATACATGAGATGTATTGAAACGTCTCATTAGTTACAAGTAAAATATCATCATTATTTATTTTTTAACCTATACATGAGATGTATTGAAACACCCACTTGCTCGTAACACTATCAAATCTCAAAACTTTTTAACCTATACATGAGATGTATTGAAACCTTCTTATCGCACTTATGTTGCTATTGTAGATAATATTTTAACCTATACATGAGATGTATTGAAACAGATTTAAGCAAACTAGTATTATAATGTCATCACGAATTTTAACCTATACATGAGATGTATTGAAACCAACAAAAACAACACCGTGGAGCTTTCTATATAAATTTTAACCTATACATGAGATGTATTGAAACTAATATATAATCGCAATATTTTTCTCTATATTGCACTTTTAACCTATACATGAGATGTATTGAAACAAGTCGTAATGTTGCATCCCCACACTATTTAAATAATTTTAACCTATACATGAGATGTATTGAAACTCAATTTTATTGTTAAGCTCAATTAACTTTTTAGTATTTTAACCTATACATGAGATGTATTGAAACAAAATAATCACATTTTCATCTTCAAAAAATTCATCAATTTTAACCTATACATGAGATGTATTGAAACGCCATTATTTTAATATCTTGAATATTACTT
>DZAY01000051.1 GCA_022729735.1 Helicobacter cetorum
ATCGAAGATTTTCAATAGTTTGCAAAATTTGATGGATGAAGTTTCTGAAATTTTGAATAAAATAACAAGAGATAGTATCAAAAGTATTTCGCAATACGATTATATTATGAATGCGGTTAAGTTAACTTATTGAATTGTTTATGGGAATTGGTATAATTAGTAAATTTTAATAATTAAAAGAGAAAATATGCAAAATCAAAAAATTTGTGGTTGGGTAAAAGAGAGTGATGAGGTTTATGTAAAATATCATAATAATGAGTGGGGAAAACCACTTCACGATGATAATACTCTGTTTGAACTTTTTAGTTTAGAGACACAATCTGCTGGGCTTAGTTGGCTAACAATTCTAAAAAAAAGAGATGGATATAGAGAAGTTTTTGATGGTTTTGTACTTGAGAGAGTTGCTAATATGTCAGAAGATGATATTCAAAGAGTTTTAATGAGTGGGCTTGTGATAAAAAGTAAGCCAAAAATCGAGGCAATTATTCACAATGCAAGGCTATTTTTGGAACTTCAAAAAGAGTTTGGTTCACTTAGTGAGTATTTTTGGAGCAAGGTTGATTATAAACCTATAATTAATGACATAAAAGATTATAAAACTGCACCAACTAAGAGTGAAATATCTGATAATATTACAAAAGAACTCAAAAAAAAAGGTTTTAAATTTATTGGAAGTGTAACGATTTATGCTTTTATGCAAGCTTGTGGAATGGTGAATGACCACGAGAATGAGTGTTTTTGTAAAAAATTGTCTAATAACATTGACTTAGCATAAATTGATATAAAAAATATTTTATAGTAATATACATTACTGTAATATTCATTACCATAAAAAAAGAGTAGAAATGAAATTTTATAATCGACAAAAAGAGCTTAAAAATCTTCATTTGATTGAGATTGCCTCAAAAGAATCATCAAAAATGACAGTTATTGTAGGTCGAAGAAGAATAGGCAAAACAAAGCTTATTAAAGAAGCCTACGAAAAAAAAATTTATCTTTTTATATCAAAAAAAGATGAAGCAATTCTTTGTGAAGAGTTTATAGAAATTATTTCAAATGAGTTAAATATCAAAATTTTAGGAACATTCAAAAGTTTTAGAAATCTTTTTGAATATCTCATGCAACTTTCACTTAACACACATTTTACCCTTGTAATAGATGAGTTTCAAGAATTTTTATATATCAATAGCTCAATTTATAGCGATATGCAAAATATTTGGGATGAATACAAAGATAAAAGTAAAATGAATTTAGTTTTGAGTGGTTCAATTTATAGCCTCATGAAGCGAATTTTTGAAGACAAAAAAGAGCCACTATTTGGAAGAGCTAATAATAAAATTCAACTAAAAAGTTTTACCGTTTCTACACTCAAAGAAATTTTGAGCGATTATTATCCAAATTTCACCAATGAAGACTTACTCTCTTTTTATATTTTTACAGGTGGAGTGGCTAAGTATGTTGAGCTTTTTGTGGATAAAAAAGCTTTTACTTTTGAAGCCCAGCTTGAAGCTATTTTCGATGAGTTTTCACTTTTTTTAGATGAGGGAAAAAATCTTTTAATTGAAGAGTTTGGCAAAGAATATACTACTTATTTTTCAATTCTTAGCCTTATTGCAAACTCCAAAACATCACGGGCTGAAATGGAATCAATTTTAGATAAAAATATTGGTGGATACCTTGATAGACTAGAAAACGAATACACAATTATTAAAAAAATAAAACCCATTTTTGCAAAAGAGGGGAGCCGAACTCTTAAGTATGAAATCATAGATAACTATTTTAACTTTTGGTTTAGGTTTATTTTCAAATACAAAAGTGCCATAGAGATAGAAAACTACGAATTTGTTAAAGAGATAGTGCGAAGAGATTTTAGAGTTTATAGTGGAAAATTTTTAGAGAGATATTTTATAGAATTTATGAAAGAAAGCGGTGAATTCTCACAAATTGGAACTTATTGGGAGAGAGGCAATCAAAATGAGATTGATATAGTAGCCCTTAATGAACTAGCAAAAAAAGTCATAATTTGCGAAGTAAAACTCAATCCTAAAAAGATAGATTTGGAGATTTTAAAACAAAAAGCTTTAAAACTTTTGAGCGAGTTTTATGGGTATGAAATAGAGTATAAAGGCTTAAGTTTGGAGGATATGTGATAAGATTTTACAAATCTATTTATAAGTAAACAAAAAATATTTAATAGTATGAAGTAGGTTATTTAAGTAAGCATAAAGTAAACTAAATTGCAATTCAATGTATAAATTTAGAGAGGAAATACAATGATAGAAATTCTAAATCGATGTAATTATTTAATTGGTGTATTGAAAGATTGTGATGATATTCAAAATAAAGTAAATTGTCCTACATGTATGAGCAATAGCTTTTATGGTAAAAATAATGACACTTATAACTGTCTCAAAAAATTATGTTATTACACTATTAATTATGGTCCAATATATGTGAGCGAAATATATCATTTTTTAGTTCAATCAAATTTTTTAAAATCATTTATTGGAGAAAAAAGAAACTATATAAAAAATAACCAATTATATAAATTCAATAATTCTACTCAAAATAATATGATACCTATTTATTTGAATATTATGTCTTTAGGATGTGGATTTGGACCTGATGATATTGCATTAGATATATATAGAAATAATCATTTAGATTTTAATATTGTATTTAATTATTATGGTTACGACAAAGAGCCTTTATGGAACTTTGTTACTCAAACAAATGCTTTACCAATCACTTATGATTTATCAAATGGTATGAATTTTCAAAATATAGATATTATTTTTATAAATAAACTTTTTTCTACTCTTAAAAAGCATAATTTACATACACAATTTTTAACTGCTTTTCAACAAGCATTACAAACTCTTCCAAGTAGTTCTTTTGTTGTTTTTAATGATATAAATCATCAGGATATGGGTAGAGATGAGTTTGATAAATTTGCACAAAAAAACTCTTTACAAGTTATAAGCAAATATTATTTTCCAGTTGATAATGCTTATACAAGAGGTTATACAAAAATAGATTCAACAGATAATATTTATGAAATACCAATAGGATTAATACATCAACCAAAAAAAACAGTCAATAAAACTATTTTCTTTTTGTATCAAAAAGTATAAATTATGATTGTAAGTGCAAGTAGAAGAACGGATATTCCAGCTTTTTATTCAGAATGGTTTATAAATAGAATAAGAGAAGGATATGTTTTAAATAAAAATCCTTTTAATGCTAATCAAATAAAAAAGATTATTTTAACACCATATCAAGTAGATGCTATTGTATTTTGGACAAGAAACCCCAAGCCATTGATGAAGTATCTTGATGAATTGAACAAAAGAGGATTTAACTATTATTTTCAATATACTATCACAGGTTATCCAAGAGAACTAGAAAAACATACTCCACATCCAATGAAAGCCATCGATACTTTTATCGAACTAAGTGAAAAAATAGGTAAAGAAAAAGTAATTTGGAGATATGACCCAATAATTTTTACAGAATATACTCCTTTTGAAGAACATATAAGATTGTTTGAAAAAATTTCTCAACATTTAGAAAACAAAACAAATAAAGTAGTTATTAGTTTTGCTGACCCATATAAAAAAATTACTAAAAAACTAGAATCAGTTCAATATCAAGATATATTAGAAAATAAAAGTAAACTTTATGAATTAGTAAAACAAATATCTGAAATTGCAAAATCAAGAAATATGTTTGTTGAGAGTTGTTCTGAAGAAATTGATTTAGATTACTGTGGTATTAAGCATGGAAAATGTATTGATGATGAATTGATAGAGAAACTTTTTAATACAAACTTACATATAGGTAAAGATAAAAATCAAAGAAAGGAATGTGGCTGTGTTCAAAGTATAGATATTGGAATGTATAATACTTGTTCTCATGGTTGTACATATTGCTATGCTACTTTTAGTGATAGTACAGTGGAAAAAAATAAATTATTACATAATCCACAGAGCCCTTTATTGATTGGAAATTTAGAAGAATTAAATAGTGAAGTTATCAAAAATATTATGAGTGAACAGACGCTTTTTTAATGAATTTTTTGATTTATCAATTTTAAAAATAGAATATCATGCTTTTGAACTTTGAAACTCTAACTGAATCAAAAAAATACACAACATAATAAAATTAATTAAAAATAAAGTCAATGACTCTATCTAAATTATCTTATATTTAGCATTCTTAATGTAATATTTTGACAATTATGTCAAAAAGGTTATTTAATGCTTTTAAAATTTGGAGCAAGAAATTTTTACTCTTTTAAAGAGGGGTTTGAAGTAGATTTAACTTTAAATGAAAAAAATTCAAAACAAAAAGTTACAAATGTTTTAGCTATCAAAGGAGCTAATGCTTCTGGTAAAACAAATGTGCTTAAATTACTCTCTTTTATTAATTTCTTTACTAGAGACTCTTTTACTAATTTTAAACCTGATGAAAAAATTTTAATTCACTCTTTTTTTTCAAATAAAGAGCCTATTGATATGTTTATTGAATTTTTAGAAAATGGGATTGAGTATAGATATGAGTTATCTTTAACACAAGATAGTGTTATTTCAGAAGAGTTATCTAAAAAAGAGAGACGATGGACAAAGATAATTTGGAGAAAAAATGATGAAATTGATTGTATTGCAGAGTTTAAAGAGATAAAAATCATGAAGCTTAGAAATAATACTTCATTTTTAAGTACAGCTTTTCAGTATGATTTTCAATCAACTAGATATTTCAATAAATTATTAACACTAATAATAAATGTTAATGCTTTTGGGCGACATGAGGATAATACCTATTCTAACTTTCAATTAGCTTCAAAGTATTACTATAAAAATAGAGATGAATTTGAATTTGTCAAAGAGATACTTAAAAGGTCGGATACTGGCATAGATGATATTGAGATATTAAAAAATGAGGATGAAAAAACTGGCGAAGTTTCTTATATGCCTATATTTTATTTTTTAATTAATAATGAAAAAAAACGACTTACATTTTATGAACAATCAAGCGGAACTAAAACTTTATTTTTACAATTAGGCTTATATAAAATCGCTTTAGATATTGGAAAACCTTTAGTTTTAGATGAATTTGATATTAATCTTCATCCAGATTTACTCCCAATGCTTGTAGATTTATTTGAAAAGGAAGAGACAAATCCGCATAATGCCCAACTAATTTTTACAACTCATCATACGGAAATTATGAATAAACTTGGAAAATATAGGGTAGTTTTGGTTAATAAAGAGGATAATCAGAGTTTTTTATATCGTCTTGATGAAATTCCAGGAGATATGATACGAAACGATAGACCACTAACTCCTATTTATAATGCTGGAAAAATAGGTGGAAAACCAAAGATTACAGTATGAGTAAATTTAAAAACTCTAAAAAAGATGGATTTTTAAATTCAATTCCAACTATTTCATTAGATAGCGATGATAATGATTTAACAAGTAAATGTAAATTCAATTTTGGTTATTTTGATGTGCAAAATGAGATAAGTCAAGATTTTAAAGATTGGTCACATGATGAGTTAGTTAAACTTTTAGAGAAACTAAAAAATTATTCAAAATCTTCATTAGAATACTGGAAAAATAAAAAAGTTGGCAATTATCCTGTTTTTGTTGTGTATGATAAATTTCCAGATAAGACAGATTTTACTAAACCAAAACATATCCCACATCAAGTTTTATGGGCAAGGTTTCATTTAGAAAACATGGTTCGATTGATTGGCTTTGTTATTCCAGATGAATACAAAGACAAAGTTCACCAAAAAACAGCTCATGGATTTGATACAAATACATTTTATGTAGTATATCTTGATAAAGAGCATAAATTTTATAAAACTGAAAAATAATCTCATGAAAATAGATACCACAAACTTCACCACCTACAAAGCTTTCTTTAAAAAATATATAAATCTAAATATATTAGAGTGGAGTTTAATCAAATCAAAACTACAAATCAAAAAGTTTAAAAAGGGTGATTTGATATTGAGGTTTGGGGATATTTGCACAAACTTATATTTTATAAATTATGGAGTTGCGAGGGCTTATTTGATAGATGAAAATGGCAAGGATTACACTTGGAGTTTGTTTTTTAATGATAAAAACTCAAAGGTTCATAATATATTTGTTACAGATTATGAGAGTTTTTTACATCAAAGCCCATCTATGATAGAGATTGAAGTTTTGCAAGATTGCGAATTGATATACAATACATACGATGATATACAGTTTTTGTATAATCACCTAAAAAACGGTGAGCGATTTGGCAGATTGATGGCTGAAGAGGCTTACTCATATATGCACAGTTGTATAATTGATAGACAGACAAAACCAGCTTCGCAAAGATTTCAAGAGTTTATGATAAAAACTCCATATCTTTTAGAGATAGTTCCACAATACCACATCGCTACATTTTTGGGCATAACTCCACAACACTTAAGCCGACTAAAAAAAGAGTATAAAATTAACAAATGTGAATGACAACTCTTGTTAAATTTTGTATGATTTATGCAAAATTTTGAGGAGATGTTTTGAAAAAACTACTATTTTATCTTACATTTATTTGCTCTGTTTTTGGAAGTGATATAAACCTACAAATAGAAAATATCAATAATTTCAAAGGTAAATTGTTTATTGGGCTTTATGATAAGAGTGAGGATTTTCAAACAGTAGATAGAGTATTTAAGGGCTTTATCATAGATATAAAAACCAAAACACTACAATACAAGATAGAAAATCTTTCAGATGGCAAATATGCAATCGCTCTTTTTTGTGATGAGAATAAAAATGGTAAACTTGATAAAAATTTTTTTGGAGTTCCACTTGAGAGTTATGGATTTTCAAACAATCCAAAAGTTTTATTTAAATCTCCAACATTTGAAGATGCAAGTTTTTTGCTAAACAATGAGATAAATTTAACAATAAAGGTGAAATAATTATGAAAAATGTGGCAATTGTTGGGGCAGGTTTGGGCGGACTTAGTGTTGGTGCATTATTAGCTAAAAGAGGTTTTAAAGTAACGATTTTAGAACAGCATAATATCCTTGGTGGTTGTGCAACTGTTTTTAAACGAGGGAAATTTAGTTGTGAAGTTGGACTTCACGAGATGGATGGTTTATATACAGATAAGATTAAAAAAGAGGTTTTTGAGTTTTTAGATGTCTATAAAAATATCGAGTTTGTGGAGAGTGAAGAGTTTTTTAGAGTTAAATCAAAAAATATAGATTTTACTATGCCAAATAAAAAAGATGAAGCAATCAAAGAGTTATCACAAAAATTTCCAGATGAAAAAGAGCAGATTTTAAAATATTTTGAGTTGATAGAAGCTATTTCAAAAGATTACGAGAAGTTACAAAATTTAAAATGGTGGCAAATTTTGCTATTTCCATTTATATTTAAAAATATCACAAAATATAAAAATAACTCTGTAAAAGATGTTATGAATAGCCTTTTCAAAAATGAAGAGCTTAAAATGATTTTAAATACAAATGTTGCATATTATCATGACAAAATAGAAAATTTTAGCTTTCTGTTTCACTCAATTGCACAAAACTCATATTTTGGTGGTGGAAGTTGGTTTATAAAAGGTGGAAGTCAAAAATTATCAGACTATTTAGCCTCAATAATCACACAAAACGGTGGAGAAGTGATAACAAAAGCTGATGTGATAAAAATAAATTATGAGAATAAAAATATAAAATCAATCATATATAAATGTAAAAATAGTGAAATTGAGCTAAAAAGCGATATTTTTATCTCAAATCTATCTCCAATTTCAACATATAATTTAGCAAATATCGCTTACAAAGAGAGCAAAACCATCTCATCATCATACTTTGTAGTATATTTTGGATTTAATAAAAACTTAAAAAAACTATATGGCAAAAAGGCTTATTCACAATTTTTCTTAAAAGATGTAACTACGATAGATGAGTATGATAAACAATCATTGTCTGAAACCAAAAATCGTAGCTTTGTGTTTGTTGATTATTCACAAATTGACTCGCAACTTTGCGATGACGAATACTCTTATGGTTCAATTTGCACAAGCGATTATTTACAAAATTGGGAAAATTTATCACAAGATGAGTATCAAGCCAAAAAAGATGAGATTTTAAATAGTTATTTAGATGAACTTGAAAAAGAGTATCCAAATTTAAGAGAGTATATAAAATTTAGTGAAGTTGGCACTCCAAAAACAATCCAGCGATACATAAAAACACCAAACGGCACATCAAATGGCTTCGCACCAACAAAAGAGCAATTTTTTAGAATGCCAGAAGTTAAATCTAAAAAAATAGATAACTTATATTTTGTAGGTGCTTGGGTTTTGGGCGGTGGATTTTCAAGTGCTATTATATCAGCGAAGATGTGTGGGGAGAGAGTTTTGGGGGATGTGAATATTTCCTAATTTTAAGTTTATTTGATAAAATCTTAACATCAATTAAAGGATTATAAATGAGTGAAATAAATATAGAAAAACATTTTGCTTCACAGGTTGATGATTATATAGAGCTTATGCAAAAATTAGTACCAAATTATATAGCTGGACAAAAATTTCTTTGTGAATTAATTGAATGTGATATAAATAAATCTATAAAAGTTTTAGACTTGGGATGTGGAAATGGTGTTTTAAGTGAAATTGTGTTGAAAAAATTTCCAAATGCTCATGTTGTTGGATTTGATTTAACAAGTGAGATGTTAAAATCATATCAAATTAGGCTTGAAAAATTTCAAAATAGGTTTGAGATTATACAAGGTAATTTTATAACCGATGATTTTAGAAGTGATTATGATATAGTATTGACAGGACTTACTTTACACCATTTAAATTCTGAACAAAGAAAAGAAATTTTTAAGAAAATTTATAATTCTTTAAACTCTAATGGAATTTATATTACAAGAGATATTATAATAGAAGATAACGACGAAGATAGAAAAAAGTTATATCAAAAATGGATTAATTTTATGAATTCTAAAGGAGAAAATGGATTAAGTTGGTTTGAAAAACATATACAAAAAGATTTTCCAGAAACTATTAAAAATTTAAAAGAGTGGTTAGTAAATGTTGGGTTTAAAAATGTTGAATGTTATAATCAAGATATTAATTTTTTAATAATTAGAGGAATTAAATAAAAAAGTTATGCTTTACCTCATTCGACATTTTAAAGTAAAAGATACTACTACAAATAAACTAAATTCAGAAGAATTTAATGATTGGATTGATTTATATGACAATAGTGATTTGGAGTATTTGGATATTGATATGCCACAAATAAGCAAAATCTATGTTAGCAATCAAAAAAGAGCTATTAAAACAGCAGATTATTTAAAATTAGAGTATGAAAAGTCAGAATTATTAAGAGAGGTTGAAACATTTCCTTTTATAAATACAAAGTTAAAATTTTCAAAAGACTTTTGGCTGATAATATCACGAATACTTTGGCTATTTAATCTAACCGATAAAGAAACTAAGCAAGATACTATAAAAAGAGCCAGAGAATTTATAGAACAACTTAAAAATAATAATCAAAAAAAATCAATTTTGATTATATCTCATGGTTTATTTCTTAAGGTATTTATTTCAGAGCTGAAAAAAATAGGCTTTTGTGGAAATATTGATTTAAGAATTAAAAATGGCAAAATATATGAGTTTAAATATTGTTAGATAATGCTTTAAAATATCTAGTATAATTAAACCCAATCTAAACAATCTCTGTTTTTGTAGGTGCTTGTATTTTATGCGGTGGATTTTCAAGTGCTATTATATCAGCGAAGATGTGTGGAGAGAGAGTTTTGGGGGATTAAAATATTTCGCAATTTTGAATAAATATTGCAAATTTTAGGTTTATTTTGATAACTATCACATCCCCTACTATAATATCGAAAATATTTTACCACCTGAAAAAGTAAATCATTATAAATAATTATTAAAAAAAGGGAGACCTATAGATGCTATTATATCATCCAACAGCTAAAACTACTTATGTTATTAGGAAGGAAAT
>DZAY01000052.1 GCA_022729735.1 Helicobacter cetorum
CCCCGACCTGCTGATTACAAATCAGCTGCTCTACCAACTGAGCTACACCAGCAAAAAAGAGTTGAAATTATATTCTCAAAACTATTAAAATAATCTTTAATCTGTTTTTTCTTCATAGGAGTTTTATTGAAATTTTTATCTATTTTTTTACTATTTTTATCTACGACTTATAGTTGTAGTTTATGTCAATTACAAACACCACTTTTAGATGTAAATGTGGAGCTAAATCAAAGTAGAGCTAATTTTATTTGGATATTTCCAAAAAATTTCAGTGATGAGGTATTTATTAGCTTTGATAAAAATAGAGATAAAAATTTAGATAATCAAGAGTTATTAGAAATTAAAAAAAGTTTAATTGATGACTATTTAAATTCAAGATATTTTGTAACAGAAGTTTTAGTTAATTCCCAAAATTTAAAATTTAGTGTTATAAATCCAATTTTAAATTACAATGGAGCTAAATTCACTCTTAATTATGGTATAGATATTGATTTAATAAAAGAAAACAATATAACGATTACCCTACATGATGAAGATGGCTCTTTTGCTTTTGATATAAAAAAAGTCAAATCAAATATAAGTGATATTAATGCAAGTATAGAACAAAATAGGCTTTTTTTGATATTTAATAAAAGTGAAACTCCAATAGAAATAGATAAAAATATAACTTCAGGAGATAAAATAGAAGAAAATAGTAGTTTTCTGAAAACAAATTTAGATATTGTTATATCAAAAATTAAGCAAAATTTAGAACAAATCAAAAATGAAAACTCAACTATTGCAACAATTTGGCTTCTATTTTTCTCATTTTTATATGGATTAATACATGCTTTAGGACCTGGACATGGCAAAAGTTTAGTTGCAACATATTTTTTGACACACAATAAATCACAAATAAAAGCTCTTTCAATAGCTTCATTAATTGGAATTACTCACACATTTTCAGCACTCATTTTTACAGTTACAATCTATTTCATAGTTGATGTATTGCTATCAAGATTTTTAAGTGATGTTACATTTTATACAACCAAAATTTCAGCTTTAATTATAATATTAATTGCTATATATCTTTTATATAGAAAGTTTAAAGCTAATAAAAAAGCTAAAATATCAAAATGGAGTGCAACTCCAACTCATTCAAGCAGTTGTAGTTGTAGTGCTTGTAATACAACTTCTAGCGATTTTGGAGTTATAATATCAGCTGGTATTATCCCTTGTGCTGGAACTGTTACAATCTTTATTTTCACAATTTCAATGGGTTTATATTTTATTGGATTTTTATCAGCTCTTTTTATGAGTTTAGGAATGAGTCTTATCATACTTATTTCTGCCATTTTGAGTATTAGTATTAGAAAAAAATTAGATAATAAGTTTAAAAATTTTACTAAATTTTTAGAATATTTTAGTCTATTTTTTATATTAATGCTTGGTATCTTACTTTTAATTTAAAAATATAGAGGTTTAATTTGATTATAGTTATTAGAATGCCAAATTGGCTTGGTGATGCAGTTATGGCAACTCCTGCATTTGCTATCTTAAAAAATCACTTTGAAAATGCAAAATTTATAATTATAGGTTCAAAGCTTTCTGTTCCGTTGTTTGAGCGAGATGAAAGGGTAATTAAAACCATAATTGATAGTTCAAAAAGTGCTAAATGTCGAGTTTTAGAACTTTTTAGAGTTGCAAAAAGTTTAAATGCTTCTATTGCTATAACTTTTACAAATAGTTTTTTATCTGCTCTATTTTTTTATATGAGTGGTATAAAAACAAGAGTTGGATTTAAAAAAGAGTTTAGAAGTTTTTTATTAACTGATAGTTTTGTTATTCCAAAAGAGTTACATCAAGTTGAGCGATACACATTTTTAATAAACTCATATCTTAAAACTAACTATAAAAGTGGAGATTTAGAGCTAATTGCAAATCCCAAAAAGTTTGATAAAAAGATGTTAGGTATAAATGCTGGTGCTACTTATGGAAGTGCAAAAAGATGGGATAGTTATAAATTTGCTGAAGTGGCAATAGAGTTATCAAAAGAGTATGATATATTGCTATTTGGTTCAAAAAATGAAGAAAATATTGTGCATGAGATTGAAGAAATTTTGGTTAGAAATAGTATATTAAACTATCAAAATTTAGCTGGAAAAACTACAATCTTAGAGTTAATAGACTATATTTCATCTTTAGATTTATTAATTACAAATGATAGTGGTCCAATGCACATTGCTGGAGCTTTTAAGATAAAAACTATTGCTCTTTTTGGGCCAACTGATTACAGAGAAACAAATCAGTGGAACAATCCAAATAGTATAAATTTGTCACTAAATTTAGAGTGTTCTCCGTGCAAAAAACGAACTTGCCCATTGAAACATCAAAAATGTTTGAAAGAGATTAGCTCTGATATGGTGCTTGATGCGATAAAGAGGTTTTGAATTGCGAAATTTAGTTCCATTTTTTCTCTCTTTGCTTATTCATCTGCTCTTAATTATAATATTTATTTTAATAAATCAAAAAAATGAAATTAAAGATAAAAAATTTATAACAACGGAGCTGAATTTGGTTGATTTCAAAGAAGAGCCAAAACCACCACAAAAAGTTCCACAAATCATAGAAAAACCAAAAGAGCAAATTTCAGAGCCAATTCTAAAACCAAAAATAGAAGAGATAAAAGAGAAGCCAAAGCCAATTGAAAAACCAAAAATAGTTGAAAAAGAGAAACCAAAAGTAGTTGAAGAAAAAGTTGTTATAAAACAAAAAACAATCATAGAGCCAAAAATCGAAGAGCTAAAAGAGAAACCAAAAGAAGAGATAAATAAAATTGAAAACTTAAAGCAAGAAGAGCCAAAAACTAAAAATTTAAGTAGTTTTTTATCAAAAAAAGAGAGTGTAGAAACTCAAAGTAAAAACGATAAAGAGATAAAAGCACTCTATCAAGATGAGTTTTTCTCGCTTTCAAAAGAAGAGCAAGAGTTTATTAAAGAAAACTTAGATGATATAGGACGAGTTACTCAAAAATATCTCAAATATCCAGATTTTGCAGGAGCAACAGGGCAGAGTGGAGTTAATATTTTGGAGTTTTTTCTCCATCCAAATGGTGATATAACTGATTTAAAAATCATAAATAGTTCAGGTTATAATACACTTGATAAAAACTCAATTGAGACTGTGGAGGTGGCATATAAAGAGTATCCACGACCACAAGTTAAGACAAAAATTAGAATTTATGTAAATTACAGACTCTATTAAAATGCACTCCACATAGATGTTGTGATTTTTTTATCTACAAGCTCTAATTGAGCTTTGTAAGCTTCGCTCCATTTATATTTTAGCTCATCATAAATTGATTTTTTGCTTAAATCTGGCTCATAAACTGCTTCTATTTTTATAAAGTTTTTGATAATTTCATCTAAATTAGAGTAACTTCCACAAGCAATAGATGATAAAAATGCTCCACCAAGAGAAGTTGCTTCTTTTATAAGTGGAACTTTTACTCTATATCCACTAACATCTGCTAAAGTTTGCGACCAAAGTTTGCCTTTTGATGCTCCAGCTGAAAATATTATTTCTTCACTTCTTCTATTTGTAAAGTTAAATACATTTTCTAAATTGATACTTGAAACAACACAAGCATTTTCTTGTAAAGATTTAAACAGCACATATTTTGAAGATTTAGTTGTATCTAATGATAAATTTAGAAAAGATGGCGAAGCATGATACCATTTACCATAAATCATTCTATCTGAAAATATTGGTAAAACTCCATAACTTCCAGCAGGAACAGTTGATGCTAATTCTTCTAAAAGTGCATATGTATCAATTCCTCTTTTTTTAGCTTCAATTTTTTCACTCTCACAAAATACATCTCTAAACCATCTCATAACAATTCCAGAAAAAAATGTTATAGCTTCTGCTTGATACATTCCAGAAATTGAGTGAGGATTTACTCTAATATCCATATTTGGGTGAGTTAAAGGCTCTTTTATATTTACTAACTGTTGCCAAAAACTTCCACCAAGCACAGCAACATCACCATCATTTACTACTCCAAGCCCAACTGTTCCAAGTTGCACATCACCTCCACCCATAACTGCAACAACAGTTTTTGGAATAGAAAACTCATTTGCTATTTCAGAACTAATAGTTGCTAAAACTTCTCCACTCTCTATAACTTTTGGAAAAATATCACTCTTTAAGCCAACTTTTTCCATCATAAATGGTGCAAAATTTCTATCTTTTAGAGAAAAGATACCACTTGTTCCAGCGTTACTTGGCTCAACTGCAATTTCACCCGTAAGCTTAAATAAAATCCAATCACTAAGCATAGAAATATAAGCAACTTTATCATAAATATTAGGATGATTCTCTTTTAACCACATAATTCGTGGAATTGCACCAAGAGCAAAAGTTTGTCCAGATATTTTATAAAACTCTTTTTCTAATTGAATATCCAATTTTCTTATCTGCTCTTTTGCTCTCGAATCGACATTTGCCACTGCAAATAGCTCTTTTTTATCTTTGTCATACAGTACAATTCCTTCTCTCATACTACTTGAAGTAATCGCTTTTAGTTGGCTTTTATCAATTTTTGTCAAAGCCTCTTTTATACATCGCTTAGTTAATTCCCAATTATTTTCCCAATCAAAATTCATAGAACCACTAACACCATCTTCGCTTAAATGTTCCCACTCATATTGAGAAATTGAAATTTGATTAAACTGTTCATCAAAAATCACAGCTCTTATACTTCCCGTTCCTGCATCAATACTCATAAAATATGACATGTCTTCCCTTTTATTTTTAATTAATTATAGAAAAATTTATATAAATTTCATGTTAGTAATATTTCACATTAGTAATAATTTTAGAGTTAAACTTTCTTTTACAAGAAGTAATATAAAATTAAGAATTATATTGAGGAGGTTTCATGAAATTTATTTCTATACTGTTTGCTTTGGCAAGTTTGGCTTTTGCACATACATCTACACTTGAAAGTGGTGGATTTATGAGTGGTTTTATACATCCAATTAGTGGGCTTGACCATATTTTAGCAATGGTTGGTGTTGGTATGGTTGCATTTTTTGCATCAAAAAAAGGTTATTTAGCTCTTGTTGCTTTTATGGCTTCTATGATTTTAGGAGCAATTGCTGGATATAATGGAGTAAGTATGTTTTCAGTAGAAGAAGGAATATTAATCTCTATTGCTGTTGTATTTGGATTAATTGGTTTTGCAAATAGATTACCAATTGGTATCATTGTTGGAGTTATTGCATTTTTTGGAATGTTTCATGGTTTTGCACACGGTAGTGAATTTGCAAATGGTAACTTCATATCTTATATTTTAGGATTTTCTACATCTACACTTATTCTACACATTAGTGGTCTAACAATAGCTTATTTATATCATAAGCAAACTGCTCAAACTGTAATTGCTAAATAAGGTGTGTTTTTTCACACCTTTCTCGTAATAGCTTAGTAATATATAATTTATAACATTCTATCATCAAAAACTAAGGAGAGTTGAGATGAAAAGTTTTAAAGCTATTGCAAAGTTAGTTATGTTTGAAGTTACTTCTATAACTATATTTATCGCTATCACTTTATATGCATATCAACACTAATGGGCTTTTTTAAAAATATTAAAATCCTAAACAAAATTAGGATTATTCAAATTATATTTATGATTTCGCTTACTTTTGTAATAGTTATTAGCTTTGATTTTTTTAAACAATCAACTGATAGATTTAAAAGCTTGAGAGATTATGAGTTGGAGTTAAATAGTTTTGCTCACGATATTGAGTATAAAGTTATGAAACTTCAATATATGGTTTTAGAAGCTTCTCTTAAAAAAGGTGCAGATTATGAAGAGTTAAAAGCTATAGATGGCTTTTCAAAAGAAACAGAAATGGCTATTTCTAACTTTAGAGAGTTTGCAAAATATTTAAATGAGAACGAGTTAGTTACAATTAGTGATAAGATTTATGAAGATTATATTAAGTTTTATACAATTGGTAAAAATATGCCAAATGATTTCAAAGAAAACTTTTTTGATGGTATTGATAGTATGGGAGCAATTGATTTGCTTAGCAAAAATATATTGAGTGAGTTAAAAAAACTTAGTCAATATACAGTTGATAGATTAAATCAAAAAATTGTGCAGATGGAAAAAGAGTCTGATTCTAAAAAAAGATATATTTTTATAATTTCACTTATTGGAATTTCAATTGCCATGAGTGTTGGATTAATCACAGTTATTAGTATATTAAATAAATTAAACAATATAAAAGATAGTTTCCAAAAGCTAATAATAGAGTCATCAAATTTAAGAGAAAGCATTCCAATTGATAGTAGAGATGAGATAGCTGATGTTGCTTCAATGTTTAACAGTTATATGGAAAAAGTGAATGCAGAGCTACAAAATGGAGAAGTTGTAATTGATGATGTTACAGAAGTTGCACACAAAGTAAAAGATGGATATTTTAGTGTAGAGGTTAAAAGTATTCCTGTAAATGATAATATCAAGCGATTAAAAGCTGTATTTAATGAGATGATAAATGCAACTGCTAAAAATATAGATGTAATTCATGAAGCATTAGTTCATTATCAAAAATCAGATTTCACTTACAAAATTGAAAAGAGTGCAAGTGGTAATATTGGCTCACTTATAACTGCTACAAATCAGTTAGGTGTAGATGTTTCTAAGCTCTTATCGATGATTTCAAATGCTTCAGAGGTTTTACAAGATTCAACTCAATCTATGATAGAAACATCTAATAATTTGGATATTTCAACTAAAAAGCAGACTGAACATTTGGCAAAAATAAATAATTCAACCGATAAAATTGTTGAAAGCATTAATAATAATAGCTCACAAATAAAAGAGATGAGTATTCAAGCTACTAATATGCGAGAAATAATAAACATAATTGATGAAATTGCTGACCAAACAAATCTATTAGCACTAAATGCAGCTATTGAAGCAGCGAGAGCTGGAGAACACGGAAGAGGTTTTGCCGTTGTTGCTGATGAAGTTAGAGTTTTAGCAGAAAATACTCAAAAAGCACTTTCTCAAATTAATGATAGTATCAAACTTTTAAGTAGTAGTGTAAAAAGAGTTACAGACTCATTTAATCAACAGTTACACCAAATTTCAGAAATAAATCAAAGTATCAAAGATTTTAACTCAATTACAGATACCCAAATTGCAATTGTAGAGAGTGTGAAGTTTCTTACATCTCAAACTGATGAGCTATCAAGCCAACTTGTAGAGAGTGCGAGTAAGACGAAGTTTATAAAAGTGTAAGAGAGAGTTAGAGTAAAACCTCTATCTCTTTTGAATCAGTTTCTACATTTTTAGCTTTTAAAATTCTATCTTCGTGTAGTTTTGTGCTAAGTTCTGAATTATTGATTGCTAAAATTTGCATTGCTAAATATGCTGAATTTACTGCTCCAGCTTTACCAATTGCAACTGTTGCAACAGGCATACCAGATGGCATTTGCACAGTTGATAAAAGTGCATCAATCCCTTTTAATTCACTTCCACCCATTGGCACACCAATTATAGGTTTTGTTGTTGTTGCAGCTAATGCACCAGCTAAATGTGCCGCCATTCCAGCAGCAGCAATAAATACTTTTGCTCCTCTACTCTCTGCATTTTTTACATACTCTTTTGTTCTTTCTGGACTTCTATGTGCTGAAGATATTATTAACTCAAATGGAACTCCAAACTTTTCTAATGTTTTTGAGCATTCACTCATTATCTCATAATCACTCTTGCTACCAATTATAATTGAAACAAAATTCATAATATCTCCAATATTTAAATTTGCATTAAAGCAGAATGATTTTACTCAAAATAGTATAAAAAACTAACTAATAAAAAAATTGAACTAATATATTTAAACTTAATTAAAATGGCCAAATGCTTTCAACAAATTTAGTTCCCCAAGCTTTTGAAGTTGATTTCTTAATATCTCCTTCTGTTTCATAATAGACTCTTGCATCTGCGATATATTTAGAATCGATTGTATTTCCTTGTGATATATCATAAGGTCTAATAACTCCACTAACTCTAATCATCTGTTTTTCTCCATCAATTAAAAGCTCTCTTCCACCTTCAATATAGTAATTTCCATTATTCAAAACTTTTATAATTCTTGCAGAAATAGTTGTCGTAAAAGACTCATTTCTCGTATTACTACCAGCTCCAGAAAACTCACTACTTCCACCACTTTTAAATCCAAGTGATGTTACACTATTTATTGTATCTGCTGTATTTTGTAATAGTTTATTAGTTCCACCATACTGTATATTTCCACCAACAGCACCATTTGCACCTATTCCAAAGTTTGCATTATCACTCTCTTTGATACTTTTTTTACCAGTTGAAGAGGAGATTGTGCTTTCATCAATTACAACTGTTACAATATCATTTACATTCATAGCTTTTCTATCAGAAAATAGAGGATTATCACCTTGTCCATAAAGACTTCCAGCTGTTGCAAATATCTGTTCATCTTCTCGTGAAGGTAGTTCATCTACATATTTTGGGGGAGCAAAAGTTATTTTTGGGTCAGTTGGATGAGAAGCACATCCACTAAATAGCAATAAAGAGCCAACTACTCCATATATAAACATCCTTGTCATTTTTCACCATCCATTTAATTCATAATTTGTTATAATACAAGCAAATTCAGTTCCAATATAAAAAGATATTTGAGGTAGAACTATGAAACAAAAAAAACTCCCATACGGCTTGAGCGATTTTAAAAGAGTCAAGACAGAAAACTATTATTACTTTGATAAAACCTCTTTTATCGAAAAAATAGAAAATGAAGCAGATTTTCTCTTTTTTCTTCGTCCTCGTAGGTTTTGCAAAAGCTTAACAATTGCTATGTTAGAGGCTTATTATGATGTCTATTACAAAGAGCAATTTAATGATATTTTTAAAAATACATATATTTTAGAAAATCAGACACCTTATAAAAGCAGTTTTTATATTTTACGATTTGATTTTAGTGGAGTTGATATTATCGATTATGAGAGTAGTTTTAGAAATAATATCCATTCAGAACTTATTCGATTTTCACAAAGATATAAAATGAATTTGAGTTTTGAAGCAAAAAATCCAATTGATAACATGAAGTTTTTGCTTGGATATTGCTCCACAAACCAACTCCCCCTTTATATTCTTATAGATGAGTATGACAACTTTGTAAATAAACTTTTAGTAAGCGACATGCAAAGTTATCAAGGAATGGTAACAAACAAAGAAGCATTTTATAAAGAGTTTTTTACCATGCTCAAAGTTGGCACAAGTGGAAATGATAGTGCAATCAAAAAAATGTTTTTTACAGGAGTTTCTCCTTTGGCTTTGTTTGATGTGACAAGTGGAAGCAATATTGGCAAAAATATCTCTCTCAAAAAAAGTTTTAATGATTTAGTTGGAGTCACAAAAAAAGAACTCTTAGAACTTATCGTTTTTTATAATCTCCAAGACAAACAAGAGGAGATTATAGAACGATGCGACACTTGGTATAATAATTACAGGTTTAATGAAGAGACAGAACATACAATTTATAACAGTGATATGATTTTGTACTATTTCGATAATTTACTAAAAGATAAAAAAGAGCCAAAAGAACTCATAGATGTCAATGTAAGAACTGATTATTCTAAGCTTAAATATTTGGTTTATACCAATAAAAAACTCAATGGAAATTTTGACCTCTTAAACCAACTTATCCAAAATGAAAAAGTAACTATTGACACAATCAAAGATAATTTTAGTGCTTTTGAGATGCTTGAAGTGGATAATTTTAAATCGTTTCTGTTTTCGCTTGGGTTTTTGTCTATTCAACCATACAGAAGTGCCATGAGTCTCTCCATCCCAAATCAAACCATCAAAAAAATAGTGGCAGATTTTATTCATAGTGCTTACAAAGATATAAATTTTCATCCACGACTTGATACTTTTAATGAACATCTTTTAGACT
>DZAY01000024.1:0-323 GCA_022729735.1 Helicobacter cetorum
TATATTTTCTAACTTAAACCCTGTATTTATACTATCCATTGTAACAGTTTGTCCAGCTCCATTATTTGATATTAATTCTATATTAATTGGAGTTTGAGTAGTTGTTGGTGCTGATGATGTATTCGTTGGTTGTTGTGTTGGAGTTGGTTCAATGAAAATAGGATTATCAACTACTTGAGCTACACTTGATTGACTTAAACTACTACTTGAAGAAGTTGTAATTGAACTATTTGAACTTAATGAAGATGATGAATTAGTGCTTTGGCTCGATGAGATTGATGAACTATTTGAGCTTAATGAAGATGATGAATTACTGCTTTGTT
>DZAY01000024.1:423-34357 GCA_022729735.1 Helicobacter cetorum
CTGATGAGATTGATGAACTATTTGAGCTTAATGAAGATGATGAATTACTACTTTGTTCTGATGAGATTGATGAACTATTTGAGCTTAATGAAGATGATGAATTACTACTTTGACTTGAAGAACTATTAACTATTTCTGATGAAGAGCTTGAAGAACTATTTTCACTACTTGATGAGTTTTCACTTGATAAAGATGAACTACTTGATTGCGAACTTTCATTTGAAGAAGAGCTACTACTTGAAATTAAAGTTGTGAAATTTCCATCAATAATTGAGCTATTATTTTCACTGTTATCTTTTGCTACTAAATAGTAATAGTATTGAGTGAGTGGAGTTAAACTTGTGATTGTAAAATTGCTTTCAAGATTTGCTTCAACTATTTTAGTTCCATTTGCTATTGCATTTGCTCCTAAATTATCTTTGCCTTGTTGAATTTGTAGTATAGTTGGAGCTGTTTGGTTTGAAGTAAGAACATAATAGAGTGTGATATTTTCATCACTTGTTACATTTATATCTACCGTTGAAGATGTAATATTTCCAATTTGTATGTTTGATAAAGTTGGATTTGTTATATCTTTGTTTGGATTAAAAATTGTAGGAGATGTTCTATTTAGATTATCATATAGACCAAGTTGTCCATTGATATTTGTTCCAAAACCGTAAAAATCACCATTTTTATCTAAGATAAAACTATTTTGATAACCAGTATAGATAGATGTTATATTGTTTTCATTAGTAACATTTATTTGTGTAGGTGAAATTCTATTATTCTCATCACCCAAACCAAGACTACCATTTGTGCCATCTCCCAAAGAATAAACTTTACCATCTAATCCCAACATAATTATATGAGAGTTTGTAGAAGAGAGAGATGTGATATTGTTTTCTCCAACTACGGTTATTTGTGTGGGTGTAATAATAGGGGTTGTATTATGTCCAAGTGCTAATTGTGAAATTGAATTATCACCTAAAGCATATATTCTACTATTTTTATCAATCAAAAATGTATTAAATTGAGATGTTACAATAGATGTGATATTATATTCACTAGATGCACTAATATATGTTGGAACTGTAACACTGTGAGTTGAACCAACACCATCTCCAAGTGTTCCATATAAACCATTTCCCATACCATACACTTTTCCATCTTTCGCAAGTATTAAAGAGTGGTATGTTCCCGTATCAATAGATGTAATATTATTTTCACCAGCATTTGTTATTTCAATTGGTGTATTTATTGGACTATTTGTAATTCCTAAACCCAATTGTCCAAATAAATTATTTCCATTTCCATATAATTTACCATCTTTTGCTAAAAATAGTATGTGCATACCAGCTGAACTCATAGCAATAATATTGCTCAAACCAGATATTTTTGTTGGAGTATTTCTATTTGTTGTATCACCCAAACCTAATTGTCCAGAAATATTCCAACCAAATGAATAAACATCTCCATTTTTATCAAGTAGATATGATGAGTTATATCCAATAGCAATATTTGTAATATTTCCTTCACCAGCGACAGTTAATTGAGTTGGAATAGATTTGTTATTCTCATCACCAAATCCAAGCTGACCATAATTTCCACCTCCAAAACTATAAACTTTACCACTATCAGTTAAAATTAATGTATGGTTGTATCCTAGTGCAACTTGAGGTTTTATACCATATAGATAATATTTTCTTGTATGGTTTCCATCTTCAGATGTTACCTTGATATAATCTCCACTTACAAGATTTGAACTTAAAGATTTATTTACATCATTTAAACTATATACTTCTATTGTTGCTCCATTTGGTTTAGTAACATTTGATTCTACATCTTCTACTTGAATAGTAGAAATATCTACAATATTTGTAGCAACATATCTTCCATTATCAAACACATTCCAATCTGAACCATGTTTGTAAATTAAATAAGTATCAGAAGCAAATGATATTGGAGTGATTTGTTGAGATAAAGCAAATTGACATTCAGATGAGTTTAACTTGATTGGAACATTACTATTTTGTTCTACACAATTTCCAAGTTGTCCATAATCATTTTTTCCAAAACCATAAAAATTACCATTTTTATCTATCAAAAATGTTTGTTCTCCAAAACTTGAACTACCTAAAAATGAGATATTATTATCATTTGCATTTAATATTTGAGTAGGAACATCTAAATTACTTGTGTCTCCATGTCCTAATTTACCATTTTGTCCATTTCCAAAACTATAAACTTTTCCATCACTACCAAGCATTACAGAGTGTTTCCAGTGAGTAGAAATGGCTGTTATATTATTTTCACCAGCTGATGTAATCTGTATTGGAGAGTTTTGCTGTGTAGTATTACCAATGCCAAGTTCTGAAAAAATATTTCCACCAAATCCATAAACTTTTCCATCTTTTCCAAGCATTAAAGCATGTTGCACACCTAAAGCAACTGATGTAATATTATTTTCACCTGCATTTATGATTTGTGTAGGAACTGTTGTGCTAAGATTATCAATCCCAAGTCCAGTTCTACCAGAATTATTATATCCAAAGCTATAAACTCCACCATTTTTATCTATTATTACAGAAAAATCACCTCCAGAATTTACAGATGTAATATTATTTTCTCCAGCTCTCGTAATTTCTATTGGGTTCCATTGTTCAGATGAGTCATCATTTCCAAGCTGACCTTGGGCTCCGTTTCCCATACCATAAACTTTCCCATCTTTTCCAAGCATTAAAGTGTGATTAGCTCCAGAAACAATAGATGTGATATTATTTTCACCTGCTCTTATTATTTGAGTAGGAACTAATTTATCATTATTATCACCAACTCCAAGTTTTCCTTTGTAGTTATAACCAAATGAATAAACTCTTCCATCTTTATCTATCATAAATGATGTCATTTCACTAGCTACAATTTGAGTAATATTATTTTCACCAGCAACAGCTATTTGTGTAGGAGTAGATAAAGATGTATAGTTTCCATGCCCTAATTGCCCATTATCATTGTTTCCAAAACTAAATACTTTACCATCTGAAAGTATTAATGTGTGGTTTGTGCCTTGAGCAATTTGTGGTCTTATACCAAATAGTTTATAATCTCTTATAGTTGTTCCATCTTGAGCAGTTACTCTTACATAATCACCATTTGCCAAATTTCCTGTTGTTTTTTCGACATTACTTGAGTTATATATTTTTATTGTTGCACCAGTTGGTTTAGAAATATTACTATCAACATCTTCTACTTGAATAGTTGCAATATTTCCAATGTTTGTAGAGATATATCTTCCATTATCAGACACACTCCACATTGAACCATGTTTGTAGATTAAGTAAGTGTCAGTTGATAAAGTTGGAACTATTGGTTCTGGTATTTGTCTAAGTGTAGGATAAACTCCACTTCCAGCAGTCCATTCCCAAACATTTGCAAAATCCCAACCCGCTGTTGTATATATATTTGGAGTGCTTTGAGTTTGCATATTCACTGTATTACTACTATTAACTTCAGCAGAGTTTGGGTCGGTTGTAATTCCTGAAGTATCAGAATTAAAGAAACTATTGGTAATTGTAACACTGGAATTACCACTAAATGCACCTTTGAAAGATGTATTTGAATAACTTGTAGTAACAGTTCCTATTGAATACGACCGTGTAATATTACCAGCTTCTGAATTACCAGCAAAACCACCAATATAATATTGATTTGTTGTTGAATTAACATCACCAGTAGAATAACTATCAACAATTTTTGAAGAAACATTCATACACCTCCCTACAAAACCACCCAAAGAATTGGTACCACTTACATCACCAGTGGCAAAACTTGTTCCAATATTTCCTGTATTCATACCAACAAATCCACCACTTACTTCACCTGCAGTAATATTAACTTTTGCAGATGAAGCATTTATCTCGCCATTATTTAGATTTAAACCAACCATTCCACCAGCATTATTGTGACTATGTTGTACTTCATTAGTAATATTAGTAGATGTTACATGACAATTATAAATCAATCCTTCTGACTGTCCAGCCAATATTCCTACATTGGTGTGTCCTGCAATATTGCCATTTATCTCTATTTTTAAATTATTAATTTTTACAAGACTATCTATATAACCAAATAAGCCAATATCTTGACTACTACTTCTATTAATAAATAATCCACTTATTTTTTTGAAATTTCCTTCAAAACTACCACTAAACTTATTAGTAGAATCTCCTATTGGCATCCAACCACTTGTTCCCCAAGCATTATATCCATCACCATTCCCACCAATTGCTAAATAGTTTGTGAGATTAATATCATTCATTAGCTTGTAATGAGATGATAAAGCATCTCTTACTTCATTGAGTTGTGCTGGTGTTGTAATCTGATATGGGTCACCTAATGTTCCTGCTCCACTTCCACTAAAAGCATATAAGCTATTTCCAGCAATTAAAAGTAGGCTTAATGATAATCCAACACCATATTTTTTTCTATTCATAATAAATCTCCTATTTTTTTCATAAAGTCATAGACTTAAAAATATAGTCTAAATTAACTTTTTAAAATTCTATCAAAAAGGTAGTCTCATAATGGGTTGGTTTTGCTATTAAAAAACTAACTAAAATGGGACTTGCAATAGAGTATAATTTTGTAAAACTATTTTGGAGTGGATATTGAATATACAAATATTAAAAAAACTTACTCTGCTTTTTGCTGAAGATAATTTAGTAATGCAACAAAAAACAGCTGATATGTTAAGAATATTTTTTGATAAAGTTTTAGTTGTTTCAAATGGATTAGAAGCTTATGAAGTTTATGAAGATGAAAAAGTAGATGTAATTTTAACAGACATTAAAATGCCTCTAAAAGATGGTATCTCTTTTATTGAAAAAGTTAGGAAAGATAACTATAATATTCCAATCGTTGTATTAACCTCTTTTTATGATACAGAAATATTATTAAAAGTTGCAAATTTAAGTATTGATGGTTATATTGTAAAACCTATTGATTTAAATGATGCACTAAATACTTTTTGTAAATCTGTAGAAAGAATAGATAGAGAGAAAAAAAAGGTAATCAATTTAGATGAAGATGTGATTTATAATTTGGCAACAGAAGAGCTTTTTAAAAATGGTGAGGCTGTGGATTTAGGTAAAAAAGAGAAAAAACTATTAACAATATTTATAGAAAATAGGGACAGAGTTATGACAAAAGAAGAGATAATTTTTCATATTTGGGGAGCTGAAGAGATAAGTGAATCTGCTTTTAAAAATCTACTTAGCAGACTTAGAGCAAAGATTGGCTTTGAAATGTTTATGCTAATTAAAGGTAGTGGTTGGAAGCTTAAAACTGTATGATTAAATATATATTAATTTTTTTAATATCTTTAAATCTATTTGGATTTGAATTTATTGAGATTTTAAATCCAAATGTAGTAGTGCATAAATCTGGATATTTCAAAACTGATAAAGAATTAACTCCACAAGAAGCATATGAGTTTATCAAACAAAATGGTGTAAAATCAGTTCCAAAAGATGCAATAAGTTTTGGATTTGATAGTAATACATATTGGTTTATATTCGAAATTAGCACTTTAGGAGATGAAAAACTATTTTTAGATTCAAAAAGTGTGGTTGGAGATTATCAAAACTTATATGTATTTGAGAATGATAAATTGATACGAACTCAAAAAAATGGTTATCTTACAAAAATTAAAGATAGAGAAATAAAAACATTTCCAATTAGATTTGAGTTAGAAAGTAATAAAAAATTAACTTATCTATTTAGTATATCTACACACAGCCCACACTATGTTTCATTTGCTTTTGGAGAAGATTTAAATGTAAGAAAAGATTGGAATATTATACTATTTATTATGATTTTTTCTATTTCTACATCTATTTCATTTATAATTTACAATATGTTTTTATATTTCATGACAAAAGATAAATCATATCTATTTTATTCCATTTATATAATTGGATTTTTAGGTTTAAACTTTATAGGACTTGGTTATGTTTCGCTTGTTCCTTTTTTATCAACTCAAGATGCTTTTTACTACTTTACAATAGCAGTTCTTACAAAAATCACAGGATTAACATTTTTTGCTATCTATTTTTTAAGATTAAATGAGAGAGAAAAAAAGCTAAAAAATATTTTTATAACTCTTTTAATCATTACTCTACTTTTATCAATTCTTTATGTTACGAGAATAGCTCAACCTATATTTGCTCTTTTTATTCAAGCTATTATGATATTTTCAATTTATGTTGGAGTTAAAAGCTATATAAATGGATTTAAACCAGCTATATATTATTTATTTGCAACAGGTTTTGGAAATATGTTATTTGTAGGATTTATGCTTATGAATCAAGGAAATGGTGTAAAATATTCAATATTTACAATGAATTTATCAAACTTCGCCATGATTTGGGATTTATTGATGTTCTCATTTGCATTAGCTTATAGAATTAGAGTATTACAACAAGAAAACAAAGAAAAAGAGCGAATGTTAATGTTAAAATCAAGACAAAAATGTATGGGAGAATTGAGTGGGAATATTGCACATCAATGGAGAGAGCCTTTGGCAGAACTTGGTTCTATAACAAGTAATTTAGAAGCTAAATTGATTTACTCAACAATAGAAAAAGATGAAATGTTAAAATCTATTCAGTTGAGCAAAAATATATTAAAACATTTATCACAAACAGTTACTACATTTCAAAGATTTTTTCAAAATAGAGTAGCAGAAGATGCAATGTTTGATATAGATAGTGAGATAAAAAACTCAATAGCTTTTGTCAAAGAGTCGCTAAATCATAACAATATAGAGATAATTTACTACTCAAATAGTGATAAATCTTTAAAAGGTGATGGAAATCTATTTTCACAAGCTTTACTTAGTATAATTTTAAATGCAAAAGATATACTTATAGCAAGAAATATAACAAATGCAAAAATAGAGATAGTGCTTATTATTGATAAAGAAAATGTTGTAGTAAAAATTAGTGACAATGGCGGTAGAATAAAAATAGAACCAATTGATAAAATATTTGAATATTTTATTACAGATAAACCAAATGGTAGTGGTCTTGGTCTATTTATTACTAAAAATATTATTGAAAATAGTTTAAATGGAAATATAATAGCTTATAACTCAAAAGATGGTGCTGTATTTGAGATAGAGTTTAACTCTACCTCTTAAAATAGCTCTATAACTTTTATAAAAACCTCTTCTAAAGCTTTTAAATCTTCTATTTTTACATTCTCATTTGGTGCATGAATTGTCTCATTTAATACTCCAAATTCAACAACATCAACTCCAAATTCACCAAAAAATCTTGCATCAGATGTTCCTCCAGCTGTGCTTAATTTTGGTTCTATATTTGTAATTTCAAAAATAGCTTTTGTAATATTTTTTACAATAGTAGAGTTATTATTTGTAATAAATGGTTTTGAACCTTGTTTGAGAGTCAATTTATAATCAAGCCCACTGAATTTTTCATCAATGAAGTTTTGCACACTTTCTAAACTACTATTATTAGAATTTCTGACATTAAACATCATTTTCAATCGACCAGGAGATACATTACTAACCTCAATTCCAGCTCTTATATCAGTAATTACAATTTGTGTTGGAGCGAAAAACTCATCTCCATTATCAAGTTTAACACCTGCAATTTGTGGCAATATTGGAGCAATTTTATCAATTACATTTATAGCTTTTTCTGGATATGCAGAGTGTCCTTGTCGCCCAAATAGCTCTAATACACCATTAATTGAGCCTCTTCTACCAACTTTTATTGCATCACCAAAAACTTTCTCACAAGTTGGCTCTGCTACAATTGAGAAATTTGGCAAAAAGTTTCTGCTTTGTAACTCTTTTAAAACTTCTAAAGTTCCATAAATTCCATCACCTTCTTCATCACTTGTCAAAATTATAGATAGAGTTCCGTTGAAGTTTTTAGCCATTTTGCAACTATTAAGCATTGCACAAACTCCACTCTTCATATCCGATGCACCTCTACCATAAATATATCCATCTTTAATAGTTGCAATAAATGGCGAACTTTCCCAACCTTCACCTTCTGGCACAACATCTATATGTCCAGCAAAATTCAGATGAATTCCATCACCAAATTTTTTGTATAAAAATAGGTTTTTAACCCCATTTTTATCAAATCTAATAGCTTCAAATCCATCCATATATTGCTCTATAAACTCCATTGCTCCATCATCATTTGGGGTTATAGATTTAAATGAGATAAGTTTTTCTAAAAGTTCAACTATGTTGTTCATGATTGTCCAATATTATATCTTTATAAATTATCTTCTTTTCTGGTGTTTGATAATAGATTTTGCCTTTTCGACAAAATACATTTGGTATTCCCTTTTGTAAATTTCTCTTCAAAACTCTTCCCAAGCTATCATTTCCAATATCTAAAATTTCTGACATCTGTTGCAAAAGCTTCACACTGTTCATATATAATTTTTTAGATTTATCTTATAATTTTCTAATACATAATGCTCAAAATCTTTCAATAAATCCTTGTCATTGTCAGCATCTTCTGGATATGTAACTATCACTTCTGGAATACTCTTTTTAAAAAATTCTGACAAAACATTTAAAATATGAATTGCCCCTTCTTTATCTGTTCCTGGGAGAATTAAAAAATACATATTTCCAACACTAAAAATTGCATCTGATTTTCTCAAAGAGCCTTCTAATACTTTCAAAAGTTTTTCTGGTGAATAATCATCATCTAAAAAAAACATTATAGAAAACTTATGACTCTCTAACTCATATCTTTCAATAATCCCAACTTGTTGAGATACCATTTTTTTGAAATCTTCTATTTTATAAATATTTGCACTCATAACTTTTCCTTTATTTTAAACTTTTCACAAATTCACCAATTCTCTTAATTCCTTCTTTTATGCTTACTTCATCAGTTGCAAATGACATTCGCACATAACCTTCTGCTCCAAATCCAATCCCTGGAACTAAAGCAACACCTGTTTGCTCCAATAAATCTTTACAAAACTTCATACTATCATTTGATAAAGGTTTAATATTTATAAATAAATAAAATGCTCCATCTGGCTTTAATACCGACATTCCATCAATCTCATTTATAAGTTTTACTGCTAAATCTCTTCTTTTTTCAAACTCCACTTTCATAGCTTCTATATCTTTATCAATAGTTCCATTTAGTGCAACAATAGATGCTTTTTGAGTGATTGAGTTTATATTTGTTGTGCTTTGACTTTGTAGTGCATTCATAGCATCAATTAACTCTTTTTTAGGAGTTGCTACATATCCAAATCTCCATCCAGTCATAGCAGCTGATTTACTAAGTCCATTTATTGTAATTGTTCGATTAAACATATCTTCACTTATTGCACCAGTTGATACAAAATCCATTCCATAAGTTAGTTTTTCATAAATTTCATCGCTAAAAACTAAAACATTTGTCCCTTTTAAAGCTTGTGCAATCTCTTCTAATTCTGCCTTTGAATATACTGCTCCTGTTGGATTGCTTGGAGAAGTTAATATTAAAATTTTACTTTTTGGAGTTAAAACTTTTTCTAACATCTCTTTTGTAATCTTAAATCCACTGCTCTCATCAGTATTAATTTCAACAACAGTTCCACCACAATATTTTGTAAGCTCTGGATAAGTAACCCAATATGGACTCGGAATAATTACCTCATCTCCCTCTTCTACTAATGCTTCAAATAGATTAAATAGCGAATGTTTAGCTCCATTACTAACTAAAATATGTTCTCTTTTATAATTTAGACCATTTTCTCTTTTTAGTTTTTCAATTATTGCATCTAATAACTCTGGAATTCCTGGCACTGGAGTATATTTTGTGAATCCACTATTTATTGCTTTAATAGCTTCATCTTTCACTGCTATTGGAGTATCAAAATCTGGCTCTCCTGCTGAAAAACTCAAAATATCTTTACCTTCTGCTTTTAATTTTTTAGCCAAAGTCGTAATAGCAATTGTAATTGACTCTGAAAGTGAATTTATTCTCTTAGTTAGCATACATATCTCCCTTTTTTTATTCAAATTATAGCAAATCTATATCATTTTTTTTATCAATAAAATCAATTAAACAAAAAGTTGTTATAATTTCCATAAATGGGCTTTAAAAAAGTAAATAAAATGCGAGATTTTCCAAGGAGCTAAAATGTATATTCAAAAAGATATTGAAATAACAAAAATAGAGATACTTGATTTTTTAAAACAGCACAAAACTGAACTTGAAAATAAGTGTTTAAAAGATTTAAAACTATGATAATCTTTTTTATAGACAAAATTTTGGAAGATTATAATTATTGGGCTGATATAGATAAAAAAATATTTAAAAAAATTAAAAATAGAATAGGAAAAGTTGAGCTTTTAAAAAATAATCCTCAAGGTTATTGGTCGCGAAGAATATGTAATGAACATCGCATAGTTATAAAGGAGAACAAAATCAACTGATTATAATATCTGTTAGATTTCATTATGATGATTGAAAGAGAGTATATGAAAAATATTTTAGTTATTATGCCAATGCTTAGTATGGTTGGACAAGCGAAATCTGGTGGAATTATTGCAAATGAGTTGGCAAAGATTTATAATGTAACTGTTGTAACATTTAATCAAAAAACAAAATCAGACCATGAATATAGTGCAAAAGTGATATATTTAAATAATAAATTAACACTAAATCCATTTTTAAGAGCTTTTAAATTTTTTGATAGAATTTATCAAATTAGAAAACTTAAAAAAGAGTTGCAAATCACACACTCTTTGAGCTTTGGAGAGTCTGGAAATTATATAAATATACTATCTCAAATTGGTGAAAAAGTTATAATTAGCACAAGAGAACATAAAAGTCAAAGGTTTATTTATGATAATTCAAAAGAAGCAAAAGTTCATAAGTTTTTGATGAAAAGTTTATATAAATTTTCAAATATTCATATTTCACAAACAAAATCAGTTGAATTAGATATGATAAATAGTTTTAATATAAATAAAAATAGTTCAAAAATTATTCCAAATCCTTATGATATAGATGAGATTGAAAAATTAAAAAGTGAAGAAATTGAAGCAGAAATAAAAGATTTATTTATAAAATCAAAGATTTTAATAAGTGTTGGAAGAGTTAGCAAACAAAAAGGGCAATGGCATTTGGTTGAAATTTTTGAAGATATAAAAAAAGAGATTGATAATATCAAATTGGTATTTATTGGGGATTTTGAAGAGATAGATGTTAATGGAAATAGTTTAAAAAATTATATTTCAGACATATCTAAAAATTTAAAAGTTTATAAATTTTGGAATAATCAAGAGTTAAATAGTAATTATGATATATACTTTTTGGGATACAGAAAAAACCACTTTAAATATACATCAAAAGCTGATATTTTTTTATTTCCATCATTTTGGGAAGGTTTTCCAAATGCTTTAGTTGAAGCTATGAGTTGTGGAGTTGCTGTAATTAGCAGTGATTGTAAAAGTGGTCCAAGAGAGATTTTAGCTCCAAATAGTGATTTTGAATTTCAAACGAAAAAAATTGAATTTGCAGAGTTTGGTATTTTAAATCCACTTTTTAGTGGAGATTTTGAAAATCAAAATAGTGAAGTTAAAGCTTGTTGGATAGAGTCTATCAAAAAACTCTTAAATGATGAAGATTTAAGAGTTGAATATGCAAAAAAGGCAAAAATGAGAGCTAATGATTTTTCAAAAGAAAAGATTGTAAAAGAGTGGATTGAGATTATTGAGAATTAATTTTATTATAAAAGGTTTAAAATGTATGCAATAGAGTTTGAAACAGATATAAAAGATAGGTTTATAGAGCTAAAAGATTATGAAAGATTGATAAACAAACATGCAAGAGTAATAGTTCTTATTGATGAAGACAAACCTAATCAAGAAGATTTCATTGATAGAGTTATTAAAAATCCAAAACATTTAAATGAAAAATTTTTAACAAGAGATGAAGCAAATGCGAGATAGGTATTTTATAGATTCAAATATATTTTTATATGCTTTTAGTGATATTGATAAAGAAAAGCAGAAAATTTCGATAGATATTATAAAAAGTGGTGTCATATCAACCCAAGTTATAAATGAAGTTAGTAATAATTTATTAAAAAAATTTGGTTTTAATAATCATGATATAGTTGATTTTGTTAGAAGTTGCTATAGAAGATATGAAGTTTTTAATGTTGATAATAATATTTTTATAAAAGCTTGTTTATTAAGAGATAGTTATAATTTTTCTTATTATGATTCACTGATTGTATCAGCTTCTATAATTTCAGAATGTGATATTTTATATTCTGAAGATATGCAAAATTTATTAAAAGTAGAAAACAAAGTTACTATTATAAATCCATTCAAAAGAGTGGATTGAAATTATTGAATAGGAGTAAATTTTGAGTGATAAACCATTAATTAGTGTAATTATGCCTACATTCAATCGTGCTTGGTGTATCAAAAGAGCAATTGATAGTGTGTTGAATCAGACATATCAAAACTTTGAAATAGTAATAACTGATGATGGTTCAACTGATAATACAGAAGAGATTATAAAAAGTATAAATGATGAAAGAATTAAATATTTTAAATTCAGTGAGAATTTAGGAGTAATAGAAGCAAGAAATTCATCTGTAATAAATTCAAAAGGTAAGTGGCTTATATTTTTTGATTCAGATGATGAATTAAAACCAAATGCAATTGATATATTTTTGAAAAATATAGAGAGTGATATTAAAATATATATGGCAAATCTAATAGATACATCTACAAATATTCCAAAATTAAATGATTTTTGGAAACATAAATTTAAAAAACAGAATAATATCGCAACTTATAACGATTTTATATGTAATATAGCAACAGGTGATATAGTTCCATTTATAAAAAAAGAGTTATTAGAAATTGTTCCATATAAAACTGGTTCAAAAAGAAATTTACATATATTTTGGCATGAACTATTCAAACATTCTAATGTAAAATTTATAGATGATATTGTTTTGATTTGTCATACAGAACATGAAGATAGAATAACAAAATTAAGAGAAAAACATGCAACTCTTTGGATTGATGGAATAAAAGAATATATTGAAAAATTTAAAGATGATATTACTTCAAAGTGTCCAAAGCACATGGCATTTCATTATAAATCTTTGGGAATTTATCAATACTTTTCTGGTGATAAGAGTGGTGCGAGAAGGACATTTTTAAGAGCTTTAGAATATAATTTGTGTGATTATAAAGTTTGGATATATTTGGTAGCATCTCTCAATAAAAAACTGTTTGAAAAAATTGCAAATAGATAAGGGTATTTTTTGAAAAAATTTATATATGATTATAGTAAGAGCGAGTTAGAAACTATAATAACTCCAAAGTTTAGAGCTAAACAGATATTTAATTGGCTTTATCAAAAGTATGAAGATGATTTTTTTAAATTTTCAAATATATCAAAAGATGTTAGAGAATTATTAGATAATGAATTTAGCACATCTTTTATGAAAATTATAAATATACAAAATAGCAGCGATGGAACTAAAAAGTATCTATTTCAACTAAATGATTTGCACACTATTGAAACTGTGCTAATTAAGATGAAAGATGGAGAGCTAAATGATGATGGTGAAATTGTTGGAGAGCGATTTACGATTTGTATTTCATCACAAGTTGGTTGCAAAATTGGGTGTAGCTTTTGCTTTACTGCAAAAGGTGGATTTTTAAGAAATTTAAGTGCGGGTGAAATAGTTTATCAAGTATTGGCACTCAAAAAAGATAATCAAATTCCACCAAATAAGAGTATTAATGTTGTATTTATGGGAATGGGAGAACCTCTTGATAATTTTGATAATGTAGTTAAGTCTATTGAGATTTTGAGCGATATAGATGGACTCTCAATCTCAAAACGAAGACAAACCATTTCAACAAGTGGAGTTAGTCCTAAAATTATTAAATTGGGTGAGCTTGATTTGGGAGTGCAAATTGCAATATCTCTCCATTCAGTAGATGATAGTTTGAGAGAAGAGTTAATTCCACTAAACAAAGCTTATAATATTGAATCAATCATTAAAGCTTTGAAAAATTACCCAATTGATACAAGAAAGAGAATAATGTTTGAGTATTTAATGATAAAAGATTTAAATGATGATATAAATAGTGCGAAAAAATTGGTTAAACTTCTGCATGGAATTAAATCAAAAGTAAATTTGATATATTTTAATCCACATGAAGGTTCTATTTATCAAAAACCAGATGAAAAAAGTGTAACTTCTTTTCAAACATATTTGAGAGATAGAGGAATTACTTGCACAATTCGCGAATCAAGAGGTAGTGATATATCTGCTGCTTGTGGGCAGTTGAGAGAACAAGAAGGTTTTATAAATGGGTGCAATTGATATAGGTTTGATTATATTTGTATTTTCAGTGTTTATTATTGGAGTGTTTGGTTTTATATATTATGTCAAAAATGAAGGAGACGAGCTATGATAGTTACAAGATTTGCACCAAGTCCAACAGGTTATTTACATATAGGAGGACTTAGAACTGCCCTATTTAACTATCTTTGGGCAAGAAAAAATGGTGGAAAATTTTTACTTAGAATAGAAGATACAGATTTAAGTAGAAATTCAGAAGATGCACTAAAAGCAATTTTAGAAGCATTTGATTGGGTTGGACTTAATTATGATGGTGAAGTTGAGTATCAGTCAAAAAGATTTGATATATATAAAATTTATATTGAAAAACTTTTAGAAAGTGGAGATGCCTATTATTGTTATATGAGCAAAGAAGAGTTAGATAACTTAAGAGAAGAGCAAAGCAAGGCAGGATTAACCCCACGATATGATAGAAGATATAGAGATTTTAGAGGAATCCCACCAGAGGGAGTAACTCCTGTTGTGCGAATAAAAGCTCCATTAGATGGAGAAGTTAGATTTATTGATGGGGTAAAGGGTGAAGTAAAATTTAATTCAAGTGAGCTTGATGATTTTATTATTGCAAGAAGTGATGGAACTCCTACATATAATTTTGTAGTAGCAATAGATGATGCTTTAATGGGAGTTACTGATGTAATTCGAGGAGATGACCATTTAAGCAATACACCAAAACAGATAATAATTTATAATGCACTAAAATTAAATGTGCCAAAATTTTTTCATGTTCCAATGATTTTAAATCCTCAAGGTAAAAAACTATCAAAAAGAGATGGTGCTACTGATGTTATGGAATATCAAAAAATGGGTTATCTTCCAGAAGCATTGTTAAATTTTCTTGTAAGACTTGGTTGGAGCCACGGAGACCAAGAGATTTTTTCAATGGAAGAGATGCTTAGACTGTTTAATCCAGATGATATAAATAGAAGTGCATCAGCTTACAATGCAGAAAAATTGAATTGGTTAAATGCTCACTATATCAAAAATATTCCAAATGAGCGATTAGCAAGAGAATTAGAGAGTTTTGGACTATTTTTGATAAGTCACGATAAAAAAGAGATTTTACTTGATTGCACAAAAGAGCGAACAAAAAGTTTGTTAGAGTTGGCTGATATGGTAAAAGATGTGATTAATACACCATCTGAATATGATGAAAAAGCAGTTATAAAGCATATAAACCAAGAAGCCTTAATAATGTTAAAAAACTTCAAAGGATTTTTGGGAAGTTATGAAGGAGATTTACATCTACCAACAGACTATAAAGATATGATTGATAATTTTTTGAGTATATACCATTTGAAGTTAAATAAGTTTGCACAACCTATTAGAATTGCACTTGTTGGCAAGGCTGTAAGCCCTTCTATATTTGATGTAATGGCAGTTTTAGGCAGAGTTGAAAGTTTTAATAGAATAGATAATGCAATATCAAAATTATGCCCAAATTGTAAAAATATCGAGGCTTGATACAAAATTTTATTAAAAGAGTGTCGATATAGAAAAGTATTAAGATAGATGATATATTATAATATTAATTTAATTTATATTATGATTATATTTTTAAACTAAAGGTGAGAGATGGTAAATATTATAAAGAGTATTCATACAGCTTCAAGTGTTGTTGCTATTGGTAGCACTCCAAACTATATACTGATAATAGATAATATATACACTCTCTATGTTGTAGATAAAAACAGCTTTTCTATCATAGAATCGCTCTCTTTTTATAAACAGAGTAATCAAAATACAGAAATACATAAATATAGTAGATTTTTTGATATTTCAGATGATGGAGATATTGCATTTGGGATACATAATACAAATAAAGTTATACTTTTAAAAGTTGGACATAAAATTGAAAAAAAAGGTGTAATGATTTGGCACAAAGGCGATGTTGAAATTATTAAATTTGGAGCAAAATATCTTGCAACTGGTGGGACAGATGGAATTGCATATATATTTTATAAAAATAGTGTAAATCCAATTGCATCTATATTTCCAAGACCTGATTATATTTCTAATATAGCTTTTTCAAATAACTCTAATTTAGTTGGAATATCATCTTTTGATAAATCTTTAGTTATTTTTAATTTAGATAGCAGTGTGCAAGAGAGTGTGATTTTTACAAATGATGTAATTGAAAAGTTAGAGTTCTTTGAAAATGAAAATGGAGATTTTATATATTTTGTTTGTAGAGATGGTGTTGGTGGAATATATAATGTAACAACAAAAGAGCTTGTTAGCACATATTCACATTTTGTAAGTTGGCCAACATCTCTCATAATTTATAACAATCTATTTGCTATTGTTGGAGGAAAAGGTAATATAATTTCAATTATAAAATTGGAAGATAATAGTAGATATTTTGAAGTCAAACTTGAAAAATCTGGTATTACAAATATGCAACTATATCAAAGCTATTTATTAATAGGCTTTGTAGATGGAGATGTTGATGTAGTTGATTTTAGCTCTTTTGTAGATGAGTTAGATGATATGCTTGATGCAAAAGAGTTTAAAAAAGTTAAAGCTATTTTAACTAAAAATATATTTTTACAGCTTCATGATAAGTTTATAACAAGATTTAATGAAGCTTGGAAAAGTGTATTGCAAGAGATAATTATACTTTTGGGCAAAGATGAAGTAGATGTTGCTTTAGAAAAAGCAGAACCATTTTTAGATGATGAAAAGCGAGAGGAAGAGTTTAATTTTTATCTTTCTCAAAGAGGTGATGTTAAAGAGTTTATAGAGTTTGTCAATAGTAAAAAGTATAAAGATGCTTATTTTTATGCAAATAGGTATCAATATCTACAAAGAACAAATGCTTATAAAGTGTTAGAAAGTCGTTGGAATAAAGCATTTTCAGATGCAAAAAATATTTTAGAAGAAAATCCAACTATAAATAAAAAGCGAGTTTTAGAAATTTTCAAAGAGTTTGAGCAAGTCGATTGCAAAAAACCTGTAATTGCAAGTTTGGTTAATAACTCTGACAAATTTATTGAAGCTGATAAAGCAATTAAAAAGCGAGATTTTAAATACTACTTTGCTCTTGTAGCAAAATATAGTTTCTTAAAAGATAGTGAAACATACAAAAGAGTTTTAAATTTAGCAGAACAGTTGAGAGAAAAAGTTGTAGATTATGAACATAAACAGCAGTTTAAAGAAGCATTAGAAACTATTGATTTGCTTATGAATTTTATACCATACCAAAAAGAAGCACAACAAAGAATAGGACTTATAAAATCAAAAATGAGATTTATAGAAGCATTTGAAGCAAATGATTCAAAGTCAGCTTATGAGATTGCTGGATTTCATCCTGAAATTAGACTTATGCCTCAATTCAAAGAGCTTTCAAAAGAGTTTAATAAAATTGTAGAAAAGGCTATGGAAGAAGCAGAGCGATTAAATATTTTGGGAGTGTTAAAATTACTTCAAGATTTTTATGGAATACCATATCTTACAAATAAGATTGGTGCTGTTATGAAATTTACATATCTTCAAGAGATTAAGCAATCAAAAGGTAGTAAGCGAATAAATTGGATTAAGACTTTAGAAGAGTTTATTAAGAGATTTGGAAGGTGTATTGAGATTGAGAGAGTGTGCGAAGAGTTGAATATTAGTCAAATATATGATAGTATTCAATTAAAAGGTAGAGTCGATGGTTATAAAAGTATTGGGTTTATTGACTCTATATTGATTGAAGTAAATGAACTTTCTTAAAAGTTATAAATTATAGAGATAGGTTTTTAAAATGGTGAGTTATATCAAAAAAGTGAAATTTAGTGGAAGTGTGGTTGGGATAGGTTTCTCAAACAAATACCTACTTGTGGTTGATAATTTATATAATCTATATATTTTAGATAAAGACAATCTAAATGTTTTAAAAGTTATGAACCTTTATAAAAATACAGAACCAATGCACAAATACTCAAAAGCGATGCAAGTTTCAAAAGATGGTGATATAGCTTTATCACTCATTAAAAGTAATAAAGTTGCTATGTTGAAGATGGATAAAGCAGTTGGAAAAAAAGGTGTTTTAAACTCTCATAAGTTAGAAGTAGAAGTATGCTCATTTTCTCCAGATTTAGAACTATTTGCAACAGGTGGAGCTGATGGAGTTACAATTGTATATGAGCTACATACTTTAAATCCTATTACATCACTATTTCCTCGTTCCGATTACATTGCATCTATTAGTTTTTCAAAAAATTCTAAGCTATTAGCTAGTAGCTCTTTTGATAAAAATACAGTTGTTTTTGATATAAGTCGAAATATTGTATTAGCAGAGTTTAATACAAAAGAGGTTGTTGAAGCAACTCTATTTGTAGAAGATGATAGTAAGCTCTTTTTTGTTTGTAGAGATGGATTAAGTGGAGTTATTACTATTGAAAATGGAGAGTTAATTAGTAATAAGAATTTTGAATCTTGGCCTACTGCTATTGAAACAACAGTAGATAGAAGATTTGCTATTGTTGGAACAAAAAGCGAATATTTATATATTGTTAGAGTTAGTGATAATAGAGCCATTGTATCTATGAAATTAGAAGATATTGGTGTAACAAATTTACAACTATTAGAAGGAAAACTATATATTGGTTATAGTAGTTCATTAGTAAGTGTGATAGATTGCACTATTTATAGAGAAGAGTTAAGCGATGCTCTCAAAAAAGATAAATTTGCAGATGCTAAAAAAATAATAGATAGAAATCTATTTTTAAATACAGATAATGAATATATAGAAAAATTTGATAAAGCATGGCTTGGAGTTTTGGATAAAATTATCTATTTACTATCAAAAAATCAATTAAATGAGGCAATAGATATTGCAAAACCTTTTATTGATGAGCCAAAAAGAAATGAAGAGTTTAGTTTTTATTTAGCACAAAGAGCAGAATATGCAACATTCTTAGAAGCTGTAGATGCTAAAGAGTTTAAAGTTGCTTATGAAGTTGCTAGAAGAAATCCACCAATGCAAGAGTTAAATGCTTATAAAGAGCTTGAAAACTACTGGAATAAACTATTTAACTTGTCTAAAAAACTTATTTCTGAAAACCCAACACTTAATAAAAATAAAGTAAAAGAGTTATTAAAACCATTTGCTGATATTGAGATAAAAAAGGGATTGATTATAAATCTCTTAAATAATGCAAATAAGTATATAGAAGCAGATACAGCTCTTAAAAATAGAGATTTTAAATCATTTTTTAATATTGCAGAGAATTTTCCATTTATAAAAGATACAGATAATTACAAAAAAACTCTAACTTTTGGAGAGCAGTTAATTGAAAAGATTGGCGAGTTAGAGCTAAAAAATGATTTTGATGGTATGTTAAAGCTTTTACAAACTTTAGTTTTATTTAAACCATTTACAAAATTTTCTCAAGAAAAGACACTATTTATTAGACAAAAGATGAATTTCTTTACATATATTCAAACTGGAGCAATTAGACAAGCATATCAATTAGCCGAAAAATATCATCAATTTAGAACAACTATACAGTTTCAAAATTTAGAAGCAGAGTTTAAAAAAGTATTAGATGAAGCTTATAAAGTAGCTTATAAGGGTCAAACTGAAGAAGTTATGAAAATTTTTGGAATCTATTTAGAGATACCATATTGGTTGGATAAAGTTGCTTCTGTTATGAAAATTTCATATTTACAAGATTTAAAAGAGAATGCGAATGATGGTGGCTATATCAATTGGGCTGACACTTATAGAAATTATGTTGTAAGATTTGGTAAAGATTATGAGATAGATAGTTTGGCAGATTTCTTACTAAATAAAGATGTATTAAATGGTTTAAAACTTACAGGTGCTAAAGATGGTTATAAAAGAGAAGGTTTTATCCCATCTTTAATTGTTACAAAAAAAGGCTCATAGTTTAGGTGTTTATGGAGATAACTACAAAAATAGAGCGATTTACAAATCCACTATATTTGGATAGTGGGCGAATTATTGAACCTTATGAGATAATTTATGAGACTTATGGAGAGCTAAATGAGCAAAAAGATAATGTGATTTTAGTAACTCATGCACTCTCTGGCTCTCATCATGTTGCTGGAAGATATGATAATGAAGCAAAAGCTGGATGGTGGGATAAATTAATTGGTGAAAATAAAGCCATAGATACCAAAAAATATTTTGTCATCTGCACAAATAGTATTGGAAGTTGTTTTGGCTCAACTGGTCCTGCTTCAAGAATGTATCCACACGAAGAAAATTATAGATTTAACTTTCCTGTAATTACAATCAAAGACATGGTAAAAGCTCAACGAATTTTACTTCATAAATTGGGAATTTCTAATGTCAAAGCTATAATTGGTGGTTCAATGGGCGGAATGCAAGCTTTAAGTTTTGCAGTTGCTTTTCCAAATTTTGCAAAACATATAATTGCCCTTGCCACAACTCATGCCACAAGAGCTTGGATTATTGCATTTAACAAAGTTGCAACTGAAGCAATTATAAAAGACCCAGCATTTAAAAATGGAAATTATGAGAGTGGAGTAACTCTTAGTGGATTTGCAATTGCTCGAATGGTAGGACATATTGGCTTTTTATCGCCACACTCTATGGATGAAAAATTTGGTAGAAATTATGTTGAACAAGATGGTCTTTATGAGCTTTTTGGTAAATTTCAAATTGAGCGATATTTGGATTACAATGGTTATAACTTCACAAAAAAGTTTGACCCAATTAGTTATTTATATTTAATGAAAGCCATAAATATTTTTGATTTAAGTTCTGGTTATGATTCACTTGATGATGCTTTATCAAATATTAAATCAAAACTGCATTTAATCTCTTTTGAGAGCGATTTCTTCTTTTTCAAAGATGAAATGAAATTTATCAAAGATAGAATGGATGCAATTGGAAGTAGCGAATTATGCACATATTATAATGTTGATAGCGATTATGGACATGATGCCTTTTTAGTTGAAGTTGAAAAATTTAATCAATATATTGTAGATATTTTGGAAAAATAAATTTTAAATAGGACTTAAAAATGCACACTATAAAATTGGAAGTGGAAGATAGTATCTATTCTCACATTATGTTTTTATTGAAAAATATAAACTCAAAAGAGTTAAAAATAGTAGAAGAGATAGAAAACTCTACAAATCATATTATAGCTGATGAGTTAGATACAAAGATTTTTTCTAATCATAGTGCAAACTTAATAGAAGAGTGGAAAGATATACAAGAAGATGAAATATGGAAATAAATAAAAGTGATGTTTTATTGTGTGAATTTTACTTTTCTGACTTAAAATCATCAAAAAAAAGACCCGTATTAGTATTAAAAGATAATCTTCCTTTTAATGATTTTATAGCTATTCCAATAAGTAGTAAAATTGAAAATCTAAATTATGATGAAATTATCATAGATAATTCTGATTTTGAAAATGGTAATTTACCAAAAAAATCAAAACTTATTATTCGCAAAACTTTTGTAGTATCAAAAAGTGTGGTGATAAAAAAATATGGCAAACTTTATGATAAAAGTTTTAAAAACTATTTTTATAAATTTTGTGAATATTTTGAATGTAAAGATGGTATAAAATAGATAATATTATAAATTAATAAAAAAGGATACAAAATGATTTTTACATCACCCCTCAAAAGTAATTCAAAAAAAATAATGTTACTTGGTAGTGGAGAACTTGGAAAAGAGGTAGCAATTGAGGCTCAAAGATTAGGAGTTGAAGTAGTTGCAGTTGATAGATATGCAAATGCTCCAGCACATTTAGTTGCAAACAAATCATATGCAGTCAATATGAGAGATAAAGATACGATATTAGAAATAATTAGAAGAGAAAAACCTGATTTTATTTTACCAGAAATTGAAGCGATAGATATTGAAGCACTATTTAAGGCAGAAAAAGAAGGATTTTGTGTAATTCCAAATGCAGAAGCTGTAAATAAAACTATGAATAGAAAAAATATCCGAAAATTTGCGAGTGAAGATTTGGGACTTAAAACAAGTAGATATAAGTTTGTAAAAAGCTTAAAAGAGTTAGAAGAAGCTATAAAAGAGATAGGATTTCCAGCAGTTATAAAACCTATTATGAGTTCAAGTGGGCATGGTCAATCGATTGCAAAATGTCAAAATGATTTAATTAAATCTTATGAAATGGCGAAAGAAGCAAGAGGTGATGCAAGTGAGTTAATAGTTGAAGAGTTTATTAAATTTGATTATGAAATTACTATGCTAACTGTGCGAAATGGGTATGAAACTATATTTTGTGAGCCAATTGGACATATTCAAAAAGATGGAGATTATGTTTTTAGTTGGCAACCAGCTCGAATGAGTGAAGTTGCAATAGAAAAATCAAAAGATATTGCGAAAAAAATTACAGATGGACTTGGTGGAAGAGGACTTTTTGGAGTTGAGCTATTTATTGCTGGAGATGAGGTATATTTTAGTGAAGTTAGCCCAAGACCACACGATACGGGAATGGTAACACTAATCACTCAATCTCAAAGTGAGTTTGCACTGCATTTAAGAGCAGTTTTAGGATTGCCACTTGATTATATTTTTTATGGTGAAGGTGCAAGTGGAGCTATAAAAGCAGATAACGAAGCAGTTGCACCTGAGCTAAATATTCCAAATGAAACTTTTAGTAAAAACTCATTTGTTAGAGTTTTTGGCAAACCAGAAAGCCATAAAGGTAGAAGAATGGGTGTTGTATTGGTGTTTGATAAAGTTGAAGAAGCTTTAGAAAAAGCTAAGAATTTGGTATCACAAATATCTTAATTTTCTAATTTTTCTAATTTTTTCATAGCATTTTTTTCGATTGTATATAATTTGTATCTAATATTCTTAAATTTAAGCCCAAACTCAACATTTAAGATTTTAGATACCTCTTCAATAACTCTTGCAGACTCTTCAGCTCTTTTGAAGTTAGCAATAATTACACTTTGGATTGATTTCCGTGAATTTTCACTTGGAATACTCTCTTTTAGACAATCATTTATCACATCTCTACTATCTAATAAATCTAAATATATATCCAAAACGACATCATGTCGTAACTCTTTTAACTCTTTTGCTATATCTTTGATATTATAAAAATATCTAAATATATCTTCAACAACTCTAATTCCTTCTTTTAGTCGGTTTATATTTGCATCTAAAACTCTATAAAGAGAAGGAAAATCCTGCTCTTTATTAATCATCTGATGAAAAAATTCCAAGTAGTTGAAGAAGTGAAATAAATAGATTAAAGAAATCTAAATAAAGTGCAACAGCTCCTTCAATAGGAGTTTCATAAGCCCCATTTATGATGTTTTGAGTATCATAAAGAATAAAGAAAGAGAAGAGTATTGCTCCAGCTCCAGCTAACATAAGTTGTAAAATTGGGCTTTGTAAAAATATATTTAAAAGTCCTGCCACAACCATTACAATTAAAGCAATGAATAACATTTTACCCATTGAACTAAAATCTTTTTTAGTTGTCATTGCAAAAAAGCTAATTCCACCAAAAGCAACTGAAGTCATTAAAAATGCTTGAGCAACTATACTTGCACCTCCACTAAGTCCCATTACAGCAGATAACAATGGAGTTATTGTAAGACCTGTGAGAAATGTAAATCCAAAAAGCATAATCAGATTTACTCCTGCTTTTTTCTTGGTAGCATATAAACCAAAAAGCATTACAAACTCTAAAATCACAAATCCCCAATACCATGCTTTAACAGTTTCGCCAAAGTAAGAAATACCAATATAAGCACCAACAGCAGCAGCTAAAATAGATGCAGCAAAAAGTTGATATGTAGCTTTTAGAAAAGATATTGTATCTTCTCTACTTCTAACACCATATCCACTATCAAAACTAACACTCTCTTGTGTGCTATTAGAGTTGTTAGAACCCTTTAAATAACCATCGATATACTCTTTGTTATACAAAGACATAAAAACTCCTTTTTTTATTTGATAATAAAATTTATCAAGAGCAGAAATTTTAGCAAATTTTTTTATCAGCCTAATAAATTAAATAGGGAATTTTTTTATATAAGTAAAATTTTATAAAATTTTAAAATAGTTTATTAATGAGTATCAATTTTATTAAATATACTTTAATTAATTAAAAAGTATCAAAATTTAATGTGTATTATTTATTATTTAGCTTACAAAACTATTGTATATTTTTATTTTATATTACTATTTTTTGGAGTTATATGAAAAATAAAAAAATTATTTTACCACCTTTACCTTTTGGTGAGTGGAATTGTGTGATAAACAGTGATGTAAAAAAGTTTTCTGACAAAATGGCAACTATTGTTACATCTTTGAAATATTATGATGCAATAGGAGATAAAAATCTATTTTTGAGCAAAACTTACACACTTCAAAATAGTGAATTCAAAGTAGTTGCAAGTGCAAATACATCTGTAATAATAGATGTAGATAATACAAAAGATATAACACTCATGATTCCATTTTTTGGAGAAAATATATCAAATGTCGAAAAAGATAGTTTTAAATGGAGAGCAAAAGAGTCTGCTATATTGCTTCCAAATACGGGACGAGCAGGTTCTTCTTCTACAAGAGCAACTATAACTATTGATATAAATCCAATAAAAATTACAAAAATTGCAAAAGTTATGTTAGGTTTAAAAGAAGAAGATTATTTAGATTTGAACCTATTTCAACCACGATTAATTAGCCTAAAATATGGAAATATATCATTTGAAGAGATTTTTAAAAGCTTAGCACAAATAATTAATTCTTATAAATGTAATACAGATTTGCTTTGGAAAATTGGAATAGATGAACTTTTTTATAGAAATATTATTATGATGTTGTTGCCTGAAAAATTTTTCAGTGATAATTCATTTGATAAAGTGGTATCACCAAAAGCTATTGATAAAATTATTGAATTTCAAAAAAGTCATCCTTTTGAGTTATTAACTCTCAATGATTTAGAGAAAATTAGTGGATTAAGTTGTAGAGCTTTGCAATATGAATTCAAAAAAAGATTAGGACTCTCACCAATGCAGTGGCTTAAAAAAGAGAGATTAAACAAGGCAAGAGAACTTTTATTAAATAAAAATAGCGAAGATACAATTACAACTATTGCTATGAATTTTGGTTTTGCAAGTTCATCACTATTTTCAAAATACTACTATGAAGAGTTTGGAGAACTTCCATCTCATACAATAAAAAGTAAATTTGGAATTGTTATATAAATTTTTCGTTTTTTTGATACTTGATTTCGTTTTTTTCGTAGTTTAAACCTTTGTAAAAATATAAAATATTAAAAATTTTTATTAAAGGGTTTATTTTATGAATATAAATAGATTTAGTGTCAAACTAATCTCTATTGCAACCATTGTTGCACTGAATGGAGTCAATCTACTTGGTGGTGCTATTAGTAATGATATAGTAGTAGGTGGCAATACTACAACTTGTTCTATTAATAGTGGGATAATAATAGCAAGTAGTAGTTGCTCCATAACAGCAAATGATTTAGAAAGTAACTTAACTGTTTCTAATGTTACATTAGCTACTACAAATGGAAAAATAACAGTTGAAGCTCCAATCTCTTGGTCTTCAAATAATACACTTGAGCTAAATGCCTCTGCAAATATTTATATTAATAGTGATATTAGTTCAACAAGTGGAAAAATGGTATTAAAATATGGTCAAGGTGCTGTAAATGGTGGAAATACAGCTGATTATAATATTGAAAGAAATGTAAGAATAAATCTTAAAGATGGTCAAAATTTCTCAACTATGTTGGGCAATGATGGAGCTGTTATTGATTATACGGTGATTAGTAGTGCGACGGCATTAATGGGAATGACAACCAATAACAATTCTGTTAAATATGCTCTTGGTGCTGATTTAGATTTAACTGGAATTGCTTGGACACCACTTTATAACTTTAAAGGTAAATTTAGTGGATTAGGACATACGGTAGATAATCTTACGAGTGCATCAGTTCCTTATGATAGTTGGGGATTATTTGGATATGTTAATGGTGGAGAAATTAGAGATATTGGTGTTATAAATGTAAATATTGTTAGCCCTGCAACTGGTCAAGGATATTCGTATATTGGAGCTTTGGTAGGTCAATCACTTGGTGGTTTAGTAATCAAAAATGCTTATTCAACAGGAACTATATCTGGTAATTCAATTGGTGGTTTAGTTGGTGGTGCAAAAGAATCAACTATCAAAGATAGCTACTCAAGTGTAACGATAAATGGATATGCTCAATCAGGTGGTTTAGTTGGTTATTTGGATTCTGGAAATATCTATCGAAGTTATGCAACTGGAAATGTAAGTGGTGATTCTGAACTTGGTGGATTGATAGGTAAGGTATCAGGTAGTGGAATTGCAAACTATATAGAAAATGTATATGCTCTTGGTAATGTCACAGCATCAGCCGATGATGCAGATAAATATGCTGGAGGCTTGATTGGTTATATTTACGAAGAAACATATCTTACTAATTCTTATGCTATTGGAAAAGTTTATGTAGCTGGTACAATTGATGAAAATACAAAAACAGGTGGATTAGTTGGTTTTGGACGAGCAGGAATAACATTCCAACCAACTAATGCATTTTTTGATGTCAATACAACTGGTCAAGAGATAATGGTTGGGACTGAAGCTGTGATGGTTGGACGAATCTCCAATTCAGATGCTTACACTCAAACAAGCTATACAAACTTTGATTTCACAAATGATTGGTTTATGATAGACGGCTATACAAGACCATTTTTAAGAATAGAAGCAACAACTAATATTTCAAATGCTCACGAACTTCAACTTATAACAATGAATTTAAGTTCAAGTTATAAATTATTAAATGACATAAACTTAACATCATCACTTGCTAATAAAAGTGAGATGTGGAAAGATAATAGTGCGAGTGTAGATTTTGCTAATTATAAAGGTAACTGGGTACCAATTGATACATTTACTGGTTCTTTGGATGGTAAAAATTATATGGTTTCAAATATTTATATCGACAGACCAAATGATCACGATATTGGCTTTTTTAGAGCAACGAGCAATGCTGTTGTATCAAATCTTAAACTTTCAGGAACTATTTCAGGAAGTCGAAATGTTGGTGGTTTATCTGCCTATGATAGTGGTAGTACAATTGAGAATGTACAATCTGATGTTACTGTCAAAACAACCTATTGGAAAGCAGGTGGCTTAATAGGAGAAACTTCTGGTTCTGACATTAAAAACTCTTATGCAACTGGGGATGTTATAGATATTTCTTCTTCTCAAGATACTTGGTACTTAGGTGGTCTTGTTGGATATATGGAAGAGAGCAATTTAGAAAATACATATGCAACAGGAAATATCACAGGTGCTACAAGTAGTAGGCATCTTGGTGGATTAGTTGGGTATAGATATTATTGTGATATTAATAAATCTTTTGCGACTGGTAATGTATCAGGTGGTGCAAGTAGTCTTAATGTAGGTGGCTTAATCGGGTTGGATAAATCTAATACTATGTATTCTGCAGGTATAGCTACTAAATACACTACTAAAAATGTTTATGCTACTGGTAGTGTTACTGGTGGTGATTATGTAGGTGGATTAATTGGACAATCAGATACCACTTATGTTGAAAATGCTTATTCAGCTGGAGTAGTTTCATTCGCATCAGGAGCCAGTGGACCAAATATTGGTGGATTTATTGGTGCTGGATACAATGCAACAGAAACGATACCTTGGTTTAATGTTGTCAATAGCTTCTGGGATACAGAGATAAGTGGTCAAGCAAGTGCAGGTGTGTTACCAGAAGATTCAAGCAAATATGGACTAACAGGCAAAACAACAGCAGAAATGCAAACATTAGAAACATTTAAGTGGGATATCGTAACAGACAATTCACTAAGAGATGTTTATCCAAAACTTAGATGGGCAACAAGTGGATTAGCAAATGGTGAAAGTGTATGGGTGATTTCACCTATTCGCAAACCTATTCAAATCACAATCGGTGGTAGTGGGACAGAGTGTCCAATTCCAGTAAATGGTGTTATTACAAGTGAAGAAGATTGTTCTGTGTCAGAAGAGACAATCAATACACTTCTTGCGACTGGTGATGTAAATATTAGTAACTTAAGTGGAGCTGATGCAAATATCACAATTGCAAAGCCGATTAGTTGGAGTTCTAACTACACATTATCAATCGAAAGCACAAATGATATTCATATCAATTCCGATATTAATGGAAGTGGAAAACTAATTCTATCCTATGGACAAGGTGCTGTTTCTACTTCTAATACAAGTAGTTATTATTTAAATGGTGGGCATATTAATCTTACAGCTGGTGATAATTTTTCTACAAAAGTTGGTAGTGATGGTGTATTAACAGAATATACAGTAATTACATCATTAGGAAATGAAGGTGAGGAGATTACATCACCAACTACAATAACACTTCAATCATTAGCAAACTCTTCTAATTTCAATGGTAATTATGTGCTTGGTGCAAATATTGATGCAACTAATACAAAAAATTGGAACTCTGGAGCTGGATTTAAACCAATAGGAAATAGTGCAAATAACCATTTTAAAGGTATATTTGATGGTTTAGGACATACGATAAATGGGTTATATATAAATTCTACCAATCCAGGTATTGCTATTTTTGGATTTGCAGGTGGAAACAGTGGAACTGCTATAATCAGAAATATAGGAATAACAGATGTCAATATCACAGGTGGCGGAGTTGGCGGATGGGTTACTGGAGGATTTATTGGCGAACTTCAAGGAACTATTGAAAATGTTTATATTTCAGGTTCAGTAGTTGGTGCAAATTTAGTTGGTGGATTGGTTGGATATTTAGCACCAGATAGTATTGCAAGAAATGTATATTCATTAGCTTCTGTTAGTGGTATTGATTATATTGCTGGATTGATTGCTGGAATTGGCAAAAATACAATAGTTGATAATGTATATGCAACAGGTCGTGTAAATACAACAGCAACAAATACAAGTGAGATAAATATTGGTGCTTTGATTTCAAGTGATGAGGGAGGCACAATAACAAATGCTTATTTTGATACAACTACAACAGGACAACAGTATCAAATAGGTGGCTCAAATCCATCAACAACAGGAGCTTTTGCAAATAATATTGCTTATTCAAAAGGAACATATATAAACTTTGATTTTACTAATAGTTGGTTTATGATAGATGGCTACACAAGACCATTTTTGAGAATGGAAGCAACAACTAATATTTCAAATACTCATGAATTACAACTCATGGCAATGAATTTAAATTATAAATATCAATTAATAAATGATATAAACTTCTCATCTACTCTTGCAAATAAAAGTGAAATGTGGAAAGATATTTCTACAAGTGTAGATTACAGTAACTACAAAGGTAGTTTTGTGCCAGTTGGTAACTTTTTATTTGGTGCTTTTAGTGGAGAATTTGATGGATTAGGATATTCACTTCATAACCTAAATATTGGTAATGGAGGAGATATTTATGCTGGACTTTTTGGATATGCTTCAATTGATACAAAATTCAAAAACCTAACCATGACACATGTATTAGTTAATAATCTTAATGACAGTTCGAGTGCTAGGTCAGGAGGAGTTATTGGTATATCGTATGGTTCTTATATTGATAATATCAAAATTGAAAGTGGTATTATTAATAATAAAATATCTGCTGGTGGTATTGTTGGCGAAGCTACAAGAGAAACATTTACAGGAACTGGAAGTATTTCTAATAGTTATTCAAAAGCAACAGTTGATGTAAATAGCTCAACTGAATATAGTTCTACTGCTGGTGGTCTTGTTGGGTCAATAAATTATTGGACAGTAGATAAGAGTTTTGCACAAGCTAATGTTAATTTGACTGGTGGCAAAAATACATCTAATGTTGGTGGTTTTGCTGGAAAAAGTAGTATAGTAAGTTTTACTGATTCTTATGCGAAAAGTGCAATTTCAACAAACACTATTGGAAGAGTTGGTGGTTTTATTGGTTATGCTCACGGATTTAATAGTGAGCCAACAACATTAAACAGAGTATATTCTGCTTCAACAATAGATGCATCTGACACTACACTGAAAGGTGGTTTGATTGGAAATTATAGTTTAGTAACAGTAACAAACTCATTTTGGGATAAAGAAGTATCAAATATAGCAACAGCTGTAAATAGTGGTGCTGTTAGCATTTCTGGTGTAGAAGGCAAAACAACTGCTGAAATGAAAAAATTATCGCTATTTTTGAATAGTGATTGGAATATTCTAACTGATAAATCTCTATCTTCAGTTTATCCACAACTAAGATGGGCAACAAGTGGATTAAGTGAAGCAATATCTATTTGGATAATAGGAGAAAGCAACTCAACTATTACAACTAAACTTTATGACAACAACGAAGCAAATATATCTGTTGAGCCATCAAGTGTAGCAAATATTCCAAATCCAACAAGAGATGGATACACATTTATAGGCTGGTATAATGATAGTGGATTTGAGAGTCGATTCGATATAACTTCAGAAATTACAGATGATATAACACTTTATGCTAAATGGAATGCAATTCCAACACTCATAAGTAGTATAAATGGTATTACAGAAAATGTAAATTTCGCAGATAAAATTGTAACTTTAAGTGGAATTACAGATAGTGACCAAGATGATTTAAATATCACTGTTGATATGAATGATAGTGGGATTATTACAATAACTCCAAATTGGATAAATCCATTAATTTATGAGAGTTATAATGGTAAAGATTTAGATTTTGTAATTAAATCTATTGCAAATATGTATGGAGTTGTAGAAGTAAATGTATCAGTTAGAGATGGTGTAAATATTGTTAGCAGAACATTTTTAGTAACTGTAAATGCTCCATCAAGTGAAAATTCTTCAAGTTCCAATTCTTCATCAAGTTCAAATAGTGAAAATAGTTCAAGTGAAAATTCTTCAAATAGCAGTTCAAGTTCAACAAGTAGTATATTTACAAATACAACTCCAGCTTATGAACAGTTTTTAAGCTCTATTATTGAAAGTGTAAATTTCGCAGATAGAAATATAATTTTGAGTGGAATTACAGATATTGATAAAGATGATTTAAATATCACAGTTGATATGAATGACAGTTCAATAATTACAATAACTCCAAATTGGATAAATTTAGTTAGCTATGAAAACTATAACGAAAAAGAGTTATATTTAACAATTAAATCCATTACAAATATGTATGGAACTGTTGAGCTAAATGTGTCTATACGAGATGGTGTAAATATTACAAGCAAAATATTTGTAGTAATTGTAAATGCTCCACAAAGTTCATCAAGTGAAATTATTAGCTCTTCAAGTTCAAGTGTTGTGAGTTCATCTTCAAGTAGTGTTTATGTAGTTTCACCAACTTATGATTACACTACAATTTATATTGAGCCAACACAACCAACACCAATAGCACCAACACCAGATAAAATTACAAATATTGATATTGTAGATACAACAGTTGGTGCAACTGGACAAACTGTTACAATGGATAGTTTAAATACTGGATTTAAACTTACAAATATCCTTGATAAAGTTGAAAATAATGCTGATGGCACACAATCAATTACAGTGCAATATAGTAATAATGGTGTTACTGAAGAGCGAAAAGTGATAAATTCGGAAGTCGCAAATACTGTAATTACAAGCACTAAAGATGGGAATGATGCAATCGTAAATATGTCTGCAAAGGTTGAAAATCAAGAAATTAAAGTTAATTCAACTATCAAAGCAAATGGCACAACTCTAAATACAATCACAATGAAAAATAGTTCTGGAGTTGAAACAACATCAACAATTGGCTCTTTAGCTGTTGGTTCAAAAGTTGATATAAAATCTGATGGAACTGTGGAAGTGAGCTTAAATGATGTAAAAACTTCGGTAAATTCTGATGGAAAAGTTTCTCACGAAATATCAAATAATGGAAAATCTACAAAAGCAAGTTCAGAAGTTCCAAACTCAACTGTAATAATCAAAGAAGATGGCACAGTTCAGACAAAAGGAGTTGTTGAGAGTGAAAGTAAAAAAATCGAAATCGTAGTTGATGGAAAATCTGATGGCAAAGCTGTGCATATTATGAAAACTACTGATAAAAATACAGGCGAAGAAAAAATCGCAAAAGCCGAAGCTAATGTAGTTGGAGCAACAACAGAAATCAAAAATGATGGCACAGTTGTAACGAGCTATCAAAATGAAACATCAAAAAGCACAGCAGAAACTAATTCAGATGGCTTTATGACTCATACAGTTACGATTAATGGAGTTGAATCAAAAGCAACAGCTTATGTTGCTGGTGCAGTTACGGAAATTAGCGAAAATGGAGTAACTACAACAGTTGAAACAGCTGATTTAAGTAGAGAAAAAGTTAAAGTAATTGCAGTTGTTGAAACCGATGAGCTTGGAGAATCATTTACATATTTCAAACGGTTTAATGAAGTTGATAGTAGTGAGTTTGATAAACAAGATACAATCAAATCAAAATTTCAAAAAGGTTCGATTATAGAAATTAATATGGTTAATAATATTCCAAATCTATACATAGAAACACAAATGAAAGATATAAGTGAGATTAAATTTTAATTAGAGCTAAACAGCTCTAATATCTCACTTTTCACAAACAACAAATTTTTATAAATAGCTTTCAAATCATCTATTTTGGAGCTATCAAAATTAGAAGACACATAATAGATATATTTATGTTTTTCTAATCGCTCTAAAATTACAAATTGAGCCAATTATATAAGCACCTTTTATTTGAATAAAATCGTTTAGTTCAGTTGCACAAATTAGTTCAGCTATTAATTGAGAGCGAGGATTACTAAACTCTTCACTTCGTTTGAATTCTTGAATAAAAAAGTATGGAATTTCACTATATTCCAATCCTTTTGCCAAAACAAAATCAACTTCACCAGCTATACTTAAACTATCTGTTTCATAAACCAATTTTTCATTATAAAAATCTCTAAAATCACTACCTTTGAAATTTATTTTTCGTAAAATTGGACTTAAAAACCTCATTTTTAAATCTTCTTCATCATAAATTTCTATATAGTCAGCCTCTTCTATTAATAGCTCTTTTAAAAATTTTTCTATATCTTCACTTAAAGAGATACTATTTTTAAACCAACTATCAAATATATCTTTTTCAAACTTTCTTTTTATATCAAATAGACTATGTAACTCTTTATCTCGAATTTTTCTAAAACTATAACATTTTTGCTTTTCTAATTTTAATCTCTTAAGCTCTTCTATCTCTTCTAATGTAAAGTTTTCTAAAAATTGCTCTAATGACATAGTTCCCTCCTATTTCATAAAATCATTTATCAAAAGTATTTTAAGCTTCATGAAACACCTCTTTTTCAAATTCTTCTAATGCCAATTTTTTATTTTTCGCAGATTCTTCATTTAAAAACTTAATTTTATTTTTCATTTCATTGATTGTGTTCGCAATTTCATTTTGAATATCTATATTTGGAATAATAAATTGTAAATTCTTCAAAT
>DZAY01000025.1 GCA_022729735.1 Helicobacter cetorum
TATAAAATAAATGACCCAATTTTGTTTAATGATACAAAAAGATTTGGTGAAGCCATATACAATAATCTCAAAGGCAAAATAGTTGGTATAAAAGTTTTAGATAAACAAATTGAGTTTGAAATTGAGATAGATAAAGTAATAAATGAATTAGATACACAATGGTATGACTTTCAATTATCAGTAAATAGTGGTGATAGTAGAAAATCAGTTATTAGCTTTAAAGTTAATGAGTTTCCAACAACAGATGAGGATGATGAATCATCGGAAGCTATAGTTCCCTTTCAGGTGGCATATGCCGTATCTATTCATAAAGCTCAAGGTTTGGAGTATAGTTCTGTCAAGATTGTTATAACCGATGAAGTGGATGAACTAATTACACATAATATATTTTATACTGCAATAACAAGAGCTAAAGAAGAACTAAAAATTTATTGGTCTCCTGAGACAGAAAATAAAATATTGCAAAATTTAAAACGAAGAAATATTCAAAAAGATGTTGGATTATTGAAGTCATTAATGTCTAAAAATTAATAAAATATAGTTACTCTAAAAAGGAAACCAACTTAGAAAGCAAAATAAATTTCATAATAGAAGTAAAATAACAATAAAGAGATAAATTTAATATGGAAAGATATTTAATTCTATTACTACCAACAAGCTATATATCTAACTAACCTTACAATAACCAAAAGCTTATAAGAGATAAAAAACTAAAAATAAATAAAATAATTGACTTTATGATAACATTATTTATAAAGAGCCAAGCAACCCATTTTTCTTTTAAATATTGAACTTGAGCAAAACTAACTTATTCATACAAATCTCTAAACCAGCCATTTTTGGGAATGAGTTTGTCATAAATATTAAAATATGTCTTTTGATTTTGAATAATAGATTTAAACTCTTTGAAATTTGGAGTGTATAAAAATAGAAATAGTATGGCAATGTAGAGTGAAAGAGTGGCATTTATATCTCTTTTGTCATAAAATTTCAAAGCTGTGCCAAATGATTTTTTCAATCTTCTACCAAACAAATCGATACTATATAGCTCATCTAATACAAGATGTGTAATATAACCAATTGTAATAAAAAAACCGCCAAACCAACTACTCATAGCATTGAAATTGAAACCATGATATAAAATAATTGCAAATATAAATCCAAACATAAATGATGCTGGAATTGAGTGAAACACACCTCTATGAACTGTTAATTTTTTGAAACTTCCAAGTAAAAAAGTTTGAAAAAAGAAAAATGTCAAAATCCAAACTATTACCATTTCTATTATTGAGTAGTGTGAAGCTTTGGCAAACATTACAATAAAAGCAGAGCTAATTGAGAGCATTAAAAAACCAACTTTTAGAGGAATTGACTCATTAGAATCAATATCAGGTAGAAGTCCTCCAATAGTGCCTAAAACAAATAGTAACATAGCTTCTTGTGGTGAAATGAGAGTAGTTACAACTATTGAAGTGGATAAAAATCCACTTACAACAGCACCACCTATAAAATGGGTTTTAAAATTCGCCATTTATTAAGAAAATTAATATTTATATCTAAAATATAGTCTAATATCTTGAGCATTTTCTACTGGATTCATTCCAAGTGCTAAAGCATCTGCAATTTTCATAGGAGCTCCATCAAATGCGAAGAATGAGTTGCTTCCTGTATAATCATACTCAATGTATGTATATCTTAACTGCATAGATAATACATCACCTAAAATTGGTTGATTGTAATATACTTCATAAGCATCGCCTCTTGCTGCAAGTTTTGAACCAACCATTGTATCTTCACCATAAGTGAAACTTCTCCAATATTTGCTACCGTGGTTATATTCTAAACCAATTTTTCCTTTTTCAGTAATCATAATAGGGAATTTCGCACCAAGCCAATATGAATAACCATCTTCTTTTTCTACTGAACCAAGCATTGCATAACCATCTTGTGGGTCAGTTTGACTATAAGCATAACTTGCAAATAGTGTTGTATTATCTAAGAAATCATTTATAAATTCACCAATTCCAACTGCTTCAAAACTTACAGTAGCACCATAAATATCACCAACATTTTGGAAATTCATATTGCTCATTGCAGCTCCAACATTTGGGTCTCTCATAGCACCTTGCACAACTGGCACAGCTTGTGGATTGCTAAACATTTGAGACATTAGCATTGGCAGATTTCTTCTATCAGCCATCATTGCTTGCATTTGTGGGTCTTGCATCATTTGTCCCATCATACCAGCAAATTGTGCATTATTTTGCATTGCACCCATAAATTGAGACTCATCAAATCCTATTAAGTTCCAAGCTTTAAATACTTGAACTTTTGCTTTATACTGTTTATCATCATACGGAGTTATGATAAATCCAAACATATCTATATTTTCATTTAGATTTGTATCTTCTGAATAATCATTTCCTTGCATATCAAATCGTGGTTTAGCATTTGTTAAACCTCTACCCATACATAGTTTTACAGAAGAACCTTCAATTCCTGTAACTTTATCAAATCCAAAATTGAAACTTGCTCCATCAAATTCAACATCAATAGAGTGAGCTAAAGGTGATTGTCCGTGGTCATTATCGCTTCTATGATTTGCAAGCATTCCTTCCGTTGATGGTCTTCTACCAACTGATGCTGTCCAAGATACATCGCTATTTAAAAATGATGGACTTGAGTAAATAAAGTAAGCTTGTTTAACTTTTAGAGTATTGTCATTTGCATTTTCATTAGTTACCCAATCAAAGTCTGCATATCCAGGATTTTGATTTGCTTGAGAGTGGTTTGCACTATCTCCAAATGCTTTGTTATATGATATTTGTCCAATAAAACTCAAATCATCTCTTGGTGCATATTTCATATCAATCCAAAGTCTATTTGTTAATAGTGAATCATTTTCTGTTTTAGAACCATCAGCATGTTCATACTCAATACTATCAACACTAACTCTATAATCAACACCAAATTTCAGTCCATTACCAGATGTATTTTTTTTTATTTCTGATAGCTGTTGTTTGAGACTATCTACCTCTTTTTTTAAATTAGCAAGTTCTGCATCAGATGCAAATGCGATTGTGCTACTTAAAGCTATTGAAAGTGCTAAAGCTCTTTTCATAAAAATTTCTCCTTTTAAAAATTAGTTTATATAATAATATTTTATAGCTTAATCAATATTTAACAGCTATAAATTTATGAAAAACAAAGCGATATAAATCACAGTTTGAAACTACTATTGATATTTATAATAAGTTATTGTAGAATAAACACCTTATTTGGGGATTAGGAGAATTAATGGTTAGACACTTAATAAATACAAGAGATTTTAGTAAGATAGAGATTGAAAATCTTTTAATTAGAGCAGAAGAGTTTTTAGATGAAAAGCAGAGAGATATATTAAATGGACATATAGTTATAAATATATTTTTTGAAAATTCAACGAGAACAAGAAGTAGTTTTGAAGTTGCATCAAAGCGATTGGGAGCTTTGGTTGTAAATCTTGATGTAGATAGTAGTTCAACTAAAAAAGGTGAAACACTACACGATACAGCTATGAATTTAGATGCAATGGGACCAAGTGCAATAGTTATTAGACACTCTCATTCTGGTGTGCCAAATATATTATCAGAATATTTAAACTGCTCTATTATAAATGGAGGTGATGGCTCACATGCACATCCTACACAAGCATTACTTGACCTTTTTACTATAAAGAAAAATTTAAAAAATATTGAAGGCAAAAAGATAGCTATTGTTGGAGATATAAAGAGTTCAAGAGTTGCAAATAGTAATATTGAACTACTTAGCCGTTTTGGAATGGAAGTTATTTTAGTTGCACCTCCTCACTTTTTAGGCACAAGACGAGAGCGAAGTGTTATGAATTTAAGAGATGTGATTGATGAAGTAGATGTTGTAATGGCTTTGCGAACTCAAGTTGAGCGACACAAAAATCAAATTTATGGAAGTTTGAAAGATTATGCTCAAGATTACTGTATCACAAAAGATATTTTTGGAGATAGAGATATTTTATTACTTCACCCAGGTCCTGTAAATCGAAATATTGATATTGATGATGAGATGTTGAATGATAGTAGATGTAAAGTTTTGGAGCAAGTCAAAAATGGAGTTGCGATGCGAATGGCAGTTTTAGAGAAGTTAATTAGAGGTTAGTTTGCTTAGAAAAGTTTTAAATAGTTTTGGTAAAAGTAGAGAGCCTATATTTTTTTTAATAGATTTCAAAAAAAGTAGCTATTTTATTCAAAGATTAAAAGATTTAGATAACGATATTTTCTATTTTTTAGATGGAGTTACAAATAAATCTTTTAATTTATCTGAAATTGATATTAAAATGGAGAGTGAATTTATAAATTTTAGTAGCTACTCTAATAAGTTTCATCAAGTTATAAGTGAAATTGAGCAAGGTAATACATATATGCTAAATCTCACAGCCAAAACAGAAATAAAATTAAATAAGAGTTTGCAAGAGTTGTATTCAGTAGCAAATTCAAAATTTAAACTCTATTTCAAAGATAAATTTATCTCTTTTTCGCCAGAAAGATTTATTGAGATAAAAGATAACAAAATCTACACATATCCTATGAAAGGGACAATTAGCTCAAAAATATCAAATGCAAAAGAGTTAATTTTAAATGATAAAAAAGAGTTAGCAGAACATATAATGGTTGTAGATTTGCTTAGAAATGATTTAGGCATTGTTGCAAGAGATATAAAAGTTGAAAAATTTAGATATGTTGATGAGGTTAGAGTAAAGAATGACTTAATTTATCAAGTTAGTTCCAAAATTAGTGGCTCTTTGGGGGATGATTGGCAAAGTCGATTAGGTGATATTATTTATAAAACTCTTCCAGCTGGTTCAATTAGTGGAACACCAAAGAAAAAAAGTGTTGAAATAATTGAGAGAGTTGAAGGTTATGATAGAAGATTTTTTTGTGGAATTTTTGGAATATTTGATGGAAATAATCTTGATAGTGCGGTTTTGATTAGATTTATCGAAAAAGATTGCGATAAGTTTTTTTATAAAAGTGGTGGTGGAATTACTATTGATAGTGATGTTTTAAAAGAGTATGAAGAGTTAAAAAGTAAGGTTTATCTACCAATAGTTATGAGTTAGAAATAGTTTTTTGATAAAATAAAAATAAAAGGTTTAAAGATGTGTAAAGATTGTGGTTGTAGTATAACAACAGAAAAAGAGCATAATCATCATCACACTCATGATGAAAATATAAAAAATAATCCATTAATGGATAAAAAAAGTATCGAAGTTGTAACTAAAATTTTAGAAGCAAATGATAAAGAAGCAGAGCATAATAGAGAACATTTCCACTCTCATAATATATTTTCAATAAACCTTATGAGTTCTCCAGGAAGTGGAAAAACTTCACTATTAGAAGCTTTAGCAGATGTTGCTAAGTTTAATTTTGGTGTAATTGAAGGTGATTTAGAAACAAATTATGATGCAGAGCGACTTATAAAAAAAGGCATTAGAGCTTATCAAATCACAACAGGCACAGCTTGTCATTTAGATGCACTAATGGTGCATAAAGCACTTCATCACTTCCCATTAGAAGGTTTAGATGTGCTATTTGTAGAAAATGTTGGGAATTTGGTATGTCCAGCAAGTTATGATGTAGGAACTGATATAAATGTAGTATTGTTATCAACTCCAGAAGGTGATGATAAAGTGCTAAAATATCCAACAATGTTTAGAAAAGCTGATTTAGTGATTATTTCAAAAATGGATTTAAAAGAACATTTCAACTTTGATGTAAATAGAGTAAAAAGAGATATTAAAAAGTTAAATCATAGAGCAGATTTTATAGAGTTATCTACAAAAGATGGCTCAATTGAAAAAGTAGCAGAATATATTGAATTTAAACGAAAGTTTGGGAAATAGAGATGTGTTTATCAATTCCATCAAAAATAGTAGAATTTAGAGATGATAATTTAGCAGTTGTCGATACAATGGGAGTTAGTAGAGTTGTAAGTCTTGATTTAGTCGATAAAAATGAGCTAAATATTGGAGATTTTGTATTAATTCATATTGGATATGCGATGAATAAGATTGATACCGAAGAAGCTTTTGAAATTCTGGAAACATTTAAAACTTTAATGGAAAATTACACTCAATGAAGGACTATTTATGACAAAAGATGGTGTAATAGATTATTTAAAGTCAAAAAAAGAGACTTTTAAAAATGAGTATAGTGATGAACAGACATGAACAACAAAACATTAAAAGATTTAAATGATGGTTTTAGAGATAAAAACTCTATTTTAGCTTTAGCAAATGAGATAAAAAAGTTAGCTTTAAATTTAAATCAAGATATATATATTATGGAAGTTTGTGGGGGACATACTCACACGATTATGAAGTTTGGAATAGATAAACTACTTCCAAAATCTATCTCATTTATTCATGGGCCAGGCTGTCCTGTTTGTATTATGCCAAAATCAAAAATTGATGAAGCCATAGAGTTAGCACAAATGCCAGATGTGATATTGGCTACTTTAGGAGATTTGGTAAAAGTTAGAGGCACAAATTTTTCACTTTTGGATATTCGTGCAAAAGGAGCTGATGTCCGAATAGTCTATTCACCACTTGATATAGTTAAAATTGCAACAGATAATCCAAGCAAGAAAGTTATATATTTTGCAATTGGATTTGAAACTACAACTCCTATGAGTGCATCTTTGATTGATAAAATTGTGAAAAGTAAAATTTCTAATCTATTTTTAAATATAAATCATGTGAGTGTGCCAGAACCATTAGAAATGATTTTAAATTCAGATGATATAAAAGTTAATGCGATTTTAGCACCAAGTCATGTGAGTGTAATAACTGGTGCAAAAATTTATCAATCCATATTTGATAAGTTTAAACTTCCAATTGTCGTTGGTGGATTTGAACCTGTTGATGTTTTGCAATCGGTTTTAATGATAGTTAAGCAGTTTGTAGCAAATGAGCCTAAATTAGAAATTGAGTATAGTAGATGTGTGAATTATGAAGGAAATATAAAAGCACAAAATTTAATAGAACAATATTTCACTAAATGCGATTATGAGTTTAGAGGATTGGGTATTGTAAAAAACGGAGGCTTGAAATTAAGAGATGAGTTTGCATTTCTAAATAGTCCTACATTAGATATTCCAAAATCCAAAGAGCATAAAGAGTGTATTTGTGGAGAAATATTAAGAGGAGTTAAAAAGCCAAATGAGTGCAAACTGTTTGGCAAAATTTGCACACCAAAAAATCCTTATGGAAGTTGTATGGTAAGTAGTGAGGGTGCTTGTAATGCTTATTTTAGATATGGAGATGTTGAAATTGGATAGAGTTTTATTAATGCACGGCTCGGGTGGAGTTGAAAGTAATAAGCTTATAAGAGAGCTGTTTTTTGATAGTTTTAAAAATGATATTTTAGAAAAGTGTGAAGATAGTGCGATTTTGGGAAGCTTTGATAATTTAGCTTTTACGACAGATAGTTATACTGTGAAACCTCTATTTTTTAGTGGTGGAGATATTGGCAAACTTGCTATTTGTGGAACTTGTAATGATTTGGCAATGGTTTGTGCTAAACCTAAATTCTTAAGTTGTGCTTTTGTGATTGAAGAAGGATTTTTGATAGAAGATTTGCGAAAAATTGTAAAATCTATGAGTGAAGAAGCAAATAATGCTAATATAAAAATTGTTACAGGTGATACAAAAGTTGTGCCAAAAGGCAACATAGATGGACTATTTATAAATACATCTGGAGTTGGAGAAATAGAAAAAGTTGGAGTTTCACAAAACTATATAAACGAAGATTTATCAATCATAGTTTCAGGCACAGTTGGAGACCACGGAGCTGTAATATTTGCAAATAGAGAAGGAATTGAGCTTATTAGCGATTTAAAAAGTGATTGCAAACTATTATATTTTGGAGTTTCAAAACTAATTCAAAACAATATAGAAATCATAGCTTTAAGAGATGCCACAAGAGGAGGACTTAGTGCTGTGCTAAATGAGTGGAGCAATGCAAGTGGGATTGGTATAGAAGTTTTTGAAGATAGCATTCCAATTCGTGATGAAGTAAAAGGGATTTGTGAAATATTGGGATTTGAAGCTTATAATTTGGCAAATGAAGGAATGTTTGTAGTTGCAACTTCAAAAAAAGATGAAACAAAAGCGATAGAAATTTTAAAAAATGCAGGTTTTAGTAACTCTTCTATAATTGGCTACACAACTAAAAAACATAATAGAGTAGTAATAAACTCTCCGTGGAGTAGCAGAAGAGTTTTAGAATATCCAAGTGGAGAGCTACTACCAAGAATTTGTTAAGAAAGTTTTACACCATTTAAAATCGCTATCAACTCATTATTTAATTTGTTGATTTTTTCTATAATATTAGATTTATCTTCTTCTTCAAGGATAAATCTATTTTCGATAAATTCATATATTTTATAACTATCATTAAAAATAGTTTGAAATAGCTCTTGTTTAATTTTTTCTTCAACTTTTCCCATATTAATCCTTTAACATTTTATAAATTTTTGCATTTCCAGCAAGTTCAATCGCTCTAAATCCATCAACATTTTCTATATCTTTATTTGCACCATAAGCAAGAAGTAATTTTGTCATTTCTACTTTTCCAGCACTTGCTACATACATTAGAGCCGTTACACCATTATCATTTTGATTATCCAAATTAATTTTTGCTTCTACAAGCAATCTCAAACACTCATAACTTTCACCAAAACAAGCATTCCAAACAGCTGTATTTCCATCGATATTTCTAATTTCTAAATCAACTCCACAACCAATTAACTCTTTTACTACTTCTATATTGCCTTCTCTTGATGCTTTACTAATCGCACTATTGCCATATTTTCCTGTTTTATTTAAATGATTTTCATCATAATCGTTTGCTTTTAACCACTCTTTTGTAGTATCACTTAGCATAAAATTGCCTTTATGAAATAAATTTCAATATATATTACAAAATTTATTCCACAAATTGATTTTTTATATCAAATCCAACTCTTCGCTGATGTCTTTTATGAGTTTGCTAAGTGGTCGTTTGTATAAATCTTCAGATATATAAATTCCAAATAAATCTTGTTTTATCTCTTCTTCTGTTTTTTTAGTCAAATCCGATAATTCTTTGATTCTACTATCTGGATATTCTTTTCTTTTTTTAATCATCTCTAAAACTTTGTATTTATGATAGTCATATCTATTATTCAAATTCAAGCTTTCAACATATTTATCATATTTATTTGAATAATCTTCAATAAGTTTTAGATAAAAATCTTGTTTTTTTTCTATTTGAAGATTTGAATTTATAATAAATGATTTGAATTTTACTTTTTCGTCAAAATCAAAATTTTTATTTGTTGGAGAAAAGTCATCAAAATGTATTTTTGAATCTTTTACCTTGCTATTACAAACATAACAACTAGGAACTAGATTATATAAACTAAGTGCTAAAAATGGATAATTGGCTTTTTCTAAAACATGGTCTAAAGTAAAACCATTTTTTGTTTCTTTATCTTTTTTAAATTTATTTATAAAATCAATATTACTATAATAACAAGTGTGAACCTCTATATTTTCTTCAAAAAATTTTGCTATTTTTGGTTGTAATTTTGAGATTAAAGGTGAAAAGTTCTTGATTTTTGATTTGTCATAATTGAAAAAATTTTTAATTTTATTATCATCTTTTTTACCAATTTTATTTTTTATTTCTACAAGTTTTTCAAAATCTCCACAAAGAATTTCTTTTAAATCATATTTGAGAATTTTTTTGTAGTTATTATTGTAATACTCTTCAAAAGTTAAGCCGTTAAATTTATCAGCCTTAGTTTTTGCAATTTTCTCATAATAACTATCTTCCAAATTTGATAAATATTTTATTTTTAACATTTCATTTTTCCAATAACTCTATTTGAGCTTTTAATCTTTTTATCTCTTCTTTTTTCGCCTCATCATTTCCTAAAAATATTTTTTCTATCTCTACTAAATGATTTTTTATTACTTGTTTTAGATAATCATCTCCAATAATTGATTGAATTTGCCAAAATTCTTTTTGTTTTTTTGTTTTATATTCTATTTTATAATCTTCTATGATTTCTTTATTTTCTATTTCTTCATGATATTTTATGATTGATTGAATTTTCTCTTTCGCAAACTCACCCATAAGCCCATCTTTCATAAAAAAACCGTGAGATAAAAGAGTATGAATATTTGCTCCGAAAGTATTGATGTTTATTTCACTTGTTACATTTTTACAATTACCAGTTTTTTCATCTTTTTCTAAAAATATCACATTTTCTTTTGGAATATCAGAGAGGACAAAGGGGGAATGAGAAGTTAAAACTAAATGAAATTTTTTATGAAAATACTCTAAGAAATCTATCACATATTTAATAGATTTTTTTGCCAATTAGGATGAAGTCCTAGCTCAAGTTCATCAAGTAAAATAAGAATCTCTTTTGAGTCTATCTTTTCTATACCACTAATTGGTTCACCTGTTTGTTCATCATTGCCATACCGTTCTTTGTTGTATTTTTCTTGTTCAGAATAAAATAAGATAAAATTCAAGTTAGCCAAAAGCTGTCTTTCTCCATAGCTTAAATCTTTAAAGCTTTTAGCATCATTACAAATTTCAATATCTATAAAATCTCTTTTTTTTAGTGAAAATATTTTTTCTAATTTTTCTTTATCTACATCAGCTAGATTAAAACTATGAAGAGTTGTTTCAATATTCACACCCATTTTATCAAATATGTTTTCTGGCTTACGATGAAAATCTTTTTCTAATAAATCTATCTGTTTATTAATATCATCAATTAAAAACTCTTTTTCTGAAAGGAGTTTCTTTATCTCATCATTTACTTCTTTTAAATTATATAAACTTTTGATTTCTATCTTTGTAGGTATAAAGAATTTATTTGTCTCTTTTCTAAATGTTGTATTTCTATTATTTATAAAATTAGAAGCTATTATTTTTTGAATATCATTTATATCAGATTTGGTACTACTTATAAAAAGTTGTTCATACATATCAAATCTTAATCTAGTTGCTAATTCATTATTTATTACAATTGATATTAAATTGTTATGTTTATCAAATAATTTTTCGATATTCCATTTAATTGGAAATGGTTGATTACTCTTTATTATAAAATTCTTAGATGTAAACCCCTTATATAAAGAACAATAAGTATCATCATATTTATAAATTAAAAAGTAGTTAGATTGTATCCCGTTTGAGAATAAAGAGTCACTTTCACGGTTTTCAGACAAAGCACTAAGTAAAACTTCTAATAAAGCACTCTTCCCACTCCCATTTTCTCCAACAATAGCAGTTACATTTATATTTTCTGGAAAAATACTTTCATAATCTTTATTCTTGTCATCAATAATCAATTCACAATTATCTTTTAATTTTTCTTTATCTTCTTTATCTTTTTCATATTCAGCTTTAAATTCACACTTAAACCTCGGGCTAAAATTAAACCCTTGTCGTTTTATATTTTTATACTCTTCAACCCACAAATACACAACTTCCATTTGTAACTCCTATTTCCTAATTATCAAATCTACTGCTATAATCAATTTGTAATTTCTTCAAATATAACTTATTCTAATGTAATATCTACAATAGTTTCTATACTTGCAAGATTTTAGTATTAGTTAAACTACTCACTTTTTTATTGAAAACTATTGATACACAATATCTTTTAAAATGCCATCTTTTAGCATAGATAAATTTATCACATAATCGTTATTATTGAATGTCTCTTCTAAAGGTCTAAGTGCTGTATTCCAACCAAGTCCATCTGTTATCCAAATAAATGTTAAATTTTGAGCTTTTAAAAAATCATTTAATTTTTGATATTCTCCAGCAGTTGCTTTCAGCTTTGAACCTCCACTGCTATAATAATTTACTTCAATTAAAAAAAGTCTATTTTGAATTTTATTATAAAGTGCAAAATCAAATCTTCTACTATTTTTATCTATTTTTATATCATAATTAAAAGCTTTTTTAATTCTATCTTTTGTAGCTTGTTTTATAAAATCAAAATCACAATAATTTATACAAAAATTTTCAAGATATTTAAAAACTAACTCTTCCATTAAATCACCAGTTCTATTTTTTCTCGCATTTGTATCCATTCCAACTTCTATCCCAAAACAGTAATCAACTAAATTTTTAATATTTTTATTTTCAAAAATATCTTTTAAACCACTGTTTTTAAAAAATATCAAAAGTTCTTCTTCAAGAATATCATTTCCAAAAAATAGATCACTTCTGTTTTCTGCTTCAAGAGTATTAACATTTGTAATTATTGGTATCTCTTTTAATTTTTCAGCTCTAATCGCAATTAAAAGAGGTAAAATAGCTCTAATTTTTGGATACTCTTTTATCAAATTTATAAATTCATTCTCTAAATTTTCTTTACCCAAAAGATAGTTTAGTAAATTTAACTCTTTTTCTACTTTTCTAATATTATTTTTTACTTTTTCAAAATCTGTAAAATATTCCCATGTAAAAATTGAATTTGTAAAAGTTGATGTTAATTTTGTAAATTCTTTCAATTTGTTCCTTTAATTAAAACTTCTTCAATTTTTCCTCTACTATTAGCTTTACTATTTATTGCTCTATGGCACTCCACAAACTCTATTTCATAATCTTTATAAAGCTTTTTTATAAATTCTGTATTTGAGTTTGATTTCAAAACAGATACACCTTTTTTATTTAAATTTATAAAAAGCTCAAAAACTCTTATTTGCTCATCATCTAAAAAAACGGTTTCATTATATGATGTAAAATTTGAACTTTTTGTGAGTGGATAATATGGTGGATCTAAATATACAAAATCACCACTTTTTGCTATATCAACTATATTAAAAAAATCCAAATTTTCTATATGAACATTTTGCAAACTGAAACTAGCATTTAAAATCAACTCTTCATCACAAATATTTGGATTTTTATAACTACCCATTGGCACATTATAAAACCCATTACTATTTACTCTATAAAGTCCATTAAAACAAGTTTTGTTAAGATATATAAATCTTGTAGCTCTAACTATTTTATCAATTTCTTTAAAGTTACTATTTCTATCCATTTCTCTAATTTTATAATAAAACTCTTTTGAATGGTTATTTTGATACTCTTTTAAAAGCTCTAAAAGCTTTATTGGACTATCTCTTACAACTTTATATGTATTTATAAGCTCACTGTTTTTATCAGATAAAAAAACATTTTTATTATTTAACAGATTTAATCTTTTTAGCTCAAAAAACATAGCTCCACCACCTAAGAATGGTTCAAAATAGTTATTGAAGTTTTTAGGTAATCTTTTTAATAGTTCAGGAAGTAATGCTCTTTTACCTCCAGCCCATTTTAGAAATGGTTTTATATTCCTATTTTGATATTTATTAACATCTAAATCACTGTAAAAATCAGATATTAAAATTTTTTGCAACATACTTTAATTCCCTCTGTTATTTCCTAATCAATCCTGCTTCGATTAAAAATTGTGATGGCTCATATTTTTTCTTTCTATTTTCATCATAATATGCAAATGATAAATAGAGACTTTCTTTAGCTCTTGTTACAGCTACATAAAACAGTCTTCGCTCTTCATCAATTGAGCCACCTTTTGAAATTAGTTTATTATTTGGAAATCGTCCATCCATCAAATCCACAATATATACTTCATCAAATTCCAAACCTTTTGAAGCATGAACTGTTAATAAATTTATTCCACTTCCTTCACTCATCTCTTTAGAACCCAAAATCATCGCATTTAGAAATCTATTTAACTCATCATAATGAGAAGCTAAATTTTTCAAAATTGCTATCCGTTTTTCAATTTTTTCAATCGCATCATCAAATAGTATTTTGTTTATATTTCCATCTTTTTGAGTTGCTCTTTGTGTTGCTAAAACCATTTTTATTTTTGCAAATAGCTCACTCCGTTCAACCAATTCAAATATTGATTTAAAGTTTTTGAAGCGACGAAATTTTAGAACTAACTCATAAAAATCGTATAAAAATTTTGCTCCTTCAACTCCAAGTTTTGGATATTTGAGAATTGGATTACTTATAAAGTTATCATCAAATCCAAGTTCTCTAAATTTAGAAACACTTCCAAGCTCTATAAAATCTTCAAATAGTCCTAATTGATAATTTTTTACTCTGGTTTTAAATATTTCTCTTGCATTTGTATTTTTAGGATGAAGAAGTCCATCAATTACATTTCCTGAAATTGCAACCAAAGCTTCAAATAAATCTTTTGCAATCGCACTTCCAATACCTTTTGCATATTCAAAAATATGAATAAAAGACATCATGTCATGTGGATTTTCTAAAATTGTTAAAATATTTAAAAAACTATCTATCTCTTTAGTTTCAAAAAATCCAACTCCACCTCTTCGCTTTGCTTGAATGCTATACTCTCTCAAATATGCTTCAACTCCATCAGCTGATGAGTTATTTCTAAAAATCAGTGCTATATTTTCAGCTTTGTATGGTGAATTTTTTATCTTTTGTGCTACATCTTGATATTGATTTATTAAGGTTTGTGAAATAAGCAATTTTGGAGGAATATCTTTGTGTTGTTTTACAACTTCTAACTGTTTAGGATAAATTCGTTCATTAATTGAGATAACTCTATTTGCAAGAGATAAAATTGAGCGAGTTGAGCGATAATTTTTGTTTAATGTAAATACTTTTGCATTTGTATATCTATCTTTAAAAGAAGCAATAATATTTATATCACTTCCATTAAAGGCATAAATACTTTGGTCATAATCTCCTACACAAAATAGCGATTGTTTGGAAATAGCTTCAATAAGTGAGTTTTGAAGAGGATTTGTATCTTGATACTCATCAACTAAAACTTCGCTAAATCTTAAATTTTTTTCTTTTGCTTTTTCTCTTGCAATTAGTAGTAAATCATCAAAATTACAATATCCATACTCTTTTTTTAAGGCATTAAACTCACTTATAATATCTACATAAATATCTATGAAATAATCTTGTTCTGGAGATTTATTTAAAAGCCACTCATCAAATGGCAAATTGGAGCTATTTAAATATAGTGAATATAAATCATACAGATATGTAGAAGTATAAACTTGCACCTTTTCACTATCAATATGATTGAAACTTCTTCGCTCATAAATACTTCTAAATAGAGTTTTTAACTCTTTTGGCTGTTTTAGTATAATACTTTCACCAACTTTTCTAAGCCAACGATATGAGAATGAGTGAAATGTTCCTGCTTCTATTTTTTTTGCAATATCTTCGCCAAATAGTTTAGCTAACCTCTCAACCATCTCCACACCTGCTTTGTTTGTAAATGTGAGTAGTAAAATATCTTTTGGATTTATACCTTGTTTGATTAAGTAAGCAATTCTTGCAACGATTGTGGAAGTTTTGCCAGTTCCAGCAGAAGCTATGACAAGATTATGTCCGAGTTCTGCTTTTATGGCTTGTTGTTGTTCTAAATTTAGAGAGCTAAAGGGCATTATTTACTTAAATAATCTTTTAAATCTTCAGCAACTCCAAAATTTGGGTAATCTTTTGCTTGTAATACAACTTGTGATACAGTTTTATTATCTTCATTAAATACAAATGGAGCTAAGAAATTTACTTTTGATTCAGTAATTGGTTTTGCTTCCACAACTGGACAGTAGATTTTTATATTTGATGTATCTGTAATATCCATTAAAACTTGAACAGATGTTGGTAAATCAAATGAATACTCTCGTAAAGCATATGGGCTAATTAGTAACATTGAAATAGATGAATTTGCCTCATCACTAATTTTTATAATCAAATCTTTGGCATTAACACCCTCAACACTCTCATCAATTGATGTAACAACTACACTGTGCATATTTTCAAAACCTAAAACTGGTGCTTTAACTGCATAAACCATAAACTACCTCCTATATTAAGATTAAAGGCTATTTTACAACCACTTTGCTATAATTAAGCTAAAAATTATAAAATGAGGACAGTTATGAGTGAGAAGATTGAAGGGTATAATCCAAAAGAGATTGAAGATAGTTTTTATAAAATTTGGGAAGAGCGAGGCTATTTTGAAATAGATGGAAATATAGATATTCAAAAAGATGATAAAAAATTTTCAATAATGCTACCACCTCCAAATGTTACGGGAACTTTGCATATAGGACATGCTCTAAATCACACTTTGAGTGATATTATTGTGAGATATAAGCGAATGGATGGCTTTAAAACTCTTTGGCAAGCTGGAACAGACCATGCTGGAATTGCAACTCAAAATGTAGTTGAAAAACAGTTACTTAGCGAAGGTATTAAAAAAGAAGATATTGGAAGAGAAAAGTTTTTGGAGCGAGTTTGGAGTTGGAAAGAGTATAGTGGTGGTGCGATTGTAAATCAGATGAGAAAGCTTGGAGTATCTCCTGCTTGGAGTAGAGAAAGATTTACAATGGATGATGGGCTTAGAGAAGCTGTAAAAATTGCATTTGTAAAGCTATATGAAGAAGGGTTTATTGTAAGAGATAACTATATGGTTAATTGGTGTACCAAAGATGGTGCATTGAGTGATATTGAAGTTGATTACAAAGAAAGTTGTGGCAAATTGTATCACATTCGATACTATTTAGAAAACTCCACAGATTATATAGTTGTAGCAACTACAAGACCAGAAACCTATTTTGGCGATAGTGCTGTTATGGTAAATCCAAATGATGAAAGATATTCACATTTAATTGGTAAATTTGTAACACTTCCAATTATAAATAGAGCGATTAAAATTATCGGTGATGAGTATGTTGATATGAGTTTTGGAACAGGAGTTGTAAAAGTTACTCCAGCACACGACCCAAATGATTATGAAGTTGGAAATAGACATAATTTAGAATTTATAAAAATATTTTGTGAAAGTGGAATTTTAAATTCAAAATGTGGAGAGTTTGAAGGATTAGAACGATTAGAAGCAAGAGAAATAGTTGCTAAAAAACTTACAGAGCTTGGATTTATAGAAAAAATTGAAGAGCATAATAATCAAGTTGGGCATTGTTATAGATGTGGAAATGTGATTGAGCCATATATTTCTAAACAGTGGTTTATCAAAAAAGAGTTAGCAAATGGAGCAATCAAAAAAACAAACTCTGGTGAAACTCTATTTTTTCCACCATCTTGGAAAAACAATTATGATGCTTGGATGAGAGAGCTTAGAGATTGGTGTATATCAAGACAACTTTGGTGGGGACATAGAATTCCTATCTTTTATTGTGATAGCTGTGGATTTGAATTTGCATCAACATTAGATAATCCAGATAGTTGTCCAAAATGTAACTCCAATAAAATTACTCAAGATAAAGATGTATTAGATACTTGGTTTAGTTCGGCTCTTTGGACATTTACTACACTTGGTTGGGGAAATGGAGAGTTTAATAAATCACAATACAGCTCTACTGATTTAAAAGATTTTTATCCAAACACACTGCTTATTACAGGATTTGATATTCTATTTTTCTGGGTTGCAAGAATGATGATGATGGGTGAGCATTTCTTGAGAGAAATGCCATTTCATGATGTATATCTTCATGCATTAGTTAGAGATGAGTTTGGAAATAAAATGAGTAAATCAAGAGGAAATGTAATCGACCCATTAGTTTTGGTTGATAGTGTTGGTGCTGATAGTTTGAGATTTACTTTAGCATATTTAGCAGTTCAAGGAAGAGATATAAAACTCTCAAGTAAAGTTTTAGAAATTAGCAAAAACTTCACAAACAAGCTTTATAATGCACATAAATTTTTACTATTAAATGAGAGTAGTTTTCCAAATTTAAATGATATAGAAGTGCAAAGCTATTTAGGTAAATATCTACTTTCAAAATTCAATAGAACTGTAAAAGAGATTAGAGAAGCTTTGGATAGTTATAGATTTAATGATGGTGCTTTAGCACTTTATAAATTTTTGTGGGGTGAGTTTTGTGATTGGGGAATTGAGCTTAGCAAAGCTTCAAAAGAGTCAATTAGTGAAATTGGTGCTATTTTCAAAGAGTCTATGAAACTTTTAAGTCCATTTATGCCATTTATTAGCGAATATATTTATCATAATTTAAATGGAACAACTTTGAATGAAGATAAATCAATTATGATTATGGAGTATCCAAAAATTTCAGAGTTTGATTTGGAAATAGAAAAAGAGTTTAGTGAAATTATAGATGCAATTATCTCACTTAGAAGAGCAAAAGCAACCGTTGATTTAGCAAATAAGCGAATTGATTTAGCTTTTGTAAAGCTCTCATTTCAAAACGATTTATCAAAAAGTTTTATTCAAAAGTTGGCTAAAGTTGATGAGGTGAAATTTACAAATGAAAAAATTGATGGAGCCGTTTGTGATGTAGGTGAAGTTTGTGAAGTATTTATTCCATTAAATAATATCGATACCAAACCAATCATAGAGCGATTGACAAAGCAAAAAGAGAAACTTGAAAAAGAGATAGTGAAATTAGAAAGTATGCTAAATAATGAAAAATTTATAGCAAATGCAAAACCTGAACTAATTGAAACAAATAGAGTTGCACTAAATGAAGCGAAAGAGCGATTTTTAAAATTAGAGCGAGAGTTAAATAGTTTTGCAAAAAATTAAAGAGGGAAAACATGTTAAATAGATTTAGAGATGATGCAGTTATTGGATTTAGTGATTTAGATTTAAGAGTTTATACCTCAAGATTATTAGGTGAAGTTGCAGATTTAGTATTACATGGTGGAGGAAATACATCTTTAAAAGTTGATGATGTATTGTATGTAAAGGGGAGTGGTTGGGATTTAGCCACAATTACAGAAGATGGATTTTCACCAGTAAAATTATCAACATTAATTGAGTTAGCCAATTTAGATAGTTTAAGTGATAGTGATATGGTAAATTATCAAAAAAAAGCTTTGATAAAAGATGCACCAAATCCATCAATTGAAGCGATAGTTCATGCAATTTTGCCATATAAATTTATTGACCATACACATTCTGATGCAATAGTAACAATTACAAATACTCCAAAAGCTAAAGAGATTTTATTTGAGCTTTTTGGTGAAACAATTATAATTGTAGATTATGTCAAACCAGGGTTTGATTTGGCAAAAGCTATACAAAAAGTGATAAAAGATGTGAATTTAGAAAAAGTAGAAGCTATTATTTTATTAAATCATGGTGTTTTTACATTTTCAAATTCTGCAAAAGATAGTTATTCAAAAATGGTAGATATTGTAACTAAGGCTGAAAAATATTTACAAAACTATGAACCAAAACTATTAGATTTTGAGTTTAAAAGTTGCGATGAGTCAAAAATTAAAGAAGCTATTTTAGAAATTTATGGAACAGATTATCTCTTTGAAACTTTACAAAATAGCCTAATTCAAGCTTTTTCAAATTTAAAAAATTTAAAAGAGTCGCTTGAATTAGGGACTTTAACACCAGAACATGTTATTAGAATAAAACGAAAACCACTAATAACAACAATAGATACTATTAAGCAAGATTTAAACAATTATATTCAAGATTATAAAGATTACTTTTTTAGAAATAAAAAAGATGAAATCATGTTAGAGCCATTTCCAAAATGGATAGTTATTAGAGATTGTGGAGCAGTTTTTGTTGGAAAAAGCGAAAAAGAGATAAAAATTATAAAAGATATAGCACTTCATAATGCAAAAGCTATTTTAATTGCAAACTCTATTTCAAATTGGAAAGCTTTAGATGAAAAAGAGATGTTTGCAATTGAGTATTGGGAATTAGAACAGATGAAGTTAAAAGCTAAATAGCTACATCTAATTTCCAACTAATCTCATCAAAATGAGAGTTATCATATAGTAATTTTGTAGTTTCAAACAGTTTTAGAGTTGAATTTTCAGTTTTTGAGTAGCTACTCATATCACTCTTTTTCAACTCTGATATTGTCTTTTCTAAATACTCTCTTATATCCACATTCATAAAACCAAAATTATAAGTTTTTGACATCGCTTCTTTATACAAATTAGAACTATCAATTTCACCTGAATTTTTCAGTTTTGCCATATTGAATTGTAGCAATTGTGCATAAATTTTAGCTTCAAAAAAGTTTCCTTCTTCTTGAGTAATTGAAGATTTAACCCGATTTACAGCCATATTAAACTGCTCATTTGCACCTTTAAACTCAATATAGTTACTGCTTTCTATATTGCTATTATCTCTCATATTTTTTACAGATTGTGAATTGATAGAGTAAGCTAAATAGCCACTTTTTGAATAGTTATTAATATTTAACATCTTTTGCCCTCTCTCTAAATTTAGAGAGTTTGAGCAAAAAATATTCCATTAGTTATGAAGTTTAAAATATTCTAAAAAGACTCTGTTTGCAGTTCCATCAAATTTTCTAATATTTAACTCATCAAGTGCTAACTCAACCACATTAACTGCCCAGATAGCTTCATTAAGTGGAATTAAACCCATATGACTTATTCTAAAAATTTTCCCCTTTAAGTGGTCTTGCCCACCTGCTGGAAGAGTTTTGTATTTAGTTTTTAGTATTTTAATAATATCACTTGCCACTTCACTCTCAACAGTTGTCATAGATAAAGCTGGAGTTTGTGGATAAATTTTTAAACCAATTGCTTTAAATGCTTCTTGAGTTGCAATTGCTCTAATTTTTGTATCTTTGTATAGTTTATCTAAACCTTCTTCAAAAAATAGTTCTAAAATTTTTTGAAGTCCTATAATTAAAGTTGTTGGTGCTGTCCAAGCTGTTGTATTTTTTCGCTGATTTTTTAGCTCTGTTTTGAGATTAAAGTAGTATCCAGAACCTCCACTATTCTCAATTTTAGCAACAGCTTTTGCACTTAATCCAACCATTGCTAATCCTGGTGGTAGCATAAAAGCTTTTTGACTTCCAGCAATTAGTGCATCAATATTACTTATATCAATTGGCTCAACTCCAACTGCTGTAATTCCATCTGCAATTACCATAATATTTGGATTAAACTCTTTTGCAACTTTTGCAATCTCTTCTACATTATGTCGCAATCCTCCAGCACTTTCACAAATTTGAATACAAACTGTATCAATATCACTATTACTTTCTAATGCCAATTTTATATCATTAGCAGTTGGTGCGACACTCCACTCGTTTTTTATTTCAACTACATCTTTTCCAAATGCCATCGCAATTTTGCCAAACCTCTCACCAAACTTTCCCGAATTAATTACAAGAGCCTTTTTATCACATAAATTTGTAATAGTTGCTTCCATTACTCCACTACCACTTGATGCAATAAATAAAATTTCATCAGTTTTAAAAAGTTTCAATGCAAGTTCTCTTGTTTTACCAAAAATTGCTTCAAACTCTGGAGTTCTATGGTGGAGAGTTCTTCCAGCCATTGCAAATCTAACTTCTTCTAAAACAGGTGTTGGACCTGGTGTCATTAAGACCATATTTAAACCTTTCTATTTAAAATAAAACACAAATTATAAACTAAAGAGTTAAATTTTTATTTAAAATGGTTGAATTTAATGGCTATGTTTCTTTTGATTGTACTTTATAATAGCTAATGCAGTAGCAACTATTGCTAAAACTATTAATAAACCAAGCATAAAATCTTGACCACTAATTTAATCCTCCTGAAATATAATGAATATCGTCCTTAATGTTTATGTTTTGGCTTTTTTGAAACGAAATTCACAATAATTGTTCCTATAATTGCTGATATTATTGCAATAATTACTAACTCCACTTACTCCTACTCTATCGATTTTGCATGTATTATAGAATATCCAAGCATATAAACACCAGATACAAAAAGAGCAACTGCTCCCATAATCTCTTTATGTTCTATTACTAAAGCTACAACTCCAGACACCATTAATGCTATTCCAAAATTTGATACAGCATTTAATCCTATTTATTGCCACTTTTTCAAAACATATATCCATATATTAACTTATATTTTATTAGTATATTATGGATTTATTATATCAAATTTAGAAGTGTTATGAGTTAATGAAGAAAATCCTCTTTCATATAATTTCTTATATTAAGAGGAATGTTTTTATCCTATTTTCCAATGTTTTGGAGAGTTTCCTTTGAGTTGCCCCTCTTTTACAAGGTCTATAAACTGAAATACCTCATCTTTAATTTGAGATAAAACAACTCTTGTTTTTTCTAACTTTTCACTATCACTACCAACAAAACTACTTGGGTCTTCAAAACTCCAATGAATTCTATATGTTAATCCTGGAAATACAGGACATTTTTGAGCATTTCCTTCATCACAAACAGTTATTACATAGTGGAAAGTTTTGCCTGTTTTAAATAGTTCAAATACAGATTTTGATGTTTTTTGAGATATATCAATCCCTTCATCTTTTAAAACTTCAACTGCTAAAGGGTTAATTTCTCTTGGTTCAAATCCAGCACTACAAACATCAAAAATATCTCCACCATATTTTTTAAGTAACTCTTCTGCTATTTGACTTCTTGCACTATTATGAATACATACAAATAGAACTTTTTTCATAAAACTATCCTTTTAGGGTTTTACAAATTATATATTTAGTAGATTATAAATTTATTACTAAAAGAGTCCCACAAAAGTGGGAAAGAGAGTAGATTATTTAAGTTTAGACACAACTTCTAAAAGAGCTTCACAAACCTCTTTTACATTTGCAACTGGAAGATGAACTTTCCAATCAGGCTCACCACTGTTTCCATTCAAAGATATTCCAATACTTGCCACAGTTTCGCTATTAGCTCCATACGGTGTTTCGATATATCCAACTGAAATAATACCCTTTTCTGTTCCATCTAAAGGAAACTCTTTTACAACTGTTGATTTACTCATAACTTCTCCTTTTTTAATTTATTTGAAATTTTATCTTTTATTTTAAAAGTTTGCAAACCTCTTTTGCATGATAGCTAATTATAATAGATGCTCCAGCTCTTTTGAACCCTATCATAGTTTCTAATAAAACTCTATCATAATCGATTAATCCACTCTTCCCAGCAAATTTTAACATTGCATATTCACCACTCACATTGTATATTGCTAATGGTAGTTTTGAGCTATTTTTTATATCTCTTATAATATCTAAATATGCTAAAGCTGGTTTTACCATCAATATATCAGCACCTTCTTCTTCATCTAAAATAGATTCTCTAATAGCTTCTAATCTATTTGCAGGATTTAATTGATAACTTTTTCTATCTCCAAAACTTGGAGTTGATTCTGCTACATCTCTAAATGGTCCATAATATGCACTTGCGAATTTTGTAGAGTAACTCATAATTGGCAAATATGTAAAGCTGTTTTTATCTAAAACTTCTCGTAAATATGAAATAACTCCATCCATCATTCCACTTGGAGCTAACATATCAACTCCAGCATTTGCTAATACTAATGCTTGTTTTCCTAAAATTTCTAATGTTAAATCATTATTAACACTCTCTTTTTCTAAATCCAAAATTCCACAATGACCATGGTCTGTATATTCACAAAAACATAAATCAGCAACAATAAATAGTTTTGGAAATCTGCTTTTAATTGCTTTAATTGCTTTTGGAACAATACCATGACTACACATAGCTTCACTTCCAACACTATCTTTTATTTCTGGAATTCCAAATAAAATTATAGATTTAATCCCTAAATTAACTATCTCTTCACACTCTTTTAAAACCACATCTATACTCATTTGATAAACTTCTGGCATTGATGCTATTTCGTTTTTTATATTTTCTCCATGTCGGACAAATAGAGGATATATAAAATCATTTTGTGAAATAGTTGTCTCTTGCACTAAATCCCGTAAAGCCTCACTCATTCGTAATCTTCTCAGCCTTTGTAACATTTTTTACCTCTTATTTTTTAATCCAAACAGCTTCGCCTCTATAAACTATTGATGGATTTTCTATCCATTTAGTAGAGTTGTATTTATAAACCTTTTGATATGAGTTTGAGTATCGAAGATTATAAAAATCAGTTCCAAAACCTACCATACTCCAACCATCACTTATATTTGATGAGTTAAAATCATAACCATCTCCATTAAAATTTGCAAATCTAAGCGAACTCATATTTACCCATACACCATCATTTGGTTTTAAAGTTATTGGAGTATCTATCCATTTTCCATCTTGATAACTCCACATAGATTTGTAATTTCCAAATAACTCACTATATTTAGATTTGCTAACTTCTACATTTGTTGGATTAGATATTAAATGCCATCCTTTGCCAAGTAGTGTGCTACTATTTAAATAACTCCTATCTCCAGCTTCAGCACTATCTTTAAATCCATCTTGAGCTTTTAATGTGTATAGTTTATTAATCTCCATAGATTTTATCATACCATCTTCAATTAAGTTAGCTTTACCACTAAGTAGTTTAATATATCGCTTACCATCAAATCCTGCAATTTGCTCAATTTCTGACTCTTCAATTGGTTCAACTTCAATTTCACTTAATGCTCTATTAATATCATCTCTTCGCTCATCAACTGTAAATCTTCTACTTGATACAAATCTTGCAGATAGTGCATTGTATTGTGATTTTGTTATAGCTCTATTTAAGTTATCCATATTGATTATTTCTAATATAGATTTAGTTACATCTTTTGGAATATTTAAATCAAAAACTTGTCCATTTTTTGCAAACATTTCTGAATATGTTGATGTATTTGGATTAATATCTGTTTTAATCGCGACACTTTCTAAAGCTGTTTGAAAATATATTTCACCATCTTCACCAATAGTTATATCAGTTCCACTTGGTGCATTAAAGCTTTGTGATTTTGTTTCTGATATTACATTAGCATTAATACTACCTGTTGGATTAATATCCATTTTTGATTGAACTTTGCCTACAACTAAACTAACTGTAATAGAGTTATCTTTGTTATATGTAATTTTTGCTGATGTTGGTGTAGCAATTTTATTTTCTACAACTGTGCCATCTTCAGCGATTAATTTAATAGCAATATTTGCTTTTCCATCACTACTAATAGTTGTAATAATTTCTGAAGATTTAAACTCACTATTACTTAAAGTTACCACATTTTTTATCTCTTTTGAACCATCTGATAAAGTTGTTACTATTGTATTTGGATTATCTGATGTAATTGTGTTTGAGATTATTGTTCCAGCACTTGATGTGCTTTGTGAGCTTGGCACTATTTGTGGTGTTGTATATTCACCACTCGGATAATAATAATCTCCACTACTATAATAACTTGATGAGCTTGATGATGTTGATGAACTTTGTGAGCTTGGAGCTGTATAAGTTCTTGATGGAGTTTGTGTTGGATTAGAGCTATTTATTTCTATTATTCCACTTAATGCTGATACATTTTTATCCAAAAGTGCAATGCCTGTTTTATCTTTTATATTTAAAGTTTGACTTGCACTTCCAAAAGTTAATCCACCATCAAGAAAATATATCAATTCATAATTTCCAGCAGTAGATACTGTATCTTTTATAATTGGAGTAATATAGTTTCCAAAAATATCAGATTGTGAAGCAGAAAAAATTTTGGTTAAATTTACATCTAAAGTATCACTATTTCTAATAGTAAATAGATTCTTTAAAGTATCATTTGAAAAGTTTTTAGTAATTGTAAAATTTTGATTTGCTCTATTTCTACCAATTGCAAAACTTGAATTTAGTGCAGTTATATTATATTCAACTCCACTATATCCTATCATAAGTGGTATAGTTATACTTATAAATCTGTCATCACTTTTTGATTGAACAGCCATTGAGAAATTAGCTTCAACTGTATTACCAGCATTTATACCACTTTGAACTATTTTTGATGAAAAATCATAAAGTGTGCCGATTTCAGTTAAATTTGTATCACTTAAAAGCAAAGGCTCTTGAGTTATTTTTCCAAATTCACCACTTGAATTTATATCAACTGATAAATTACCAACTTTCACACTATTTAAACTAACTGTGTTTGATGAAACCAAATTAGAACCTACAAGTAATAGAGACACTGCTATTGATAGCTTTAATTTCATAATAGCTCCTTTTTTTTAATACACTTAATTATAACCACATTTTTTTGAGTTTATATTAATTTTTTAACTTAGTTTTCTATGATATAATTAATGAAAAAATGTGAGAGAAACTATGAAACAGAGCTATGAAAACTTCATACAGTATATGCCACTTGTGCAAAAATATAAGGGAATAATTTCAAATCTTACAAAACAGTTGGAACAGACAACATTAACGGGAAAAGTTAGTAGTTTAAATGTAGCAAGAACACTATTTGATTATATGGATGAAACTTGTATTAGATTTAATCAATTAGAGCGAGAAATGGTAAAAAACTTAGCAAGTGAAAATATGCAAAAAGTTGAGTTAGAAGCTTCATTTAAAGCTCAAGCTCTAATTGATACAATTATTAGAAATCTGTATGAGCGAACAGCTGATGTTAGCTTTTTATCAACAGATAGATACATTGTAGAGTTTTTAATTTCAAATAGAAATCGAGCTGGAATAGAAGAGCGACTTAAAGATTATATTAGCAAATATACAGTTTATGATGATATTATAATTTTTGATAAGTTTGGGAATGTAAAAGCAAAATATGATGAAGATAATATTATTGTGAAAAGTGATGATAACATCATATCTCAAGTTATAAATTCATCATCAAACTTTATAGAAATATTTAGACCAACAGATATTCAATCGCACAAAAGAGTTGCTTTGATATATTTCTCAAAAATAGAAAATCCAGAAAATGGCGAAGTGCTTGGAGTTTTGGCACTATGTTTTAGAATAAAATTAGAAATGATTGAAATTTACAAAGAGCTTAAATACTCTATAAAAGAAGCAGTATTAGCACTTGTAGATAAACATGGAAATGTGATTAATTCAAGTCATGAAAGAATTTTACCATTTGGCACAAATGTAAAAATTTCGCTTGATGAAATTGGTGTTGAAAAATATAGAAATGAAACATATATTGTAAAAAGTGCAAAAACAAAAGGTTATCATGGATATAGTGGTCCTAGTTGGTATGGACATATTTTAATACCTTTAAAACATGCTTTTAAAGCTGTTGATAATAGTGATATTAGTATTACAAAAGAGTCAATAGAAAACTCTGTGCATATTTCAAATGAGTTAAGAAAGTTAAAAACAGAATCTGAAGACATAAATGAAGATTTAAAAGATGTGGTTTTAAATGGTGAAATCATCGCTTCAAAACAGCACATATATTTCTTTATGCCTGTGCTTGATAATATCAGAAAAATAAATGATTTTATGAACTCTACATTTATAACATCTATTGATGATATACAAAAAACTGTCCTTTTGGCTTTGGCTAATGATTCAAAAGCTTTGGCATCACTATGTGTAAATTTGGTTGATAGAAACCTTTATGAGAGAGCTAATGATTGTAGATGGTGGGCAATGGGTAAGCGAATTAGAACAGCTTTATCAAAAGATAGTTTAGATAGTAGTGATATTGACAGTTTAAATAGAGTTTTGGAACAAGTAAATAGTTTATATACACTCTATTATAATATTGTTGTTTATGATAAAAATGGTATTGTTAGAGCATCTTCAAGAGATAAGAGTTTAATTGGCACACAAATTAGTGGTAAATATATAAGCGATACATTAAATAATTTAGATAGTCAAAAATATTTTTCAAGTGCTTTTGAAACTTCTCCTTTATATGCAAATAGAGCTACATATATCTATTCAGGAACAGTGCTTGGAGTTGATAGTAAAAAAGTTGTTGGTGGAGTTGCTACAATATTTGACGGAGAGCGAGAGTTTAAACAGATATTAGAAGATATTATTCCAAAAGATGAAGTTTCATCTTCAAAAGAAGCATTTGGACTTTTATTAACTCAAGATGGAGTTATAGTATCATCTACAAATCCTGAATATCCTGTGGGTAAAGTTTGTGAAATTGATAAAAAGTTTTTGAGTTTAAAAGCTGGTGAAGGCAAAAGTGATATTATAAAAATTGGTAAATTAAATTATGCTATTGGTTCTGTAGCATCTTCTGGATACAGAGAGTATGGTAAGGATGAGAGCAAAGCTACCAAAATCGTAGCTATAATTTTTAATAAAATTTAACTCTATAAGTAGGGGACACATGTGAATGTTGATAAAGTAACAAATCTACACAAAAACAATGAGGTTCAATTTTTCTGTTTTAAACTACATAATGATGCAAATATTTATGCCATTAATGTTTTTAAAGTTAGAGAAATAATTAAATATGGGGGCTTAATCACTCAAACAAATATGGGAAATTTAACACCTGTTGAAGGAATTATTAGTGTTAGAGATGAGGTTATTCCACTGTTAAATATTAAAACTTGGTTTTTAATGGGAGATAATGGTGAGCTTGATTGTGTAGATGAATCTAATGGATTAGATAGCTGTGTGTGTATGATTTGTGAATTTTCAAAATATTTAGTAGCTTTAAGAATAGAAGCACCTTTTGGAATTCTTAGTAAAAAGTGGAGTGAAATTTATCCATTTACTGAAGCAACTCAAAGAAGTAGAAAATCAAATAACCATACAAAATATTTAAATGGTGAGTTGGTTTTGATTTTAGATGTTGAAAAGATGCTTGTAGATATATTTCCTTGGATGTTAGAAAATCAATTAGAAAATATTTCAAGTTTAGAAAAAGTAAAAAGTAAAAAAATGTTGCTTGTTGCAGAAGATTCTCCTGTTGCAAAACGGATGCTTAGAGAGATATTTGAGCGAATTGGAATTAAATTTAGAGATTTTGAAAATGGACAACTGCTTTTAGATTACCTATTTGCTTTAGAAAATATTGATAATATTGGACTTATTATTACAGATTTAGAAATGCCAATTGCTTCTGGATTTGAAGTTACAAAACAGATAAGAGAAAAGAAAAACTATTCGCATATTCCAATTATTATAAACTCATCTATGAGTGGGGAATCAAATAAACATTTAGCCATTTCGCTTAATGCTGATGGCTTTGTAACTTCAAAAAATAATCCAGAAGAGTTGGAGCAGTTTATTAAGAAATATTTGGTTTAAATCGATTACTATAAAGGCTAAATAGTAAAACTCCTATAAAAATTCCTACAATATCAGCAAAAACATCAAATAGAGAAAACTCTCTATTTGGTATGAAATATTGAATAACTTCTATCATAAAACCAAATAGAGTTAAAATTAATACTTTCAACTCTATTTTTAAATTTTCATAACTAAATGATAACAATACATATAAAGTAAAAAAAGCTACAAAATGGTTTAACTTATCCCAACTATTACTAACTGCTTTTATTTCCAAAGTTGTTGTAGCTAAATAGAGTATTGTAATAACTGAAACATAAAATGTAAATTTAAAAAAGTTTTTCATAATATTATTGGCATAATTACTGTTTGGAAATTTTCACTTTTTACAACAAATGGATGATTTGGTTCATTTATTACACATAAAAAGCTTTCTGTATCTATATTTGATAAAAAGTCTTTTAAATATTTACTATTTAATGCCAAACTTAAATTTATATACTCATTATAATTAAACTCTATTTCTGTATTTGCTTCTGAACTTTCTGAATTTAAACTTTCAAATATAATTCTATTTTGTTCAAATGTAATTTTTATCTCATTTGATACAGCATTTATTAATCTAATAGCATCTAATACTCTATCTTTTTGTAACTCAAATGTGTATTTACTATCTTTTGGAATAATTCTTTGATAATCTGGAAATTTTCCATTTATTAGTTTTGTAAAAAATTGATAGTTAGATGATTTAATTATTAAATTTATCTCATCATAATATATCTCAACACTATCACTAAATAATTTTTGAATTTCAATAATTGCTTTTTTAGGAATTATAATTGATAAAGGTTGATTGTTTCCACTATAAATTGTATTAACTCCCAATCTTCTTGTATCAGTTGATACTACATTTATATAACCATCTTTAATATCAATTAAAGCCCCATTTAACTCATATTTAGGATTATTAGTATCAATTGATGGTGTTATCTTTTTTATCGCTTGTATTAGCTTTGTGCTATCTATATCTATTTTTGGTTTCTCTTCATAATTTGGAAACTCTGGAAACTCACTAGAGTTAAATGATGGAAGTTTAAATTTACTATTTGACTGTTTTATAATTATATTATCTTCACTCTTTTCAACTATTATTTCATCATTTTTCAAATTTTTAATAATATCAAGTAGTTTTTTACCATTTACAGTTATCTCTCCGCTTTCTACAACTGTTTGATTGTTTGGAATTCTAATTTCTAATCCTATCTCATAATCTGTTGCTTTTATAATTGTTTTTTCATTATCAATTTTTAACAATACATGAGATGTTATTAAACTTGCATCTTTCTTTTCCAAAAATGGTTGTATCAAAGATAGAGTATTTTCCAAAATCTGTTTGTTAATTGCTATTCTCATAGTCTCCCTTTCTTTCTCTTATTTTAGTATTAGTAGTAGTTCATGTGAAAATGTGATATTCTATTGCAAATCACCTTGTTAAGGCATTTTCACATGTGATATTCTATTGCTCATCACATCACATGATTTCACATGTTACTTTCGTCTAATTATACCATAAACTATATTTTTGCTCTTTTTTTTAAATTTATCATTTTTTATTTTTATTCTATTTTAATAATTTAGTATTATAATTATATTAATTAAATATAATAGTTAGGAGTCTTTCATGGAACGAGTAAAATATTTTCCAATTCCATTTTTTGCAGTTGTTATGGGAATTAGTGGTTTATCAATTGCTTATCAAAAAGCAAGTAGCATATTTGGTTTGCCATTAATAGTTCATGATTTACTACTTTTGATTTCAATTTTTGCTTTTTTACTGATTTCATCTCTCTATTTAACAAAAGCAATTTACTTTTTTGATGAAGTAAAAAGCGATTTTTCACATCCAATCAAAATAAATTTCTTTTCGGCATTTTCTATTTCACTCATTTTAATCTCAATTTCTTTATATCAATATTCTCCAAATATTGCTACTGTATTGTGGTATATAGGCACTTTAGTTCATCTATTTATGACATTTTATGTAGTTAGTTTTTGGATTAGGCATAATTTTGAAATTACACACTCAAATCCAGCTTGGTTTATTCCCATAGTTGGAAATATCTTAATTCCAATTCTTGGTGTTGAAATTGTTTCAAGAGAAATTTCTATCTACTTTTTTAGTGTAGGAGCATTTTTTTGGATTATTCTTGGAACTATAATATTTTATAGAGTTATATTTCACCATCAATTAGCACAAAAATTTATCCCAACTCTATTTATTTTTATAGCTCCACCAGCAGTAGGATTTATATCATATATTAAACTCACAAATAGTTTTGATTTTTTTGCACAAATGCTTTTATCAATCGCACTATTTTTTGCAATACTCCTATTTTTTATGGGAAAAAGTTTTTTAAAACTTAAATTTTTTATATCTTGGTGGGCTTTTACTTTTCCACTTGATGCAATTGCCATTGCATTTTTATTAGCTTTTGATATTACAAAAGTTCAAATTTATGCTATTTTTGGAACTATATTTTTAGCAATTGCAACAATTATAATTTTGTATGTAAGTTATATGACCATCATAAATATCAAACATAAAGAGATATGTGTCAGTGAATAATTAAATCATAAACTCTAATTCTTTAATCTCTTCAAATGATATTGGCTTTTGGAAAAAATGGAGTATATTAAATGAGTTTAACTCTTCTAATTCAGCTCTATTTGTTCCAGAGCAAATTATAATTTTCATATCTTTATCAATTTTTCTTATTTTTTTAATTAACTCAACTCCATTCATAATGGGCATATCAATATCTGTAAAAACCAAATCTATATGATTTTTCTTAAATATTTCTAAAGCTTCATATCCATTTTTTGCCACCAAAACATTATTAAATATTCTGCCCAAAACATAACTCATACTACTTCTTATTATTTCATCATCTTCTACATACAATATAACTTTATCACTCTCCATTTTCTACCTCAATAGTTTTTATAAAATTATAAATAAACTGTATCATTATAAAATCATTGAGGTGAAATTGTGAGTTTATAACCTTTATCTATAAAACTTATTAAATATTTAGCACCAATAATATCTCTAATCTTTTTGATATGGTTTCTAATTGTGCCACGATTTAATGGTCTATTTTGATATAGCTCTAACTCTATCATCTCATAACTTACCATCATATCAAGATTTTCAATTAATAACTCTAATAAATCTGCTTCGTGTTTTGTGAGTTGAAATTCTATATCATTTTTATAAAATAGTTGCCCAAGATAACAATAAACTACACCGTTTGGAAATCTAAATTTTTTATCTCTTGATTTAAAACGGCTTTGTAAAATTTTGTTAAATGTGGTTTTTAGCTTTTCAAATGTGAGTGGTTTTATGATGTAATCTTCCAATTTTAGAGGTATTGCAAATAGTAAATCATTTAACTCTGATGAAGATGTGATAACTATAAATGAGGTTTTTTCATCAAGTTTCCTAATAGATTTTATCCAATCAAGCCCATTTCCATCAATTAAATTAATATCAACAAATATCACATCTAAACTATTTTGCATATAAATCTCTTCAGCTTCTCTTATACTATCACACACTTTCACACTATTAAAAAACTTCACAAAACTATTAAAATTATGTTTTTGTTCATTTAAATCATCTTCGATATATAAGGCATTAAGCGATTTTAAAAGTTGTAAATCAAACTTCAAAAGGCACCTTTATGCTTATTTTTAATCCATTATGAAAATTTGTTGCCAAAATTTCACCATTTAACTCGTGTTTAACTAATTCACTTACTAAATACAGTCCAATTCCAGAACTACTATCACTATAAAAAGGCTCAAATATTTTATCAATCTCTTTAGCTCCACCCACATTATCGATTATATTACAAACTACAAAATCATCTTTTTTCATAATTTCTATCTCAATTTTTAAATTTTTTATCGCTC
>DZAY01000026.1 GCA_022729735.1 Helicobacter cetorum
TCTTGATTAAAAATTGAATAAAAATTTGTTTTTGAGAATTTTATAAAATCATCTAAAGCAGTCTTGGCTTTTTGCAAATCTAAAATCTTTGATTTTATCAATACTCTTAAATCTTCTGATTCCTTATTAAAATGAGCATCTATTTTTGTCCATAACTTTAAATCTATAACATTTCCACAAAATGCACAAGTTTCTCTTTTGTTTTTATGTTTTTCTATTCCTTGTTTAACCCATTCTTGTAATAAACTATCATTTACTAAATCAGTTATCGCTTCTGTAGGTTTAATTTGTTTAGTTAGTAATTCATTTGACGAAATTAAATATTGATTAAAATTTGGTTTTTTTTCTAGTAACAGTTTTATATCATCTTTAACATTTTCCTTTAAAAGTTGTCGTTTTAATTCAATTTTTTCAACACTTAATATGGATGTAGTATTTAAATCATCAATATCTTTTTTAATTTGGGTTATGTTGTATGTTGGAAAACTATACAAAGATGTTTCATTCTTAATTTTTGCTGCTTTATTAGAAAGTTTTTTATTTAATAAATCTTCTTTATCTTTGTGTTCTTTTTTAGATTTAGTTGTAAATTTTTCAGATTGATTTACTTTTTCATCTGTGCTATTTATTTTTTTTTCAATTTTTTCAATTTCTTGCTTTAATAGATTATTTGTTTCACCAATAATTGTAAATGGTTCAATAGTTCCATCATCATTGTGAAGCCAACTTAAATTGTCTTTTACAAAATCTCTGTTATAAACAAAAATTTTTAAATTTTCTTGATTTAAGTTTTGATTGTTGATTTTTTTTCCATCAGATAGCAAAAATTCAAAATTACTATCTGAAAAATCTTGATGTAAAACTTTTTTTTCTAAAGTTCTAAAAATTCTTGAAAGTGTCGTTTTCCCTGAATAATTTCTACCATAAATTATATTTACGGATTTAAAATAAAAATCTTTTCCTATATTTGAATCCCATTTATAATCTTTATAGATTCCAAATTTATCTATATCAATTTTTTGAATCATATCATCACACCCTCACAACTTCATTAATACCATGTTGTTTTAAAATCAGCAAAGCATTTGTTTTAACAACACTATCTTTAAAAACAACTCTCATATTTTCCAGTCCAAAATCAGTTTCAAATTGTTTTTTTAGATATGAATATAGTGTATGTACATGTAAATCCCATTTTCTCCACTCTGAACCTCTTTCAAAGCTCATAAAAATCCTTTATCTTGTTTTTTATATTTTTACAACTTAGTTAAATCACTATTTTTAAGATAAAATATATATTTTGCATTCCAATTTCTCATATTCCAACTCTTCTGCTTTGAATAGAATCAAACTTTTTATTCATTTCATACGATTTTCTTAAATCTCTAAACTTATCAATTTGAGGATAACCAATTTCAAAAATTTCTCTCTTAACTCTGCAATCTTTTGTTAGGTAAATTCTGCCATTGTATTTTAAAACTATTTTATCAAGTTTATCTAATAACTCGAACAATCCATTTTCGATTTTAAAGTCAAGTGCTAAAGAGTAACCTTCAAGTGGAAATGATAAATAGTTTTGATTTTCTTTTCCATAAAGTTTTAGTACTGCTAAAAATGAGCCTTTATTGCTATTTGAAATCTCTCTTAAAATTTCACTTAGTCCATCAAAGCTACTCTCTTTTGGCAAAATAAACTGATATTGAGTAAAGCCATTTTTGCCATAAATTCTATTCCAACTATTTATGCTGTCTAATGGATAAAAAAATGTATCAATATCAACTTTTTGACTACTTTCACCATCTTTTGCTTTGTTGTAATATAGATAGTTAAAAGCTTTGACACTTAAGCTATTTAATGCAAATGTTGGAAACTCGAATGGAATTGTAATTTTATTTTTTTCTTTGTAATCTAAATTTCCATCATTTGCAAAATCTCCAAACATAACTAAACTTTTGCCAATTTCATCATCTTTTGCTAAGCAATCTATCCAAGCTACGGAGTAGTTTTCATCTTTATATTTTTCAAATATTTCAAATGTTTGTTGAAGATTTTTTGTTTTGAATGTTTTTTGTGCAATCAATTTAGAGTTAATTTTTTTAAGTCTTAATTTTACATCTAAAATAACCCCTGTTAATCCCATTCCACCACTTGTAGCAAGAAATAGCTCATCACCTTTTTTAACTGAAACAATCTCGCCATTTGGAAGCATTAAGTTAAACTCTATTACACATTCACTAAAACAACCCATTTTGTGATGATTTTTTCCATGAACATCACTTGCTATTGCTCCACCAACTGTAATTAGTTTTGTCCCCGGAGTTATTTCTAAAAAATATCCTCGTTTTACAAAAGCATTTAAAATTTCAGATAGCAATACTCCACTTTCACAGTGCAAAATTCCAGAAGTTTCATCAAATGCTAAAAATGAGTTGTATCTTTTGGTGTGAATAATATTTCTATTTATCGCACTATCGCCATAACTTCTACCATTTCCAAAAGGTATAAACTCTAAATCTTGTAATAAAATCTCTTTTAATCTATTTTCATTTTCAAATGAAAAAACTTTTGTTTCAATTTTTGGGTAATTTCCCCATGATGATAAATTCATAAATTTTCCTTAAACACAAATCTCTTATCTAAATAGTATTTCACAATATAACCAATGCTAAGTCCAATAATAGCACCAATATATTTAGCCTCTTTTACTTGAAAAATATAATCAAAAATTATTTCAAATCCCCAAAATATAATCGTTGTAAAAACTCCCATAAATGAGTATAAAAGAAATTTTTTTCCATCATCTTTTTTGTTTTTTGGCTTGTGATAAAAGATATACTTTTTATCTAAAATATATTTAACTACAAGCCCACTAAGTGTCCCAAAAAACATAGCAAGATAGAGTGATAAAAATCCATCGTAAATTTTAAAACTTATAAATTGAGCTAAAAGATTTATAATAGTTGAAAATATTGCAAATAAAATATATTTTATTGTTATATTCATCTATTGAAACCAACTATAAAAGCAAATGAGATTAACCATAAAAGAATAGTCAGTTGCAAAAATCTATCTTTTAAAACTATTTTAGTTGGACTTCCACTTGACTCTTCTACAAAAGTTATTTGCATATATCTCATAACTCCCAAAATCACAAAAAATGATGTTAAATAGAGATGTTCGCTGTGAATTCTAACTTCACTTGATACAGTATATAAAATATAACTAACAATCACCACTCCAGCCATTAAAACCATAGAAGCATTTATAAACTCATAGTTATAACCATCTATATTTTTTCTTGTTTGCTTACCATTTCTGGCTAAAATTACATCATCTCTTCTTTTTGCTAATGCCAAAAATAGAGCGAGTAGAAATGTCATAAGTATTATCCAATGGCTTGGAGTAATATCAACTACAATAGCACCTGCAAAAATTCGTAAAACAAAACCGATTGCAATTATGCTAATATCAACTATTGCGATATGTTTTAATTTAAGAGTGTAGAGAATATTCAGTATAAAATAAAGTAGCAATATAAAAAATAGGTTATCAAAAAATAGTGATATTCCCAATGAAATTGAACTCATAACAGCTATTAAAAATTTTGCAGTGCTTATTGACACAGCTCCACTTGCAAGTGGTCTAAACTTTTTTTTAGGATGGTTTCTATCTTCATTAATATCTAATAAATCATTAAAAACATAAATACTACTTGCCAAAATAGAAAATAGTATAAAAGCTACTATTGAGTTTTGCAAATTTTCATAAGTTATTGCAAAGCCAAACAACATTGGTGCAAAAATAAACAAATTTTTTACATATTGATGAACTCTAAAGAGTGTTAAAATATTTTTCAAGTTTTTACTCTTCAAATAGCTCTTTGATTTCTATTATCTCATCAATTAAATCAATACTCATTTTGCTATCTTCATTAAATGCACCAATATACTCATATTTGCCATTAACTAATTTAAACTTTTCAACAATTTTATACTCTGGAATTACAATAAAATATTCATTAACTCCAAAAATTTCATATAACTCTTTTTTTGCACCATAATCATTTTTAGAAGTTGAAGGTGATGCAACTTCAAATACAATTGATGGAATATTATTCACCTTTTTTTCAATCATCTTTTTATCACAAAATAGCATCACATCTGGTTGTAAAACATTTTGAGAGTAGTTTTTTTTAAGTTTTATATCATATGGAGATATTCTAACTAAACAAGGATTACCTTTAGATTTCATTATATTTTTTAAAATATTAAAAATATTACCTGTAATTAATTGATGAAAATCATTAGGACTTGCCATCATCACAATTTCACCAAATATTAATTCACACCTTTGACCTTTACTAATAGCTTCATAATCGCTAAATCCATACTCATCAAGTTTTAATTCACCCATTTTGTACTCCTAAATTTAAAATCGAACTGTAAATTATATCGATTGATTTTTTAATTTCTCGCTTTTTTATTATATATGGTGGCATAAAATATATCACATTTCCAAGTGGTCTAATTAAAAGTCCATTTTTTAAGGCAAATTGAAAAATTGTAAGATTTACTCTATCTTTTATATCATAGTTAATCAATTCAATTGCCAAAATCATTCCACACTGTCTAATCTCTTTTACATTTTGTAACTCTTTAAACTTTTGTGAAAGCTTTTTTATATACTCAATTTTTGAGAGATTTTTTTCTAAAATTTTATCTTTTAAAAGTATATCAATTGTTGCATTTGCACAAGCACAAGCGATAGGATTTCCACTATAACTATGAGAGTGTAAAAATGATTTGAACTCTAAATAGTCGCAATAAAAGCTATTATAAATCTCATTTGTTGTCATAACAACTGATATTGGGAGATATCCACCACTTAAAGCTTTTGATAAAACTAAAAAATCTGGCTTTATATTGGCTTGTTCATATGCAAACATAGTTCCCGTCCTACCAAATCCAACTGCAACTTCATCAACTATTAGAAATATTCCAAACTCAAAACTTAAATCTCTAACAATTTTTATAAATAAAGGTGAGTGCATTTTCATACCACCTGCACACTGCACAAGTGGTTCAATAATAATTGCTGATATATTTTGATGCTCACTATTTAAAATTTCTTTTAATTTGTTACCTGCATTAATTGCTTCTATTTCACTCAAATCATTTGGAATTGGAGCTTGAATTGTTTCAACTATTATTTCTTTATAACTATCTTTATATAGCTCCACATCTCCAACTGCCAAAGCTCCAAGAGTTTCACCGTGATAACTATTTTTAAATGATAAAAATTTTTTTCTAACTTCTCCTCTAGTTTTAAAGTGATGAAATGCCATTTTAAGAGCAATTTCAACACCACTTGAACCATTATCTGCAAAAAATAGTTTATCAAGTTTTGTAAGTTTTGATAACTTTTGTGCTAAAGTAATTGCTGGATAATGCGAAAAACCAGCTAAGAGAGTATGCTCTAACTCTTTTATTTGCTTTTTAATAGCCCTATTTATTGTTTTATTAGAGTGTCCCAAAATATTAACCCACCAACTACTAATTCCATCTATATAACTATTTCCATCATAATCATATAGATAGATACCTTTTCCACTTTTGATTGGAATAATTGGAAGTTTTTCATAATCTTTCATTTGACTACACGGATGCCAAATGTATTTTAAATCAAGCTCCATAAGCTCTTTGTTGTTCATTTTAATAACCTTTGTCTATTTTTTAAACAGAATTAATCCCAAAATTATATCAAACTCTATCTATTAATAAGCAATTTTTAATATTATTATTCCTATAATACTGAAAATGATTATCAATAATATAAATCTTTTTAGGGGGTTGATATGAGTAGTTTTAAAGTCCAAAAAATAGATAGCAAAAAGATTAGAACAAGTGTAAATAGTGTTTCTAAATATGCAAATAGGTTTAATGCAAAAGAAGCAGAAGAGTTTAAAACCAAAACCATATCAGTTGCAAAACGATTTAAGACACTTTTAGAAATGTTATCAGATAAAAACTACAAGTTAAAAAACTCTACAAAAGTAGCAATAACGGGAGCATTAGCATATACAATAATGCCTCTTGATTTATTGCCAGATTATATTATTGGAGTTGGATTTGTAGATGATGCAGTTATGTTAAAAATTGTTTTGGATAGTGCATTAGAAGAGATAAAACGATATGCAAAGGTGTGATTTGAGTAGATTATGTAGTGAATGTTATTTTGATATTTTTCAAAATGCTTATATTGGAGTTATGATTGTTGATTTAGATAGTAAAGTTATAAGTCATAATGGAGCATTAGCATCTATTCTTGGATTAGATGAAGAGAGTAAAATTTTGGATGAATTTATAAATTATATAAAACCAAATTATAGATGTCTGTTTTTGGATAGTCTGAAAAAGTTGCAAAACTATAATCAAAGTTTAAATATTGAAATTGAATTGAGGGCAAAAGTAGGAGTAGTTTGGGTAGATATACATTTATCAAGTCTTAAAAATAGTCCATATTTTGTGCTATTTTGTGATGATATTACAATTAAAAAAAATTTGGAATTTGCAAATAGAGAAAAAGAGTATATGTTAATTCAACAATCAAGATTAGCACAAATGGGAGAGATGTTATCACTTATTACTCATCAGTGGAAACAGCCATTACATACAATTGGGCTTACAATTTCATATTTAGAAACAGCAAAAGAGTTTGAAACATTGAGTGATGATTGTATAGATAAGGCGATAAATGCGATTTCATTACAAATTCAAAATATGTCAAATATTATTAGCACATTTACAAATTTTTTAAAACCAAATAAACCGATAGAAAAATTTAATCTATTTAACTCTATTCAATTTATATTTGAACTTATGTTAATTCAATTGACTAAAAAAAATATAGTTTATGAGTTAAATATTAGTGAAGATTTAGAGCTATTTGGCTTTAAAAGTGAGTTTGAACAAGTAGTTTTAAATCTAATCGCAAATGCAAGAGATGCTTTTAGTGATGAAAAAAAGGATAAAAAAATTATTGTAAAAGCTTATGAAAATGGAGAGTTTTGTGAAATACGATTTAGCGATAATGGTGGTGGAATTGCTCTAAATATAATAAATCACATTTTTGAGCCATATTTTACAACCAAACAAAATGGAACAGGAATTGGACTTTATATGTCAAAATTAATCATTGAAAACCACTTTTTGGGAGCAATAACTGTGCAAAATAGTGAATTTGGAGCTGAATTTAAGATAAAAATACCACGAAAGGAGAAAAATGTTTAATATAAAAGATATAGAAATTTTATCAAAACATATAGAAATTGTTCATCATGTAAAAGGGAGAGTGAGACTTAAAATCGATGCAAAAATAGCAAACTCTGGTATTTCGCTTGGTTTGGAAGATTTTGAAAATTTAAGCCAAAATTTAAAAGGTATAAAATCTTCAAGACTAAATAAAATAGCCAAAAGTTTGACTATCGAGTATGATTATGAGTTAATCTCTTCTTCTTTATTTGATGATTTAAATAGTGGCAACAATTTAGAAATAGTTGTTACAAAATTAAATAGTTTAAAGGAGGTTTTATGAATTATGATGAGCAGTTATTGATTTCTCAAAGAGTAAATCCAACTCTTAATATTCCAATGCTTAATCAAGCATTAAGAATTGCGATTTACGATGAGTTTCATGCTTTTGAAACTTATAAAAAAGTGCTTCAAAAATTTGGAATAGCAACTCCATTTGCAAATATTATTCAAGCAGAAGAGCGACATTATAGTATGCTTATTCCTCTTTTTTATAAATATGGAGTAGAGATACCTATTAATGATTGGACGAATAAGATTGATATTCCAAACACTTTGCAAGAGTGCTGTGAATTGGGTGTTGTAGCAGAAATTGAAAATATTAGAATGTATGATAATTTGTTGCAATATGTGGGTGAAGCTGATGTGAGAGATGCTTTTTATAGACTTCAAGCAGCATCTTTTAATAACCATTTACCAGCATTTAGACAGTGTGCTTCAATACATTTTGCACAAACTACAAATTTTCAAAACTATCAAAATTCTCCAAATCCACAACAAAATAGCTTTGCTAATGGACAAAAAAGCGGATATGAGTTTTTTCAAAATATCAAAGGTTTAATTGATGGCAAACCAGATATTAATGCGATAAATTCGTTATTAAATCATTTGGGATTTGACTTTTTAGCAGGTGGAGCTTTGGGAGCAGTTATCGTTATGCTTTTAAATAATCAATTTAATAAAGAGGAGGAGTAAATGTTACATTTACCATTTTTAGCAGGTGTTGCTTTGGGTGCTGGAGCTATTTATCTTTTGACAAACAAAAGAGCAAAAGAGAAAATGGATGAAGCAAAAGAGTATGTATGTGAGAAGTTTGAAGAAGGAAAAGAGAGTGTTAATGCGATAAAAGAGTGCATTAAAGAGAAAAAAAGCAGATGTTGCGAAGATGAAATAATCGATACAACAGTAGAAATAAAAGAAGAAAATGTAGAAGAGACAAAAGAGGAGGAGAAAAAATGAGTTCTTTATATGGACATATTCAAACAGTAAGAAATGATGGAATTTTATCAAACAAACATGCAAATAGCTTCATGATAGGTTTTTTAAGTGGTGGTTTAGTTTCGATGATTAGAAATTATGCAACAAATTCTGAAACTGATATAAAAGAGATAATAAAAGTTTCTACACAAAGTGGAATTGCATCATGTGCCTTAAGCGATGCAAAAGACAAATTTGAATGCGGACACCATTTAGAGGGAACTCTATCTTTAGCACTTGGTGCTGGTGGAGTATATTTAGTTGAAAAAGTAGCAAGTGGTAAAGGAGTAGCACATGCATAATAAATATCAATACAAAGAGCCACAAAATGGTGGTGAAGTAAATATGCAAGATAATGGACAACAAAATATGAAAAACGGTGGCGAAAATGTGGCAAGTTTAAATCAAAATCCATATGTAAATGGACAAATGGGTAATATGCAACAACCACAAATGCAACAAACCCAACAAGGATTTGCACAAAATCAACAACAAAACAATCAAAATCCTTACATAAACAATCAAATGAATATGCAAAACAGTTTTGCAAATCCATACATGAATGCTCAAGGATTAAATCAAAATCCATATTCTCAAAATCAATATATGCAAACTCAAAATATGCAAAATCCTAACACATTCACTTCAAAAGTGGCACAAAATGTAAATCATATTTTTGATAATAAATTTTTACTTGGTGTTGTTGTGGGTGGAGTTGCTACATATCTACTCACAAACGATGATGCACAAAAAGCGATTATAAAAACAGGTATGAAACTATTTTCAAAAGTTGCAGGTGGAGTTGAAGAGATAAAAGAGAAAATTATGGATGCACAAGCAGAGATAGAGCAAGAAAAAGAAGATGAAAAAAGTCTTTAAAAGTTTAGAAGTAATTCACAAAACTAACCAACGAGTTAGGTTTGTGTTTGCTCCAGAGACGAGTATAAATTTTGAAGAGATAAAGCGATATTTAGATGTGATTGATGGTGTGAAATCGGTTAGATTTAATCTAAATGCAAAATCATTAATTATCGAACATGAGAGATTGAATTTAGATGATTTAAAGCAAAAATTAGAAAATCTAACAGTTGAAGATGTCAATTTAAATAGCAATTTAGAGTTTAAAGAAGAGCCTAATTTACCACTCCTAAAACCACTAATTGGGCTTTTGAGTGCAAACTCTAAATTTGAGCCATTCGTATTGCCAATCACTCTATATAGCACATACGGAAATGTTTTAAATGGCTTAAAATCGCTATTTAAAAATGGTATCGATTCGGAAGTTTTGGAATCATTAGCCATTGCAATATCAATTTATCGAAAAGACTATTTTTCTGCAAATACGACAAACTTTTTATTAGAGCTAAGTGAGTATATCGAAGAGCAAATTGAGCGAAAATCTGACTCAATGCTTAAAACTCTTTTAACTCCAGATATAAAGCAGGTTTGGATTGAGAAAGATAAAGAAGAGATTTTAATCGATTACAAAGAGCTTAAAAAAGGTGATATTGTAGTTTTAAATGGTGGAAATATTGTTTCAATTGATGGAACTGTAATTGGTGGTGAAGCATTAGTTGATGAGTCATCTATCACTGGTGAAGCTGTTTATGTGAAAAAATCAAGAGGCGATAGAGTCGTATCAGGCACAACTCTGAAAGAAGGAAGAGTTAGAGTTTGGGCTGAAAATATCGGAGAACAGAGTGCTGTATATCGAATTTCAAGCTATGTTCAAAACTCACTTGAAGCCAAATCAAAAGCCCAAATTGATGCTTCTATTTTGGCTGATAAATTGGCGCCAATTACTTTGGGACTTGCACTTTTTAGCTATATTGTTTCAAAAGATTTTGGTAGAGTAGCATCAGTATTTCAAGCAGACTACTCTTGTGCATTAAAACTTGCAACTCCAGTAGCATTTAAATCTTCGCTATTTAAAGCTGGAAAAATGGGGGCATTAATTAAAGGTGCTGATGTTTTGGAGCGATTAAGCGAGATTGATACAGTTGTATTTGATAAAACAGGCACACTAAGTAGCGGAAATTTGAAAGTTAGAGATGTGTTTTGCATGAATAATGAATGGAGCAAAGATGAGGTTTTATCACTTGCTGCATCTATTGAAGAACATTACTTTCATCCAATCGCAGAAGCTGTCGTAAAAGCTGCAAATTCACTTACAAATCATGAGCATTTTCACCATAGCGAAGTTGAATTTATTGTAGCTCATGGAGTTAGTGCGAATGTAAATAATAAAAAAGTTTTAATTGGTAGCAGACACTTTTTAGAAGAAGATGAAGGGATTTGCTTTAAATTAAGTGAAAATTTAATCGAAAACGAATTTCAAAAAGGGCGAATACTGCTATATATCGCTTATGATGGGGAGTTGCTTGGAGTTATATCGCTTAGTGATGAGATAAGAGATGAGAGTGAAAAGACAATAGAGCGACTTCGAGAGCTTGGAGTTAAAGAGATAATTATGCTTAGTGGTGATGCGAAAAATAAAGCAAAAGAGATTTCAGATAAGCTAAAACTTGATAAATTTTATGGAGAACTCATGCCAGAAGATAAATCAAAAATCGTAGAAAATCTCAAAAAAGATGGTAAAAAAGTGGCATTTATTGGTGATGGAATAAACGATGCACCAGCACTTTCAATAAGCCATGTCGGAATTGCTATGCAAAAAGGGGCTGATATTGCCAAAGTAAGTGCTGATATTGCACTGCTCGAAGATAATCTATTTTTGATAGCAAAATTAAAAGAGTTAGCTAATAAAAGTGTAAAATTGGTAAATCAAAACTACCACTTGATACTGATTTTAAACTCAATAATTTTAGGCTCTGCAACTATGGGTTTAATAAACTCAACAACTACATCAATCCTCCACAATGGCACAACCATTGGAATTTTATTAAACTCTCTAAAAGGGGTGAGGTAACTCACCTTGCTTCTTTGTTTATAAACATTCTTTATTAAGATATAATTATAAAAACTTTATAAAAAGAGTTAAATAATGGATGAATCAATTAAAAAATTAACAGAACGATTTACAAACTTCTTCACTCGCTCGGTTGCACCTTCTTCTATATTTTTTGTTTTACTTTATTTTAATGATAGATTTTTTAATGATGGAAATTGGTTTAAAGAGTTTTTATGCTTTTTGGAAGATGTAAAAAGTATTCATGATATTTTTTTGTATATATTACTTGTATTATTTTTTCTTGCTTATGGGTATATAAATCAGATTCTTTCTCAACTTTTGGATAATTTAATTAAAGAAAATTATGCTGATAGTGATGAAGAATATACTACACTCCGTAAAAAAGTTGTAGAAAAATTTACTCAAAAATATAATAATTGGAAAGACAATGCAATTATATATCTGAATGATTATAATTTATATCAAATATTGGCTAAAGATAAATCAATAGCTCCAAGCAATAGTTATGTGGATGAAGCTAAAAATATTCATACTTTTGGTATTGCAATGAGTTTTAATTTTATAATATATGGTTGTATATTTTATAAATGTGATGAATTGCATGGATTGGGGAGTATTTTAGGGATAATGATTGTTTTATTTTTGCTACATTTCGTTGCAAAATCAAGATATAAAGCTCGAAACAAAAGATTGTATATAAATTATTTACTCCAAGAAGATAAATCAGAAAAATAAATAAAATCAATAAAGGTAGAAGTAGATGAATGAGATAATTATAAATATTAATGAAGCAAATAAGGCACAAAAGTATCAAAAAGAAAATGAACTTTTTCAAATAGAGGCTTTTAAAAATGTAGCAAAAATTTTACAAGAACATAAAATTGGTAAAGATACTAGTGAGATTACAGATTGTAGATTTCACGATACTATTTTTATAGATGGTGATAGAGGTGTTGGTAAAACTGCTTTTATGATAAATATAGAAAACTATTATAAGAATATTGCAAAAATTGAAACTCCAAAATATATATTTCTAAAACCTGTTGACCCTACACTTTTAGAACACACAGAGAAGTTTTTGAGTGTTATTTTGGCGAGAATAGTGGAATATATAAATGATAAAAAACAAGATATTGAAAAAGGTTTTGACGAAAAATATTATAATGCACTTGAAAATCTTTCAAAATCTTTAGAAGCTATAAAAACATTACCAGATGATATTGGAATAGAAGAGATAGCATCAAATAAATCAAGTCTGAAACTTGAACAACATGCCCATAGTTTTTTCCAAATAGTTAGTACAATGTTTGGGGTAAATGCTATCGTAATGCTTATAGATGATGTTGATATGGCATTTGATAAAGGATTTGATGTTTTGGAAGTGGTGAGAAAATATCTAGCTTCGCCATATCTTATTCCAATAGTTGCAGGGGATATGAAGCTATATCGAGAGATGGTTGAGACACGATTTAAAGAAAAAATACAATTTTTTCAAGATATGAAATATTTAAAAGATTTAAGTGCTAATTTAAAAGAAAGTCAAGAATACAAAGATAAAATTGACTTATTGAATAATCTTGTAGAACAATATTTACGAAAAGTTTTCCCAAATGAATATCACATCAAGCTCAAAGATATTTTCACTATTTTAAAAGAAAACAAAGTACAAGTAAAGTTAAAAGATAATTTGGAAGTGCCATATACTGAAATCAAAGACGTTGAGATACGACATATAAATCTTGGAATAAATCAAGTACAGTTTACCTATCAAGTATTTTCAAATAATACTAGGGACTTAGTACAGTATCTATTTGCAAAAAAAGATATTTATATTGAGTTTTTTACTAAAATAAAAGATAAATATCCAAAAGAAGCTATTCATAAAAACTATATTCCACAAAATGTTATTGATAAATATGATAATGATATTTTTCAATATATATTCAAAGATAATGAACTGTATAAAAAGTCTTTGGAAATTACAAGTAATGTTTATGAGTATAGTCAAGGTAAGCAAAAAGAACTTTCAAGATTAGCAGAAAATGATGTAAAAGCATTTGATGGTAAAAAATATAATATTTATAAAGCTTTTACTGGAAATGTGTTTGAAGACTCAAAATTAGATACAGAAAAATCAGAAGATAGTTTTGCCTTATATTATAAAAGTTACGATAAAGCAAAGAAATTTGATGATATGGATAAATTTATAGTAGATTTATTTGTACATGCTAATTATTATACTCAAAAGAATGAAACCAAAAGATATATTTTTGCTGGAAAGTTTATAGAGTTAATGTTTTTTTCATTGCAACTAAAAATTGATTTGGATATTAATAATATTTCTAAAGAAAAGTATCCAGAATTTTTTATTAATAAAATGAATTTAAGTTACAAAGATTATGAAGATATAGTTACTAATTTTTTTACTAATAATAATTTTGAATCTTTTGAAAAAAGCAATGATGCTATCAATCAACTTATTAACTATTTTAATTTAAATACAATTAATTTAAGTGAAGATAATCAAACTATTTTAGATAATATTTCATATTCGATTCCATTTAATTCAATATTTAAAAAAAATAAAAATTATGAAACTTTAACCGATAACAGTATTAAGAATGATGAAGATGATATGTTAAGTAATATTTCACATGATAAGAACTTTTTATTAGAATTAACTAAAAAAATTGCTGTTTGGAGAACTATATGTATTGAAGATGTTAAAATTAATTCAATTTCGATGTATGAAATAATACATAAGTTCTTTAATAATTTAAATCTACTCAAAGAACAAAGATTGGTAGAAGAGACACCAATATCATTTTTACGAAGGATAGTTTTTATTTTTATTAATGCAGTAGCTTTTTTTGAAAATACAAGCACAAGAGTTGCTCAAACAAATATAGCAATGGCTGAACAATTTAATATTGATATATTAATCAATAAGACAAATGCTTATAATCAAAACATCAAGCCTTTACTTAATAAAAATAGTCTAACAAAAGCACTTTTTTTTCATCCGATTATCTCATATTTATTTAGCAATATTGAGTCTAATTTTGAAAATATTAGACTAAGTGAAATTATTTTAGAAGGCGATGAAATCTTAGTCCAAAACTATGGATTCAAATCAGGAATTGGACAACAAGCTAGAGTTGAAATTATGCAAAAACTTTATAGTGATTTTAATTCAAACAAATTTAATGAAGATGAAATATCTAAAATTAAAGCTTCAAAAAACTTCAAAAACTTGTTAAGTAAAAATTATCAAGATACAACATATCAAGAACTAAAAAATAAAATTGAAAAATTTGAAATAAATAATGCTCAAAAATAACCTAAAAGACATCTCAAACATCGTACTTCTTAGAAGCGATAAGATACTCAATGAGTTGCTTACCCTTGATTTATACACACAGAGTATAAACAATAAAAGCAACTCATATCTAAATGGTGTACGAGACTATTATCCAAATGCTTTTAGAAAAGGTGCTATACAAAACAGTATAAAGCATACTTTAGAAAAAAATAATGCAAAAGATTTTAGTTTGGATTATGGGTTTGGATTTTTGGATGATTTATTTGATTATTATCTGAAATTTGATGGAAATCATATCTATGCCAAAAAAGAGTTTTTGGAAAGTTACAGTTCTCTTATAAGTAAAATCCACCCTTTTAATATCATAGGGTATAAATTAGCGAAAAAATATAGTGAAAACAAAACAACACTTCAAAATATCAAAGAGTATGCAAAATATATCACACCACTAGGACTCAATGTCAATAGAGACTACAAAGAGTATGCTGAAAATCATATTCACTTAGGTGGTACGAATACAGAAGCTCTTAATTTCATAGCACTTTTATCAAATCCTACTGATAAAAAATTTTATAGTGATGAGATTCTTGACACTCTCCCAAGGATAAATGAGTTTTCTTATATCAATAATAAAAATTACTCTTTTGGAACACTTATAGATATAGCAAAATATTGTATAAGTGCCATAAATAAGTATGTGCTGTATAACAAAATTTCTTCAAGTATAAATGAGGATATTTATAGTTTGGCGAATTATAGGAGGCTTTCTTTAGTAGATATAAATTTTTGTTCATTTGAAATGCTTGATAAAATAAGTTATGAAAATGGATTAATTATAAAAAATGACTTTTTAAAAGAGGTAATTTATTATAAAAACAAAGGGTATGCAAATAAACTTTGGTTTATATATAATGTCTTGCTTTTTGATTTACATTTACTAAACAGTACAAGCAATGAGATAAAGAGAGTTATAAAAATACTACTTCATATCTCAAATATACTTCGCTCATATATGGTGATGTCACAGAATGTGGGACTTTCCCATTTTTCGGAGTTTTTTGGTTCTGATTTTAGATACACAACAAAAAATAGACACACTAATATTGCATCTAATATCATTGCAAACGGTACATCAAAAGTAGAAGCAAAAATTGCCCCTTTTGCCGTTACAAACGGTGAGATGATAAGATATAAACTAGCTTTTGATAAAGAGATAATTAAAAGAGAATCATCAGAAATAAAGCACTCATCATAAAAATATTTTTTAAATACTAATCAATCAAAAAGAAATTATCACTTTTGTGTGCATTTTATAAGAGAAAATGAAAAAACGAAAAAGACACTTTCTGGACTTAGACTTTATAGATTTTATTACTTGCGAGAAAAACTTAAAAAACAAGCAATAAAACTCAACAACTTTTTATACAAAGAATCACAAATTATTAGTAAATTTGATTTTTATAGGAAATTTTATATCGATAAAACTAAGGTTTTACAAAATGAAGAGTATTTAAAAGATGAATATATCGATATATCTAAACTTATCACATCAATTGATGTAGCTGGAGATGAAAATAGAACTCCTCCAGAGGTTTTTGCACCTATCATTAAATATTTAAGAAGAGATATAAAAAAGCTTGATGATTTTAGAGAAGATTATATAAAACATCAAAGAGATGGACATGATTTTGTAGAAAACTATAAATTAAGGCTCTCTGTTCATGCAGGGGAAGATTTTAATTACATCGTAACAGGTATGAGGAAAGTCCATGAAACGGTAAAGTTTTATCATATGGGTGAGAAAGATAGATTAGGTCATGCATTAGCAATTGGGCTTAATCCAAAAATATGGGCAAAAAATAATCTTGACATATTTGTAACAAAGCAAGAATATCTTGATAATCTTGTTTGGCTCTATCATCAAGCAAATGAGATAGATGGATATTTTAGATTTACTGATAAGCTTAAAACAAAATATGAAAAGATAGCTTTAGAACTATTCAAAGAGATATATATTGATATAAAAGCAACTTTGGATGATATGTATAAAGCTTGGAAACTAAGAGAATATTGCCCTGATATTATGTTTGGCGATTATGCAAACTTTGCAAAAAGAGATGAATATATTGAACCTAATCTTTTTGATGAGAAAAAAGAGGAATATTATAAAACAGCAAAACAAATATACAAAAAATATCACACTTGCGAAAATGTAAGAAAAAAAGGTGATGAAGTAATAAAAATAGAATATGGCAATATTAATAAAGATGGAGTTCATAAGTATTTTATTACAAATGATGATTTGGATTTAATAGAAGCTATACAAGATAGACTTATCCAAAAGTTTTGTGATAAAGGGATTGTTATAGAAATAAATCCATCATCAAATGTTTACATAGCTCATATTGATTCATTTACAGAACATCCAATTTATAGATGGTATCCAATACAAGAAAGCGATTTGAACGAAGGAAGTTCCATCAATAAATATGGGCTTAGAAAATCAAGAATGAAAGTGTGTGTAAATACTGATGACCCAGCTATTATGCCTACAACTTTACGAAATGAGTTTGAACTTATAGAGTTTCATGCTCAAAATCATTGTAAGTCAAACGAAAAAATTGAAAAATGGAGTGAAGATTTAAGACAAATTGGAATTGATATATTTAATTTTAACCACCAAAAAAGTGAGTTTGTAAAAGTTTGAAAATGATTTAAGCAGTTTTATATAAATATATCATAGAATTCACTTCCCCCAATTTAGTTTATCTTTTAAAACTTCAAAGTAATTTTTTTCACATCTATGTATCAATTTTGCTGTATTATTTGCTTTTTTTATTACTATTTTTTGTGAGCTTTTTAAATCATAAACTTCTTGTCCATCTACTATTATTACAGCACCAACCTCATCAAAAATATCTAATCCTATTTCAAAACTATCACACAGTATTAATGGTCTTTGAGTTAGAGAGTGTGGGCAGATTGGAGTGAGGATAAAAGCACTCATAAGAGGATAAATTACAGGTCCTCCAGCAGATAGATTATATGCTGTTGAGCCAGTTGGAGTTGAGACAATTACACCATCACCATAATATTTATTAAACTCTTCACCATTTACAGAAGCTCGAATTTCTATCATACGAGATAACAATCTTCTTGTTAAGACAAGCTCATTAAAAGCAAACACTTTATGCTCTCCAAACTCATCTATAATAGATATTTCCATAGCCATTCGCTCATCGACTCTATACTCTCCAAGATAAAGTTTTTCTATAAACTCATTTAATTCACTTGGATTTATATCTGTTAGAAACCCTAAAGTGCCAACATTTACTCCTAATATTGGTTTATTATACTCTAAAGCTCTTCTTACAACGGATATTAGTGTGCCATCTCCTCCAATTGAGAGGATAATATCAGATTGCATTGCTAAACTTCTAAAATCTTGCCCCAATACTCCAATCATTCCAGCACTAATACTATCAATTAAAACAGATGTGTCTCTCTTTTCAAATTCACTTTTGACTTTGAAAAAATACTCTTTTAGTTGTGGTGATGATGGTCTTAAAATAGTTCCAACGGTTTTTATATCTATGTTTTTCATATTGGCATTTTATCATCACTAAGTTTAATGAAAGTTTTGTTAAAATCACCAAATTATGCGAAAAAGGATAAACTTTGAGAGATAGAATTTTCTTATCTCCTCCACATATGGGAGGTAAAGAGTTGGATTATATAAAAGAAGCATTTGAAGCAAACTATATTTCACCACTTGGAGAACAGATTACAAAGTTTGAAGAAGCTATCAAAAACTATACAGGTGTGCAAAATGCTTTAGCTGTTGTGAGTGGAACTTCGGCACTACATTTAGCACTTAGAGTTTTAAATATTAGCAAAGGTGATTTAGTTTTTGCTTCATCTATGACATTTATTGGTGGAATTGCTCCCGTATTGTATGAAAATGGAGAGTTGCTATTTATTGATAGTGAAATAGAGTCGTGGAATATATCTTATGAGTTATTAGAAGATGAAATTAAGAGAAGAAAAAAAGCTAACAAAAAACTTCCAAAAGTTTTAATTGCTACTCATATATATGGGCAAAGTGCAAAAATTAAAGAAATTTCAGAGCTTTGCAAAGAAAATGGAATATATCTAATAGAAGATGGTGCGGAAGCACTTGGTGCAAAATATGAAGACAAAGCGATTGGAACTTTTGGAGATTTGGCAATATACTCATTTAATGGAAACAAGATTATTACAAGTAGTGGTGGTGGAATGCTTGTTAGTGCTAACTCTGAATTGATAGCAAAAGCGAAGTTTTATTCAACTCAAGCCAAAGAAAACCACATCTATTATGAACATTTAGAGTATGGATATAACTATCGAATGAGTAATATTGTAGCTGGAATTGGTAGAGGACAAATGGAAGTTTTGGATTTACGAATTAAGCGACGAAGAGAAATATTTGATTTATACAAAAATGAGTTTAGTGGAGTTGATGAAGTCGAATTTATGCCAGAACTTCCAAATAGTTTTGGAAATAGATGGCTTACTGTAATTAGTTTTAAAAATGCAAATCCAGAAAAAGTTAGAGTTAAATTGGAAGAGCATAATATTGAGAGTCGTCCTGTGTGGAAACCTATGCACTTACAACCACTATTTAAAAACAATAAATCTATTGTAAATGGTGTGAGTGAAAAACTTTTCAATTCTGGTTTATGTTTGCCAAGTGGAACTGCTATGAGTGACAGTGATATAAAATATATTTCAGATGAGATAAAAAAATGTCTATAATTAATTATGAAATAGTTGATAAGAGTTGGCATGAGACTTTGGAAAAAGCTATAAGCAAACTTAATCCAGACTATATGGAGTTTTTAGAAAGAGATGAGGATTATATTCCCAAAAAAGAGAAAATATTTAGTGCTTTTACTCTTCCAAAATCTAAAACAAAATATATTCTATTTGGCGAAAGTCCATATCCAAGAGAAGTTTCAGCTACGGGTTATGCTTTTATTGATGGAGCTGTTAAATCTATTTTTTGTGAAACTGGATTATCAAAAGAGGTAAATAAAGCATCAAGTCTTAGAAATTTTATTAAAATGTTACTACTTTCAAAAAACTATCTTAGCAGAGATTTATCACAAATTGCAATTAGTAAAATTGATAAATCAGACTTAATAACAGATATTTTTGAGTTAAGAGATAACTTTTTAAATGAAGGGGTTTTGCTTTTAAATGCAAATTTGATTTTAAGCAGTCATAAAAATCGCGATAAAAAAGAGTGGCAACCATTTATCAAAGAGTTACTTTTGAATACTCCAGAAGTAGAGTTAATTCTATTTGGTGCATTTGCAAAAGAGATAAAATCACTACAAATTTCAAATCCATATTTTGAGTTTGAACATCCATATAATTTGAGTTTTATTAAAAATCCAAATGTTTTAGAGTTTTTTAAGAGATTTGATTTGATTGAGAAGAGAGCCTAAAGCTCAAATTCTCGCATCTTTGATAGCTTCTAAAACTGCTTCATAGTTTGGCTCACTTGTTACTTCTTCTACAATTTCTTTATATGTAATTACTCCATCTTTATTTATTACAAATACAGCCCTTGCACAAAGCCCTTTTAAAACTCCATCACTCATCAAAACACCATATTTATTAGAAAAATCTTTATTTACATAATCAGATACAACAGATAAGTTTGCAACTCCTTCAGTTGCACAAAATCTTTGCGATGCAAAAGGTAAATCCATCGATACTACAAAAGTATCTACAATATCAAGTGAGCCAACTTCCATATTAAATCGCTTTGTCTCTTTCGCACAAACTCCTGTATCAAGTGATGGCACAGCAACAATTAATTGCACTCTATTTCCACTTCCACCAATTTCTATATCTTTTAATTCTGTATTTACAACAGTTACAACTGGAGCTAAATCACCAACATTTAACTCATTACCAACTAAATTTACAACACCACCTTTAAACTTTGTTTGACTCATAAATTCCCCTTTTAATTAATTTTAAGTTAGCAATTATAACAATATCATCTATTTATAATGCTAAAGATTTATAGATTTTATGGAATAATTATTAAAAATAGAAGATGAGGTATATAATGAACTTCAAATCCAATGCTTTATCTAAAATAGATATTATAAAATATAAAAAACTAATTAATCTTAAAATAGATAAATTAAATAGAATTAATATTTTTGCTGGAATTAATAATAGTGGTAAAACATCACTTCTTGAAGCAATAGAACTTCTTATAAATCAAAATGATATATATAACTTTTTAGAAATACAAAAGAGACGAGGTAAATTTATAAATTTAAATTATTTATGGTTACATTATGAATTTCAAGAATTTATAGAGTTAAGTGGTATTTTTAACGATATTTTTACTTTTGTCAATATAAAAAAAGAGATAGAAATTGATGAAACTTTAAATAAAGATGGATATTTATCGACAATTAAAATTAACTCAACTTTTGGAAATGAAACATTAACTTCTATTGTTAGATTATTTGAGAATAAGAGTGAAAAATTTTATAAAAATATTAAAATAGTTTGTAATAACTCATATTCAAGCCCTTTTTCTATTCAAAATAAGGCAGATTTAGAAAAACTCTATGCAAAAGCTGTAAATAGAGATATTTTAATTGATATTTTAGATTTTATAAAAGAACACATTGATAATGATATTAAAGATATTAGATTTACAAAAGAGTATATTGAAACTTTTAAAGTAAATCATAAAGATTTTACAATGGATTTATCAAATTTTGGTGAAGGATTGCAAAGAATTTTTTATATAGCTTTGCAATTTGCAACTGCTGAAAATGGTGTTTTATTAATTGATGAGTTAGAAAATGGAATTCATTATTCACTTTTGGAAAAATTTACTGAATTTATTCAAAAGTTAGCCAATAAATTGAATGTTCAAGTTTTTTTAACAACTCATTCAAAAGAGTGTATAGAAGCTTTTGTGCATAATGGTTATAAAAATGAAGATATATCTTATAATTTAATTACAAAAACTTTGGATACTAAAGAGATTAAAGTTATAAATTATGATAGTGAAACATTAATTAATCTTTTGTCTCAAAATTTGGAGATAAGAGGATGGTAAAAAGTTTAATAGTTTGTGAAGGTAAAAATGATAAAGAGTTTTTAGAACAATTTTTAAAAGATTTAAATATAAACAAAATAGTTATAGAACTTTTTGGAAATAAAAGTAATATTTTTAAATTAGAAAAATATGAAAGAATAAAAGATGAGGTAGGAACTATTTATAAAAATATTTTATTTATTTTTGATGCAGATAATGAAGAAAGTGATATTAAATATGGTGGATATGAAAATAGCGAAAAAGAAATTAAAAAATTAATTCAAAATTTAGGATTTGATAGTTGTGCAGACTATTATATTATGTGTAATCCAACTACAAAAAGTGGATATTTAGAATCTTTGCTTTTATCTACTATTGAATATGAACAAAGAGAGTGTATTGAATATTTTTTAAATTGTTCTAACTTCAAAGAAAGAGAACATCATAAAGCTATATTTAATCAAATATATAAAATTGGTTATCCAAATGCTCCTTATAACTTTTCACATAAAAATTTTGATGAATTAAAAGAAAAAATATTAAATTTAAGTAACTTTAGGAGCAAAAGTGAGAATAATTGAATTTATCTTTGGGGCATTTAGTGGAGTTGCTGGGAATGTGATTTATGAAACATTAAAAAAACATTTTAAAGTAAGTAAATTAGATGAGTTGATAGAGTATAAAAAGCAAAATGAGTTTGATAATTTTAAAAAAGTTATAGATAGTGCAATAGAGTTTAATCAACAGTTAGAAGAGGATTTACAAAGTTTAACTAATAAAAATAATGTAGTTCAAAATAATAATATAAGTAATATAAGTGGAAATATTTTTTATACAGAAAAAAATATTAATGTTAATATGTATAATTATAAAGATATTAAAAAAGCCTTAACTCATCTTCCTAGAAAAGTCGAAACGTTTGTCGGAAGAGAAGATGAGTTAAAATATATTAAAGATAATTTTAAAAATTATAATACTTTGATTTTAGTTAATGGAATCGGTGGAATTGGTAAAAGTGCCATTGCAAAAGAGTTTTTAAATAAAAATAGTTTTGATTGCAAAGCTTGGATAAATTATAAAGATTCTTTAACTTCTTCGATTGTTAAAGATTTAAACCCAAGATTTGGTTTTACTGGAGATGAAATTGAAGTTTATAATAAAATTATTTATGAGTTAAATAATTTAAGTGGCAACAACTTAATGATAATTGATAACTTTGATAATTCTCTTAAAGAAGCTAAAACATTAACAAAAGATTTTTTACCAAATTTTAAAATATTAATAACTTCAAGAAGTAAAATTGATGGTATAAACACAATCAATATCGAAAAGTTAAATGATGATGAAGCGATAAGATTGTTTGAAAAACATTGCACAAAAGCTTATGACAAAAAGCAGTTAAAGAATTTATTAAACCATATTGACAATCACTCACTACTCATTGAATTGATTGCACAAATAATACAAAACAGCTATTTAAACTCTTTAGACTTAATTTATGAAAAGTTTAAAGATAAAAACTTGCAAGAGATAAAAACAAAAATAGATTTTAAAGATAAAAGTGATTTGATTATCGAACATATAAAAGCATTGTTTAAGTTAGATTCTTTAACACAAAAACAAATATTAATCTTAAAAAAGTTTGCAGTTTTACCTTCAGTTGAGATAAGTTTTGATGATTTAATAGCGATATTTAAAATCGATGAAGATAGCTTAAGTGAGTTTGAAAATGAGTTAAATGAGTTAGTATCAAAAGGTTGGTTAAATCAAAATAACTCTAACTATAAAGCCCATCAACTCATAATAGAGTTTATAAATTTAGAACAAAAACCAACTTTTGAAGATGTAAAAGATATAGTAGAGTATTTTATAGATAAACTTTATTTGGAAAGTGTAGAGAATCCAATAGACAAATTTAAATATATCATATTTGCAAAAAATATTTTAGAAACGATAAAAGAAGAAAACAAGGAAATTGCCACATTATCAAATAATCTCTCTTTGATTTATAAAGATTTAGGAGATTTAAGCAGTGCATTAGAGTTTGCTAAAAAAACTAATGAAATTTTTGAAAAAGTACTTGATAAAAATCACCATAATTTAGCAAGTTCATATAATAATCTCTCTTTGATTTATAAAGCTTTAGGAGATTTAAAGAGTGCTTTAGAGTTTGCTAACAAATTTTTGGAAATTAGAAAAAAAGTACTTGATAAAAATCATCCTGATTTAGCCACTTCATACAGTAATCTTTCAATGATTTATCAAGATTTAGGAGATTTAAAAAATGCTTTAGAGTTTGCTAACAAATCTTTGGAAATTAGAGAAAAAGTATTTGATAAAAATCATCCTGATTTAGCCACCTCTTATAATAATCTCTCAATGATTTATAAAGATTTAGGAGATTTAAGCAGTGCATTAGAGTTTGCTAAAAAAGCTTTGGAAATTAGCGAAAAAGTATTTGGTGAAAATCATCCATCTTTAGCCACCTCTTATAATAATCTTTCAATGATTTATTTAGATTTAGAAAAGTATCAAAAAGCAAAAGAATATTCTTTAAAATCTATAAAAATATTAGAAAAAATTTTTTCAAACGAACATCCATATTTAAATATTACAAGAAATAATTTAACTGCAATTGAAATTTCTATAAAAGAGTTAATAAATGGTTCGTTTATAAAAAATGTCAAAATTAATAATTTCAAACTTTTAAAAAATTTTGAATTGGAATTAAATAGTAATTTAAATATATTGATTGGGCAAAATTCAAGTGGTAAAACATCTTTGCTTCAAGCTATTGCTCTTTGTTGTTTGCCTAAAAATAGTGAAAGGAGAGAATTAAAAGAATTTGAATTTTATATTACTAAAAAATTTAACACTAGTAAAATACAAATTGAATTTAGTAAAGGAATAGTTCAACAAAAAGATATTTATTTAGACGAAACATCGGATATTGACATTAAAGAGGAATATTTAGAAATTTTAGTTTTTGCTTATGGTTCAAATATTTTTACAAAATATGAGAAATTAAGTTGTGAAAAAATCGCAGAAGATATAAAACAAAAACAAGGTAAAAAATACTTTGTAAAATCACTTTTTGAAGATTATTTTGATGAATTTTATGACACTTTGGAACTTTTAGAAGAATTTGAAAGAACAGAACAACAGGAACTAAAAAAAGAGTTTATTGAAATAATAAATAAATTTTTAAAGGGTTTAGAATTTGCAATAAGTGAAGATGGAAAATATTTTATATCAAATGATAACAACAGTGTAGAATTAAAATTGAAAAATTTAAGTGAGGGGTATAGAAATACTATTTTACTTTTAACTGATATTTTAATTAGAATTTATTCAAACGGAGAAAAACCAGCAGAAATTAGAGCTATTGTTTTAATTGATGAATTTGATAGACATCTACACCCAACTTGGCAAAGTAAATTAGTTACAAATTTAAAAGAGGCTTTTCCAAATATTCAATTTATTATCACAACTCACAATCCAATGAGCATACTTGACCGAGAACCAGATGAGATTATAAATCTTGAAACTACAAAAGATGGAATAAAAGCAACAAAGAAAAGTGTTGGCACAAAGACGATTGATGTTGGAATGGTTTTATTAAAATATTTTAAAGTAGATTCTTTAGTTGGTAAAACAATGAAAGATAAAATTGAGAAATTTACAAGATTAAAAATAAAAAATGAACTAAATCAAAATGAAAAAAATGAATTGCTAGAGTTAGAGGAATTTTTTGAAAGTAGTATAGCTACTAATTTTATTTACAATAATGCCTATTTTGAATTTTTAAAATTTGTCAAAAAAAATAAAGATATTGATTTTGAAAAAGATGAATTAAATGATTTAAGTGATGAGGAGTTAGATAGATTATTAAATCAATATAAGGAATCTATCCAATGATAGATATGAGAAGTGTATATACAAAAAATGAATTTAAACAAGATAAAGATAGGTTTGAAAAAAACAGTAATTGGAATGAGTTTAAAAATAGTTTTTTAGCTATTTCTAAAAGATGTCCGTTTTGTGAAACCCATATAACAAAATCAACAGCTGATATTGACCATTATCGACCACAATCCTTATATTCTTTTTTGATATGATACATAATGTCTATAACTATATATTAATATGTAAAGATTGCAATGGTGCAAGATATAAAGGTGGAAAGTTTCCAATTTATAAAAACTTACCAAATGCTAAAAATGAAGATGAGATTGAAAACGAACAACAACTTTTAATAAATCCAACACAAGATGATATTTTTGAATTTTTTGAAATAGAGTTTTTAATAACAAAAAGTAGTAAAAAAATTTTGGCTTTAATTCCAAAAGATAAAGATATTAACTCTTATAAATACCAAAGAGCAAGAGAAACTATTGATATTTTTGGTTTAGGTAATTGTGATGAAAATACAAAAGTTAATGTAGATGAGTGTAGAATTGAGTTATTGACAATACATTATGAAACTTTTTTTGAGTATGGATTAGCTATGTATAAACTCTTAAATAACCAAATAGAAAATAAAGATGATAAAATAAAAATTCTAAGAAAAATTCAAAATTTTGAATCTAAAGAAACATTTAAAAAATATGGATTTTATGAATTTATTAAAAAGAATCAATTTCTTATATATATCTAATCACAAAATTTGAAAATTATATAACTTTAATTTAGGAGGAAAAAATGGGAGTAGTTGAGTTTATTTTTGGGGCATTTAGTGGAGTTGCTGGAAATTATGTTTATGAAACATTAAAAAAGCATTTTGGAAGTGAGAAGTTGGATGAGTTAGTAGTTTATAAGAATAAAAATGAGTTTGATAATTTTAAAAGAGTTATTGAATCTGCAATAGAATTTAATCAAGCACTATCACAAGAGTTAAAAAATTTAGCAAATAATGGTAGTGTAACTCAAAATAATGTGTATGGTCATAATTTTAATGCAAATGGAACTCAACATAACCATTTTTACAATCAAAAGGAAGAAAAGGAAGACCCAAAAAAGTCTTAACTCACTATTATCCAGATAGGATTTCAACTTTTGTAGGGAGAAATAGTGAGTTAAGCGAAATAGTAAATATGTTTAATAGTCATAAAAAAGTTTTCTTAAATGGAATTGGTGGAATTGGTAAAAGTGCCATTGCAAAAGAGTTTTTAAATGCAAATGTAAATTATTTTGATTACAAAGCTTGGATAAATTATAAAGAAAACATAACTTCTTCAATAATAAGTGATTTAAACATTCACTTTAAATTTCAAGGAGATGAAAAAGAGGTTTTTAATCAAATCATTTATGAATTAAATAATTTAAAAGGCAACAACAATTTAATGATAATTGATAACTTTGATAATCCATCAAGTGAAGATAAAGCCAAAGTCAAAGAGTTTTTACCAAACTTTAAAATTTTAATAACTTCAAGAGATAAAATTGATAGTATAAATACGATTAGTATTGAAAAGTTAAATGATGATGAAGCTATAAGGCTATTTGAAAAACATTGCGAAAAAGCTTATGACAAAGAGCAGTTAAAGACTTTATTAAATCATATTGACAATCACTCACTATTAATTGAGTTGATTGCAAAAGCAATTCAAAAAAGCAATTTAAACTCTTTGGATTTGATTTATAAAAAATTTCAAGATAAAAACTTGCAAGAGATAAAAACAAAAATAGAGCTTAAAGATAAAAGTGATTTGATTATAGCTCACATAAAAGCACTATTTAATCTAAATTCTTTAACAGAAAATCAAATACTAATCTTAAAAAAGTTTGCAGTATTACCATCAGTTGAGATAAGTTTTGATGATTTGATAAAGATGTTTGACATTCAAAAAGATAATTTAAGCGAGTTTGAAAATGATTTGAATGAATTAGTATCAAAAGGTTGGATAAATCAAAATAACTCTAACTATAAAACTCATCAACTCATTATAGAGTTTATAAATTTAGAACAAAAGCCAACTTATGAAGATGTAAAAAATGTAGTAGAGTATTTTATATATAAACTTTATGAAACTTGGAAAATAAATCCAATAAATGGATTGAAATATATCATATTTGCAAAAAATATTTTAGAAATAGTAAAAGAAGAAAATGAAAGAATTGCAACTCTATCAAATAATCTATCAACGATTTATAAAGATTTAGGAGATTTAAGCAGTGCATTAGAGTTTGCTAAAAAATCTCTTGAGATTAGAGAAAAAGTGTTAGATAAAAATCATTCATCTTTAGCCACTTCATATAATAATCTATCAATGATTTATAAAGATTTAGGAGATTTAAGCAGTGCATTAAAATTTGCTAAAAAAGCTAATGAAATTAGCGAAAAAGTGTTAGATAAAAATCATCCATTTTTAGCCACTTCATACAATAATCTATCAATGATTTATCAAGATTTAGGAGATTTAAGCAGTGCTTTAAAGTTTGCTAAAAAAGCTTTTGAAATTAGAGAAAAAGTACTTGATAAAAATCACCCTGATTTAGCTACTTCATACAATAATCTATCAACGATTTATCAAGATTTAGGAGATTTAAGCAGTGCTTTAGAGTTTGCTAAGAAATCAGTTGAGATTAAAGAAAAAGTGTTAGATAAAAATCATCCCGATTTAGCCACTTCATACAATAATCTATCAACGATTTATAAAGCTTTAGGAGATTTAAAGAGTGCTTTAAAGTTTGCTAAAAAAGCTCTTGAAATTAGAGAAAAAGTATTAAATAAAAATCATCCTGATTTAGCCACTTCATACAATAATCTATCTTTGATTTATCAAAATTTAGGAGATTTAAGCAGTGCTTTGGAGTTTGCTAAAAAAGCTCATGATATTAGAGAAAAAGTGTTAGATAAAAATCACCCCAATTTAGCTACTTCATACAATAATCTATCTTTAATTTATCAAGATTTAGGAGAGTATGAAAAAGCAAAAGAGTATATAGATAAAGCTATAAAAATTTTAGAAACTATATTTCCGAGTGGGCATCCAAATTTAGATAAAGCAAGAAAAAATTTGAGGATACTTGAGAAAGAGATGAGTGAAAAAAGTAAAATAAAAAATTAAAAAGGAATTTCCATGTTTGATAATATTATAAATAAACTTGATTTAAGTGATTATTTAAACTCATTTAATGAGTTTTTATCGCGAGAAAAGCCACTTTTTATAGAAGGTGATATAGCAATTCATTATAAATTTATTCAAGAGTTGCAAAATTATGATTTTACTCCACCAAAAAAAGTTGCTAATTTAGATGATGATATTTTGTATCTAAAAAAGATGGGTGTTTTGAAATTGGAGCGAATTTATGAATTTATAAAGATAATAAACTACTTTTTATATCTCAAAAAATTTCCATTTGAAGGAAAATTGAATGAGTGGTTTTCTAATATAAATATTCCTTTAGAGATTTTAGAAGTTTGTAACTTTTTTGATGAAAAAGGTAATTTAAGAGTTGGAATTGATGAAAAGTTGGATAGTATAAATAGTGCTATTTCAAAAAATAGAGAAATTTCAAAAGGGAAAGTTATAAAGCTTTTATCATTAGCAAAACTTCAAAGTTACTTAGTTGATAGACAAATTCACTTAGTAAATGATGAAGAGACACTTCTACTTAGAGCAGGGTATAACCATATTATAAAAGGGCAAATTGTAAGTCGTAGTAGCAGTGGATTTTTTTATGTTTTGCCAGAAGAGATAGTTTCTCTAAAGTCAAAACTTCAAGATTTAATTGCAGATAGAGAAGAGATTATTTACAAAATTGCTCAAAAAATTTCAGCACTATTTTTGAGATTTATCAAATTTTTAAGCTTTATAAATCGTGAATTTGATAGATTTGACTCATATCAAGCGAGGCTATTTTTTGCAAAAGCTAAAAATTTAGAGTTTATTTTGCCATCAAAAAATTCTCAATTTATTTTAAAAGATTTTGCACATCCAGCACTAAAAAATCCAAAAAAGATAACTGTTGATTTTAGTAAAAGTCTGATATTAATTACAGGTGTGAATGCTGGTGGAAAAACAATGTTACTGAAATCTGCTTTAAGTGCAGGATTTTTGGCTAAATATTTAATCCCTTTAACTATTCATAGTGAGTCGAAAATTCCACATTTCAAAGATTTTGTTCCAATATTAGAAGACCCACAAAATGTAAAAAATGATATTTCTACATTTGCAGGAAGAATGGTTGAATTTAGCAAACTATTTGGAAAAAAAGAGCTATTTATTGGAGTTGATGAGATAGAATTAGGCACAGATAGTGATGAAGCATCAGCACTTTTTAAAGTTATTTTGGAATATTTAATAAAAAATCAAAATAGAGTAATTATTACAACTCACCACAAAAAACTTGCATCACTAATGGCAGGACACAGCGATGTAGAGCTATTTGCAGCGATGTATGATGAAGCTAAAGAGATGCCGACATTTGAGTTTTTAAAAGGAACTATTGGTAAAAGTTATGCTTTTGAAACAGCCAAGCGATATGGAATAGCACCAAATTTAATAATAAAAGCCAAAGAGGTTTATGGAGAAGATAAAGAGCGACTAAATGAGTTAATTCAAAAAAGTAGTGAATTGGAGTTTGAGTTAAAGAGTAAAAGAGATGAGTTAAATAGAGAGTTAGAAAGTGTTAAAAATTTAAAAGAGAGTCTGAAATCTGAAAAAGAGACGATTTATTTGGAGCTAAAAAAACGAAAAGCAGAGTTAGATAGAGCTTATCAAGATGCTATTTATGAAGTAAAAAAAGGGCTTAAAAGTTCTCCACAAGAAGCTCATAAATCACTAAATACAGCACATAATATTATAAAAGATATAGTTGTTGAAAAACCAACAGTAGAAGAAGTAAAATTTGAAGTTGGAAATAGTATAAAATATCGTGATAAAAGAGGAGTAATCAACTCTATCAAAGGAAGTGAAGCGATAATTGACATTGATGGATTTAAATTTAGAGTTCCATTAGTTGAGTTAAAAAAAGTTGGACAAGCTTTTAGCAAACCAGCAAAACTAAATATAACTTATCAAAGACCATCAAATGCTTCACTTACACTTGATTTACACGGCTTAAGAAGTGAAGAAGCATTAGATAAACTTGATAAATTTTTATCAACTTCACTTTTAGCTGGATTTGATGAAGTTTTGGTTTATACAGGAATTGGGACAGGTAGATTGAGTGCCGTTGTAAAAGAGTTTTTAGAAGCTCATCCAAGTGTTAAAAGTTTCAGTGATGCTCCACTTAATATGGGTGGATTTGGAGCAAAAGTTATAAAATTATAGGAGTTTTTTTTGAGAGAGTGTTATTTAATTACAGGAGCAAGAGGTTGTGGAAAAACAACTTTGGCAAAAGATTTTGCAGTTTCAAAATCATTTTTTCATATAGATTTTGACCATCTTCCAAAAAGCCCACATTCAGATTCATTAGAAAAATATGACCCACACTTATATCAAAATATAGATGATATTATAGAAAAAGGGGCATCTTTTGTGATTGAGAGCAGTTTGGAAATTAAATATCTATTTCAAATCATTAAACATTTAAAAGAACAAAAATATAAGTTAGTTACAATTTATATATATATTGAGAGTGGAGAGCTTGGAATTAGACGAAAACTTTTAAAAGATGAGAGTTTTAGAAAAGAGTTAAAACATTTAGATAGAGTTGAAAAAAGCTTTTTTGATAATCGCTACAACTTTTGGTATCTATACAAACCATACTCAAATGAGTGGTATATGCTAAATAATTCTGAAAACTCATTTGAATATATAGCTTTGGGTGATGAAATAGAAACTACAATAAATAAAGATTATTTATTTGAAGGTTTTTTAAAAGGGATTGATTAGCATAATTAAAAAATCTAAATTTTTATTATTATTTATATTAAATATATCGCTTTATGCAAATGAGCAAAACTTTGAAAAATATGATGGAGTTGCTGTTATTTTAGATTTAGAAAGTTCAAAAGAGATTTTATTTGGAAATAGAGTAGATGAGCGATTAAATTTATGTTCAACATTTAAAATATTGAATAGTTTAATATCTTTAGAAACAAAAGTTGTTAAAGATGAGTTTGAAATTAGCTATACACCATCTTATAGTGCTTAAGTTATGTTAGTGAGTCATTAATTTTATTAAAAAACTATATATTATAAATTAAGTTTATTTTAATATATATATAATACTTCCCATTTTTTATAAAAGGATTACAAAATGCCAACCAGACAAAATTTTATAAATGAGTTAGACATTATTTTCACTCAAGCAAAAGCTTTAGGTTTGATAGCTATAGATTTGCTATCAAAAAATTTACATGATAGGGTTATGAATAAGTTTAATCAATTTGGAAATAGAATGCCAAGTTGTTGTAGTGCAATACGAACAATTCATCCTACAAACTATAAAACTTTTCAAATTATCAAAAGAACACCAAGTTTGCAAAGTTCATCACTTGTTATAAGGTATTATCTATGAGTAGAAACCAGCCACCAAGATGGATTTTTTTAGGTGATGTAAGAATAAATGTTAATGAAGTAGCATCATATTGGGAAGATTACGATGAATGTGAGGATTATAGATATAACCCCCATAAAGGGCATTGTGAAGATGTTTTCTATGATGATTATTTTTTTGGGTAAAGCTTTGGGTAAAGCTAAAAAGTGGTCGTGAAATTAAAGTTTATGATTATTCAATCGATGATTGTTACAGAATACTTGACGAAGCATTAGGTATTCAAAAATATTAAGCGTATAAAAAAGGTAAGAAGTAAAAAGAAGTTCTTACCTTGGCAGTGTCTTACTTTCCCACTCTTGAAGAAGAGCA
>DZAY01000008.1 GCA_022729735.1 Helicobacter cetorum
TATTTTTTGGAAATCCAAAGGCAAAGTCTCTATTTTTAATCCATCTAACAGCTCTAAAGCATCTTTTATATTATCTGAAATAATATCAATTTTTATAGCTTCTTTTAAATATTCAAACTTTTTTGTCTCTTTATAAAGTTTCAAAAATAGCTCTTTTGCACTTTTATCATCTCCACTCTCTTTGCTCATAATTGATAACATAATATATTTATCTTCATCAAATTTTTCATTTGCACTATGAAGAGTAAAAAGAGTTAAAAAAATTATAACAATATACCGATACATTCTCTTGCTACCTCATCTTTATTGGACTTAAAATAGTCCCAAAATGGAAAACTTTTACACTGTGTTGGTCTAACTTCATAAATTGAGCAGTTTCTTTTATCTAAATCAAAAAACAGACAGTAATGCTCACCACCTATTTTTAACTCTTTTATAGAGTATTTAAATCCAATTTTTTTTAAATAATCTCTTATGAAAATTGAACTTTCTATCTTTAAAAAGTTTGAAATATTAGCAATTTCAGAACTATTTAAAAATATAGCTCCACTCTCCCCTCTACAACATTTACCACTACATTCACTACATTTACTACTATCAAATTTAAATGGAAATCCATCTTTGCTTAATTGATTTGACATTTTATGCTATATGTTCCTACTTTTTCAAATATTGCTTTTGCTTCTTGTGAATACCCAAATTCATCAAACATAATTAGTGGAGGTAAAAACTCTACCACACTTTTTGAACCTTTTTTAGCTTTTATTAAGACTAAATTTGAAGATTTCGATAACTTTGAATATAATAATCTAACACTTTCTATTTTGATTTTATATTTTAAAAGAGTTTCACACACTTTATCAAATGCTCTAACATCATAACAGAATATAAATTCACCTTTTGGTTTTAAAATTGTAGCAACTTTTCTTATAAACTCTTCTAAAGGTAGATAACTATCATATCGAGCTATTTGTTTGATACTATTTACTGAATTACTATTTTTACCATCATAAAATGGTGGATTTGATATTATAAAATCAAACTTTTCACAAAATTGATATTCTAAAAAATCAGCTAATAAAATTTCTGCATTTAATCCATTTATGTCTCTATTTTTAAGACTAAATTGATACATAATTTCTTGTTTTTCAATCATAACTAAATTAATATTATCAAATTTTTGTTTCACTAAAAGTCCTAAAATACCACATCCACTTCCAATTTCTAAAACACTATTTTTAATATTAAATTTAGATATAAAATCAAATAAAAAAATTGTATCACTATTATAGCAATAGCCATCTATTGGTTGATAAAGCAACACAAAAACCCCTTAAAAAGTGTAAAATTTCATTTGAATTCTAACATAAGGATTGTTAAATGATAATCATTCCAGCACGAATTAAATCAAGTAGATTTCCAAATAAAGTATTAGCTGATATTGGTGGTCTGCCAATGGTAATTAAATCTGCATTTATTGCAAAAAATGTAGATGATGTTGTAATTGCAACTGATAGTTATGATGTTGTAGATGTGGCAAAAAAGTTTAATATAAAAGCTATTATGACAAAAGAGAGTCATAATAGTGGCACAGATAGAGTGAATGAGTGTGCAGAAATTTTAGGACTTAGTGAAAATGAAACTGTGATAAATATGCAAGCTGATGAGCCATTTTTGGAAGAAGAGATATTAATTCAGTTAAAAGAGAGAATGAAATCTGATAAATTTATGGCAAGTTGTTATAAAGTTATAACTCAACATGATAGCTTTGACCCAAATGTTGTAAAAGTTGTAGTAGATGATGAATCCAATGCCATATATTTTTCGAGAAGTAAAATTCCATTTGATAGAGATGAAGTTGGAGTAAAATATTTTGGACATTTAGGAGTTTATGGATTTAAAAGAACTACTTTGAGAGAATTTTGTAACTTTAAATCTTGTGAATTGGAAAATATCGAAAAATTAGAGCAGTTAAGAGCTATATATTATGGTAAAAAAATATCAATGATAAAAGTTGAAAGCAGAAGTTTTGGAATTGATACTCTTGAAGATTTAGAGAGAGCAAAAGAGAAATTTTTATAATTTCAATTTAGTGGTTGATTTTTGATAAAATTTCAACCCTTTCTTCTATCATAGATAAAAGATACTCTAAAAAGTTTAATATAATATCAACTTTAACATCTATTTGAGAGTTTTTTGGATTTTGTAACCCTTCAAATAGAACTAAAATTCTTTCTCTTAAATTTGTCAAAAATTCTCGCTCTAAATTTGGATTACTAACTCCAACATCTTCATCATCTTCATAAGAAGCTTCTCGTTTTATATCTATCACTTTTTGAGGTGCTGGTGGAGGAGTTTGTGGAATAGGTATATTTTCAATCTCTTTTTTGGGAATATCTATAATTGTCCCTTTTTTATTCACATCGTTTTTAGAGCTTTTATTTTTATTAATATCATTCTCTAACATCTCTTCTTCAATGCTTTCAGTAAGCTCTTGCAGTGTTGATAATATATAATCTTTTAGTTCCATATCTGAATTAACCACCTTTCAAAATCTCTAATATCATCATCGCTTTTCATACTTACAAAAGCATCTACCATTCTTTTATTCACACCAATAAAACTTTTTCGCTCTCCTCTTAATCGTCTGACTCCATCTTGAGCTTCTCTATTTTCGTGATTTACTTTTAGTATGCTATTATAAACTTCCAAGGCCTCTTTTTTTAGTCCTTGAAGTTCATAATTTAAAGCGAGTTTTATTGCATTCATAAATCTTTTGTAACCAAATCAGCAATAATTGAACCCATTTGCTCTGTTGTGCAGACTTCTAAAGCATCATATTTTGATAAATCTTTTGTTCTATATCCATCTGCTAAAGCTTTTTTTATTGCTTTTTCTATTCGTTCTGAAGCTTCAATTTCACCTAATGAATATTTAAGCATCATAGATGCACTTGCAATAGTTGCAATTGGATTTGCAATTCCTAATCCAGCAATATCTGGAGCTGAACCGTGAATTGGCTCAAATAGTGCAACTCCACTACCAATAGATGCTGAAGGTAAAAGACCAATAGAGCCACCAAGCATAGATGCTTCATCACTTAAAATATCTCCAAAAATATTACCTGTCAAAATTACATCAAACTGTTTTGGGTCTCGAATTAACTGCATTGAAGCATTATCCACATACATATGAGTTAGAGTTACATCTGGATAATCTTTTGCAACTTCACTAACAACTTCTCTCCAAAGCTGACTAACTTCTAAAACATTTGCTTTATCTACTGAACATACTATTTTTCTTCGTTTTTGTGCTACTTCAAATGCAACTTTTGCAATTCTTTTAACTTCATCTACTGAATAAACCATCGTATTATATGCTCTATTTTCTTCTTTTGCTCTTGGTTCTCCAAAGTAAATTCCACCAATTAACTCTCTTACAACCATTAAATCAACACCTTGTATAACTTCTGGCTTTAATGGCGAAGCATGTATAAGCTCATCATAAACAGTTACAGGTCGTAAATTTGCAAATAGTCCAAGCTCTTTTCTAATTTTTAAAAGCCCACTCTCTGGTCGCAAATGTCGCTCTAATTTATCCCATTTTTCTCCACCAATTGCACCAAAAAGAACAGCATCTGCAACTTTAGCACCATCTATTGTCTCTTGTGGAAGTGGAGTTCCAACTGTATCAACAGCAATTCCACCCATTAAATATTCGCTATAATCTAATTCAAATCCACATTTAAGAGAGACAGCATTTAAAACTTTTATCGCTTCATCTACAATTTCAACTCCAATTCCATCGCCTTTTATGACAGCTATTTTATACTTTTTCATAAACTTTCCTCACTTATTTGACTCTTTGCATAATTTATTAATCCACCACTCTCTAATAGTTGCAACATAAATTCTGGAATTGGAGAAAATTTATAACTCTCATTTTTACTTAGATTAACTATCAAGCCATATTTCATATTAACTTCTAAAACATCACCTTCACTAATTTTATCAACTTCATTGATTTCAAAAATCGGAAGACCAACATTAAAAGCATTTCTATAAAATATTCTTGCAAAAGATGGAGCAACTACACAAGATATTCCTGAAGCTTTAATTGCTATTGGAGCATGTTCTCTGCTACTTCCACAACCAAAATTCTCACCAGCAACAATAATATCCCCAATATTTATTCTATTTACAAATGTTGGGTCTGCATCTTCCATGACATGTTTTGCCAACTCTTTTTCATCTGAACTGTTTAAATATCTCGCCGCTATGATTAAATCTGTATCTATATTATCACCAAATTTGAAACTTTTTCCACTAATTACACTCATTTAAATAACCTTATTATTAACTAAAATTATGGTATAAACTACCCAAATAGTGGCAAAATTTTAGCTAAGATAGATTTAAATTACTCTTTATTTCTTTAGACTATTTACAGTTTGTAACATCTCATCTGAAGTTGTGATAACTTTTGAGTTTGCTTCATAAGCTCTTTGTCCTGTAATTAAGTCTGTCATCTCTTCAACTAACTGCACATTACTCATTTCCAAAAATCCTTGTCTTGTTTCTCCAAGTCCATTTAATCCAGGGTTTCCAAGAGTTGCATCACCTGAAGCTGTTGTATTTAGATATAGATTATTTCCAAGCGAGTGAAGACCTGATGGATTTATAAAAGTTGCCAACTCCAACTGTCCTACCTGATTTAATGCTGTTTGTCCTGCTTGTCTAACTGATACTGTGCCATCTGTTCCAATTGAAACTTGCACAGCATCTTGAGGGACTGTAATTTGGGGAAGCAATAAATACCCATCAGCATTTACAATATTTCCATTTGCATCAAGTTTAAAACTTCCATTTCTTGTGTAGCTTGTTGTTCCATCTGGCATTTGAATTTGAAAAAATCCATTTCCTGTAATTGCAACATCTAAATTTGCTTGAGTCTCTTTGAAATTTCCTTGAGAAAATATTTTACTAACTGAAGTTGGTCTTACTCCAAGTCCAATATTTATTCCTGTTGGATTAGATGTTGTAGCACTTGTAGCTGTTCCTGCATATTCCATTGTTTGATAAAAAAGGTCTGCAAACTCTGCTCTATTTTTTTTAAATCCACCTGTATTTACATTGGCAATATTATTTGAAATTGTATCAATATTTAATTGTTGAGCAATCATTCCTGTTGCTGCTGAATATAGAGACCTAATCATAAACTACTCCTTTAAGCTTTAATATTTGCTAATTTATTTATTGCATCAGAATTCAAATCATTCATTTGTGTATCCATTGCTTTTTGATACATTCCAACTAATCTATTTGCTTCAATTAGTGAAGTCATTTCAGTAACTGCATTTACATTACTCTTTTCTACAAAGCCCTGTATTACAGCCCTTGAATCACTTAATTCTCGTTTATCTGCTGGAAGTTCTGCTCTAAATAGATTATTTCCTTCTTTTTTTAGATATTTTATATCTTTAAATTGTGCTACTTGAAGTGAAGCTATTTCAATCTCATCAGCATATATTTTACCATCTTCATCTACTGTAATTCTACTATTTTCTGGAATTGTAATTGCAGTTTTTGTCATCTCATAATCTGTTGGCAAAACTAAAAAACCTTCTCTTGTTACTAATTCGCCATTGCTATTTAGAGTAAATGCTCCATCTCTTGTATATCTAACTCCATTTGGAGTTTCAACTGCAAAGAATTTATCATCTTCTTTTAAAGATATATCAAATGGATTATTTGTGGCTTTAAATCCACCAAGTCCAAAATCTGTATATTCTTCTACAACTTTTGGAACTCTTACAATTGAGCGATTTAAAAATTTCGCCCCTTCTCTTGTGTGATTATCCAATGGTAACTCATCTCTGCTCTCTTGAAAGACTCTTAAATAATCTCCAATTACAACATTATCTTTTTTATAACCATTAGTATTTAAATTTGCTAAATTATTGGAAATCATATCCAATCTATTAAATTGGGTAACCATTCCCCCTGTTGCACTATAATATCCTGTCTGCATAGCTCTCTCCATAGATTTTGCATAGAGAGTAGCAAATAGTATTCCGTCTAAACCTTAAAACTTTCCATTTTATGAGATAACTGTTCTGTCATTTGATTTAACATATCAATTGCACTTACCATCTCTTCTACACTTCTCGTATTGCTTGTTGATAACTCATTGATATTTGCAAGTTTTAATATTATTTCTGAAATTTGTTTAGATATATTTTCCGACTCTTTAGAACTTTTACAAGAAATCGTAGATGTTTCTTCCATTATAATTGAAATTTCATTGATTGAATCTTCTGCTAATTGAGAGTTTTCTAAAACATCTTTTACTCTATCACTATTTTTACTCATAATATCACTTACATCATTTATGGATTGTGTTATGACATTTATCGTTGCATTTGTTTCAACTAAGCTTTTTTGAGTTCGCTCTGCTAACTTTCTAACTTCATCAGCAACAACAGCAAATCCTCTTCCGTGTTCTCCAGCTCTCGCTACTTCAATTGCTGCATTTAGTGCTAATAGATTGGTTTGGTCGGCAATATCTGAAATAATTCCCAAAACACTTTTGACTTGTGTAGCTTCTTGAGTAAGTTGAGATAATCTATCTGATAGTTCTAACTCTATTTTTGAATTATCTCTAATCTCTTCAACCATTTTTGTAGTAATAGATTTTGTCTCATGTAATTTTGATACAGCTTGTGCAATTTTATTATTACTACTTTTTAAAACACTTGAACTATCTTCTGCAATAGTTTTTATAGGTTCTGCATTTTTTAAGATATTATTTACAGTCATTGAGCTATCTTGAAGTTTTAAACCAATACTATGAGATGTTGCTCTAAGCTCTTCTGTTGTAGAAGCATTATCTAGAGAGAGCTTTTTTGCTTCATTTACAAGGGAGTGGATTTTATTTAAAAATTTATTTAATATATTTGCAACATCAACTATTTCATCTTTGCCATTTAACTCTAATCTTTTTGTTAAATCTCCATCACCACTTTCTAACTCATAAACAGCTTTTTTAATTGAATTTAATTTATGTAATATTGTGTTAATAATTATAGCTATTAATACAATTACAGCTACTAAACCAATAATAATAGTTATAAAAAGTATTGTAGTAACACTACTTAACATATCTTTTGCTTCAGATTCTCTTTTTGTTACATCTGCTAATGCCAATTCTACAAGTTTATCAATTCCATCTCTATGTTCTTCATAAATTGGAGTCAATATTTTGAATATCTCATCAACTCTATTATAATCTTTTGCTTTAATTGCAGGTATATATTGATTTTCTACAATATCAAAAAATTTAATAGCAGGTTCTTTAGTAATTTTAAGAATATAATTTTTCATATCTGTATCTAACTTACTATTTATCCAATAATTTTGTCTATCTAAATATTCTTGTTTTAATTTCATAAATTTATTAATTAAATTTTGAAATTTATCATCTGTGATAAATTTATCAGCCATCATAAATGTAATCAGTCTTGTTTCAATAATATATGCAGGTGGTGGTAGGATATCTGCTGTTAAATCTTTAGCAAGAACTATTTCATTATATTTGTTACCATTTATTTTTACCTTTTCAAGCCCAATATATGCGACAATTGAGATACTAAATATGATAGCAATAACTATAATTGCAAGAAATATCAACTTACCTTTAATATAAGAAAAATTCATACAAAACTCCTAATCTAAAATATCTATATTGTATCAAAATTACAAGATTATTACTAAATAAAATTGCTTAAAAAATAGTCTAAAACATATACTTTTATTTCATAAAACTTATATTTAACATATAAATATTTAACTATATAATTAAATATACAATGATATTATTATCATGAAGTAATAATTAAATATCATACAAATATTTTATAATTATTACAATAAAGGTAAAAATTATAAAATATTAAGAATTTTTCGGTATAATCCACATCTTTTTATCATTCACTACACCTGCTTAAGGAGACCACCGTGTCTGCAAAAAATTTAAATAAAGAGTTAGAAACTCTAATAGAAGAGTATAAAAATAGTAATCTCACATACGAGGCAATTGTTGATTTATTTCCAAAACAACCAACATTAGCAAATGCTAAGAGGGTATTAGAACTTGCAAAAAAGAGTAAAATTACTCTTATAACTTCAAGTGAGCGAGCTAAAATCTTAAATATTCAAGAACGAAAAAAGATTGAAGCAGAGCAAAAAAAGATTAGAGATGAAGAGCTTGAAGAAGAGTTTGACTTAATGAAAGATAGGGAACTACTTGAATGGAGTAGAAGTGATAGCCCTGTAAGAATGTATTTGAGAGAAATGGGACAAATTCCATTACTTACAAAAGATGAAGAAATTGAGTTATCAAAACAGATAGAACTTGGTGAAGATATTATTTTAGATGCAATATGTTCTGTGCCATATCTAATAGATTTTATATTAGATTATAGAGAGCCTCTCATAAATAGAGAACGAAGAGTAAAAGAGCTATTTAAAAGCTTTGATGATGAGGGTGAAGAAGGAGAAGAAGAGGAAGTTGAAGAAGAGGAAGAGGTTGATGAAGAATCAAATGCACCACGACCACTTAGCAAACGAGACGAAAAAAGACAAGAAAAAGTTATTACAAGTTTCAAAGCTTTAGAAAAAGCAAAAAAAGAGTGGTTAAAACAGTTTGAAGAGAGTCTAATTCCTGAAGAAGTTGTATTAGATGAAGATGAAGTGCTATTTAGACAATTATCATTAACATTTAAGAAAAAACTATTAAAAGAGCGACTTCTTGATTTAGGACCTACAAGTAAATTAATTAATGAACTTGTAAAAGCTATGGAAACAGCTCTTTATAGTGATGTTGGATTTGAGAGAGAATTGAAAAGATTGGAATATAAATTGCCTCTCTTTAATGATATTTTGTTAAAAAACCATCATGATATATTAGCAAATATTACAAAAATGAGTAAAATTGATATAGCTTCTGCTGTGCCTGAAGCAACAATGGTAAGCACATATATGGAAATAAAAAAGTTATATCTTACAAAAGAAGCAAGTAAAAAAGGTTTTAGCTTAGAGCCTGAAAAACTAAAAGAGATTTTAGAACAAATTAAACGAGGTAAAAGTATTGCTGAAAAAGCAAAAACAAAAATGGCTAAATCAAATTTAAGACTTGTTGTTTCAATTGCCAAAAGATATACAAATAGAGGCTTACCGTTTTTAGATTTAATTCAAGAAGGTAATATTGGACTTATGAAAGCAGTTGATAAGTTTGAATATACTAAAGGTTATAAATTTTCAACTTATGCAACTTGGTGGATTAGACAAGCTATTAGTAGAGCAATTGCAGACCAAGCAAGAACTATCAGAATTCCAATTCATATGATAGAGACTATTAATAGAATAAATAAAGTTACAAGAAAACATCTACAAGAGAGTGGAAAAGAGCCAGATGTAGATACAATTGCTGAAGAAGTTGGATTGCCTGTTGATAAAGTAAAAAATGTTATAAAAATCACAAAAGAGCCTATTAGTCTTGATGCTCCTGTGGGAGAAGATGATGATGGCAAATATGGAGATTTTGTAGAAGATAAAGACTCTGTTGGACCATTAGAACATATTATGAAAGAAGATTTAAGAAGTCAAATCGAAGATGTTTTAAGGCAATTAAACGATAGAGAAAGCACTGTCATTAGAATGAGATTTGGGCTTATGAATGATGAAAGTGATAGAACATTAGAAGAAATTGGTAAAGAGTTATCTGTAACAAGAGAGAGAGTTAGACAGATAGAAAGCAGTGCTATTAAAAAACTTAAACACCCAAAAGTTGGTAGAAAACTAAAAAATTATATTGAAGAGTAAAGATGAATTTTTTAGAGCAGTGGATAGAGTATGACTATAATCCGTTTATTGTTTTTTATTCTGATGGAAAGGTAAAGAGCTTAAATCAAGAAGCTCAATACCTTTTAGCAAGGGTTTCAAATAGAACTATTTTTGATTTAGCTCTAAGTTATGCAAAAGATAGTTTTGGATTTAATACAATTTTTATTGATTTAGAGCTTGATAAATTTAAATTTTTTGCTTTGACTGTTGGATATGAGAATGAAAGTGAAATAGGAATTAAGCTTTATAAAATTCCACAACTAAAAGTAAGTCATATAAATACACATGAAGCAGAACTAATAAATATTTATGCTTTAATAGATTTAGCAATTAGCACAAACTCTATTAGTTCTCAAAATGATTTTATAAAAGATTTTGACCCAACAATTCCAGATATTAGAGTTGTAGCAGATAAGTTTTTAAAACTTTTAAATAAGATTTATGCAACTACAACAAGTTCTAAAATCTATACAAAAGTTTCTATTGGGGTTGGTGAATATATCAAAATTTCAGATAAGAAATACTCAATTTTAAAGATTGAAATTAACTCTAAAAGAGATATTCAAAAAGATAACTATATTAGAAACTTAGCAAATGATATTGGAATTAATATAATTTTAAATAGTGAAAATATACTTTTAGAACTTGCTCTTATCACTAAATAGCTATAAACTATTTAGTGATTGATTAATAACAAAATTTGCCACAGCTCTACTTGTAACTACATTTTCTATAATAATATTGTCAATATTCAAATCAGCCAACATGCTTTTTTCATATTCACTATGAACTTTAATAATTATTTTCTCATTTTCAACTATTTTTTGAATAATCTCACAAGCTTGATATAGCTTTTTTGGATTATCAATGGCAATAATTACAAATTTCGCACTATCTAAAGATGTGTTTTTTAAAATCTCTTTTTTTAGAGCATTTCCAAAAATAATTGGTTGATTATCTTTAACTCCACGATAATAAGCAGTTATATTATTCTCAACAATTATATATCTATCTCCTTGCTCTCGTAAAGCATTTGCGATATTTTTACCAAACTCACCATATCCAAGTAATACAACATGATTTTCTAACTCTTCACCATAATAGTTTCTAAGCTCACTCTCTTCATCATTTTTCTTAATAATTTTGTCTGTAATTTGAGAAAGATTTTTTAGAATAATTGGAGTTAAAATCATAGAAACTATAATTGTCACAATTAATATTTGACTATCAATTGCACTAATTAATCCATTTGTTCGTGAGATTTCCAAAATTGCAAGTGAAAATTCACCAATTTGAACAAGTGAAATAGCAGTTTTAAAGCTTGTTTTTTTATCTTCATGAATTTTTACAATTACAAAAATAACTATAAATTTCAAAGCCATGATAGCTATTAAAGCAATCAAAATAATATGAATATAGTTAAAAACTGTTGCAAAATTTATCTGCATTCCAACTGTAATAAAAAATATTCCAAGCAATAAATCTCTAAAAGGTATCAAATCTGCTTCAGCTTGATGTTTAAATTTTGTTTCTGAAATTAACATTCCTGCTATAAAAGCACCAAGTGAGTATGAAAATCCAAGCTGATAAGCTAAATATGAAGCACCAATTGCCATAAATAGAATTGAGCTAACAAATAGTTCATCGGAATTGGTTTTGGTAATTGCTATAAAAAATGGCTCCAATAGATATTTCCCAGCTAAATAGAGCAATCCAAGTAGTAAAAATCCATTTAAAAATGTATTGATTAAAATAGATGATATATTTCCATCATGAGAGCTTAAAAATCCAAGTAGCAAGAGTATTGGAATAACTGCTATATCTTGCATAATCAAAATCCCAAGTGTTCGTTGTCCAAATCGTTTATTTATGTCTCCACTTTCATTAAATGTTTTTAAAACTATTGCCGTTGAAGAGAGTGAAATTGCAATTGCCACTACAAAAGAGCTATTTTGAGAAAGCCCTAAAATATAGTAGCTAATTATATAACCTATGATTGAAGTTATTACAATTTGCAAAGTTCCCGTTACAAAAACCTCATATTTCATTTTTTTGAGATGTGCAATAGAAAACTCCAATCCAATAGTAAACATCAAAAATACAACTCCAAACTCTGCTATCTCTTTTAATTCGTGATTATTTACAGCAGAGTGTAAATCGAGAGTATAAGCTACAATTGTGCCTGTAAAAATATAACCAATAATTGTTGGAAGGTGAAATTTTTTTAAAATTATATTACTAACTAATGAGATAAAAATTGTGAAAACTATAATGCCAAGCATTACAGACCTCTTTTTTTATTTATTGCAATATTATAAACATCAATATATTTTTGAGCCGACTCCTCCCAAGTAAATTCAGCACACATTCCATTTTTTCTAAGTTGTGTTAATCCATTTGGATTATTGTAGTATGTATAAGTTGCCCAACCGATTGTATTAAATAGTGCTTTTGGGTTTAAATCATAAAACTTAAATCCATTTCCAGATAAATTACTTTCATTAAAGTTTGTAACTGTATCATCAAGCCCACCTGTTGCTCTAACTATTGGAGGAGTTCCATATTTTAAACTATACATCTGATTTAACCCACACGGCTCAAATCGTGAAGGCATCACAAAAAAGTCTGCTCCTGCTTCTATTTTGTGAGACAATCCATTATCATAACCAATTAAACAAGCAAATTTTTCTGGAAACTCTTTTGCAATATTTTTAAAAAATGTGTGAGCCCAATGTTCTCCATTTCCAAGTAGGACAAATTGTAAATCAAGCGAAAGTATTTCAAAAATAGCACTTGCTAAAATATCCACACCTTTTTGATCAACCAATCGACTAACAACTCCAAAAATTGGAACATCAATTTGTGGAAGATTAAAGCTTTTTTGTAAATCTTTTTTGCACTCTAATTTTCCATCTAAATTATCTTTTGAATAATTTTTAGCAATAAATTTATCATTCTCTGGGTTCCATTCAGCATAATCCACACCATTTAAAATACCATAAAAACTATCTTTTCTATCAGAAATTACACCTTCTAATCCATAAGCATACTCTTTTGTAAATAGCTCATTTCTATAACCATGACTTACAGTTGTAATTGCATTTGCATGATAAATTCCACCTTTTAATAGATTTACACAATCATCTTGTTCTAATCCTAAATATGTAAAATGTTCCCAACCAACAGCTAAAACATCCATCAAGCCCTTGTAAAATTGTCCTTGATATTGGCAATTATGAATTGTAATAATCGAAGCTGTGTCTCTAAAAAATATATCATTTTTATAAATTGAGTTTAAAAATAGTGGAATAATTGCAGTATGCCAATCATTAGCATGAATTATATCTGGTTTGAAATCCAGCATTTTGCACAGTTGTAGTGATGCTTTTGATAAAAATACAAATCTGTTATCATTATCCAAAAATCCTTCACCATTATCATAATTATATAAATTTGCTCTTCCAAAATACTCTTCATAATCTATAAAATATATTGGCACAGAAGAGTTTGGTAAAACACCTTCATAAACTCCACACCAAAGCTCTCCAATAATTCCCATTGGAACTCCAAGAGGAGATACATGTTTTGTTAAATTTCCTCTATCAACTCCATAATATCGAGGCATAACAACTCTTACATCAACTCCCATAGCTTTTAAAAACTTTGGTAAAACACCAACCACATCTGCTAATCCACCTGTTTTTGCAAAAGGAACTACCTCACTTGCAACTATTAAAACTTTCATCAAAAACCTCCTAATTTTATTCTATTTAACTCTTCAATCGAAAAACCAGCTTCAAGCCTCAACTCTTCATTCATTTGTGGAAATTTATCAAATGCTTTTGGATAAACACTTTTTATAAGTTCAAAATAGTCATCTTTATCACTTTTTAATATTTTAAACCACTTATCACCAACTCTAACATGTCCTATTTCATCTTTTAAAATTATTTCTAAAGCACTCAATATTTTAGATTTTATAGCTCTATTTTGTATCATTTTTACTTTTTGAACCATTTTTAAATTTGCATCTAAACCATTTGCTTCTAAAAAACGAGGAATTAGAGCCATTCTAAGAACTATATTTGAACTCTGTTGCATTGCTATAAATAACTTATCATGCACAGCAAATTCTCCATAATAAAAGCCAATCTCTTCTAAAATATTTTTTAACATTAAATAGTGAGAAATTTCTTCATCTGCAACTCTTAGCCAATCCATATAATACTCTTGTGGTAGATTTCTAAATCTATAAATCGCATCTAATGCTAAATCTATCGCACTATATTCAATATGTAAAATTGAGTGTAAAAATGCTCCAAGTCCATCTTTGGAGTTTAAATTTGCTCGACTATCAAGCTCTTTTTTATCCACAATTTTACAAAAGTTATAATAAGATGGCTGAATTAAATCTAATATTTCACCATTATGATTAAAATTTAAATCAATATTTTTATATTTTTCATAAAAATTTCTAAATAGCTCTACTTTTGCATTTGGACATTCACAAAACAGTATCCTTTCTATTTCAAAAAAAAACTCCACAAAACTCCAATCAGCCTATATTGAGTAAGCCATAAATATATATTTTTGTTATATTATAGGAATTTAATTAAAACTATACTAAAATCAGCAAACAAATTAAAAAGGGTATTTATGAAAAAGTCTATTACTACACTAATTTTATGTTCATCTTTTATGTTTGCAAGTGAGCAAACTTATGTTGGTTTAATGCTTGGAAACTCAACAACAAAAATAAAACAAAAAATGAAAAACCATAGCGAAAATTATGATGGTGGCAGTTATAGTTTAGTTTTAGGTTCAAAAAATAGCACAGCAGAAACATATTTAGGATATACATATTCTGATATTGATGGAGACTCAAATAATATGATTTCTCTATCTGTTGATTTTTCACTATTAAATCCACGAAGTTTCGATATATTAGTTGGACCAACTGTTGGTTATTCGATAATTGATTTTAAGGGAAATGATAATCAAGGAGTAGTATATGGAGGACAACTATCATTTGCCCTAACTCAATCAATGTTTCAATTCAGAGTTGGTTATAAATATTTAGTTAGTGATATAGGAGATTCTAAATTTGAAATTGAGCATATAAATGGAGCATTTATTGGGGTTAATTACTTTTTTTAAACTCCACCAAATCTCCGTTCTCTGCTATTGTATTCATCTATTAATTTTGCTAACTCTTCACCATTAAAATCTGGCCACATAATATCAGTAAAAAATAGTTCTGCATAAGCTATTTGCCAAAGCAAAAAATTTGAAATTCTCTTTTCACCACTTGTTCTAATTAACATATCAACTGCTGGAATATCTTTTGTATCTAAATAGTTTCCAAAATTATCAATATCTAAACTATCAATTTTATCTTTTGGAATAGACTTTATAGCTCTTACTATTTCATCTTGAGAGCCGTAATTTAGTGCTAAAATTTGTGTTAAACCCGTGCAATTTGCTGTTTTAGCTTTTGTATCAGCTATTGTTTGTTGAAGTTTTTTAGAAAATTTAGAAATATCTCCAACTGTTTCAAATTTTACACTATTACTTAAATAAAGTGGTAACTGTTTTTTTAAATAACTATCAAGTAGTTTCATTAAAAATTCAACTTCTAACTTTGGTCTTTTCCAATTTTCTGTTGAAAAAGCATATAAAGTTAAATATTTCAATCCTATATTTGAGCAATATATAGTAATCTCTTCAACAACATCAGCACCTTTTTTATGCCCATCAACTCTTTTTAAACCTTTTTGAGTTGCCCATCGACCATTTCCATCCATAATTATTGCTATGTGTTTCAGATTTTCAAGTTTCAAGTAGTCTGCCTTCAAAGAAGTAATTTCCCCAAAAGGGGAAAGAAGAAATTATTGTAAAGTTACATTAACTTTTAGAGCATTTACACCTGATTGTAAAGTTAAACCAGTTGCTGTATTAATACCACTAATAATATTAGTGTCAGTTAATGTTGCTCCACTGTTTCCAATAAAGCTTGTACCAGTAGTTGCATCATTAATAATTAAATATGTCTCATAACTTCCAGCTTTTGTAACATTATCTGTAACTGTTTGTTTAATAAATGCACCATAAGCTGAATTAGAATCAAACTTACTAATTACATTAGCCATACTAAAATTCATTGTTTGAGTAGTTCCGCTTAATGATGAAGTTATGAAGTTAGCATTATTATTTTTATCAGACACAGAATAATTTGTTCCGTTATAACTACCTGTTAGAGTTAAATTAGCATCTGCTGGAACTGTTACAACTAATGCATTATTTACTTTCGCAAAATTTGCAGTTGTTGTAGCTGTAATATAATCTGTAGATGCTTTGATTATAACTGTAACAGCTACATTTTTATTTAATGCTGATGTTGTATCTGTTGCATTTAATTCCACATCATAATAGTTTGTTAAGTTAGCTTTCAATGCACTATATTTATACGAGTATCCACCATCACTACAAGAATCATAACTACAACTTGAAGTAAGTTTAATATAATTTTGAGTAATTGATGCAGAACCACTTGAAATGGCTGTTCCTTGAATACTGCTTACATTTAGTGCTGTATCACTAATAGATGCTACTCCCTTCATATTGTCTGGAATTGTTGTAGTTGTTACTGAGTATGCATAGTAACCTGATGAAGGACTATATCCACCACCTGCTGTTGAGCTTGTAGAGCCACCTGTTGTTGAACTTGCAGTAGAACTTGTTGTAGCAGAACTTGTTGTACCTGATGATGAAGATGTAGGATAGTTAGTAACTATATCTTTTACTGTGTCAATTATTATATTTAAAATAGCATTATATGCTGATAAGAAACTATCAACAGTAATTAAAAGAGTTAATGTTTTAGAAAGGTTAGCAAATACTTCCGCCATTTTAGAAGCTCGTTCTGCCTGTGATAATTTTGCTGGTCTAATTGTTGCAAACTCTTTTGTAACTACTTTAATAGAATCTTTTTTAAACTCTGTTCCAAAAGTTTTGTTATATAGTTCTACACTAGCATCTTTTTGTTTATTAAATGCTGTTGTAAGTTCTCCAGCTGTTTTTAAATCCCCTACTAAATCTGAAAGACCAATAATACCACCCATCATAGATATAGCTTTTAAAATATTTTGAACACCATCTAAATTAGCTACAATAAGTGCTAATTCAACTTGAGCTGTTAATACTTCAATCGCTTTTGAGATTGTATTTAACATTGCAATTGTTGTTAAAGTTGTAATATCCATATCTTCAACCATAACAATTGATGCTTCTAATACATCTTTTACTAAATCCAATTTAGCTTGTGCATCAGCAATTTTTTCTTTTATATTTTCTGCATATATACTTATAATTTTTGCAAAATTAACAGTTAAAAAATTTACTTTTAAAGCTCTAGTCTCAACATCTTCATTAATTACTGATAAGATAGATTTATAAGCTACTTCTACCATTTCTACATCTGTAGAACCAACTGCTTTTGCCAATCCTTCTGCAGTTTTTTGAATTGTTAAAGCAACTTTAATAGCTTCTGCAATTTCTAATTTTTTAGCACTATCACTCTCTTTATCTAATGCTTCAACTAAATCAACATTCATATAATCTTTGCTAATACCAAGTTTTGTAGCTAATGCTTCTGAAGCAACATCAAAATTAGCTTCACTTAACTCTTTACCTTCACTCTCTAATTGTTTAATAACTAAAGTTGTAAGAGGTGTAACCACTGTTCCACTATCTTTTGTAACTAAACCTTTTAATACACCCTCATAAGCTTCACCAGTTGATTCATCAATAGAATCACTATCTGAAGTAATTGTAATTAAACCAGTAGAATTCATAGGAACTCCAGCTATGCTAAATGCCCCACCTGTTCCCGTTACTCCAGTAAATCCTGCAAATGATACATTTGCACCAGCAATATAACCATCAATTGCTTTGCCTGTGATTGTTGCAGTCGCAACAGATGAACTACTACTCGCTTCTGAACTTGTAGAGCTTGTAGAAGATGATGAAGATGGTGTGCTACTTCCGCTACTACCACATCCACTAAAACCTAAAGCACCCATTAGAGCTACACTTGCCACTATACTAATTCTTTTCATTAAAGACTCCTATTTAGTCAAATTTTAAATAATTCCTGAATACACATCTAAAACAGAAATTATACAGCCGTAATTTATCATCTTTTATGTTATAAAAAGATAAAATTATACTTATGAAGGCTGAAAATTTAATATTATTACTAATTTGTTGTCAAAGTCTAGTTGCAGATATCAATTTTACAGTTGATAATCGTGTTGGAGAAAATCTATATAAAAATCATATAGGCTTTAAACTCTCATATTTTAAAGTTAATGATGCTATAGATATATTGGATATAAAAGAAAAAGAGCTTGGAGGTAGCTCATTTGGTTCTATTGGTGATATGGATGGCTATATTTTTGGACTATCTTATGGTTTGAGTGATACTATTTCACTATTTTATGAGCATAATAGATGGAATATAGATTATTCTGATTCTATATTAGAAAATATTCAAAATGATATTTTTGTAAGATTTAATTTAATAAAAAATAGATTTGCATATTTTAGTGCATTAGCTATTGATGTTGGTTATATTAGCAATAGAGCAGAGCCTATAAATATAGTTAGTGACAATATGCTAAATTATATGATAAAAAAGATAAGACCAAATACAGATATTTCTATAAATGGTGGTGTAATAAAAATTGATGAAGATAGTAAAATGGCTATATATGATAAAAATTGGAATATCATAAAACCATATTTAAGCATCAAAGATTTGCAAGATGATTCATTCTATACAAGATTACTACTATCAAAAAGATTTACTAATTCTATATTAACACTATATCTTGGGGCAAAACAGACAGAAATAAAAAGTTCAATTAGTGTTGAACCATCTGATAATTTTATTATGGAAAACTTATTAGAAAATTTTGCAATTCCAAATTTAAATAGAAATGAAAGTAGTCTGTTTGGTGGGTTTAACTTTGTATATGATAAATTTGAAACACTTTATCAAATAAATTATGAATATAGAGAAATGTTTAGAGATAGTGATATAGATTATATGGGCAGTAACCATGTAGTAGATGCTTCTATTTCAAAAATTATAAATCGTAATTTTATAGCATATATTGGTGGAAAAATTATGTTAAGGCAGTTTAATGGAGAATTAAACTATCTATACAATAGATATACTCAAACACAATTTGATAAAAAATATGGTTTCGCAACAATTGGTGTTGTTTATAATTTTAATGTTGGAGACTATTTTTGATAAATATGTTAAATATAAAAGAAGAGATAGATAAATTTAGTAAATATGGTTATCATATTTATAGTTACAATATAGATATTAGTGATGATAGGGTGATAAAAATATGTGATGATTTTAGCAATATTAATCTTGAAAATGAAAAAGATGCTGTATTGCTGATTTTTAAATCACATCCATTTATATCTAAAATTGTTTGGTATTTTATGGAATATTTTGAAGAGATTAGAACTTTTAAGATTGAGGAGTAAATTTTGAAAAAGGTTATTTTATTTCTATTTTTATTAAATATTGTATTTGCAGCAACACCATTAGAGTTAATGCAAATGAAAGCACAATATGAAGAGTTATCTAAAAAAAAGATTATGGATATTTCAACAAAAGAGTTATTACCACCAGTTACTAATACGATAGACTTAAATATTAGTAGTGAGAATGAAGTTGATGAAAACATTACAAAACAAAAAAAAGAGGATTATAAAGCTAAATTACCATTTATATATAATCCATCTGAAGATTTAATGAAAAATATGTATAAAAATAGAGATGTAAGGGAAAAAGAGAATTTAAAAAGATTTGGTGAAAACTTCTTTTTAAATAAAAATAGACTAAACTCTCAAAACATACCAACACCAAGTTATTATATTCTAAATAGTGGTGATAAAGTATCTATTTCTATTTATGGTCTTAAAAATGATGAGTTTAATTTGGAAATAGATAGAAATGGAGAATTAAATATTCCATCAATTGGACTTATTAAAATTGCTGGTTTGAGCTATGAAGATATGAAGTTTAAAGTTACAAAAGAGTTAGAAAAAGGTTTTCCAAATTCACAAATTATTATAAATATTATGGATTATAGTTCTATACAAATTATGATTACGGGAAATGTCTTAGCTCCAGGATTATACAATTTATCATCATTTTCAACAATTAAAGATGCATTAATTGTATCAGGTGGAATTAATAAAAATGGAAGTTATAGAGAAATTATTTTAAAAAGAGATAATAGAGAAATAGAACGAATAGATTTATACAGACTAATAAAATATGGTGATACACAAAGCGATTTTCTTTTAAGAAATGGTGATGTTTTAGTGGTTTCAGATGTAAAAAAAGAGATTATAGTAAGTGGAAAAGTTTTAAATCCTGCAATTTATGAACTAACATCACAAGATAGTTTTAAAGAGCTTTTAGATTATGCTGGTGGAATTAGCTATGATGCAAACAGACATGGCATTAGATTAAAACGATTTAATAAAAATCAAGCTATTGAAATATTGACACTTTCAAAAGATGAGTTGTTAAAACTCAAACCTCAAAATGGTGATAAATTAGAAATTTTTTCTCTTCATGATAATTTAAATCACTCTATTAATATTTATGGAAACATAATTAATGAAGGACTTTTTGAAATACCTGAAGATAACTCTTTACATACATTATTAAAACGAGAAATTCAGAAAGTTGGAATCAGAGGTTTTTTTCTTGATAATACAGATATGAATTTTGCTATGGTAAAAAGAGTAGATAAAGAGAGAGGTTTTATAAGTGAGAGTTTCAATATAAATAGTGTCTTAGATGGAAAAACAGATATTAAATTAAGTAGAAGCGATGAAATATTCATATTTAATAGATTAGAGTTAAAAGAAAATCAATATGTGTATGTATTTGGCAAGGTTTTGGAAAAAGCTACTAAGTATCAATATCTATCAGGTATGAGTCTAAAAGATTTACAAAAAATTGTTACTTTTAGAAGTGAAAGATATGTTGATTTAGACGATAAAAATAGTACAGAGTGTAAAGTTTTTAGCGAGTTTGAGTTAGAAGAGTTAAAAGATGGTTCAACTCAATCACAAATAGTAAAATTAAATCCTAAAATTGACATTATTAAATATAAAAATATTGATGAAGTAAAAGAAAATTGTAAAAGAGAGAGCTTATTTGTAGATTTAGAAAATGTTAAAATAAAAAGAAATAGTAAAGATGGGACTATCTTTATTGTTAATTTAGAAAAAGATAATTTAGTTTTAGAACCTTTTGATGAGATAGAGTTTTTTAACTATTTTGATACACATCCAAAAGAGTTTGCAACAATAAATGGTGAAGTATTTAGAAGTGGGGAGTATGAGATAGATCCACAAACTACACTTGCAAAACTTGTAAAAATGGCTGGGGGATTAACGAATAAAGCATTTTTAGAAAAATTTGAATTAATTAGATACAGTGTAGAAGATGGTGAGCGAAAGCGAACTGTAATTTCAAAATCTTTAAAAGAAGCATTAGATAGCGATATAAAAATTATGGATGGAGATGAAGTTATCGTATTTACAATTCCTAAATGGAATGAAAAAAAGTATGTTGAAATAAAAGGTCAAGTTAAATTTCCTGGAAAATATGCTTTAGAAGATGGAGAAAAACTATCTAATTTAATAGAAAGAGCTGGTGGATTTAGAGAAACTGCTTTTTTAAAAGGGGCTATTTTTACAAGAGAAGATATTAGACTACTTCAAGAAAAAAAGATGAAAGAAGCTATGTCTAATCTAAAACAACAAGCTGCAATTCTTGCAACACAACCAACTGAAGCAGGTGAAAGAGCAGAAGATAAAGCAAGACTTCTTCAAACCATAGAAACTATTGAAAAGCAATCAAAAGAGAATGCACCAATAGGTAGAGTATCTATTAAATTAGACAACAACATATCAGAATTTAAAAATTCTCAATATGATATAGCTTTAAAAGATGGTGATAAATTATTTATTCCAACGATTAATGATACTGTGTATGTATCTGGGGAAGTCCTAAATCCAAATGCTTTTATATATGAGAGTGGATTAAAAGTTTATGACTATATACAAAAAGCTGGTGGAGTTAAAGATAGTGCTAATGAAAAAAGCATATATATAGTTGGTGCTAATGGTGAAGCAAGAAAATTCTCACAAGGTTATCTATTTAACTCAAATGATGCTATAGATAAAGGTGATACAATAATAGTTCCTATAGTAATTGATACTGCTTCAAATATTGCAATAGCAAAAGATGTAACTTCTATTTTATATCAGTTAGCAGTAACAGCTGCATCGCTTTCTACATTAGGGGCCATTTAATGCAACAACAAGTAGATATAAATTATCAAGAAGATGAGATAGATTTAAGAGAGCTTTTTAAAACTCTCTTAAATAATAAATGGAAAATCATATTTTTTACAATAATAGTCACTACATGTTCTATTTTTTACTCATTAACTATTCCAAATAGTTATAAATCAGAAACGGTATTAGTTCCTCAAGGACAATCAAAGGGTGCTTCTCTTGGAGGACTTAGTGCTTTGGCTGGACTTGCTGGTGTTGATATTAGTGGTGGTGGAGATGTAAATGCTTTTGATTCTTTAAGTGCAATTATAGCTGACTTTGAATTTAATAAAGAGCTAATTATTAAATATAACTTAATAGAAAAACTAGCAAATGATGAGAATTTTATATTTGCTATGAATGATAGTAGTTATTATCAGATGTTAAAGTCTAAAACTTCAAGTGAAGTAAAGGATGTTTCTCTTGATGAAAAACTATTTCTATCTTATCAAAAATTAAAAAGCATTGTATCTATGTCTCAAGATAAAAAAAGTTCTACAATTCTGTTAATCGCAGAAACAAATGATAGGTTTTTGGCAAAAGAGTTAGTTGAAATATATTTGATTGAAGCTACTGCTAAGCTTAGAGAAATAGAGATGTCTGATGTAAATTCTCAAATAAAATTTTATCAAGATGAGTTATCCAAAGCTAATGATGTTGCACTAAAAGAGCAACTTAGTAAATTAACATCAACTCTTATGCAAAAGCGAGTTTTATCTCAAGCAAATAGATATTATGTGGTTAAACAGCTAACTCTTCCACAAGTTGCATATATAAAAGATAAAACTAAACCAAAAAGGGCATTAATAGTTGTTGTTAGTTTTGTAACTTCTCTTATTTTAGCAATTTTTGGAGTCTTTTTATTGGAATTTATGAAATCATCAAAAGAGGAAAAATATGAATAAAAGTATATATATAGCTACTGTTGCTGGTTTGCTCTTTGTCTCTTTTTTTCTATTAATTGATGATGAAGATGTTTCACATTCATCACAAATTAATAATAGCTCTTCATCAACAAGTCAAGTTTCATCTAAATCCAATGTAAATATAACTTTTGTAAGCTCTTCTTCAAGCTCAAAAGATAGTCAAAAATTGGAAATGAAAAAAGTAGAAGAGCCAAAACCACAAGAAGCAAAAAAGGTTTTATACTCTACAAATAGTGAGAATTATGAGATAAAAGTTATAGAAAAAGAGTCTCCAAAAAGTTTTCCAACAATTCCAACAACTTTTGAAGGAACTATAAATAGTGAAAAATTTACAACTATTATTCCAACAGATAGAAAAGTTGAAATGGAAATTAGAGATAAAAGAAGTGGAGAAGTTAAAATAGTAACTCCACCAACAAATTTAGAAGCTGGTGGAAAAGTAAAAGTTGATATGAATTTTGAAAATCCACAAAACTACTCTGTAAGTAATAAACAGAGTTCGGATAATGAGCTTCCACCAATGCCACCAGGATTTTAAAAGAGAGGTTTTTTGAATGTCAATTATAAATATTCCAGAGTTAAGAGATATAGATTTAGAGCCATTTTGGATAGAAGAGTGTGATGTAAAATTGGCTCTTAAATATTACACACTCTTTTCAAAAGTAAATGATGAAGTGGTAATTGTTACAAATTTAGAACATTTGAGTGAAGCTTTAAGTTTTATTCCAAAATATAATTTACCATACAAATTTTATTTAATAGATGACAATCTATTCGAGCGACTTTATCATAAATTTTTGGAGATAAAAACAGATAGTGAAATTGGCTCACTTACTCAAGATAGTGTAGAGAGTGAAGATGAGTTTGAACTAAGCGATTTTCTAAAAGTTTCACAAGATTTATTAACCACAGAAGATGCAGCACCAATTATAAAACTTGTAAATGCACTATTTTATCAAGCAATCAAAAAGAGAGCTAGTGATATTCATATTGAACCACATGATAAAAAAGGTGAAATTAGATATAGAGTTGATGGTGCATTAGTAAAACATATGGATATTGAAAAAAATATATTTTCACTTGTTGTAAGTAGGATAAAAGTTATCTCAAATCTTGATATTTCTGAGCGAAGAATTCCTCAAGATGGACGAACAGCAATTAAAATTGCAGGTAAAAATTTAGATGTTAGGGTATCAATTTTGCCGACATATTATGGTGAGAGAGTTGTTATGAGGATACTTATGCAGAGTGATGATATTCCACAACTTCCACAATTAGGCTTTTCAGAAGAGTTAAATGATAGATTTAAAGAGCTTTTAAAACACTCTCATGGAATGATTTTAGTAACTGGACCAACTGGTAGTGGAAAATCTACAACTCTTCACTCATTTCTTCAAAACATTTCAACTCCAGATAAAAATATTATAACAGTTGAAGACCCTGTTGAATATAATGCACATAATATTAATCAAGTTCAAACTCATGAAAAAATAGGACTATCTTTTTCAGCAGCTTTGCGAAGTATTTTAAGACAAGACCCAGATGTAATTATGGTTGGTGAAATTCGAGATAAAGAGACTGCGAAAATTGCTGTTCAAGCTGCTTTAACTGGACACTTAATGCTCTCAACTCTTCACACAAATACAGCAACTGGTGCTGTTACAAGGCTTGTAGATATGGGAGTTGAAGAGTATTTAATTGCAAGTTCATTGCTTGGTGCTTTGGCTCAAAGACTTGTAAGAAAGCTATGTCCTCATTGTAAAGAAGAAAATTTTGATGCAGAAGATTTTTTAGAAGAGTTTGAATTACCATTAAATAGTGTAATTTATAAAGCAAAGGGTTGCAATAAATGCTCTTTTACAGGTTATATGGGAAGAAAAGCGATAGGTGAGCTATTTTTGATTGATAATGATGTAAAAACTGTTTTAAAACATACAACAAATGACCATGAAATTAGAGATTTTATGATTAAAAATAAAGATTTTAAAACTTTAAAACATCAACTAAAAGATATGATAGTAAGTGGTGATACATCTATTGAAGAAGCAATTAGAGTTGGTTTAAAAGATGAGTAAAATAGCAGAGTTAATTAAGCAAAAAGTTTTAGTTTTAGATGGAGCAATGGGAACTCAAATTCAGAGTTTTTCTATTCGCGAAGATGTTTGGAATGGAAAAAATGGTTGCAATGAGTATCTGAATTTAGTTTCGCCTGATATTATAAAACGAATTTACAACTCATATCTAATGGCTGGAGCTGATATTATAAAAACCAACACATTTGGCTCTATGGATTGGGTTTTAGAAGAGTATGAGTTAGAAAGTGAAGCTTATAATTTAAGTTTTTTAGGTGCAAAATTAGCAAAAGAAGCAGTAAATGAGTATCTAAAAAATGGAGATATTAGATTTGTAGCTGGTTCCATTGGGCCAGGGACTAAACTTCCATCATTGGGACATATCCATTATGATAAAATGTATAGTGGTTATAAAGAGATGGCAATTGGATTAATTGATGGTGGAGTTGATATATTTCTAATTGAAACAGCTCAAGACCCACTACAAATAAAAGTAGCAATTCATGCATTGAATGATGCGAGTCTCGCTAAAAATGTATCAATTCCTATTATGGTTTCAGTGACAATAGAGCTTCAAGGCTCAATGTTGATTGGAACAGATGCACAAACCATAGCTACGATTTTAGAGCCTTTTAATATATTATCACTTGGATTTAATTGTGGAACTGGGCCAAAAGAGGTTGAACGACATGTAAAAATCTTGAGTGAAGTTTCAAAGTTTCCAATTAGTATTCACTCAAATGCTGGACTTCCACAAAATCGTGGAGGTTATACATTTTATCCTATGCATCCTGAAGAGTTTAGTCTTTTACAAGAGAATTTTTTAAATTATGATGGAGTTGCACTTTTAGGTGGTTGCTGTGGCACAACTCCACAACATATAAAAGCTCTAAAAGATAGAGTAAAAAATAGAGTTCCAAAACCTCCAAAAGGAAATACTCCAAAAGCTTTAGCTTCACTCTTTAACACATTTTCACTAAATCAAAATCCACCTCCACTGTTAGTTGGAGAGCGAACAAATGCAACTGGCTCAAAAGCTTTTAGAGATTTACTAATTGCTGAAGATTATGAAGGAACTTTAAGTGTTGCTCAAGAGCAAGTTAGAGTTGGCTCTCATATTTTAGATGTAAGTGTTGGATTTGCTGGAAGAGATGAATTAAAAGATACAAAAGCTATTTTTGCACTCTATTCTCAAAAAATTGCACTTCCTTTAATGGTTGATAGCACCTCGCCAAAAGCGATAGTTGAAGCATTGAAACTAATTGGTGGAAGAGCTATTATTAACTCTGTAAATTTTGAAGATGGAGAAGAAAAATTTGATGCGATTTGTCAAATTGCAAAACGGTATGGAAGCGCATTAGTCGCTCTCTGTATAGATGAAAAAGGAATGGCTAAAAGCATAGAAGATAAAATCAAAATAGCTAAACGAATTTATGAGAGAGCTACAAAATTGCATAAAATTGATAGTTCTGATTTAGTTTTTGACCTTTTGACTTTTACTGTTGGAAGTGGAGAAAAAGAGTATTTTGATTCTGCAATTAATACAATTGAAGGAATTAGAGAGTTAAAGCAAATGTATCCCGAAGTTGGCACAATTCTTGGAGTTTCTAATATCTCTTTTGGACTTAAAAAAGAAGCAAGAGAGTATCTGAATTCTGTATTTTTATATCATTGTGTAAATGCAGGACTTACAAGTGCTATTATAAATGTAAAATCAATTATGCCTTACTCAAAAATGAAACCAGAAGATATAAAAGTATGTGAGGATTTACTATTTAATAAAAGAGAAGAGAGCGACCCACTTTTTACTTTTATTGCACACTTTAGCGACACGAAAACTATTATAAAAAATGATGAAGTTTCTAACTTATCTACAAGAGAAAAAATTTATAAATATTTAGTTGATGGAAATCGTGATGGAATGCTTAAACTTTTGCCAATTGCAAAAGATGAGATAGAATCTGAAACTATTATAAATGATATTTTGATAAATGCTATGAAAGAGGTTGGTGAGCTATTTGGAAGTGGAAAAATGCAACTTCCATTTGTATTGCAATCGGCCGAAGTTATGAAAGCTTCTGTGGATTATCTAAATCCATTTCTACCAAAAAAAGATAATCAAAAAAAATCTACAATAGTTTTGGGAACAGTAAAAGGTGATGTGCATGATGTTGGTAAAAATTTAGTTGATATTATTCTTACAAATAATGGATTTAATGTAGTTAATATTGGAATTAAGGCTGATTTAGAAGATTTTGTAAGGGAGTTAACAAATCACAATGCCGATGCGATTGGAATGAGTGGTTTATTAGTTAAATCTACACTTATTATGAAAGAAAATTTGATTGAACTTAAAAATCGTGGAATATCAACTCCAATTTTACTTGGTGGAGCTGCACTAAATAAGAAATTTGTAGATGAAGATTGTAGAAGTAGTTATGATGGGGCAATATTTTATTGTAGAGATGCTTTTGATGGAATAGTTGCTATGAGTCGAATTACTAACAACAATTTAGATACAAATTTAGGTGAAAAAGTAGATGAGTATGAAACTCCAAAGCTAAAAAAAGAGCATAGAGAAATAGATATGAATGAAGTAACTATGCCAAAACCAAAAGAGCCACTAACTCCTCCATTTTGGGGAAGAAGAGTTTTTAATGAGATAGATAAAGAGTTGGCATTTTCGTGGCTGAATCACAAAATTCTATTTAAACAGAGATGGGGTTATAGCTCAAAAGGAAAATCAAAAGATGAGTATGAAAAACAGCATAATGAGATAATTTTACCTCACTATGAACGACTTAAAAAACAGTTTATAGCAGAAGAGCTATTTCAACCAACTATAATTTATGGTTATTATCCAGCACACTCTAAAGATAGCGAACTTTTGATTTTTGATGAAAAGTTTGGATATTTAGATATTAATAGAAGAGATATTGATAAAAGTTTAAAACCCACTATTAGATTTAAATTTCCAAGACAACAAAAAGTCCCTCATCGCTCAATTTCAGACTACTTTTTTAATAACTCTTTAGATGTAGTTGCTTTAAGTGTAGTAAGTTCTGGTAGTCGTTTGAGTGAATATGAAGCCGAACTTTTCAAAAATGGAAATTTTAGTGAATACTATTTAGTTCATGGATTAGGAGTTGAATTAGCTGAAGCTTTAGCTGAAATAGTGCATAAGCAAGTTAGAATTGAGCTTGGTATTACAAAAAATTATGAAGAAAGTATATTAAATGATGTCAGAATGAATAGATATAGTGGTTGTAGATACTCATTTGGTTATCCTGCCTGTCCTGATTTAGAAGGGAATGTTGGGATTTTTGATTTACTAAAACCTGAAGAGTTTGGAATAACTCTAAGCGAAAGTTTTCAGATTGTCCCAGAGCAATCAACTTCGGCAATCATTGTGCCACACTTTGATGCCATATATTATTCGATATAAAAACCTACTTCAAAAGAAGTAGGTTAACAGACATCATCTTCACATTTGCAGATATTTAAAGCACAAAGTAGCTCTTCAAAATACTCTCCAGCTTCTCTATCATAATCATCAAAAAATTCAATCGAATACTCACCACTTCCATTTTCATGTTCGCTTACATCAATGCTTGGTTCAATTGAGTATTTGCCACTCTTTTTAATAGCATCAACTGCTACATCTATACTATTTTTAACCTCACTATAAGCATACTCCAAAACCAACTGTGCATATCGCTCTTCCATTAAATGGTGAGCTTTTATTAGTGTGCAACTCATAAACCTTTTTTCTCCTTTAAATTAAATTACATCCAATCTATAATTTTTGAAACTTCCAAAACTTCATAACATTTCATACCTAAACTCTCTTCATTTGTGCTTTTTTTAGCAACTATAGCTTTTGATATTCCTTGAGATTTTGCCTCTTTTAATCTATTATCAAGACTAAAAACATCTCTAATATCGCCACTCAAAGTTACTTCACCTAAAAATATTGTATCTTTTGCAACTACTCTATTTCTAAAACTTGAAATAATAGATGCCACTATTGCCAAATCTGCACCTGTTTCGCTGATTTTTATTCCACCTGCAATATTTATAAATACATCATATTGATTAAAAGGAAGCTCCAATTTTTTTTCTAAAAGTGCCAAAAGCATAGTTAATCTATTACTATCAAATCCAGTTGCACTTCGCTTTGGATTTGGATAACTAGTCTCTGTTACAAGAGCTTGAACTTCTAAAATCAAAGCTCTACTACCTTCCATAATTACAGTTAATACTGAACCTGATTGTGGATTTTTATTAAAAAATTTAGATGTTATATTTTTAGCACTAATTAATCCATTTTTTGTCATTTCAAATATTCCAATCTCACTTGTAGAACCAAATCTATTCTTAAATCCTCTAAGCATTCTAAGCTCTCTTGAGCTATCACCTTCAAAATATAAAACAGTATCAACCATATGCTCCAATACTCGAGGTCCTGCGATTGAGCCATCTTTTGTAATATGTCCTATTATGAAAATTGCAATTTTTTTATCTTTTGCAATTCGCATAAGCTCAAATGTTATCTCTCTAACTTGTGAGACACTTCCTGGAGCTGAAGTTATACTTTCTGAATATATTGTCTGAATTGAGTCAATAATTGCCACTTCAAATTTATCAAATAGTGTCTCTTTTATAATTGATAGTTTTATTTCTGGTAAAAGATATAAGTTTGGACTTAAAGAGTCTATTCTTTGAGCTCTAAGTTTTATCTGTCCTGCTGATTCTTCAGCACTTACATAGAGAACTTTTTTACCACTTTTAGCTAAATTTCCTGCAATTTTTAGAAGTAGTGTAGATTTGCCAACTCCTGGATTTCCGCCAATTAGAGTTAAGCTTGAAGGAACTATTCCACCACCTAAAATTAAATCAAACTCTTCATCAAAAGAGCTAAATCTAATAATATCATCTTCATCAATTTCTGTGATGGGTTTAGCTTTTATATTAAAATCTGTGGAGTTAGAACTTTTTTCATATTTAGAAATTTCTACAAAGCTATCCCAACTATCACAATTTGGACATTTGCCAATCCATTTAGAGCTAACAAAACCACAACTTTGACACTCATATGTTGGATTACTTTTTTTTGCCAAGCTTAACTCTTTGTAGTAAATATCTCATCTAAAATTGTATCAATATACTCTTTTGGCTCAAATGGAATTAAATCATCCTCTTTTTCACCCATACCAATATATAAAATAGGAACTTTTAAGTTTCTTGCAATACTAAAAATTGCTCCACCTTTTGAAGTTCCATCAAGTTTTGTAATAATAATTCCATCGATTCCAACCATATCATGAAATGCTTTTGCTTGAGCAATTGCTGAATTTCCTTGAGTTCCATCAATTATTAAAATCTTTCTATGTGGGCTATTCTCTTTTGCTTTTTGACAAACTTTAACAATTTTTTTCAACTCATTTGATAAATTAACTTGATTGTGAAGTCTTCCAGCTGTATCAATTATTACTTTATCATAATTTTTTGCAATGGCTGAAGCGATTGTATCATAAGCTATGGCTGAAGGGTCGTGACCTTGTTGAGTATAGATTATTGGAACATCTAACTTTTCTGCCCATTTTTTTAACTGCTCAATAGCTGCGGCTCTAAACGTATCTCCTGCACCAAGTATTACTTTTTTATTCTCATTTTTGTATAGTTTTGTAAGTTTTGCTATTGTTGTAGTCTTTCCTGCACCATTTACACCAATAATTAGCTCTACAAAAGGTTTCTCATCTTCGTTTTTACTATTTTCTACTTCTGTAAATAGTTCTAAAAGAAGTGGTTGAAGTTTATTATAAGTTACAGATTGAGGAAGTTTAGAAATCAATTCTTCAACAACATCATACTCTACATCAGAAGCAATTAAAATCTCTTCAATTAAATCTCTATCAACTCTCTCATCTCGTTTTGTAATCTCTTTGATTTTTTGGATAGTCTTTTCTAAACCTTTTTTAAATAATCCAAACATCAATTTTTACCCAAAATCTTTTTTAAATCTAACTCCAACATCTCTTCAGGCACAGCACCTACATAGTGTCTTGCATAGTTTCCATCTTTATCATACAAAAGCATAAAAGGAATAGTTTTTACTCCACCAATCGCCTTTGCCAACTCTACATTATCACTTCCATTTGCAACAATATAATTTATTCCATACTCTTCCATAAATGTTTTAAGAGTTGCACTATCTTTATTCTCTTCCATAAGAATTGACACTACTAAAAAATCATCTTTATAATTTTTTTGAAGATTTATTAAGTGTGGAATTTCAGCTTTGCAAGGCGGACACCAAGTTGCAAAAAATACCATCAAAATAGCCTTGTTTTCAACTCCATCAATTTTGAAATTTCTATCTTTCTGTCTCAAAGTATAACTATTAGAAGACAATTCATCTTTTAAAATAAACTCACTCTTTTTGACTTCAGCAATCTGTTCGCTACTAATTTTTGCACCACTCTCACTTTTTGGACTTTCGCTTTTTTTCTCTTCACAACCAATAAAAAAGAGAATAGTTATAAATAGTAATATTTTTAATCTCACTCTATTAATCCTCTCGATAAAATGGCAATAATTATATTAGAACAAGGCTTAAAGATGGTAGTAATAGATGTAAATAGTAAGGTTGAGTTTAGAAAAGTGGCAAAAGAGTTACTAAATATTGAGTCAAAACGAAACAAACTATTAAAAGATAAATTAGCACAAAAACGGTTATTAAAACTTTTAAAATATTTAAATTCAAAAAAGATACTTTTTTATATTCCATTAAATAGTGAAGTTGATATTATGCCTCTTATTAAGTTATATAGAACAAAAAGAGAAGTGGAAGTTTTTGTTCCATTTATGGAAAGTGTTAGTTTCAAAATGGTAAAATTCTCACTGCCACTTTTGTTAAAAAATTTTGGAATTAAAGAACCAACAAATTCCCTATTTAATCTCTCAAAAATAGACACAGCTGTAATCCCTATTTTAGGAGTAGATATGGATTATAAAAGAGTCGGATTTGGAAAAGGCATGTATGATAGATTTTTTTCTAAATTAAAAATAAAACCAGTTAAAATTTTTATACAGCTAAAGGGGTGTTTCACTCCAAATAAAATAACAGATAGTTATGATATAAATGCTAACTATCTAATTACTCCTAATGAAACATTAAAAATAGAAAGAGGTATGAGGTATGTTAATAGAGTTACTAATAGGAGGTGGAGTATCAATAATTAGTGCTTTAAGTGGATTTTTTGTAGCAAAAAAAATTAACTCTGCAAATTTTGAGATATACCTTGAACAATCAAAAGCAAAAGCAAAAGCTATTGAATATGAAGCTGAACTACTTTTGCAAAACTCTAAAATTCAAATCAAAGAGCTTGAAGATGAGAGTAAAAAGAGATTAGATTTAGAGCTTTCAAAATTAAAAGGTGAGTATGAACATAAGTTTATGCAACTTGATAAAAAAGAGTTGTCTCTTACAAAAAGATTAGAAGAAGAGCATAGAAGTATAAATCTTTATAAAGAAGAGTTAAGAGAGTCTAAAGCAAAAGTTGAAGCTACAAAAATAAACTTACAAAAACTTGAAAAAGAGCATAAAGAGAAGTTAAATGAACTTCTTAAAGCACTTGAAGCCCATACAGGCTTGACACGAGATGAAGCTAAAAAGATAATATTAGATAGAGTTGAGAGTGAAAGTCGAGATGAGATTGCAAGAATTGTAAGAAAATATGAAAATGAAGCTAAAACAGAAGCTAAAAAAAGGGCAAATTATATTTTAGCTCAAGCTACAACAAGATTTGCTGGTGAATTTGCAGCAGAACGACTAATTAATGTAGTTCATCTTGCGAATGATGATTTAAAAGGGCGAATTATTGGCAAAGAAGGTAGAAATATCAAAACATTAGAAATGTTAATGGGTGTTGATATTATTATTGATGATACTCCAAATGCAATAGTTTTGAGTAGTTTTAATTTATATAGAAGAGCAATAGCTACAAAAACAGTTGAACTACTTGTAGAAGATGGAAGAATTCAACCATCAAAAATAGAAGAAATTTATGAAAAAGTTAAGTCTGAATTTGATGAAAAAATGATAGAAAGTGGCGAAAGTGTTGTTTTAGAGCTTGGTATTGGGAATATGCATCCAGAGCTTATGAAACTAATTGGTAAATTAAAATATAGAGCAAGTTATGGACAAAATGCTCTTGGACACTCATTAGAAGTTGCTTATTTGGCTGGAATTATGGCAAGTGAAATGGGTGGAAATGAGATTTTAGCAAAAAGAGCTGGTATTTTGCATGATATTGGAAAAGCTTTAACACAAGAGTATTCTGGAAATCATGTAGATTTAGGTGCTGAAATTTGCAAACGATACAAAGAGTCAGATATAGTAATAAATGCAATATATGCTCATCATGGACATGAAGAACCAAAAAGTATAGAATCTGCATCAGTATGTGCTGCTGATACTCTATCAGCAGCACGACCTGGAGCAAGAAAAGAGGTTTTAGAGAGTTTCTTAAAACGAGTTCAAGAGATAGAAGATATTGCTACTTCTCACAAAGCTGTTACAAATGCTTATGCAATCAATGCTGGTAGAGAGATTAGAGTAATTGCAAATGCAGAGTTAATTCATGATGATGAAACGGTTTTATTATCAAAAGAGATAGCAAAAGAGATAGAAGCGAAAGTTCAGTATCCTGGCGAAATAAAAGTCACAGTAATTAGAGAGCTTAGAGCAATTGAGTTTGCTAGATAGAAGAGTTTTTTAACTTCTTCTATCAAAGCCATGTCTATTTCTAAGTTCCAAAAACTTTTTACTTTTTTTCATCTTATCCATAGAAATTACAAGTAAGTCCATCTCTTTTTTTATTAAATCAATACCTTCTTTAATTAGTGCTGATGCTTGTTGCATCTCTTCTAACTTCTCAAATTCTGGCATATCTTCTATTAGAGAGTTTATTAAATCAATATCTTTATTAATTATTGCTAATTTTAAATCTTCAAGCCACTTCATTTTGTGTTATCTCTCTCCAAGCTTCCAAAAGACCTTTAGCAACTTTCATAACAATATCAATTTTATCTTTGTTATTTTCCGCATTCGCTTCTGTCAAAAGTTTTATTTGGTGAAGATATAAACCATTTAAATAGTGTGCCATATTTCCACCACTGTCAAAATCCAATCCATTAATAAGCTCTGCAAATATATCAGCACACTTATTGATGTAATAAACTTTTTTCTCAATATCATTAGCATCAATTGCTCTTTTTGCCGCAGCAGAAAATTTTAAAATACCTTCATACATCATCTCAACCAATTTTTGAGGCGATTCTACTTGTATGTTGTTTTGATTATATGCACTATATGCAGCTCCGTTTCTCATTTTATTTCCTTTTTTTTATTAGCTATTGAGCATTCACAGCCATCTCAATTTGCATTTGCAGTGATGAGAATGAACTATTCATTTTTGTAATTATAGAGTCATAAGATGCAAATCTTGCTTGCATTACCTCATATCGCGCTGTAATAAACTCATTTGCTCTCTCTTTTTCTTCATCTAATTTCTTAGCTTCTGATACTAAATTTGCTCTATAAAGTTCAAATTTTGAGTTATCACCTGTTATAAGATTTCCTAAAGCTGTATTAATTTTTGAAAATATACCTTCAACTTCTTCACTCTTATAAGAGTTTATCTCTTTTGTATAACCACTAAATAGATTTTGAGCTTGTTCTGGGTCTTCATCAATTTTTGATTGAAGTTTTGATGTGTCGAGTTGCAATAATCCAGACTTATCAACACTCAAACCATAATCAGCTAAAGATATAAAATTTACACCAACTGTTTTAGAGTTTGCTAAACCATTTTCACTAGCTATAGTTTTAGCATCTACACTTTGAGTACTAAATAGTATAGTATTTAAACTACTTCTAACTCCTGTAATTGTGCCATCTCCTTGAAAAATCCCAGTTGTATCAGATTCTGAATCAAATTTCGTAACATCTTGAATTTGACTCATCAAACTATTGTAATTATTTACAAATGATTGAAATGACTCAATAAATGAACTTGTATCCCTTGAAACTGTAATACTTGCCACATCTGTTGCATTTGTATGCTGTTTAGTTAAATTAAATTCCATTCCAACAACTAAATCTGTAACTTTATTGCTACTTCTTGAAATTGCAACACCATTATATGTAAATTCAGCATTTGTAGCTTGTTGAATATTATTAGTTACTGCATCATCCAATCCCAAATCAGAAGCCATTGTGCCTGTGCTTGAGAAAGTTATTGCATTATCAGAACCAGTTTCATCAGATTTGATAATCAATCTATACTCATTTGTGCCAACATTTAAAATTGATGCTGTAACTTTTGAACTCAAAGTCTCATTATTATTAATTAAATCTCTAAGCCCCTCCATTGTAGTTCCACCAGTTACACTTAAATCATAATTAGTTCCACCCATAGTTAGTGTAAAAGTTTGAGCTGAACTTGCAACACTTGTTGAAGTTGAAGCTTTTATTGCACTTTGCCATACATCAGTTTTTGCCAATTTATCAACATGAATTTGCATTGATTGAGGAGTTACACCAGAACTTGCCGTTGCAGTTACACCATCACCAACTACACTTGTGCTTCGTCTAAGATATGAATCCTCATCTCCCAAATCAGAAGCTGAAATTTTTAGAGATGCCATATTTGTAATAAGAGTTGAAAGTGTCCCTTGCTTTTCTGTATTTGTGCTTACCTTTTTTGTAATTGGAGTTAAATATGTAGCTTCATCAGCTGCTTTTAATTTGTCAATTACATCTTGAGTTAATATACCAGCACCTGCTCCTAATGAACTTATTCCCATTTTTTATCCTTTAAAGTCTATTATTAATCCACTAATTTCTTTCATTTTAACAGAAAATTTTATCATCTCTTCTGTTGGAAACTCTCTAATTAGTTTATCAGTTTTTGAATCTACAACCTTAACATGCAAACCATCAATCCGTTCGTCATAATTGAATTTCAAATCTGTATTAAGAGATTTCATTTGCTCATTTATCTCTTTTATTTTCTCTTTTAACTGCTCTTGCTCTTTTTCTTTTAACTCTTTTTCTACTTCAGAAATATCGTCTATATTTGGATTTTTTGGAGCTTCATCTTTTTTTGACAAATTTATTTGAGATGGCTCAACTAACACTGCCTTTATCTTTTCACTTAATTTATTACTATTTTGAGTATTTACATAGCTACTATTCTCGACTCCCCTATTCTGACCTATTTCCATCTCTATCTCCATCTTTGGACTTGACATCAAAAATAAAATCGGAATATATAGATAAAAATTCACTATTTTTTTATCCAAAATTATCTTTAATTTAGTTAAAATTACAAAAAAGTTGGAGGTTAATTATGAGAATAGCTTTAATGGTTGATTCGCTCCTACTTCGAAAAAGTTTAGAAAATTTTTTGGGTGAGTATATTGTAAGTTATAGTAGTTGTGATTTTGTGATTTCTGATAAAAAGATAAGTATAGATAGACCATATTTTTCTATATCTTCATCATATAATCCAACTGGAGAGCTTAAAAAACCATTTTCAAGAGCTCAACTATTCCTATTTGTAAATAGATTTTACAAAAGTTTAAATATTACAGCTCAACCTCAAATCCCACAAGCTCCTCAAGTGAGTGTAGAAGTTAAGAGAGCTGATTTTGATGATTTGAAATATGAGGTGATTAAACTTACAGAGCGATTTGCAACACAATTAATAAAAACAATAAGAGAACATTATGAAAAAAGAGACTAGACTATTTCTAACAATAGGTGCAGGAAAATATAAAGGTAAAAAGGTAATTCTACCAAATAAAAATACCACAAGAAGCTCAAAAGCAATTCTTAGAGGCTCACTATTTGATAGATTACAATTTGATTTAGATGATAAATTTTTTGTAGAGGCTTTTGCTGGAAGTGGAAGTGTGGGATTAGAAGCATTAAGTCGTGGGATTGATAGAGCATATTTTATAGAAAAAGATAGAGACTCTTTTAATATTTTGAGAGAAAATGTAACCTCAATTGATAGCAAAAATTCAAATATAATTTTTGGCGATAGTTTTGTAAAACTAAAAGAGTTATACAGAGAGTTACAATTTTTAAATCAAAAAGGGTATTTCTATTTTGACCCACCATTTGCAATTAGAGAAGGAAATGAGCAAATATATAATGAAGTCATAGAGTTAATTAAATCTATTCCTACTGAATTGGTTGAAAAAGTAGTTATAGAACATCAAAGCTCTATTAAATTTTATGAGCAGATTGGTAATTTTGTTTTAGAAAAAACAAAAAAGTTTGGTAAAAGCTCACTTAGCTACTATGTTGTAATGGAATAAAAGTTGCTCTTTTAGATTAATATTCTAATTAGTCTAAAAGGGTCAATATGAAAAAAATCTTAATCTTAATCTCAATAGTTCTTTCACTTCAAGCCACAAAAATCAAAGATATTAGCAATTTTGTCGGTGTTAGGGATAATCAATTAATTGGTTATGGTTTGATTGTTGGACTTGATGGAACTGGAGATGGAACATCATCTACTTTTACAATCCAATCTTTGGCAAATATGCTACAAAGTGTAAATATAAAAGTAAATCCTGCTGATATAAAATCTAAAAATGTGGCAGCTGTTATGGTAACAGCTGAACTTCCAGCATTTGCAAGAGTTGGTGATAAACTTGATGTATCTGTGGCATCTATTGGAGATGCAAAATCAATTCAAGGTGGAACACTTCTACTAACACCTCTTAAAGGTGTAGATGGAAAAATTTATGCCTTATCTCAAGGAGCAATTAGTATTGGTGGTAAAAATGCTGGAGGTGGAGCTGGTGCTGGAAGAAATCATCCAACAAGTGGAACTATTACTAATGGTGCTGATGTAGAGAGAGAGCTAGGATATAATATATATAATCAAGAAAAGACAAAGCTATCTCTAAAAGAGCCAAACTTTGCAAATGCTGTATCTATTCAAGATACTTTGAATAAATTTTTTGGAGCAAAAGTTGCAACTGCACTTGACCCAAAAACTATATCAATAGAAAAACCAAAAAATTTAAGCATGGTTGAATTTTTGGCTCAAATTGAAGATTTGAGTATTGATTATAGTAGAAATCAAAAAATTGTAATTAATGAAAAAACAGGAACTATTATCGCTGGAGTTGATGTAGAAGTTGAGCCAATTGTAGTTACTCATGAAGGAATTACTTTAAAAATTGCACCTAAAAATAGAGCTTATCCAAATGCTGATGATAGAGATATTGGAGAAGGTGTTGCTGTTGGTGCAAATAATACAATTATAGGCACAGACAAAGAGCCATCAACGATTGCTGATGTGGCAAGAGCTTTAAAACTATTAGGAGCTCAACCAAAGGATTTAATCTCAATTATTATGGCTATGAAAAAGGCTGGTGCTATTAAAGTTGATGTTGAAATAATTTAAAAAAAAGGAACACAAAATGCTTATAGATAATTTTAATACTTTAAACTCTTTGAGTAAAATTCCCTCTATAAAAATAGAGAGTGCGAATGATTTAGCTCTAAAAGAGCAAACAGATAGTTTTGAGTCTCTAATACTAAAAGACCTATTGGATAAGAGTTTAGAGACAAAAGATTCTATTTTTCCTGAAGCTGTTGGGAGTGATATATATAAATCTATGTATCACGATATGCTTAGTAAAGAACTTAGTGGAGGTTTTGGATATAGCGAGTTGTTATTTAATTTTCTAAAAGAGAACTCAAAAAGTTAAATCTTTAGTCGATTTTGGGAAGTTAGGATGATTTTATGAAAAGGGAGTTTCAATGATAAATAAATTAGGTAACAATTCAGTATCAAACCAATATTTAAATTTACAAGATGGTAATAAGCGAGTTCCAAAAGAGCAAGGAAGTGTGATTGATAGAGCTAATGAAATAAAGGCACTAATTCAAAGTGGAGAGTATAAAATAGATATTAAAAACTCTTCAAAAGCTTTAGCAAAGGCTTTGCTTGGTGAGTAGGGAGTTATAAATTAACTCAAAAAAAGGAAACAATATGTTAAACCACTATTTAAACTTAGCAATTGAGGATATTAAATCTTTGATAGATTTAACAAAAGAAGATGTAGGTGATATAAAAGAAGCAAATCACACTCCACAATTTCAAAGAGTGAAAATAAAAGAAGAGCTACTATCATCTTTTGTTAATAGAAAGTCTATTATTGATAATGAGTTGGTCAAAATTGTTCAAAACAATAGAGAAAGAAACTTAGAAATGGCTTTAGATAGTGAAACTAAAAATTTATTGGCAGACTTAAGAGACTATTTAGAAGAATTGAAAGTCGAAAATAGAAAATATGCAAAAATGGTTTTAGCTGTTGGAGAGTTTTACAACTCACTATTAGAAAGAGTTGTACCTACAGAAAATGATGGGTATAAAAGAGGGACAAAAGCTAACAGTTTCTTACAAGTTAGAGCTTAAGGAGTCTCTAATGGCAGGAACATTTTCTGGGCTAAATATAGCTTATAGTGGGCTTAGAGCTTCTCAATTAATGGTTGATACAACTGGTCATAATGTAGCAAATGCTTCAACTGATGGCTATACAAGACAAAAAGTTGTGCTTAGTAATGCTAAGGGCATAAATATTGCTGGTGGAGAGATTGGACAAGGTGTAAGGACTGATTTTATTACACGAGTTCATGATGAATTTATATTTCAGCGATATACAAAAGCTTCTTCAGATTTAGAATATGCAAATAAATATAAAGATATTTTGAGAGAAGTAAATACATATTTTCCAGATATTGATGGTGTTGGCATGTTTGCAGATTTACAAAACTATTTTGATAGTTGGGAAAAGTTTGCTATGAATCCAGATGATGCATCTCAAAATGTTGCTTTAGCTGAATTTACAAAAACACTTACAACAAATATCCGAGATACTCATAGTAGATTAAAAGATATACAGTTGAAATTAAATGATGAGCTAAAAGTTGCCGTTGAAGAGGTAAATAGTTTAGGTGCTCAAATTGCAAAACTAAATGGTGAAATCAAACTAAAAGAGAGTTCTAATGCTAAAGCTAATGATTTGCGAGACCAAAGAGACCAATTAGAACTTGGTTTATCAAAGCTTTTAAATGTAGTTGTATCTAAAAGTAATTTAGGTGCAAATGCAACCGTTGATAATAAAATCGCAGATTTTAATGAAGATTATAATTTAACTGTTTCAGGTTTTACAATTGTTGCAAATGATGTTTTTCATCCATTCAAATTAAATAATAAAGAGTCTGATGAAGGTTTTTATAAAATAACTTATCAAACTCAAGATAAAAAAGAGAGCGATGTAACTGATAATATTGATGGTGGCAAAATTGGAGCAATTTTGGATTTAAGAGGCAGAGTTGTTTGTAGCTCAAAAGATGGGGGATTGGCTGATGGGACAATTCAAAACTATTTAGATAGTTTAGACTCATTTTGTGCTACATTTATTGAAGCAACAAATAATATTTATGCTCAAAGTGCAACTAAATCGCTTGTTTCAAAACCACTTGTATTAGATAGTGGCACATTTTTAGATGCGACGGCAAGAATTTCATCGGCTAATTATAGTCAAGATGATTCTAAATTTAATTTTAAAAATGGGACTTTTGATTTAATTGTATATGATAATAGTGGATTTGAAATAGGTAAAAAAAGTGTAACTATTGATAGTCAAACAACTATAAATGATATAGTAAGTCAGATAAACACACCAAGTGATGATAATAGTGATGGGAATAGTTTAAATGATATAGATGATATGTTTTTGGCATCTTATTCAAATGGAATTTTTCAAATTATTCCAAAAAATCCAAGCGATAACTTTAATATTGCAATGAAAGACAATGGAACAAATTTCCCTTCAACAGTTGGAATTAATAGATTTTTTGAAGGAAGTGGTGCAAGAGATATAGATTTGTTGAGAGATTTAAAAGAGTATCCAAGTAAGATTAATGCTTATTTAGTTCCAATTTTAGGAGATAATCAAGTAGCAAATGCTATGGTGCAATTGCAATATGAACAACTTGATTTCTTATCAAAAGATGGAGTTATTACAAAAGAGACAATATCTGGATTTTATAGAGTTGTAACTTCAAAGGTAGCAACAGAAGGTGAGAGTGCAAATAGCTTATCAAATACAAGACAATCTGTATATTCATCTGTTAAAATTGAGCAAGAAGCAATTAGCAGTGTAAATATGGATGAAGAGATGACAAATTTAATTAAATATCAAACAGGTTATCAAGCAAATGCAAAAGTTGTAAATACACTTGATAAAATGCTTGAAACTCTACTTGGATTAAAGCAATAGTGGTGAAAAGAGTTCCAAAATTTAGCATAGCAATTTTGAGCTTTTTACTACTCTTTTCGCTTTTTGGCTCATTTGTTTATACAGTTTCACCTTTTGATTTAAACAAAGATGCCATTTTACTTCCACCCTCACTAACCAATCCATTAGGCACAGATATTTTAGGTAGAGATATATTAGCAAGAGTTATAGATGGTGCTTATGTATCAATCATAATTGCAATTTTAAGTGGGCTTATTAGCTCATTAATTGGTGTAATTATTGGGATGAGTTCTGCATTTTTTAGAGGATTAGTTGATAAAACTGTGGTAGTTATTATAGATTTATTTCTCACATTTCCCACATTTTTTTTACTTTTAGCACTTGTATCATTTATTGATGCTTCAATTTTTATACTAATATTTGTTATATCAATTACAAGTTGGATGAGTAGTGCAAGAATGATAAGAAGTGAAGCTTTTAGCATATCTCAAAAACCATACATCAAAATACTAAAAATTGCAAATGTAAAAACTATAAAAATTCTATTTAAATATATTCTACCTCAACTATTTCCAATATTTTTAGTTGGTTTTAGCTTTGGAGTTGGTGGAGCAATTTTGGCAGAAAGCTCTCTTAGCTTTTTGGGACTTGGAATAAATCCTCCTTCAATGAGTTTGGGATTGCTTTTGAGTGAAGGCAAAGAGATTTTAGATATTGCTTGGTGGGTTAGCTTTTTCCCAGGGCTTTATATATTTCTACTTACATTTTCACTCATTAATATATCTGATTATCTTCAAAATTTAGCAAATAGCAAAGTTTAAATAGTCGTAAATTTATTTAAAAATCAACTTTGATATATCTTCTAACTCTCTCTATCTCTTTTGGAAATAAGGGAGAGTAAATAAGTGATTTTGAATTATCTCTAATCTCTTCACCAAATGGAGAAATCACTCCACTCTCATTAGCCATATCAGAATTACTACTATTAGCAACTATCACATAACATTGATTTATGATTGCTAATGCTTTTGTGAGAGTTTTTAGATGTTCTCTTCTCTCAACTCCCCAAAATGCTGGAACTAATATAACATCAGCACCTCTAACTTTTGTCCATAAGTGGCTAAATCTTATCTCAAAACATATTAATACAGCAACTTTTATATCTCCAATTTGAATGATTTTAAAACTATCGTAACCTGAAGCAAAATATTTTTCTTCATTTCCTAAAGGAAAAAGTTTAAATTTATCTTGAGAATATATAATTTTACTATTTGAAATTAGTTTAAAAGAGTTAAAAAATTTATAATCTCTCTTTTCTATAAAACTAATTCCAATAATTCTGTTTGTAGAAAATTTCATAATTTGCTCTATTGCATAGATGCTAAACTCTGAAGCTAAATCCATTTTATCATAACAAAATCCACTCAAAGAGACTTCTGGAGCGAGAATTAAACTATTCTCTTTTGTCTCTTTTGTGAGTGCTAAAAATTTATCTAAATTTATTTGAAAATTTGGAGTTGTTTCAAATGTGATAGAGTATAAATTAGAAATCATCATCAAAACTTAAACTCCCTTTTGAATAATTTGTTACACTTCCTTCAAAAAAGTTAGTTTTATGGTCATTAAATTTACTAAATCCATCAACCCATTTAAGTGGATGTTCTACATTATAAAGTTTTTTAAATCCAACAGCTTTCAATCTTTCATCAGCTAAATATTGAATATATTTTGTAATAATCTCATCAGTTAATCCAAGAATTTGACCTTGAGTAATATATTTTCCCCAGCTACTTTCAATCTCAACGGCTTTTCTAAACATTTCAATAACTTCATCAATTAAATCTTGTGTAAATAAATCTGCTCTATCTCTTTTAATTGAATTTATTGAGTTTTGAAACAAAAGTAAATGTGTAACTTCATCTCTTTGAATAAATCTAATCATTTGTGCAGAACCAAGCATTTTACCACTTCTTGCTAATGTGTAAATATATGTAAATCCACTATAAAAATATATTCCTTCTAAAATTTGATTTGCAAAAAATGCTTTTAACATATTTGCATCTGTTGGATTTTTAGCCAAATTTTCATAAACTTGAGCAATATAATCATTTTTGCTCTTCAATTCCATATCTCTTCGCCACATATCATAAATTTCATCTGAATTAGCAGAAATACTATCAACCATTACTGCATAACTTTGAGAATGTAGAGCTTCTTCAAAAGCTTGTCGCACAAGCACTAAATTCAACTCTGGTGCAGTTATGAAAGGATTGATATTATCAATTAAATTGTTTGTTTGAAGACTATCCATAAAGATTAGTTGTGCAAGAACCTTGTCGTATGCAACTTTTTCAGCATCACTTAATAGCTTATAATCTTTTGCATCTTGAGTCATATCAACCTCTTTTGGAAACCAAGTATTGTTTAGCATCTTCTCCCAAAGATTATATGCCCACTGATATTTGATTTTATTTAATTCAAATATGCTTGTTGGATTTCCACCAAAAATTTGTCTATTAGAAACACTCTCAAGTGAGTCTGGATTATATATCTTTTTTCGCTTTATCATCTTTATATCCTTTCTAAAAAAAGGCGAGAATTATACAGAAAAAAGAATTAATAAAAATTGACTTTTAGCTTTATGCTCTACTTTGTGCAATTTGTTAAAATAAGAATTTTAGCTTTTTTTTGAGTGTTTTAATTAAGTCAATTTAGGTAAAATAAGCCAAAACTATTTCTTAAAGGTCTTTAATGGATAAACTGTTTAAAACTCTCTTTTCGATGAAATTCACAGGTGCAGGTCTTCTGTTTTTTGCTTTTGTAATTGGTGTTGCTACATTTATTGAAAATGATTTTGGCTCAATAACTGCTAAAGCTTATATCTATCATGCTACATGGTTTAATATTTTACTTTTTGTTTTATGTATAAATTTAATAGGTGTTATATTTAAATATCAACTTTATAGAAAAGAAAAATTTCCTATTTTTATGTTTCATGTTGCATTTTTAGTTATTGCAATAGGTGCATTTGTAACAAGATTTTTAGGATATGAAGGTGTTATACATTTAAGAGAAGGTGAAAGTAGTAGTGTTATGGCTTCAGAGTGGAGCTATTTTACAATCAAAAATGGTGATAGAGTTTTGTATGAACAAAAAATGCTCTTTTCTCCACTTACAAAAAGTAATTTCAGTGGAGATTTCAAAATTGGTGAGCGAGAGTTTAGTTTTGAAATTTTAGAGTATATTCCAAATGCTATTGAGAGTTTGGCAGAAAGTAGTAAAAATGGAAAAGAAATTATCTCTTTTATGGCTTTAAATAGAGAAAATAGAGAGAGTTTTAATTTATATAGAGATGAAAATAGAAGTGTTGGAGATACTGTTTTTGGATTTAATCAAACTGGTGATATATCAATTCATAGAGGTGAGAGTGGATTGGTATTTGACTCTAAATTTCCACTACATAAATTAAGTATGGATACACAAGAGATTACGGAGTTAAATACTACAACAAATATTCCATTAAAGAGTAGAGAGCTATATTTCAATAAAGAAAATGGTATATCTTTTACAATGACAGATTACAAGGCTAATGGAGAAGTAAAATTAATTCCATCAAGTTTAAAAGCTGGAGTTGGAGTTGATGCAATTAGAATTAAAGTCAAAGGAGACGAAGAGAGAGAGTTCCCAATTTTCTTTGAAAATGGCACAATTGGAGAAGAGCATAATATAAATATTGATGGAGAAGAGCTTAAAATTAGTTTTGGCTCAAAAATAATAGAGCTACCTTTTAGTATAAAATTGGTTGATTTTCAGTTAGAAAGATATGCTGGTTCTAAATCACCTTCAAGTTATGCAAGTGAAGTTTTAGTTATTGATGGAAATATTAATTTTAATTATAGAATTTATATGAACCATATTTTGGATTATAAAGGTTTTAGATTTTATCAAGCATCTTATGATATGGATGAAGGTGGAACAGTATTATCTGTAAATGGAGATTTTATGGGAACTTTAATTACTTATATTGGATATGGACTTTTGACACTTGGAATGCTTCTTTCATTAATTCATCCAAACTCAAGATTTAGAAAACTATCATCAAAACTGACTCAATTAAATGCAATTAAATTAGTAGCAATTTTTATGTTAGTATCTATGAGTATGAAAAATTTATATGCTAATGAGCTTGAAACTATCCAAAAAACTATAAATTCGATTGATAAAGAGTTTGCATATAGTTTTGGTGAAATACTATTTTTACAACGAGATGGACGAATAAAACCTATTAGTGCATTGGCATATCAGATATTAAATAAAGTTTCAAGAGAAGAGTCTCTATTTGGACTTACACCAGAGCAAGTAGTTGTTGGAATGTTAGCAAAATCTCAAGATTGGCAAAAAGTGCGAATGATAAAAATATCTCATCCAGAGTTAAACGAGATTTTAGGAGTTCCAAAAGGTATTAAATTTGCATCATTTAGCGATTTTTTTACAATTACAAATGAGTATAAGTTAAAAGATTATTTGCAAGATGCTCACTCCAAAAAAGCATCAATGCAAAATGTGTTTGATAAAGAGGTTATAAAAGTTGATGAGAGATTAAATATTTGTTATATGGTTTATACAGGAGAAATATTCAAAATTTATCCAAAACCACACGATAGTGAAAATAGTTGGTTTGCACCAATTGATGCAATCAGCAGTTTTGAAAAAAAAGATAGTGATGCTCTAAAAACTATGACATCATCACTATTTGAAGGAATTGATAAAGCTATTGTTGATGGTGATTGGAGTAGTGCAAAAGAAGCAATAGAAAATATTAAAAAATATCAATACTTTTATGGAGCTTCAATTATTCCATCACAAACAAAAATAGATTTAGAAATTTTATATAATCATGCAAATATATTTGAAGTAATTTTAAAGCCATATTTATTAATTGGTTTTTTAATAGTAATTTTATATTTTATAACACTATTTAAAACATCTGTCATGATAGAGAGATTTTTTATAATACTAAAATTTGCAATTACACTGTTATTTATTGCAGAAACTGTTGGACTTGGAGTGAGATGGTATATTTCAGGACATGCTCCTTGGAGTGATGCTTATGAATCTTTAATATATATATCTTGGGCAACTCTTTTAGCAGGATTACTATTTGCTAAAAAATCAATCATTACTCTTGGTGCAACTTCAGTAATTACGGGGCTTATACTTTTTGTTGCTCATCTTAGTTGGATGGACCCACAAATTACAAATATTGTTCCCGTCTTAAAATCATATTGGTTAGTAATTCATGTTTCAGTAATAACGGCAAGTTATGGATTTTTTGCTCTTGGTGCATTTTTGGCTCTCATTGCTCTATTTATGTTTGCAATCAGAAGTGAAAAAAGTTCAAACAATATAGATTTAGCGATAAAAAAACTTTCAATTATTAATGAAATGTCATTAATTGTCGGACTTGTTCTACTTACAATTGGAAACTTTTTGGGTGGTGTTTGGGCTAATGAGAGTTGGGGAAGATATTGGGGTTGGGATGCTAAAGAGACTTGGGCTTTAGTTACAATTTTGGTTTATGCTTTTGTAATTCATATGAGATTTATTCCACAAATATCATCAATATTTGCATTTAATGTAGCATCACTTATTTCAATTTCATCAGTCATTATGACCTATTTTGGAGTTAATTTTTATTTAAGTGGGCTTCACTCTTATGCTCAAGGCGACCCAATTCCTGTGCCAAATTTTGTATATTATTCAATAATTTTTGTAACAATTTTAATTGCCATTGCAAGTAGAAATAGAAAAAAAGTGAGGGCTTAATATGTTGTGTATTTTTGATTGTGAAACTATACTTGATACAGAGTTAATTAGAGAAAGTTTTGGAATTAGTGGAGATGATATATCTGTATCAAAAGAAGCGATGAGAATTTATAAAGAGAAAAACAACACAGATTTTTTGCCTGTTGTTTATCACAAAGTTGTAGCAATATCGGCAGTTGTAGCTGATAATTATGGGAAGTTTAAAGCTGTTGGAAATTTTCCAAAAAATATAGAAAATCCAAGTGAAAAAGATTTAATTGACTCTTTTTTAACATATATTGATACTCAAAACCCACGATTAATTAGCTTTAATGGTAGAGGCTTTGATTTACCAATGCTATTTGTTAGAGCTATGAGATATAACTTATCTTGTCGCTCATTTTTTGAAACTGAAAATCAATCACTTAAAAAAAGCAAATGGGATAACTATCGTGTAAGATATAGCGAAAAGTTTCATTTGGACTTATTTGATGTCATTAATAATTATGGAGCTTTGCGAGGTTTAAATTTGGATATTTTATGTAAAGCATCAAATATTCCAGGTAAATTTGATGTAAGTGGTGATAATGTTTTGGAGTTATATTATCAAAATAGATTAGATAAGATTAGAGAATATTGTGAAAGTGATGTTTTAAATACATATTGGCTTTATTTAAAATATGAGTTATTAAATGGAAATTTAGAAGTAGCTGATTATGGAACTATTTTGGAAGATTTTAGAGAAAGATTACCAAAAGATAAATCATATTCAAACAAATTTATCGATTATATAGATAGTGAATTAGATAGATTAATGATTGGTGAATGAAAATCAAATAAGGATTAAATTATGCAACCTCTTATTTTAGAAGCAGATGAAACTGTTTTTGAACATATAAAATCTTTTTTATCACTTATTCCTAAAAATAAGTTAAAAATAATAGACCCATTTGAAATAGGTTCTATTGATGAAATAGAAAAACAAGAAATATTAGAAATATTAAAAAATAGTGATACAAAAGAGATAGTTGAAAGTTCAAGAAGAAGTTTTAAATAGAGCTTTCCAGCTCTATTTAAAAACTATTTATTAAAAAATTTATAAAAAAATCCAGAGATATTTGTTTGAGTAACTCTACTAATTGCTAAATCTCCACTTTTAATATCTTTTGTAACAGTTGTTCCAGCTCCAACAATAACATTATCTTCAATTACACACGGAGCAACTATTTGTGTATCACTTCCAATAAAAACATTTTTGCCTATTTTTGTCTGATATTTATTTTTTCCATCATAATTACAAGTGATTGTTCCAGCTCCAATATTTGTTCCTTCATCAATATCACTATCACCTAAATATGATAAATGTCCTGCTTTTACACCATTTAAATTAGATTTTTTAATTTCTACAAAGTTTCCAATATGTGAATTTTTAATTACACTATTTGGTCTAACTCGAGCTACTGGACCAATATCACTATCAATAATTACAGAATCTTCTATTATTGAGTTAGTTTTGATATGTGAATTTACAATTTCACTTTTACCCATAATCGAAACTCCATTTTCTATAATGCAATCACCCTTTATAGATACTTCAGCTTCAATATATATTGTATTTGGCAGTCTCATAGTTATTCCATTTTTCATAAAATTTTCTTTTATTCGATTTTGCATAATTTCTTCAGCTTTTGCTAAATCAAGCTTTGAATTTACACCTTTGAAATTTTCTTCTTTGACAAATATAGGTTTTATAATCTTGCCATCTCTTTTTGCCATTTCAATTATATCTGTCAAATAGTACTCTTTTTGAGCATTTGCATTTGTTAGTTTTGGCAAATACTCTCTTAAAATTTCACTCTTAAATAGATAAACACCAGCATTTACATATCTAATTTTTTTAATATCATCAGTTGCATCTTTTTCTTCAACTATTTTTAATACTTCTCCATTTTCAATTATAACTCTACCATATCCAGATGGATTTTCTAACTCTATAACACTCATAATAATAGAAGCATCAATATCTAAAAATCCACTTAATTCAGAAGCTTCAATCAAAGGCATATCACCATTTAAAACCATAATTTTATCACTATCTAAGCTAACACCCATCATTGCACCACCAGTTCCAGGATAGTTAGTATGGTCTTGAAGAATAATATTTATATCATCAAAATAGTTTTTTAGTCGATTTTGTATCAATTCGTGTTTATAAAATAGTATAATATCAATATTTGATGTTAGTTTTTTGGCCTGTTTAGTTACAAGATATATCATCTCTTTGCCAGATATTTTGTGTAAAACCTTTGGAATTTCAGATTTCATTCTTGTTCCACTGCCAGCAGCTAAAATAACAATTTTAAATGACATAAATTATTCCCCTTTAATAATTTTTATGAGATTTTAACACAAAAATCATTAAAATTATTGCTCTTAAAATAGCTATTTAAGGAAGTATCATGGATTTAGGAACCGTCATTGGTCTTTTACTTGCATTTGGTTTGATTTTGTCTTCAATGGCAATGGGTGTTGGAATTGGACCATATATTGATGTGCCTTCTATTTTGATTGTTTTTGGTGGAACATTTGCGGTATTAATGATTTCATTCAAAATGGAACAGGTTAAAATATTAGTTAAAGTCTTTATGGTAGCTGTAAAACCTGCTCAACTTGATACTCAAGAACTAATTAGAAAACTTGTAAATTATGCAACTAAAGCAAGAAAAGATGGAATATTAGCACTTGAATCAGATGCAAACAATGAAGATAATATGTTTCTAAAAAAAGGTTTAACAATGGCAGTTGATGGAAGTGAGCCAGATGTTATTAGAGCTTTATTAGAGATTGAAATGGAGCAAACCAGTTCAAGACATTCAGGAAACTTAGCAATGTTTGATAATATCTCTTCAACTGCTGGAGCTTTTGGTATGCTTGGAACTTTGATTGGACTTGTTGCTATGCTTATGAATATGAGCGACCCTCAATCAGTTGGACCAGCAATGGCAGTTGCACTTATTACTACATTTTATGGTGCTTTGATTGGTAATACAGTAGGTGCTCCAATAGCTAATATTTTAAATATTAGAAATAGTGATGAGATGACATATAAAGCAATAGTGTTAGAAGGTATTATGTCAATTCAAGCAGGAGATAATCCAAGAACATTGGAACAAAAACTGTTGTCATATTTACCACCAAAAGAGAGGGTTAGTCAATTTGAATAAAAGGTGGAGTAAATAATGGCTAAGTGCAAACAAACATCATGTCCTAAATGTCTTCCAGGTTGGCTTGTTCAGTTTGGAGATTTAATGAGTCTTTTGCTTGTATTTTTTATATTACTTTTGTCTATGGCATCATTTGACTCAAAAAAAGTTACAGAAGCAATAGGCTCATTGACGGGAACTTTAAGTGTATTAGAAGGTGGAACTCAAACTGAAGTTTCTCCTCAAAGAATACAACAAGCAACACCAATTGAAACTACAAGTGAAACAGATGAAACTGTAAATATGCTAACAACAGCTGTTGTAGAGTATCAAGAAATGACAAAACAGGCTTCAGGTCCATCTATGGTAATAGAAGAAGGTGAAGAAGGGTTTATGTTAAGACTCCCAGCAAATTTACTATTTAAACCAGATAGTGCAGAAATTGAAAGTGAAGATGCAAAGCTATTTTTACGAAGAGTAGCACTTATTATAGATAAACTTCCACCAGATATAGAAGTTGTTGCAAGAGGACATACAGATAATGTTCAACCTTCAGAAAAATCTAAATATGAAGATAATTGGGAACTCTCAACTGCAAGAGCAGTTTCAGTTGTAAAAGAGCTTATAACTAACTCTGTTGGAGCAAAAAAGCTTAGTGCAAGTGGAAATGCAGAGTTTAAACCAATTGCTACAAATGATACAGAAGAAGGAAGAGAAAAAAATAGAAGAGTTGATTTACACTTTTTATCACAAAAAAGAGTTCATGAAGATGCTGTTCAAAAGAGTATTTTAGATGCCAAATAGCATTTTTAAAACTTTTTTTCTACTTTTTCTCTTTTTAACTCCACTATTTAGTGCAACCCCAACAATACCAACAGTTGATTTATCACTTACTGCACCAACTAAACCAGCAGATTTAGTTAAATCTTTAAATGTTGTTGTTGTTTTAACAATACTTGTTTTAGCTCCATCATTAGTGCTTGTTATGACAAGTTTTGCAAGATTATTGATTGTTTTTTCATTTTTGAGAATGGCAATGGGAACTCAACAATCACCACCAACACAGCTTATGGTTTCACTTGCTATGATACTCACATTTTTTATTATGGAACCAGTTATGAAAGAGTCTTATAATAAAGGAATTGAGCCATATATGCAAGAACAAATTGGTTATGAAGAAGCATTTACAAAATCTATGGCACCATTTAAAGATTTTATGATGCGAAATACAAGAGAAAAAGATTTGGCACTGTTTTATAGAATTAGAGCGATGGAAAATCCAAATACAGTTGAAGATGTGCCTTTGACTGTGTTAGTTCCTGCTTTTATGATTAGTGAGTTAAAGACAGCTTTTCAAATTGGATTTTTAATATATCTTCCATTTTTAGTTATTGATATGGTTGTAAGCTCAATTTTGATGGCAATGGGTATGATGATGTTACCTCCTGTTATGATTAGTTTGCCATTTAAACTACTTATATTTGTGCTTGTAGATGGTTGGAATTTATTGGTAGAATCACTTGTAAAGAGTTTCCATTGAGCTGTTTGCATTATGGAGTTTGTGGTAGTTGCTCTCTGTATGATTTAAATTATACAGAACAGTTAAGCTTAAAAGTAAATAGAGTCAAAGAGCTTTTTGATGGTTTGGATTTTGAAGTTTTTAACTCTAAAGAAAAACATTTTAGAGATAGAGCAGAGTTTAGAATATATCGTGATGATAAATTAAATTATGCAATGTTTGATTTTAATAAAAAAATATTTCCAATTCATGAGTGCATAATCGTAAATGAGTATATTTATGATTTAATGCCAAAACTATTAAAAGAGTTAGAAAATAGTGAAATTCTTAAAATAAAATTATATACAGTTGAATTTTTATCTTATAAAAGTGATATTTTAGTAACTTTGATTTACCATAAAAACTTAGATAGTGAGTTGTTAAAAGAGTTAAAAAACTTAGAAATTAAACTTAAAATATCAATTGTTGCAAGAAGTAAGGGCAATCAAGAGATAATATCAAAAAATTATATAACAAATTGTGTAAATGAACTTAAATTTAGATATTATGAGGGTGGTTTTTCTCAACCAAATGGAGATATAAATTCAAAAATGGTAAATTGGGTTTTAGAAAATGCTAAATTTGAAGGTGATTTATTAGAACTTTATTGTGGTGGAGGAAACTTTACAATTCCACTTTCCAAAAAATTTAACAAAACATTAGCCACGGAAATTTCAAAAACATCTATTAAAAGTGCAAAAGAGAATATGGTGTTAAATAGATTATCAAATATAGAGTTTGTTAGATTGAGTGATGATGAAATTAGTGAAGCTTTAGAGTTTAAGCGAGAGTTTAATAGATTAAAAGGGATTGATTTGAAAAGTTATAACTTTAGCACAATTTTTCTTGACCCACCAAGAGCAGGACTTAGTGAAAGTAGCATAAAGCTATCTCAAAAATTTGACCAAATAATTTATATCTCTTGTAATCCTAATACACTTTATGAGAATTCAAAAGAGTTATTAAAAACTCATACAATTTTTAAATCTGCACTATTTGACCAATTTCCATTTTCAAATCATATAGAAGCTGGTATGATTTTTATAAGGAACAACTATGCTAGTTATAGCATACCTATCAGATGTTAATGATATAGCTTTAAATCATAGCTCTTATATGCTCTATTTTGCAAAAAATATAGATGAGCTAAACTATATTTTAGAATTAAACAGTATTGATATACTGCTAATAAAACTGAACAATTCACTAAATTTAGCTAAAACTCTTAAAAAACTTTATCCAAAACTTCCACAAATTGCAATTCTAAAGAAAAATTTTTTAGTAGAAGCTGTTGAATTTGGCTTTTGTAACTATTTAATTGAGCCACTAAATTATGATAGATTATTAGAAATTGTTGCTATGTTTGATTATAAATTTTCAAAAAATATAGTTTCTAAAGATACAAAATATGATTTATCAACAATTAGAGATTATGTTCAAAATAGTTTAAAAGATAGTGAAGATAAGTATAGACTTTTAACAGAAATTTCACCAGATTTAATAATCTTGCACTCAAAAGATAGTATTGTATATATCAATTCTGCTGGTGCAAAAATTTTAGGTATAAAAGATAAACGAAAAATATTAAATAAAAAAGATTTAGCAAGTTTTATTACACCAAATCAAAGAGAGCAGTTTTTAAATAGTTTTAAATCTTTAAATATTCAAATTCAATTTTCTGAATATAAGCTTATAAAAGAAGATGGACATGAAGTTTATGTAGAGTTATCTACAATTCCACTTACATACAAAGGTCAAAAATTTGTTCAAATTTTAGCACACGATTTGACAAAACGAAAAATTGTAGAACTTGAGCGAGAAAAAATATCAAAACAGTTAAAAGAGTTAAATAGAAATTTAGAAGCAAGAGTAAAAAAAGAGGTTATTCAAAATAGAGAAAGAGAGCAAATAATGTTTGCTCAAGCAAGATATGCTCAAATGGGAGAGATGCTAAATATGATAGCACACCAATGGCGACAACCATTAACGGCAATTAGTGTTTGTGCTATTGATTTGGCACTAAATATTGAATTTGGAGATTTTGATACTCAAAAAGTGATAGATAGCTCTAAATATATTGAAGAGCAGACTCAAAAAATGTCAAATATTATAAATGATTTTATGAATTTCTTTAAACCAGGGCGAGAAAAAGAGAACTTTTTGATAGATGATGTTATTAGTGATATTTATAGATTAATGTCAGCTCAACTCAAAAATAGAGATATAGAGTTTATAAATTTAGTGGATAAAAATCTAAAAATAAAAGGATATAAAAAAGAGTTAGAACAAGTATTAATAAATTTAATTGCAAATGCAAGAGATGCTTATGATGGATTAGATGTAATTAATAGAGATATTATAATAGAGACAAAAGAGTTTGAAAATTTTTATATAATTAGTGTAGCAGATAAAGCTGGTGGAGTTCCAACAATTATTCAAGATAGAATTTTTGAACCATATTTCACTACAAAAGAGCAAGGTAAGGGAACAGGAATTGGACTTTATATGAGTAAAAATATAATAGAGCGAAATTTTAAAGGTAGTATATCTTTAGATTGCATTAATGGAGGCTCTACTTTTAAAATCAAAATACCAAAAGAGTAAAGAGGATAAGATGAGTTTAGCAATAGAAGTTAGAGCACTTACTTGGGAGTTATCAATTTTATATGTAGAAGATGAAAAAGAGCCAAGAGAGCAGACAATAAATGTTTTAAAAAAACTTTTTCAAGATATAGATGTTGCAACTAATGGTATTGAAGCATTAGAACTTTTTAATACGAAACATTTTGATTTAATTATTACAGATATTATGATGCCAAAAATGGATGGATTAGAGTTATCTAAATTGGTAAGAGAAAAAAATAGAGAGCAACATATAGTAATTATATCAGCTTATAATCAAGCAAACTATTTACAAGATGCCATAAAAATTGGGGTTGATGGATTTATAATTAAACCAATTGAGACTATCCAATTTTTAACAATTTTAAAAAAAATAGCCACAACTATAAAAGAGAAAAAAGAAAATAGCTCATATAGAGAAAGTTTAGAAATGATGGTTGAAAAAAGAACAAAGGAGTTGGAAGAGAAGCAAAATCTCTTAGAACAACAGTTAATTACAGATGATTTGACAAAGCTTTATAATAAAAAATATCTATTAGACTTTTTAAAACAAAATATTACAAAAACTTTGATGTTAATAAATATTGATAACTTTTCAAATATAAATAGTGCTTATGGTTATGAAATTGGTGATGAGGTATTATTGACCGTTGCAAAGTTTTTAAAAGAGCAGATAGAAAATGGATATATTTTTAGACTTTATGCTGATACTTTTGTAACTCTATTTTTTGGAAATATTGATGCTGAAAAGATTGCTAAAGATTTAAACTATTTAGCTTTTAATAATATATTTACTCTTCCAAGTAGTTTATCAGTTAGACTATCTTTTTCTATTTCTATTTCTATTACAAATGGTGATAGTAATAGACTATTAGAAGCAGCACAAATTGCTATGAAAGATATTAAAAGTAGTGGAAAAAATAGAGTTTTAACATATAATGATTCAATAATAGAGTCTCAAAAAAAACATAGAGAAAATATTTATTGGATGAATAGAACAAAAGAAGCTCTTGATAAAGGTGAAATTGTCCCATTTTTTCAACCAATTTATGATATAAAAAGTGAAAAGATTTATAAATTTGAAGTTTTAGCAAGAATTATTAATTCAGAAGATAATAAAATTATAACTCCAAACTTTTTTATCGAACCTGCTAAATTAGTTGGACTTATTCCAAATTTAACTCAAACTATAATTGAAAAAAGTTTTTTACATTTTAAAGATACTGAATATGAGTTTTCGATAAATATTACGGAAGAAGATTTAAAAGATTCATATTTAATAGACTTTTTGAGCGAAGTTTCAATAAAATATAGTATAAATCCAGAAAGGGTAACTTTAGAAATATTAGAAGGAATTAGTGTTTATGGCTCCGATTATGCTCTCTATCAATTAGATATTTTAAAAGAGCTTGGTTATAAAATTGCACTTGATGATTTTGGAGCAGAACATGCTAATTTTAGTAGAATGCTTGATTTAAAAGTTGATTTTATAAAAATTGATGGTAGATTTATAAAAAATATTGATAAAGATTTGGTTAGTTATCAAATCAGTGATGCAATTACAAATTTAGCAAAAAAACTTGGTTGTAAAGTTGTTGCAGAATTTGTCCATTCAGAAGATGTATTTAGTGTAGTTAAAAATATTGGAATTGATTATGCTCAAGGCTATTTCATATCAGTTCCGCTTAAAAGTATAAAGGAGATTAATAAATGAGTGATATTAAGGCATTAAAAGAGATTACAAGAGATTTAAAAGTTTTATATGCAGAAGATGAAGATGATGCAAGATTTGTATTGGATATGATGTTAAAAAAATTTTTTGGAACTGTTGTAGCTGTTCCAAATGGTAAAGAAGGGCTTGATAAATTTAAAACTGAACATTTTGATATGATTATTACAGATATTAGAATGCCTATTATGGATGGAATTGAAATGATTGGTGAAGTTAAAAAGATAAATCCAAAAATTCCAATAGTAATAACTTCAGCTTATAGTGAAGAGCAATATTTTTTAAAAGCTATTGAGCTTGGAGTTAGTAACTATTTATTAAAACCATTTAAAACAGATAATATAATTTCAACTATCAGTAATATAGCAAATGCTCTAAAAAATGAGAAAGAAGCAGAAAAATATAGACATGAACAGTTACAAAAAGAGTTAAATAAAGTTGCATCTATCACATTAGAAGAGATTGCAAATGCTTATCCAAATCCAACAATAGTTTTAGAAAATGGAAATATTACATTTATAAATCTCGCATTTAATAGAGTTTTAGGTGCTGAACGAATGGCTAAAATTTTGGATAAAAGTATAAGTTTGGATTCTGTTTTTGAGCAAACAAATGGATATGCAAAATCTTTAGATGACATAAAAAAGGGAGTTAGTAATCGAGTATCAATTATTAGCAATAAACAAAATAGAGTATTTATGGTGAATTTTGAAAATATTGAACTCCCAAATAAAAAATTTACAATTTACACATTTACAGATATTACACTTGTAGAGTATCAAAAGATAAAAATTGGTAACTATAAAGCTCAATTAGAAGAGTTTTTGTGGCTAAAACATAAAAGCCAAATGAAAAATCAAATAAGACAAACAAAAGAAGTTGAATTAACAGTTGTAAAAGAAAAAGTTGCTCCAACTGTTTCAAGAGAAAAAACTTTATTAAGTGATGAAGAGAGAGATATTTTAAGAAAAAGCAGAGTAGATAAAACTCCAGCAACAGATTATATAAAAGAGCTTGATGGTTCGGTATTTGATGAGTTAGAAGAGTTAAAAGAGTTAGAAAATGATTTGAAATACAATATTGATGAATTTGAAGTAAATCCAACTTTAAATGAGTTAAAAATTTTATCAAGAATGTATGCTAAATATGCAAAAACAATAGAGTTACTATTTGAGTTTCAAGATTTAGCATTTTCAATTAGCTCATTTGCAAATTCAATTGGGGATATTGAAACTTTAGATGAGCGATTGATTAAAAAAATATTGATTTATATGAAAAATATTTTACAAGATTTAATCTCTTGGAGAAATGGAATATTTGTAAATCAAATTACAAAAGATATTCATTATCTCGATAGCTCACTATTTAGTAACTGCTTACAATTTGAGATGATGTTGTCAGAAAAAGATTATGATAGCAATGATGATATGGGATTGGAACTATTTTAATTTGGATTTATTGGATAGTTTAAATAGTTCGCAAAGAGAAGCCGTAATCTCAATTGATGGCTCTCTTTTAATTATTGCAGGAGCTGGAAGTGGAAAAACCAAAACTATTACAACAAGGGTTGCATATTTAATATCTCAAGGTATTCCAGCTGACTCAATTCTCACTCTAACTTTTACAAATAAATCAGCAAAAGAGATGAGTGAAAGAGCATTAGCACTTTTAAAAAATAGTAATATAAATCCAGTTTTATCTACATTTCATAAATTTGGACTCATATTTTTGAAAAAATATTTAGGATTTGATTTTGTTGTAATTGACACTCATGATAAACGAAATATTTTAAAAAACTTTACAAATAAATTAAAACCATCACACTTAGATAAAATAATTTCATCTTATAAAAATTCAAATATATCAGTAGAAGAATCAATTTTAATGGCTAATGATGAAACACTTTTTATCAGTTCAAATGTTTATAAACTTTATCAAGAGTATTTATTGCTACTTACATACTCAATTTTAGACAAAGATGAAAAAATTGCCAAAAGATTAAGTCAAAAATATCAATACATTATGGTTGATGAGTATCAAGATACAAATATATTGCAATTTAAGATTATTCAAAAATTAACTTCTACTCACTCAAATATTTGTGTAGTTGGAGATGATGACCAAAGTATTTATAGCTTTAGAGGTGCAGATATTTCAAATATTTTAAACTTTCAAAACTATTTCAAAGATACAAAAGTTATAAAATTAGAAACAAATTATCGCTCAACACAAGAAATATTAAATATTTCAAACAGATTAATATCAAATAATTTAAATAGATTACCAAAAGAGCTTAAAAGTGCTATTGGAAATGGTGAAAAAGTTGAAATCAGAGAGTTTGAAAATGAGATAAAGGAGGCTGAATTTATAGTTAAAGATATTTTATCTAAAGATATTCCACCAAAAGATATAGCAATTTTATTTAGAGTAAATGCTTTATCAAGGGTTTTGGAAGAAGAGTTAAACAGAGCAAATATTAAATACAAATTAATTGGTTCAACTTCATTTTATCAAAAATCGGAAATCAAAGATTTAATTAGCTATTTTAGAATAGTTTTAAACCCATTTGATGATTACTCATTTGAGCGAATTATAAATAGACCCAAAAGAGGTATTGGCAAAGTTGCTATTACAAATTTAAAAGATTTGGCAAAAAAAGCTGGATTATCGTTATATAATTTTATAAAAAGTGAGGATTTAAAACAACACTTTAGTAAAAAAATAGTTTTGGAATTTAACTCTTTTTATGAAAAAATAGAGTTTTTAAAAACTATTAAAGATAGTTCAATAACTCTTTTTGTAGATGAGTTTCAAAAATTGATAGATTTAAAAAAGTTATATATTGGTGATATTGATTATGAAGAGCGAGAAGCAAATATTAATGAGTTTTACTCAATTATAAAAGATAGAATAAAAAGAGAACCAAGTTTAGAGTTTGAAGATTTATTAAATGAGTTTTCATTAAGTAGTGAATATTCTGATGGTGAAACTCTTTCGCTCCTTAGCATTCATAACTCAAAAGGATTGGAGTTTGAAACTGTGTATGTTGTGGGATTAGAAGAAGATATTTTTCCTTTAAAAGGTCAAGATATAAGCTTAGAAGAAGAGCGAAGAGTTGCTTATGTTGCATTTACAAGAGCTAAAAAAAGAGTAGTTCTGACAAATTCATTGAGTAGATTTATAAATGGCAAAAGAGTTTATTTTAGTAGAAGTAGATTTATAAAAGAAGCTATTGGAGAAATTAGTGGAGGTTTTAGAGTGGGTGAAATAGTAGAGCATAACATATTTGGAATTGGAAGAGTTGTAAATATTAATTTAGATAGAGTTATTGTGAATTTTGGTGGAGTTAAAAGAGAAATTATGAGTAGTTTTTTAAAGAGTTATATATGATTTTTGTAGCTTATAAACCTCAATTTATCTCTTCAAATAACTATTTAACACAACTCAAAAAAGAGTATAAAACAAAAAAAATGGGATTTTCTGGCACACTTGACCCTTTTGCAAAAGGTGTTTTAGTAGTTGCAACTGAAAATCATACAAAGCTTTTAAGATTTTTAAATAAAGCACCAAAAACTTATATTACAACTTTTTGGTTTGGAGTTAAAAGTGACTCATTTGATTTGGAAAATATAAAAAGTATAAAGAAAAGTGAAAGTTTTGATTTTAAACTAATAGAAAACCTATTTAATGAATTGGTTGGAAGAGTTAAATATACTCCACCAAAATATTCTGCTAAATGGATTAATGGAGTTAGGGCTTATGATTTAGCAAGAAAAGAGATAGAGTTTGAGCTAAATGAAGAGATTATGGAGATTTATTCAATAAAAATTTTAAACTACTCTCACCCATTTTTATCATTTGAAGTAACTTTATCAGAAGGTGGATATGTCAGAAGTATCGCTGATATAATTTCACAAAAACTAAATATTGATATAACTCTTAGCTCTTTAGAGCGAATTCGTGAAGGGAGTTTTATTTATAAAAATAGAGAAGCTGTGGATATAAAAAAACATTTAAATATTAGAAAAAATATCTTTTTAGGTGATTATAATAGTATAATTCTTGGCAAAAAACTATCTTATGAGAATTTTGAAGATTTTAGAGATGGAATTTTTTATATTGAGTGGGATAGATATATCTCGATTTTTGAAATCACTAATTTAGAAGTGAAATATCTATTAAATAAGGTTGAACTATGTTGATTTTATCGCGAAAAGAAGAAGAAGCTGTTTTAATAGGAAATAATATAAGAGTAAAAATTATTTCTATTGATAAAGGAAGTGTTAAACTTGGGTTTGAAGCACCAAATGATATGGTAATTTTAAGAGATGAGTTAAAAAGAGCTGTAATTGATGCAAATAAACAATCTACAATTGAAGTGGAATTATCAGAATTAGAGAGTTTAAAGCAGAGATTTTCAAAATGAAATCATTTGCTAAAGTAAATATTGCTCTTAAAATTGTTGGAAAAAGAGATAACTATCACACTATTTTTTCAAGATTTATGAGAGTTAAAAATCTATTTGATGAGATTGAATTTATCAAACAAGATGTTAGTGAATTTACAATTATTGGAGATTTTAGCTGTTTAATGGAGCAAAATACAGTTTATAAAGCTTATAATTTAATTAAAAACAGTGAAATAGAAGATTTTTTTAAATCTCATATAGTTGTTATAAAAAAATCAATTCCAGAATTTAGTGGGCTTGGTGGTGGAAGTAGTAATTGTGCCACTTTTTTATTAATGGTAAATGAAGTTCTGAATTTAGGACTCTCTAAATCTCAATTAGCATCTATTGGAGTAAAAGTTGGTGCTGATGTGCCATTTTTTATTTATGGATATGATAGTGCAAATGTTTCTGGAATTGGCGAAGTTATAGAAAATTTTAATGAAGATATATTAGATATTGAAATTTTCACTCCACCAATTAAATGCGATACAAAAGCTGTATATTTGGAATTCTCAAAAAACTTTTATAAAGAGTTTAAAGATATAGAAACTCTAAAAAAATTAACTTCAAAAGAGCTTTTAAACCAATTTGATATAGAGTTTTTAAATGATTTATATCTACCAGCAGTTGCAATAAATCCAAAATTAAAAGAGTATCAAAAACAAAACTACTATTTTAGTGGAAGTGGAAGTAGCTTTTTTTACCTTAAATAAGCTACAAAACCACTTTCTTTTTTTCTAAATATTTAATAATACTCTTTTCCATTGCATCAAATAACTCCTCTTTTTTGACAGGTTTTAGTATCAAAAAATCTGCTAAATCACTTTTATGCTCGCTATCATTATAAGCTGTAACTATTATAATTGGAGCATCTTTATCTATCTCTTTTATTTTTTGTATCATCTCGATTCCATTCATAATAGGCATCTCAATATCTGTAATTATCAAATTTATTACTTGGCGATTTAACATAAACTGCTCCAAACCTTCTTCACCATTACTTGCTAAAAATAGTTGATTTACTCTTCTTCTAATAATTGATGCTATCGCTTTTTGCACAATCTCTTCATCTTCTACATATAAAACTGTAATCTCTTTTAATAACTCTTCATCCATTTTCAAATCCTTAAAATAAACTTCGCACCATTTTCTACATTTTCAAAACTCACACTACCAAAAAATCTGTTTTCAATTACAGATTTGACAATAAATAGTCCCAAACCCGTTCCACTTGTTTTATGTTTTGTTGTGAAATATGGCTCAAATATTTTGTCTTTGATATTTTCATCGAGCCCACCACCATTATCCCATATCTCTATAACTACTATATCGTTTATATCTTTAAAAACACTTATTTTCATGATTGGTGTTTTTATGTTTCTAATTATAAATATATCTTTAGAATTATTTAATATATTTAAAATCACTTGAATAAACTCTTTTTTATTTCCATTTATAATTAAAGTTTCATCTATCTCTTTTGAAACTTTTATATTTAAGCTTTTAAAATATTCAACTACAAAACTACAAGCTATATCAAAAGCTTCTTTGATTGAAAATGGCTCTTTTACCTCATCAACTTTATAAATAGAGTAAAAATTTGTAATAGTATCAGATAAATTTATAAGTAGTTTTCTACTTGACTCTTTAAATTCTGCTATATATTTTGCATCTAACTCATTATATTTATAAGCTTCTTCAATATCATCAATCATTGCCAAAACACCAGCTAATGGTTGTCGCCAATGGTGAGATATATTTATTAATAAATCATTCAGTGCTAAATCTTTTGATTGTTGCACAAGTAGATACTCTTTTTCTCTTCGCTTTTTTACTTCAATTTGAACTAACTCTTCTAAATGATTTTGATACAATTCTAACTCTGTAATATCATAAAGCACAACTATATTTCTAACTCCATATTCAAAAAGCAAATGTTTTAAATATATTGAAAATATGTAATCTTTACCATCTTTTTTGATTAAAACTTTATGATTTCTATTTTGATTTGCTGATAAATAGTCAATCCAACTAATACCATTCATATCTTTTTGGATATAACCATTTATATTGTTTTCAAAAAATTCACAAACACATTTATGCTCTTTGTGGAACTCTTCTAAATTTTTATATTGAGTAAAAAATTTAAAAAATGTCTCATTAGTATCAAGTATATCTTCACCATTATTTATTACTACTATATGTTTTTGAGAATCTAAGATATGTTTCAAATACTCTCGCTCTTCAACTAAACTTAATTCATATTTATGTTTTGTCGCTAAAAATTTATTTACTTGTTTAAATATTATATAAATTCCAATCAATCCAACTATTAAAAATATAAAATGAGATAGTGTAACTAACCAAAAACTTTTTTGAGCAGTTTTTAAATACTCATCCATAGGAATTGATAAACTAACACCTCCTCTTAAATCACCAACTTTATAACCTTGATTAGCATGACATTTAAGACAAGTTTCATCAGCAAATAGTGGTTTCATAAATCTTAAATGTAATTTACCATTTATTTCAGAAAATTCTAAAAACTCTGTTACACCTTTTTTAAATTCAGCTAAAGCTTTTAACTCCCAATTATCAGGCTTTGTCTCTTCTCTAAAATGTATATCACTTGTAATATGTCCTTTTATTCCATACACATTTTCATAATCTTTCATCATTTGTCTAAGCATGTATGCAGGGTTCATAAGTGTCAATTCTTTGCCAGATGGAGTTACTATATCTCGCTCTTTAACATGTTCTAAAAATGGATTTGGTGGAGTTCGCTCCGACTTTGGCACATATACACCACCGTGTGATGCAGCCCAAAGTCTTGTTGCTTTATCTTTTGAGAAAAGTGCTTCGGCATGTAACTTTACTAAATCTTTCGCTTCTTCTTTTGTGGCATACACATTCCATAAAAGTGATATGACTACAATCGCAAACCAAACAGATATAGCAATATAAAATTTTTGCCCCATTATAGTTCCTTTTTAAAAACAAAAACTAATCATAACCAAACACCATGTCTAATATAATAACTTAACGGAAAATATAGTATTAAAATTACAAATATTAGTTTAATTGTAATTGAATATAGCTTTATTTTATAATTGTGTTTCTCTTTTACTCCAAATATTTCAGATATTGAGTATATAAAACCAACTATTGTAGAAGTAAGTAGAGTCAAATATATTGGATAACCTATGTAGTGATATTCAGATTTTAGCATACAGTATGGACATTTATGTGTTGGAAGTTCATAAATATATGTGCTAAATAGATTTGTAATCAGTAGTAGCGAAGTTATAAAAAATATGGTTTCAAAAATTAGAGTTACATATCCATTTTTACTAAAAGTTCCAAAAAATGAGATAGCAAAAACTAAAAGATAGAGTTTATAATCAAATCCAAAAATCAATTCTTTACTTCCTCCATAACTAATAGAACAGCATTGCACTAATGTAGCTTTTGCAAGTTCTACAAAAAATAGAGTAAGAAAAATTTGAGAAAGTATAAAAAAGAGAGCAAATATAAAAAATATGTTTAATTTTAATTTAATATATGGATAATTTTTGTTTTTGCTTTCCCAAAAATCTATTGCAATCCAAAGTGAGATTAAAAATAGTGAAATTAATTTTGTAACAAGTGTTAAATATCCAAACTTATTTGAATTTATTATTCCAGAAGCACACATTGCACCTTTGATTTTGAATGATAAAGAGTCCAAAGTGAAAATATAAAATATCAAAAGTGAAAAGAGTGCTACAAATATAAGATAAATTATACTTTTTTGGAGATAACTCTCTTGTTCTAATTGAAATTGCTGTTGTGAAAATGAATTGAAATCAAATTTGAAAAAAAGTTTGAAATTTATAAAAACTGCTCTTAAAAATATAAGAAGTAAAATCAGTTCTACAAAAAATAGAAACTCTATTTCAAAATTTATAAACATATTTCTACTTTTTTAGCTCTATGCCATCGTCATTTATATCAATTAACCCTTTCTCTTTTAGTTTTGTCAAAGATGCTTTAAAGCTCTTTTTGCTAACACCAAAAAAGCTAACTATACTTTCTGCTTCACTCTTATAGTTATATGGAAGTTTCCCACCATTTGCTTTTAGTTTTTTCATAATATTTCCACTATCACCATCAGATTTTCCACCAACTTGAGTAAGCGATATATCAAGCTTTCCATCACTTCTAATATTTTTTATAAATGCTTTTAGATTATCACCAATTTTTATAGGTAAAAAAGTTTCAGCTCTGAAAACTAAACCTTCATATCTATTATTTACAATAACTTTAAATCCCAAAGGACTTTCACCAAATACAAATATATTAACTTCGCTAAACTTTCTTAGCTTTGAAGTATCACGATTTATATATTCCATATATTTTTCAGTAGCAATCAATCTATCTGTATCTTTATCAAGAATAATTTTCAAAATTCTATTTTCACCAACTCTAAAAGGTGTTTTTTGAAATCTCTTTGGCACAAACAAATCTTTTTCTAAACCCCAATTTACAAAAGCTCCAAACTTTGTAGTATCTACAACTTCAAAAAGTCCAAACTCATAAAGTTGTGCAATTGGTCTATCAGTAATTGCTACTAATCTATCTTCGGAATCTCTATATACAAAAACATCTAACTCATCGCCAACTTTCATATTTTTTGTAACATATCTATTTGGAAGTAATATAGCATTTTTAAACTCATCTTCAACATATATTCCAACTTCTGTAATTCTATCAACTTTTAATTTATTGACTAATCCAACTTTTATCTCTTTATCAACCATTTCTAAAATCCTTTTTTATTTTTAGTGAAAATGTTGAACCAACTCCAACTGTTGAAAAAACAGTAAGTTCAATTCCCATATCTTCACACATTTTTTTAGTTAGTGTTAATCCTAAACCTGTCCCTTTATCAAGTGCATTTACTTGTTCAAATGGTCTAAAGATAGCTTCTAATTTATCTTCTGGAATGCCTTTTCCACTATCAATAACATCAACCATTATAAAATCATAATCTCTATATGCTCGAATTTCAATAAATCATTCTTTTGTAAATTTAATCGCATTTGATACAAGATTTAACATTATCTGCATAAATCTTCGTCTATCAACTACTGCTACTAAATTTTTATCTAACATATTTAATCTATAATCAATATCTGTATTTAAAGTTAATGATTTAGTATTAAAATAGCTGTTTTCCAAAATTTCATCTAATTGAGTATCTTTAAATTCATACTCTATTTTACCTGCTTCTATCTTTGTAAATTCCAAAATATCATTTATCAATTGTAATAAATGGTTAGAGTTTCTAAGCACTCTTCGTAAAAAATCTTTGGCTTCATCTTGCAACTCTTTATCTTCTATTATCTCATCAAAATCTTCCAATATTTGGTCTGTAAAATTTATAATTGAGTTTAATGGTGTTCGCAATTCGTGTGAAACACTACTTATAAAATTTGATTTTGCTTGAGCTAACTCTAATGCTTTTTTGTTTGCTTCAAGCAGTTGCTGATTTTTAACTCTAATCTCATAAATTTTATTTTTAAGTGAAGTATTTAAATTTTTTAACTCCATGGTTTGAATATTTATTAACTCATTTAAATTACTATTGACATGTTCTAACTCTCGATGTTGTCTGCTTAATAGTTCTGCAGATTTATTTAATCTTTGACCAATTAGCTCAAACTCCAATCCCTGATTTTCAAATAAAAATTTACCAATTTGTGTATCTGGAGAAAAAGTTTCAATAGAGTAGGCAACATCTTTTAAAGGTTTTATAAACAGTTTCATAATAATCAAAAAGCTAATCAATCCAAATATAACTACAAAAATCAAACTCGTAATTTGCAATGCTTGAAATAAAATATTATATCTACCAAGCAATACACTCTGCTTTATTGAAATAATGAGTTTAAAATCAAGCTCTTTAATATGTGCCATAAATAGCAACATCTCTTCACCATTTTCTACCATTTTTACATAATGTCGCTCTTTATTTAATAGTGGCACAATCGCTTTTTCAAACTCATTTGAAACTATAATATCTTCTACAAAAAGTCCATTATTGTCTCTATCTCTTCCAAAACCTTTAAATTCTCCTTTATTATCTATTATTGTAATAAGTGCTGGATAGCCATTTTCTAACTCAATTAAATGCTCAATTATACAGCTAACATCAACAGCACCCCCAGCTAAACCAACAACATTTTTACTATCATCAAACACTTTTGCATCAATCCAAAAATTTAATCTTCCAGTTACTGCACTATCTAAATTGATTGTAAAATTTTTATTTGATTTGATTGTGTTTAAAAACCAAGCATTCTCTTTATCTTCTAAATCAAGAGTTTTTACAAATCCATCTTCGCTATAATAGTTTTTTGTATCAATATTTACACCATAAATAGTATTAAATCCATAATATCTTTTTAAATTTGCAAAATCTTCTTTTAATTCATGAGACATTTTTTTAGAACTATTTGACTCATTTTTTAAAAACTCTTTCACAGAAACTCTATTTACAAATTCTAAAACAGCATTAATAGATTTACTTAATTTCAAATCAATTTCATCAATATAAAAACTTTGAATATACTCACTCTCATGTAATAAAAAATGTCGCTCAATGATTTGAATTAAAAAATATCTTCCAATAATTGCTATGCTAACAAGTAAAAATATAAGAAGTGCAATTTGAGAAAATATAACTCTAAAACCAACAGATTTAAAAAAATCATTCATAAATTTCCCTCAAAAACTTTGTCTAAAATTGCAAACAAATCTCGTCTTGAAAATGGTTTTTCTAAAATTAAATCAAATCCAGCTTTTGTATATTCTTCTTTCATAGAAGCAAATACAGAAGCTGTTACTGCTACTTTTTTTATCTCAACATATTTTGGTTTTGATTTTAGCCACTCTAAAAGCTCAATTCCATTCATATTTGGCATTTCAATATCTATCAAAAATAGATTAATGTTATAATAAAACTCATTTAATATTTTTACAGCTTCAGCTCCATCTTTTGCCCAAATGAGATTTATTTTTTGTTTATATCGTTTTAAATTAGATTTCACGACTTCATAATTATCGCTATTATCTTCTGCTAAAAATATATTCAACTCTTTTTCCAATTCGTAATCCTTTTTAAAACTTTCCTAAATTTGTATTTTATCAGATTTTATAGAACTTCAGAGTAGAATTTATTGAAATAAAATATAAGGAAAAGTCATGGGTGCTTTAAGATTGGAAGATTTACCAAGATATTGTTATGATGATTATAAACATTGGGAAGATAAATGGGAGTTAATTTATGGTGTTGCTTATGCTATGTCGCCAATGCCTATGATAAAACATCAAAGAATTAGTAGTAATATTGATTGGCAATTAAAAGAGTTATTGAAAAATTGTCAAAAGTGTATAGTTTTACTTCCTGTTGATTGGAAAATAGATGAAGAAACCGTAGTTCAGCCTGATAATTTAGTAATCTGTTATGAGCCAAAACATGAGAGTTATATTACAAAAGCTCCAAAAATTATATTTGAAGTTTTATCAAAATCCACAGCTCACAAAGATTTAAATATCAAATATAGTTTATATGAAAAAGAGGGAGTTCTGCATTATGTTATCGTAAATCCTGATGATAATTTAGCAAAAGTTTATCATTTAGAAAATGGAAAATATATCAAAGTTATTGATGCAATAGATGAGAGTGTGAAATTTAATTTAGAAAATTGCGAAATTGAGTTTGATTTTTCCAAAATTTGGTAAAATCTACTCAAAAAATTCACAATTTTTGATAGAAAAAGTTGCATATAAAAACTCTTCATTAATCCAAATAAAACTATACTCTGTTGGAATATTTAATCCATTCATATCTTGATATTTACTAAATCTTACAACCCAATCTTGCTCTACAAACTTATCCCAATCTTTTTTAAATCGTTTAGAGCTAAATTGTGTAATTTCTAAATTATCATTAAAATGGATTATTGCACTAAAATTTCCATCTCTGATTTCTACTCTCTTTTTATCTAAATCTTTAAATTCTAAACCTTCACTTAAAAGTAAATTTGGCATAAAAGGAATTTTTGAAAAATATGCAACTTGGTTTGATTTCAAAATCTCTTCACTTCTCTCATCCAATACAGATATAGTTGATAACATTTTGGCAAAGGTTTCAGCTTTTAAATCAATCAAATTCTCTACAATATTAATATAAATTAAAGGATTTGTGAATAGTTTAGCACTCCAAATATAGCCACTACCATTAATAGTTTCACTCGCTTCAAAGCTCATAAATTTTTGCTCTTTTTTTATTTTCATTTCACCTTGTTCAATAAGTTTAATCTCTTTAATATTTTTATGTTTTATTAAATATTTTTCAATAATTTCTGATTTTATTTCTCTATCTTTTATGACTTTGTTAGCTTCTCTTAACTCTAATAGACTATTATCAATTCGCTTTTGAAACAGATAATCCATTGACTTTAAAAAAACTGTATGAATTAAAGTAATAAAAACAACTACAAGACCTATATTTAATATAAACTTCCACAATGTAAATCCCTTATAAAATATTTTTGGAATTATACCCAAAAAGTAATACTTAACTAATTCTTAAAGATAAACTTATTAGAATTGCGATTAAAAAGATGAAAAATGAATTCAAATGATATATTAAATTTATTGAGAGAAAATAAAGAGTTTTTTAAAACAAACTATGGTGTTGAAAAAATAGGACTATTTGGAAGTTATGCTAAAAATGAACAAAATGAAAACAGTGATGTTGATATATTGGTAGATATGCCATCAAATTTTGACTATTATTATGAGTTAAAAGATTTTTTAGAAAAGAAAATAAATAAAAAAGTTGATTTAGGAATGGAAAAAAATATGAGACTATTAATAAAAAAATATGTAGAAAAAGAGATTATATATGTCTAAACGAGATATTTCTATTTATATAGTGGATATATATATAGCTTATGACAAAATAAAAAGATATATTAAGAGTTTTAAAAATGGACAACAACTTTTATATAGTGAAATACATTGGGATGCAACTATTAGAGAATTACAAATTATTGGAGAGGCTACAAAAATTTTACTTCAAAACTCTATTATAAAAGAAGAGTTTAGAAAAATTGTTAATTTTAGAAATCAAATTACTCACGAATATTTTGGAATAGATGCAGAAATTGTTTGGGATGTTGTTTCTCAAAAATTGGACTATTTTATTAAAGAGTTAAATTTTATTATCAAAAAAAATCATATTGAACTTAACGAAGCAATCTCTTTTGCAATAGAAGAACAACAAAATATAAATGCAAAAGTTACAAATTTTTTAAAATATGAGATTATAAATTTAATGCAAAAGGTCTAATGTGTCTAACATCATTTTTTTGCTTTCTCTACTTTTTGTTGGATATTTTATGAAGCATTTAAATATTACAAAAGATTTTGCAAAAAGTTTAAATATTTTTATAATTTATATTTCACTTCCTGCTACAATAGTTTTAAAAGTTCCAGAAATAGCTTTTGATAAATCTCTAATATCTTTAATAATCACTCCATGGATTGTGCTTATTATTACAATTTTTATTATAATTTTTATAACTAAAAACTATTCAAAAGATGTTAGGGCATCACTTTTAATGGTTGTGCCACTTGGAAATACAGCATTTGTTGGAATTCCATTAATTACTATTTTAATTGGTGAAAATGCGATACCTTATGCACTAATTTATGACCAGTTTGGAAGTTTTTTGATGTTATCAATATATGGTGGAGCTGTGATTGCATATTATGAATCTGGAAAAGTTGATTTAATAAAACTTTTAAAAAAAATTGCAATATTTCCACCATTTATTTCACTTATTATAGCTTTGATTATTGATAGTAATACATTTGTAGATATTAAAAACTATTTAACTCTACTTTCACAAACTTTAACTCCATTGGCACTTGTATCTGTTGGATTTTCATTATCATTTAAAATTGCTGAATATGGTTCAATTTTTCTAAAAGCTTTATCAATTAAACTAATAGTTATGCCTTTTATTGCTTATATTTTACTTTTACCATTTGCAATAGATAATATTGTGCTAAAAACTGCCATTTTAGAAACTGCTATGCCATCAATGATAACAGCTGGAGCTTTAGCAATAAGTGCAAATTTCGCTCCCAAACTTAGCTCTGCAATGGTTGGAATAGGATTGCTATTATCACTTATAACTCTTCCAATTATTAACATATTAATATAATCTTAACTCATATTACTAAATTTATAAGTGGAACATTAGAAATAATTTTATATAATCAGACCAAAATCAAAAGCATATTGGAATAAAATATGAAAAAGATACTACTAATTTACTACATTGTTCTTTTAAGTGCTTTTGCAAAAGAGCTTGAGAATGTTAAAGTGATGTTGAAATGGACTCATCAATTTCAATTTGCAGGTTATTATGTAGCAAAAGAGAAAGGCTTTTATGAAGAAGAAGGATTAAATGTTAGCTTTGTAGAAAGGCAGTATCAGAGTAATGTAATTGAAAGTGTATTGAGAGATGATGTGCAGTATGGCATATTTGATTCATCTATTATTATCGAATATATTTTAGGAAAACCATTAGTTATGGTTGCTCCAATTTTTCAATATTCACCACTAATTGCGATTTCACTCAAAGAAGCAAATATTACATCTCCAAAAGATTTGGAAAACAAAAAAGTTATGTATGATAGTGCAGGATTTTCAAGTATTGCATTGAGAGCTATGCTGAAATCTTCAGGTGTAGATGAAAATAGTTTTACTCAATATCCATCATCTCACTATTTAGATGATTTGATAGAAAAACGGATAGATGTTTATGATGGATATATTTCAAATGAGCCATTTCTTTTGAGTGAGCGAAATATCTCGTACAATATAATAGACCCCAAAAAGTATGGAATTCATCTATATGATGATATATTATTTACATCAAAAAAAGAGTTGATGGGAAACTCTAATCGAGTTGAAAAATTTAAAAGAGCTACAATTAGAGGTTGGTATTATGCACTATCTCACAAAGAAGAGATTGTGGATTTAATTATTCAAAAATATGGAGTAAAAAAGAGCAGAGAAGCTCTACTTTATGAAGCAAGAGAGATAGAGAATTTAATAATGCCATCAATTTATCCAATTGGAAATATAAATTTTTCAAAAATAAATATCATGATAGATACATTTACAAAACTTGGAATATTAAATAGGTTTGATTATGATTTAGAAGGTTTGGTTTATAAACCTAAAAGTATATCTTTTAACGAAAAAGAGTTAAAATATTTGACTGATAAAAAAGTTATAAAAATGTGTGTTGACCCAGATTGGATGCCTTATGCTTCTATTTCAAATGGTGAATATATAGGAATTTTTGCAGATATTATGAAATTAATAAAAGAGAGAACAAATTTAAATATTGAACTATATAAAACTGATACTTGGGGAGAAAGTTTAGCTAAAGTCAAAATTGGTGAATGTGATATTGTAGATGGAGCGACAATAACAGAAAATAGAATGCTATATATGAATTTCACAACTCCTATATTTCAACACCCATCAGTTCTTGTTACAAAAGATAATCATCCTTTAATTAATGATATTTCTCATTTAGAAGGAAAAAAAGTTGCTGTTATTTCAGCAAACTATACAGAAGAGTTTTTTAAGACTCACTATCTAGATGTTGAATTAGTTTATGTTAAAAATACAGAAGAAGGATTTATGAAAGTTTTATCTGATGAGGTTGTTGCATTTAGTGATAACTTAATTTCAATCTCATATACAATGGCAAAACTATCAATTCATAATTTAAAAATTTCAGGACAACTCCCAATATTATCAACTGCTACAATTGGTGTTAGAAGTGATGAACCTATACTAAAAGATATTTTACAAAGAGCTATTGATACTATAAATGGACAAGATGTTGATAAAATTTTGCAAAAATGGGTAAATCTAAAATATGAAAAGAGCATAGATTATAGTAAATTTTGGCTATTTTTTACAATTATATTGATTGTAATTTCAACTGTAATTTTTTGGAATTTTAGACTTCAAAAAGAGATAAAAAGAAGAGTAGAAATAGAAGAAGAGCTAAAAGAGTTGAGTGATTATTTAGAAAAAAGAGTAGTAGAAGAGATGAATGCAAGAGCTTCAGTTGAGTTTAAATATGAGAATATTTTTCACTCTATTCCAGAAGCAATTTTTATAAGTAGTATCGATAAAAATGGTAAAATTTCACAATTTATAGACATAAATCACTCTGCAACAGAAATGTTTGGTTACTCAAAAGATGAATTTATGGTTTTATCAATATATGATATAGAAAAAAGTAGTGAAATTAAATCTATTCTGCAAAAAGTTTTGGAAGATGAAGTTGTAGTAATTGAGCGAGAGTATGAAAAAAAGAGTGGAGAAAAAATAAGTTGTGAAATATATATAAACTCTTTTAAAATTTATGACAATAGACTTTTATTGATTGTAATACGAGACATAACAGCTCAAAAAAGTTTAATAAAAGAGAAAGAAAGAGATAAAAATATATTAATTCAACAATCAAAAATGGCAGAAATGGGAAATATGCTTGGAGCAATCACACATCAATGGAAACAACCACTAAATAGTATATCAATTCTTGCTCAAACAATAGAAGAAGAGATAGATACAGACAGTGAAAAGATTGATAAAGCTGTAATAAAAGAGCTATTAAATACGATAGTTTCGCAAGTTATGTTTATGTCAAATACTATGAATGACTTTTTAAACTTTTTTAAACCATCTATAAAAAGTGATAATTTTGAACTCAAAACAGCAGTTGATGAGACAATCAAATTACTACAAGTGCAGTTTAAAAAAGAGTTAATTTTAGTTAGAGTTAATATTCGTAGCAATAGTGAAATCAGAGTAAATGGTTATAAAAATGAGTTTAAACAGGTAATTTTAAATCTATTTAATAATGCAAAAGATGTTATAAAAGAAAAAAGAGAACAAAAATTAATTAGTAAATCAACTATGCAATATATTGATGTTGAGATTTATGAAGATAGTCAATCAATATATATTGAAATAAAAGATTATGCTGGTGCTATTTCTGATAGTGTGCTTGAGTCGCTATTTACTCCATACTTTAGCACAAAAGATAGCAACAATGGTTGTGGAATAGGACTCTATATTGTAAAATCTATTATTGAAAAAATGGATGGCAAAATATATGCGAAAAATTTTGTAAATAGTGATTTAATAAAAAATAGTGGATTAGAAAGTGGTGTAGATTTTGTAATTGAGTTTAAGAAGTAGGAGTTATTTATGTTAGAGGTTGTAATAAAAGATAGTAAGGTTGAAAATTATTTCAAAACAGTTGAGAATATAAATATTTTACTAAATAAAACAGTGGAATTTGATTTACTTAATCTAATTTATGATATAGAAAATAGTGATAGTTATAAAAAATCAATAAATGAAATAAAATCAAAAAATCTAAAATTTTATAATAGTAGCTCTGATTTAATAAAAGCTCTTAATGATTAAATATCAATTTACATTTATAGATAGCTTTAAAAAAGATTATAAAGAGCTAAAGAAGAAAAATCATAATTTAGATAAAGATTTTGAAGATTTTATCAATGATTTTAATCCACTAAAAGGTGATATAGTTATAGGAACTAAAGGAGCCAAAAAAATTAGAATGAGTGGTAAAAATAGAGGTAAAAGTGGAGCTTATAGAATATATAGTCATAAAAAACATTGATATTTATTAACTTATCAATAATTTTAATAAGTTTAAATATAAAAGTAATAGATAAAACAGTAGAATTAAGTTTCAATATTTAAAGAGGTTAGATGAAAAAGAGCTATAAAACGAAGATTAGAGGATTGTCAAAGAAGCAGTTAGATAGGCTTAAAGAGTTGTCAAACAGTGCTAAAAATCTATATAATCAAGCTCTTTATATCTTAAAAAATGAGTATAAAACCACTCAAAAACATCTATCTTATTATGAGATGGATAAGATTATGAAGCAAACTTTAAACTTAGAAAGTGAGATAAATTACAAAAAGCTAAAAGCTGGAGTTAGTCAGCAGATATTAAAAAAGCTGGATATAAATTTTAGCTCATTTTTTAAAGCTATAAAAAGTTATTCTAAAGATAAATCGAAATTCAAAGGTTGCCCAAAACCTCCAAAATTTATCAAAGATAACTATTATAATTTGATTTATGACAATATAAGATTTCAAGTAAAAAATGATTTTATAGTTTTGGAAAAAGCTCTAAAAGATGAAAATGGCGAAATTTTAGTAGATAAATTAGAGATAAAAATTCCAAAATATTTAATTGGTAAAAAGATAAATCAGATTGAAATAATTCCAAAATATGGATATTTTGAAGCTATATTTGTTTATGAAGATACAAAAAATTATAAGCAAATAGCTAAAAATAAAAATGTTGTTGGGATTGATTTAGGTTTAAATAATCTCGCAACAGTCGTAAGTAATGGAATTTTTAAACCATTTATTATTAATGGAAAGCCACTTAAAAGTATAAATCAATTTTATAATAAAATAATGGCAAAACTAAAAAGTAGATTAGATAAAGGAGAGCAAAAATGGTCAAAACGATTGCAAAAATTAACCGATAATCGAAACAATAAAATGAAAGATTATCTACATAAATCAAGTCAAAAAATAGTTGAAGAGTGCATAAATAACGACATTTCAACGGTGGTTATTGGAAATGTTGCAAATTCAAATAATAAGATAAATTTAGGTAAAAGAAATAATCAAAACTTTGTAAATATATCACTTGGTCAGTTTGTAGAAAAGTTAAAATACAAACTTGAAGCTCACAATATAGATGTAAAAGTTGTGGAAGAAAGCTACACGAGTAAAGCAAGTTTTATTGATAATGATAAGTTACCTAAAAAATTAGATATAGCTAAAAAGTTTAAGTTTAGTGGAGTTAGAGTTAAGCGAGGTTTATACAAGCCTTTAAATGCGATATTTAAAAAAGTGAATGCCGATTGTAACGGAGCTTACAATATTATAAGAAAAGTAGTTCCTAATTTCTCTTTTGAAGAGTTATCTAAAAAAGTGAATGACGGAATAGCGGGTTGGTTTCTCCCACACATTAAAATTATTGACATGTCAATAAAAGTCAATGTAAATTGAACCTTACTATTTTATTTTAGATGATAAAGTTTTTTTACTTAGAATATTTGAAAAAAGTGATGTTGAAGATTTAAACATGAAAGAGTTATTAGAAATTTCAAAAATAGTAAATTTAATAAAAGAGAGTTATAAATAAAATGAAAACCATATTAGATGGAAAAGATTTAGATTTAGAAAGCACAATATCAAACTTTCATAATCTACTAAAAAATGTCGGTTTTGATATAAAAGAGGTTAGTAAAAATCCAATTCATGGTATTTATTCTACATTTATGTATCATCAAAAATCAAATGCTATTTTTACAAATGGTAAAGGGTTTAGCTTAAAAGCATCCTTAGCAAGTGCAATGGGTGAAATGTTTGAGAGAGTTTCTACAAATTTTATGTTTGCTGATTTCTATTTAGATGATATAGATTTAATATGTGAGCATACAAAAGTTGTTTCAAATTTGAAACTATCAAAACTATTAAATAGAGAGTTATTAACAATTTATGGACAAGATGGGTTATTAAAAGCTTCTCATTTGTATGATTTTGGCTCAAAAGATATACAAGTTAGCTCACTAAAATTTATTAGAGAAAGTGATAAAAAAGAGTTTCTATTTCCAATAAATTTGCTTGATAATTTATATGTGAGCAATGGAATGTCTGCTGGAAATAGCGAATTTGAAGCAAAAACACAAAGCTTATCTGAAATAATAGAAAGATTTGTAAAAAATAGAGTAATAAGTAAATCTTTAACTCTTCCAAATATTCCAAAAAAGTATATAAAACCACATATTTCAAATGCTATTTATGAGTTAGAAAAAAATGGTTTTAAAATATTGATAAAAGATGCTTCACTTGGTGGAGTTTATCCTGTTATTAATATAACTCTTATAAATTCTGGTGGTGTGTTTTTATCTTTTGGAGCTCATCCAATATTTGATATTGCAATGGAAAGAGCATTAAGTGAGCTACTTCAAGGCAGAGAATTAAATGACTATTCACAACTTCCAACTCCAACTCTAAATAGTGATTATGTTGATACTGATTTAAATTTAGAAAGCCATTTTATAAACTCTATTGGAGAAGTGAATTATAAATTTTTTGCAAAAGATGCAGATTTTGAGTTTGTTAAATGGAATTTTAAAGGTAGTAGAGAAGAAGAGTATAACTATTTGGTATCTATTTTGCATAATCAAAATTATGAGATATACACTTTTAGCACAAAAGTTTTAGGTGTAGATGTGTGTAGAATTGTAGTTCCAAACTTTTCAGAAATTTATCCAATTGAAGATTTGATTTATAATAACAAAAATAGTGGCAGATTTATTAGAGATAAATTAATAAATTTAGATAGTTTAGATACAAAAGAGATAAAAAAATTAATAAAAGAGCTTGATAAAATAGAGCCGTATAATAAGGTTTGTGAATATATTGGAATATATACAAAAGATGGAAGTTTTCTTAATAAATTAACCATTTTAGAGTTAAAAACTCTACTTTTAATTAGAATAAAAGATTATAAAAAATCTCTAATCTATTTAGATGATATTAAAATATATAATAAAGAGACAATATTTGAAATAGTTTATCTACTGTTATCTAAAGAGAGTTATATTGATGAAGAGTTTTTAACTCTTATATTTGATAAAGAGTTAGTAGCAAAAGCTATTAATTTTATAAATGGAGAAAAAATATCTTCACTGATTGATTTTAACTCTTTAGAACATCAAGTGCTTTTAGAAATAGTTAGAGGTTTAAAAAATTCAATTAAGAGGTAAATATGAGAGTTGCTACAATCGTTTTTGGTGCTTCTATTACACTATTTGGTGTAAATATTGAGAGTGGATTTTATGAAAATGTGCAAGATAAGATTGATACAAAAAGTCATAATAGTGTAGTTGTGCTTGGCACTAATTGGTGTCCTGTATGTCAAATGACAAAAGATACAATCAATGGATTTGAAGAGAGTTATAACTCTAAAGCCAAATTTTTTTATGTTGATATAGATAGTGATGAAGATGCAAAATCAAAATTTAGTGTAAAAGCTATACCTGTAATTTTATTTATTGATAAAAATGGCTCAATAAAAGAGCAAAAAATTGGTGGAACTACAAAAGTTGGATTTGATAAAGCATTTGAGAGATTAAGCTGGTAAAAGCTACTTCTCTTGCTTTTATAATATTTTAACTTCTTCTACAAAAAACACTCTAAACTTAAAATTAATTAAAAAAATCTAATTTATATATAAACAGAACTATTTTAACTACAAAGTCCCATTTTAGTTAGTTTTTTAATAGCAAAACCAACCCGTTATGAGACTACCTTTTTGATAGAATTTCTTTATAAAAAGACAAATTTTAAAGTTATATTTTTTGTCAAATTATTTAAATTTTTTTAAAAGGAATAACTCTATGAATAAAAAGTTGATTTATGAGTTTGAATATCACTCACGAATTAAAAATGGAGCCTTTAGCTTTATATTGCTGGGTGCTTTAGTTGGTGGAGCAGAAGCAAGTAGTAATATTACAATAGGTGGTGCAACGACAAGTTGTAATATAAATGGCAATATTATTAGTGCTACAACTGATTGCACTATTTCAACAAGTGATATATTGACATCTTTATCTAGTGGTGATTTAAATATTACTAATGCTGGAGTAGGTGGCAATATTTATATTAATGAAAATATAAGCTGGACATCTCAATATGCTTTAAATATTATTAGTGATAACAATATTACTTTCAATGCTTCTCTGTCAGCAACTAATGCAAATGCTAAAGTAGCTCTTTATTATGGACAAAGTACAGTAACAAGTGGAAATACAGCCTCTTATGATTTTGGACTAAATAGCTCAAATAAGATAGCAACAGGAAATAACTTTACAGGACAAATAAATCTTCAAGCAGGAAATAATTTTAGCACTAAGCTTGGAAGTGATGGTTTAATAACTACTTATACAGTTATTACTTCGCTTGGAACTGAAGCAGATGCCACAAGTGGCACTAATCAAACATTACAAGGTATGGCAAGAAGTGGAAATATGTCTGGCAATTTTGTATTAGGAGCTAATATAGATGCAAGTGCTACTTCTACTTGGAATGCTAATACAGGTTGGACACCTATCGGTAACTCTGCTACATTGACACAAAATTTCGTCGGTAAGTTTGATGGTTTGGGGCATAGTGTTAGTGGTTTAACTATTAATCGTCAAAGTAGTGGTCAATATCAAGGATTATTTGGGAGTGCATATATAGGTTTTTCTATTAAAAATATAGGGATGATTGGTGGAAGTGTTAAGGGATATAGCAATGTTGGAGGACTTGTTGGATATGCATATCAAGGTATTATATCAAATACATATAATACGGGAAGTGTTGATGGTGCTAGTTCTGGCTTCCACAATGTTTACTCAGGTGGATTGGTTGGACAAAATCAAGGAGTAATTTCTAATTCATATGCTACTGGAAAAGTTACAGGTGGCACTAGTACTTATTGTACTGGTGGGCTTATAGGCGCAAACAACTATGGAACTATTTACAATTCATATGCTGATGGAAATGTAACTGGCGGTAATCAAGTTGGTGGGCTGATTGGATGGAGTTTTAATGAAAATGAGACAATTTCAAGTGTTTATGCTACTGGAAAAGTGGTCGGAACAAGCGAGGTTGGTGGATTAATCGGTCAAAATATGGGCGGTGCTATATCAAATGCTTATGCCACAGGAAAAGCTCAAGGAGGTTCTTTTGTTGGGGGGTTTGCAGGAAAAAATATTACAAATGGAAGTGGTGTTGTTGGAGTTATATCTAATTCATATTCAACAGGAGTTGTAACTGGTAGTACAGTTGGTGGTTTTGTTGGACGAAATGAAGGTACTATCACAAACTCTTTTTGGGATAAAAATACATCTGGGAAAACAGCTGGATATGGAAATAATACTGGTGGTACAGTTACAACCTTAATTGGCAAAACCACAACAGAGATGCAAACTGCTAGCACATTTACAGGAACAACACCACCTTGGAATATTTCAGGTTCTGATGGCGAATATCCTACTCTGACAATGGGTGGTAATACTATTTGGAGAATGCTTGTTTCTACAGATACCCATCTTATATACAAACACGGCTCAATGTGGAGTGTATCTGATAATGGAAGATATATTGCTACTAATGTTGGAGATATTACAACTATTCAAGTAGAAGATATTGATAGTAATATAACTAAGCCAACAGGTGCGACAATAAAAGTTTTTGGCTCAAACAGTGTCGAAAAAACAACAGGAAACTTGGCAAATGGTGATTATGTAAGAGTAACAGCTGAAAATGGAACTACAACAAGAGATTATAAACTATATGGTATAAGACCACAAGTTGCAAGAGGTAATACTCATAATTTAATATTATCAGATGGAAAAGTTTATAGTTTTGGAGAAAATAGAGATGGTAGTTTAGGTCATGGTTCTTTAGATAATAGTGAAATTTTTTATCCAAAACAGATAAAAGAAGCAGGTGAAAACAACATCACTCATATATCAGCAGGTGAATATTTTGCATTATTGCTTGATAAAGATGGCAGAGTTTATTCTTTTGGTAGTGATTTAGCTGGAAAGCTTGGTCTTGGCACTACAAATAGTCATAAAAGTGTTCCAACTCAAATATTATCTGCTGGAGAAAATAATATTACGGCAATTGCAACAGGTTTTCATCATGCACTTCTGCTTGGCAAAGATGGTAAAGTATATAGCTTTGGTGGTGGATATAAATATCGATTAGGAACTGGAACTGATGATAATCAACCATCTCCAAAAGAGATAGCAGGAGTGAGTGATATAGTTGCAATGTCGGCTGGAGAGTGGCATACACTTTTGCTTGATAAAAATGGTGATGTATATAGTGTTGGTGATGGTTCTTATGGACGATTAGGACATGGTGATACAAATCAAAAAACAACATTTACAAAAATAACTTCTGTTAGTAATATCACAGCTATTAGTGCTGGTGATGATTTTTCAGTTTTATTAGATAAAACAGGTAAGGTTTATACATTTGGAGCAGGTTATTCTGGTCAATTAGGACTTGGAAATACGACAAACGATAATCCAACTCCAACACAAGTAGCAAATTTAGGTGAGAATAATATTACTCAAATATCTACTGGAGAAGGACATACTATGTTGCTTGATTCAAGTGGTAAGGTTTATAGCACGGGTCTTGGTAATGACGGTCAGTTAGGGCTTATCAATGATGATGACAAAACTTCATTTACACAAGTTACATTAGCTGGAGAGAATAATATTACAAGCCTTGCCAATGGAGCATCTACTCCTTATACATCTTTCATCATCGATAAAAATAATAAAATATATGGTTTTGGATTAAACACATTTGGAAGGCTTGGAATTTGTAGTGCAGAAAATGGATTTAACACTCCACAACAGTTAAATACATCAGCTTGTCCATTTATTAGTGATGATATTCCAGATGTATTTACTTTTACAGATTTGACAAATCAAGCTCAATCAACAGAAGTAGAAAGTGGTGCAGTTACAATCACAGGAATAGACCCAGCATCTATTGTATCAATTAGTGGTGCAGGATGCCAATATAAAATTGGAGATGGAAATTATACAAGTAGCAGTAATTCGATAAGCAATAATCAAACTATTACAATAAAAACTACAACATCAGCACTAAGTAACACAGAGACAAATTGTTCTGTTTCAATAGGTAGTGTGAGTGATACATTTACTGCTAAAACAGCATTAGATACAACAGCTCCAACATTTGATATATCAGCATATACAAATAGTATTTACAATACAGTAGCAAAACTTCATATAAGTATTAGCGAAAATAGCACACTCTATTATATGGTAGTTCCAAATGATGCAACGGCACCAACTGCTTCAGAAATAAAAGCAGGAGTAAATTATGGTAGTGTTAGCATTATTAAAGCAGGAAGTCAAGTATCAAATACAATTCCATTTGATGTAAATATTTCTCTATCAGGACTTACACCAACGACAAATTATGATTTATATTTTTATGCTTCAGATTTAGTAGATATGAATACAAGTGTGGTAAAAGTAGATTTTGCAACTACAAATCAAGCAGTTCCAGCAGTAGTAGAAGAGAATGTAAATCTTATTGCAACATATGGTGGAGTTAGATATGGAGCTGGATATGTGGGATTAGATGAAAATGGTAGTGACGATTCTCCAAAAGTATATGATATAGGTAATGTTCCAAATAATAATACTCCATACTATACACCAAATTGTAGCACTGGATGGTCAATGGATAATATAATCTGTGATTATGATGCTGGAACACCAAGTGCAAAAAATGATAAATACAGAAACTACAAATATAACAATGAAAATGCAATCACATGGGAAATAAATAATGACCTTAAAGAGGTTACAAGTAGTTATGTAGTTATAGATTTACAAAGTTATAGAAGCTTTAATCTACTTAGTATTTTTCAAACATATGCAGATGGAAAAGTAACTCATGCAAAAATGTATGTAAGTTCAGAAATAAGCGATGAGTGGCCAGAGCGAAGTAATAATTCTTGGTCAGTTGTTGTAGATAAAATCGCAGTCGGAGCTGGAAATGGCTATGTTACTGATGGTACAATTACAACTTGTCCAACAGTATTTAAAATGAGTAATCCAGTTTCAGCTCGATATATTATGCTTGAATTTTGGAATGATGGAACACATGGAGATGAAGGTTATATAGAAGTTGGTGGAGCAAAACTATTTTATGAAGCAACTCCAAGCTCACCAGAGAGTGGATGTCCAACAAATATATCTGTAACAACACCAGACACAACTCCACCAATAATTTCAAATGCAAAAAGCTTTAATATCACAATAA
>DZAY01000027.1 GCA_022729735.1 Helicobacter cetorum
ACAGAGACTACATAAACACTCTTGATACAGCTCTTTATAAAGGTTTTGAAAAGGGTATGCAAAAGGGAATGGAGCAAGGCAAAATGGAAGGTGAAAGAGAAAAAGCGATAAAGATAGCAAGAAATTTATTAAATCAAAATATAGATTTAAATGTTATTGCTATATCAACAGGGCTAAGCATTGAAGAGATAGAGAGTTTAAAAAATAGTAAATAATCTACTCTTTTTAAAATTCTAAATTTTTTGGGATATGTTCATACCAAATAGGATTAATATCTTTGTCATCTATTGAAAAGCGAAATCCACCTTGTTTTACGGAGTTTTCACCCCATATAGAACGAGCATAACAACTATCAGAACAAAGTATTTTATAGGCGAGTAAAAACTCTTTAATTTCACAAAAGACTTTAGAGAGTTTGTGAGTTTTGATATACTCATAGTTATAAATAAAAGTATCTAAATCGTTTTCAAATTCGTAAGAATCATCTCCGTAATTTTCAAAAACACAAACCATAACAAACCAACAAATATAATCTAAATTAAAATGAGGTTTAAAAGAGGAATCATAAATTTCTAAATCATAATATTTATCTAAATGTTCAAAAATTTCATCATCATTGATAGATTTAAAATTGTAAAAATTTTCTTTAAAAAAACTGTAATATGGAGATTTTTCTAAAACCTTTTTTGCTTTTATAACTGCTAGTGTCATGTATTGCCTTTGAATTAATAATGTGTAAATTATAGCCATTAAAATAATAAATTGAGATAGAGACTTTAAATTTTTTACCATATCAATTTTTAAAATTTCTTTCTTTTTACTTTTTCACTAATATTACCATTTAACTTAGACACATTATATATTTAAATTTTTGTAAATTTTTTTCTTTTTCTGATACAATTTTATAAAGCAGACTGAAGTGCCAAAGCTTTAAGCAGGTAGTTGGAACAGTAAATATGTTAGGATGTGAGTTCGAATCTCACCCAGTTTGTTTTTTACAAAGGAATATTTATGATTTATATCTGCTTAATTGGTGCTATGTTTAATCCATTATGTTGGATACCATTTATTTTATTAACTTTGGCTGGAGATAAAAAGCCAAAAAAGAATAAAAATATTATAGAAAATAGAGAAATAAGTAATATTAAAATAGAAATAGAGATTAAATCCACCAAAAAATAATCATTTTTATCGAAAGAGTTTATACAGTCTATTAGTTAATATTTTATTGAAATTTTTGTTTATTTTTTGCTATTATCAATTAAATAAAACAATCAGTAGGTTTAGTGGTAAAACAGATTAGGTTCGCTCACTGGTTCGAGTCCCATCTGTTTTGTTTTATTTATTAGCAGTTTTATTTTTGCTTAGTAATAGAGTAGTAATTGATAGTGCTAATGAAGTAAGCAGATAGGCTAAGTTTTTTTAACTTAGTACTAATATTGCAGGTGCAACTCCTGCCGTTGCTACTCTATAAATCCAAAAACTTTCATCTTTTTATCTTAACTAAAAACAGTAGTTTGCAAACTTTTGTTATATTTTGCTATTATTAAAACTTCCATATATACATAAAAAAGGTTTTACATGGCTATATTGTGTAGTAAAAATTTAATTTTAGAGTATAAAATAGAAAAAATAAATAGCCTATATATTATTTCAAAACTTCAATTTTTTTATAAAAATAAAACTATTTTTAATTTAGAACTATGTAAATATGAAAACTGTTTTTCAGTAATTGAAGATATTGATGATGATTTTATCTTATTTATTGAGAATGTTTTATTTCAAAATAGAGCCGATTGCTTTGAATGTGTTGATGGTGATACTCAAATAGCAATATATCCAAATGAATTTTTTCCATTTATACATAAAGAGCAAAATATAAACTTAGATAAAAATTTAGATTTTTTTACAATTGTAGCTTTTGTAAGTAGTTATCATTTTGATAGTAATTATAGATCAACAGATGGAATATCAATGCACCTAAGTGTTTCAAGAGAAGAATTAAATAAATTTTTAAATGAACTTAAAGATGAAAAAAATAGGATTTCAAAATGAAAAAATTTATAGTAGTTGTATCTACTGGAACTTTTTTTATGATTTTTCCGCAAAGGTATTTTAATAAAACTTTAAAAACAATCGCTAACAAAAAAGAGTGCAATCAATATTTAAAAGAGTATAGACAATATGCAACAAAAAACAGATTTTACTATTTTGTAAATAAAAATAGAGAGTTATATTTTAGCACTCTTTATAAACTTTGGTTTCATAAAAAATTGATGTTGAAAGAGAGAAAGTATAGTTATTTTACAAAAGAGGCTCAATTCAAACTACTCTTTTTAAAAAATGGAAGAATATCTTTAGATGATAGAGAATTTAATTTTTCAAAATCAAACACGATAGAAATAGATAGAAAAAGAATGAATTTTGGAAAGTTTTTGAGATATTTTGGTGAAAGAAGTTTCAATGAGGGAACTTTAAATTGGGATTTCCATACAAAAAAACATTTTAAGCTAAGAAATAAAGGAAAAACTCTACCCAAGATAGAAAAATTACAAAAAAACAAGACATATTTTTTAGATAATTTAGCAAAACTAAAAGATGATATTTTAAAAAATAAAAAATTACATATTACAAAATTAAAATTTATGGATAGAATATATGATTTAAAAAACAATATTCCCCATTTACTAAATAGATTTATAGCTAATAAAATTGTTGAAAATTTTTTAAACGGTAAATCTATTTATAAAAAATCTTCATTGCCGTATAAAACTAAAAAAGAGATATTACTAAAAGCTCAAAAATTGATAGAAGATAGTTTTGATGAGAGTAAAAAAGAGAGTGCCGTTATCGAAATAGCGAAAATGCTAGAAGAGATTGATGATTTATTATCCACAAAAAGATTATATAGTCATGCTAGAAGAATTAACTTTAGTGATGGTGATATTTTATCCATGCGACAATGTCTATATTTTTATGAACCACCACAGCTGATATATCCTGTAGTTCGACAATATTGTAGCGAATATCATGATTTAAGATACAGAGTTACACATTATACAATAGATAGAATTTCAGAGATTGAAGAATTTATAAAAAACATCAAACAAGGATAGCTTTCATGCCACTATTTAAACAATCAATATTAAAAAATCAAAAATTTGATGAAGAGTTAATCGCCAAAAGATGGGCTAAATTTCAAAACTTTAAATCAAAAATTGAGAGTATAAGAAATTTCAAAGAAGAAGAGTATCAAGAAGGATTTTTAAAAGATATTTTTGAAGAGTGTTTAGGTTACACTCTCAAAACTTCAAATCCAACAAACTATAATTTAGAGCGAGAAAAAACAAACGAAATAGGCTCTAAAAAAGCTGATGGTGTGATAGTTATAAATAATCAAGTTGTTGGAATAATCGAACTGAAAGCGATAAAAACAACTAAAGATTTAGATAAATCAAACAGAGAGTTAAACCCAATCGAACAAGCATTTGGATATTTAATCTCTCATGATAGCAATTTTGCAAAATATGTGATTGTTTCAAACTTTGATGAAATAAGAATTTATATAAAAGATAGATTAAATTATGAAAAATTTAACCTCTTTAATTTAAGTTATGAAGAGTTTAAAAAGTTTCATTTGCTCTTTAGTTTTGAAAGTATAAAAAGTGATTTACCAAACCAACTAAAAGAAAAATCACAAACTTTTGAGCAAGAAATTTCAAAAGAGTTATATAAAAAGTTTAGTAATCTTCGACTTCAACTATTTATTAATATCATAAATAAAAACGAAATAGATAAAAATTTAGCTCTCTCACTCTCTCAAAAAATCCTTGATAGATTTATTTTTATATTTTTTGCAGAAGATAGAGGATTAATCGATAGTAACACAACTAAAAATCTTATAAATGTTTATCAAAATGATTGGCATAAAAATCCACTTTATAATTTTGTAAAAATCCTCTTTAACTCCATAGATAGCGGAAATGATAGACCAGAAATCTTTGCATATAACGGAGGATTGTTTGCAAAAGATGAAATAAGTGATAGTTTAAATATTGATGATGAGATACTTTTAAACATTTTAGAGCTTTCAGAATATGACTTTGAGAGTGATATTGATGTAAATATTTTGGGTCATATTTTTGAAAATTCGCTTGATGATTTGGAAAAAATTAGAGAAAATCTATTTGGCGAACAGTTTGACATAAACAAACTCAAACGAAAAAAAGATGGAATATTTTATACTCCAAGTTACATTACAGACTACATTGTAAAAAACACATTAGGCAAAATTTGCGAAGATAAAAAAGTAGCTCTAAATATAGATAAAATCGATTATTTAAGCGATAAGGATTATGAAAATATCATAACTTATAAAAGCTTTCTTGAAAATCTAAAAATCATCGACCCATCTTGTGGAAGTGGTGCATTTCTAAATCAAGCATTTAACTATCTATTGATTGAATATAGTTTGGTTTATGAACTAATAAACAGTTATAACATTCAAAACAAAAAACAAAACCTTTTTGATTATAGCAATTTCGATTTGGAGATTTTGGAAAATAACCTTTTTGGAGTTGATATAAATGAAGAGGCTATCGAAATTACAAAGCTTAGTTTGTGGCTAAAAACTGCTCAAAAGAATAGAAAGTTATCAGATTTGAGTAAAAATATAAAATGTGCAAATTCACTTTTAAATATGCCATTTGAGTTAAACTCTTTTGATGTTGTGATTGGAAATCCTCCGTATGTGCGACAAGAGAGAATAAAAGATATAAAAGCAGATTTAGAAAAAAATTATGAAGTTTATAGTGGCACGGCTGATTTATTTGTATATTTTTATGAACTTGCTTATAAACTTTTAAAACAAAATGGTTTATTTGGTTTTATCTGCTCAAATAAATTTTTTAGAGCTAAATATGGTGAAAATTTGAGAAAGTTTTTACTTAATAATTTAACATTTCAACATATAGTAGATTTTAACGGTGTAAAAGTATTTGAGAGTGCAACTGTTGATAGTGCTATTACTATTTTTGAAAAATCAAAAGCAAATGAATATCATGAATTTAAGCTTATTGATAGCGATTTGAAAAATTTTAATTTCTTAAAACAATCAGATTTAACAAATGATAGTTTTAGTTTTGCAAATTCAAAAGAGCTTGAAATAAAAAAGAAAATAGAAAAAATCGGAACTCCATTAAAAGAGTGGGATATTAAAATCTATCGTGGAATTTTAACAGGATTTAATGAAGCTTTTATAATTGATAGCAAAACAAAAGATGAACTGATTAAAAAAGATAGCAAATCTGCTGAAATTATTAAGCCGATTTTAAGAGGTAGAGATATTAAAAGATATGATTATGAGTTTGCAAATTTGTGGCTAATTAATACTCATAATAATCCACCTATAAATATAAATGAATATCCAGCAATAAAAGAACATTTAGATAAATTTTATCCACAATTAGAAAAAAGAACCGATAAAGGTGCTACACCTTATAACCTACGAAATTGTGCTTATTTGCAAGAGTTTGAAAAAGAAAAGATAATGTGGAACCCTGTAAATAGTAGTGAATATATCTTTTCATATATTCAAAATGAAATATTTTTTAATAATAGTATTTTTATGATTAGTGGAAAAAATCTAAAATATATTATCTCTTTTCTCAATTCAAAATTGACTAAATGGTCATTAAGTAAAATCACAGATTTATCACAAAATGGTGTTTATGGATATGGTTCAAAAGAAAAGTTTGAACTCCTCCCAATTCCAAAAATCAGCGAAGAAGCACAACAACCATTTATAAAACTTGTTGATGAGATTTTAAGCTCAAAAGAGAAAATCAAAAAGTATAAAAAACATTTTGATAGTTTAAATGCTGTCGATAAAATCGAGATAAAAGAAGAGATTGAGAAGTTAGAAAATAGAAACTTAGAGATTGAGAAAACAATTGATAAAATGGTTTATAAACTGTATGATTTGAATGAAGATGAGATTAGAATTGTGGAGGGGGAGTAAATGCCAACAGTTTTAAAAATAGGTGATATGCGATTTTTCTTTTTTAGTAGAGAAGAACTTAGAATGCACATACACATAATGACTCCAAATGGCGAAGCAAAATATTGGTTAGAGCCTGAAATTGAGTTAGCTATAAATCATAAATTATCACAACAAAAATTAAATGAAATTGAAAAAATTATAAAGGAGAATAGCCATGAGTTTAAAAGAGCTTGGATTAAACATTTTGGAAACTGAAGTGACAAATATTTCAAAAAATGGTTTTTGGCTTTTGAGCAAAGATAAAGAGTTGTTTTTACCTTTTGATAAATTTCCTTGGTTTAGAAATAGCACGATAGAACAGATAACAGATGTTAAAGAGGTGAGTGAGGGACATTTTTATTGGGAAGATTTAGATATTGATTTGAGTGTAGATATTATTTCAAATCCTGATAAGTTTCCAAATATTTATAGGCAGTAATTAAAAAGGAGTAAGCATGTGCTTATCAAATGAGGTATTTATAAATCCATTTACAGATTTTGGTTTTAAAAGAATTTTTGGTGAAGAAGAGAGTAAGCCGTTACTGATTAGTTTTCTAAATGATATTTTGCCAATCAAAGATAAAATAGTAACAGTTACTTTTCAAAATTTAGAAAAACTCGGAGCAACTGCCCAAGATAGAAAAGCAGTTTTTGATATATATTGTGTAGATGATAAAGGCAAAGATTTTATAGTAGAACTTCAAAGAGCAGAGCAGAGATTTTTTATCGATAGAGCGATTTATTACACAACTTTCCCAATACAAGCTCAAGCACTTCGAGGTAAATGGGATTTTGAACTAAAGCCCATATATTTCATAGGAATTTTAAACTTTGAAGTTATGGAATTTATTGGAGATGATTATATTCACTACTGCCAAATTATGGATATAAATAGTAAAAATATTGTAAGTGAGAAATTAAATTTTATATATATTGAAATACCAAAATTCAAAAAAAGCAAAGAAGAGTTATCTAAACATTTAGAATATTGGTTATATTTTTTCAAAGAAGCAAATAGACTAAGAGAAATTCCAAAAGAGTTTGAAGGTGATATTTTAGAAGATGCTTTTAAAAGAGCCGAATTTTTAAAACTATCAAAAAAAGAGCAACACAACTATCATATAAATTTAAAACATTACAGAGACTACATAAACACTCTTGATACAGCTCTTTATAAAGGTTTTGAAAAGGGAATGGAAGAAGGAATGCAAAAGGGAATGGAGCAAGGAATACAAAAGGGAATGGAGCAGGGTAAAATGAAAGGTGAAATAGAAAAAGCGATAAAGATAGCAAGAAATCTATTAAATCAAAATATAGATTTAAATGTTATCGCTATATCAACAGGGCTAAGCATTGAAGAGATAGAGAGTTTAAAAATTTAATAATTATCACTCTACAACTTTATCAACTCCAAAGTTGGCAGAGTGATAAACTATCTTTTTAAATCTTTTGGCATATAGTTTTATTAATAAATTTTGCAGAGTCGGTTCAATTGATGGATAAAACCAACCATTATTACTAAGGGCTACTATATAATCTGGGGCATTTGTATAAATTTCATCTCTTGAAGCTTCAAAACATATAGCATTTCTAAATTTATAATTATGTAGTTTAAAATCTGTTGGAGCTGTTGCTTCTGTATAATCTTTTGCTGAATTAAAAAATATATAATTAATAATATCAGCTAACCACCTTGGAAATGGAACTCTCTCTCCAAAAGGAACTAATACAACTTTATCTGCAATTTCTAAATTTCCATTGTTAAAATAGTATGAAGAGTTAAAATATTGCTCATTTTCATACTTTAATGCTCCTGTAATAATTGCAATTTTGGAACTTTTCTCTTTTAGAAGTTCTAAAACCTCATCTTCTAAATTTAGATACATAGCAAATGCACTCTCTGGTAAAATAATTAAGTCATAACTATTTTCGATTGCATAATCGATTAATTTTAAGTTTCGATTTAAACTCTCTTTTTGAAACTTTTTATCCCATTTAATTGATTGGTCTATTTCGCTTTGAGTTACAAATATTTTTAAATCTGGTTTTTTAACTTCAGAATTAGTTTTTAAATCCAGACTAAAAATTAGCAAAATTAGTGCTAAAAGTTTGTAATATCTATTTAATATAATAACCAAAACTAAAGCTAATAAAAGTATCGCAAATTGATATAGTTCTACTCCAAAATAGCTATTTATAAGAGTTAGAGATGGTTTAAACCAGTTAAAATTAAATGGATGAAAATACTCAAAAGCAAAAATAGCAGTAGCAATTAAGATATGATATTTTAGAAACTTTATAAGCCAAAATATAAATGAGTAGATTAATGCAACTCCTAAAGCTACAAATGGAATTAAAAAACTTAAATCATAATATATAAAACTAAGTGAAATCCAGTGAAACCAAAAAAGCCCAATAAAAAAACCACTATAAGCTAAAGCTTCTCTATAATATATTAAAAGATAAAATCCAATCACTGCAAAAACTGTATTTAAGGCTTTATTAGTAACTCCTAAATGTTCTAAATATATAAATAGAGATAGTAGCAAAGCTGTAAAAAAGCCTTTTATTATATTTTTATTGATAAAATAGTTGTTTATAAACTTTTTAAAAGGATTAGATATGGAGCCAAATGCAGGTGGAGGGTTTTTAGCCACTTTACTTCCTTTAGTAGTGCTTTTTGCAATTTTCTATTTTTTGATTATCAGACCTCAACAAAAACAGGCAAAAGCACATAGAGAAATGCTTGATGCTCTTGATAAGGGTGATAAAATCATAACAAATGGTGGCTTAATTGCTGAAATAGTAAAAAAAGAGGATGATTTTTTTAGTGTAAAACTAAATGATTCAACAGTTGTAAAACTTTCAAAAGATTTTATAGCAAAAAAGTTGGATAAATAGATGAATTATCGTCTTTTTATCTTTCTTCTTGCGATAGTTTTTGGAATATTCTTCTCACTTCCAACTATACTTCAGAGTGAAACAGGAAAAAAAATAACATTAGGTTTAGATTTACAAGGTGGGCTTTATATGCTTTTGGGTGTCAAAAGTGAAGAAGCTGTTGTTGCAAAACTAAAATCTACTGCTTTAGGTATAAAATTTTTTGCAGATAAAGAGGGAGTTTTAATTGACAATCTCAAAACTTCAGATGGGTTTATAAACTTTGAATTACTTGATAGTGATGAGAAACAGAAATTAAGCGACTATTTATCAAAACTAAAAGGTTTAGAAGTCAAAGAAGAAAATCTAAAATATAGTATAAAACTAACTAGCGAAGAAGAGTTATCTACAAAAAATTTTGCAATCAATCAAGCAGTTGAAACAATTAGAAATAGGTTAGACCAATTTGGTTTATCAGAGCCAAATGTTGCAAAGTCTGGTGAAGATAAGATATTGGTAGAATTACCTGGAATAAAAAATCAAGCAGATGAGCAAAGAGCAAGAGAGTTAATAGCAAAAACAGCACATTTAGAGCTTATGGCAGTTGATGAAGATAGAGCAAATAGAGTTAGCTCTATTAGTGAATTAGAAGCAAAAGAGTATGGTGATGTGATTTTGAGTGATGCAAAAGACCACACAAAACATCTTCTAAAAGAGATACCAATACTTGATGGCTCTATGCTAACAGATGCAAGAGTGGCATTTGACCAAAATAATCAACCAGTAGTAAGCTTTACTCTAAATAGTATGGGTGCAAATGTTTTTGGAGAATTTACAGGTAAAAATATAGGTAAGCGAATAGCAATAGTTATGGACAAAAAGGTATATTCAGCTCCCGTAGTTAGAGAGAGAATAGGTGGTGGAAGTGGTCAAATTAGTGGAAGCTTTACAGTTCAAGAAGCAGGAGATTTAGCAATTGCACTGCGAAGTGGAGCATTACCAGCACCAGTTATGTTACTCGAGAAAAGAAGTGTTGGACCTTCACTTGGAGCAGATAGTATTAAATCTTCTATGATAGCTTTAATTAGTGGATTTGTAGTTGTTGTTGCTTTTATGATGTTTTATTATCGAATGGCTGGAGTGATTGCAAATATTGCTTTAATTGTAAATGTATTTATAATAATTGCTATTATGTCGCTTTTTGGAGCAGTTTTAACACTTCCAGGAATGGCTGGAATAGTATTAACAGTTGGTATGGCAGTTGATGCAAATGTCATTATTATAGAGCGAGTTAGAGAAGCTTTAAGAGAAGGTGCGAACTTTGCAAAAGCTATAAAAGATGGATATGATAATGCTATGAGTTCAATTTTAGATTCAAATATTACAACTCTAATTGCAACAACTTTATTATATGCTTTTGGCACAGGACCAATCAAAGGTTTTGCAATAACTATGAGTATAGGAATTGCAACATCAATGCTAACTGCAATTTTAGGAACTCATGGGATTTATAATTATATATTACCAAAATATCAAAGGGCTAAAAACTCTATGCTTTGGTTTGGGATAAGGGTGAGATAATGGAAATATTTAAAGCAGGTAAAATTTATGATTTTATGGGAAAGAAAAACCTCTTTATATCACTATCTTTAGCCTTTATTATTGGCTCAATTGTGTTGCTATTTTCTAAAGAGCTTAATTATGGAATTGACTTTAGTGGTGGGACAGTTATTCAAGTCAAATATACAAAAGATGTGATAATTGATGATGTTAGAGCAGTTTTAAAAAAGAGTGAGCTGTTTGCAAATGCTTCTATTACAGAGTTTGGTAGCAAAGATGAAATAGTTATAAAAATTAATAATTCAAGTAGCGAACTTGGTAGAGATATTGGAGATTTAGCAAAAGAAGCATTAGTTGGAAGTGGTGATTTTGAGATTAGAAGAGTTGATATGGTTGGTGCTAAAGTTGGTGGAGAGCTTAGAGAAAAGGGATTAGAAGCTCTATTTTTTGCAATTTTGGCAATTCTTATTTATGTGAGTATTCGATTTGAGTGGAGATTTGCTCTTACTTCAGTCATTGCATTGGCTCATGATGTAATTATTACTTTGGGTTTTGTAATTTTATTTGATATTGAAATCAATTTAGATATTTTAGCAGCATTTTTAACACTTGTTGGTTACTCTTTAAATGATACAATTATTGTATTTGATAGAATTAGAGAAAGTATGCATGATAAAAAACTTAAATCTTTAAGTGAAGTTATAAATTTTGCAGTTAGTAACACTTTATCAAGAACAACACTAACTTCACTTACAACATTTTTTGTTATTTTCACACTTTATCTATTTGGTGGTGAGATAATTCATGGTTTCTCATTTACACTTTTAGTTGGAATTATTGTTGGAACATATAGTTCTATTTTTATAGCAGCTTCAATGCTTGTTTGGTTTAAATTTAGTGTTGATGGTTATAGAGAAAAAGAAGCACTTAAGCTTAAAAGAAAAGTAGAAAAAGAGCGAATGAGGGCTCAATTTGAGAGTGGTGTAGTCTAAATAGGAGGCAAACAATGGATTGGGGCAAGGTGATTTTTGTCTTTTTTGTGCTTATGAGTTTAACCACATCAGTTGGTTTTTTGTATGAGCCAAATGGTGTAATGCTATTTTTAGCAGCGAGTATAAATTTTATATCTACTATTTTGAAAATTGGTGTAAAAAATTTACTTTCAGCAGAAATGTTAGCAAGTTCGCTTGTAGCTGATTTACACTTAATTCCAGCATTTTTCTTTTTAGAGTTTGCAAATAGTGTACATGTTGCAGTTGCTTTATGTATTGGTGCAGTTGTAGCAAATGTTTTTTCAGTAGCACTTGTTATTACAGATAGTGCAAAAAGTAGAGATGATTCATATTAAGGAGATTTTATGGAGTATATCGCAAAAGAGTTAGAGAGCAAGTGGCAAGAATATTGGCTTTCTAATCTATTATTTGAGCCAAGTGAAAATCTGAATTTACCTAAAAAATATATATTAAGTATGTTTCCATATCCAAGTGGTAGAATTCATATGGGACATGTTAGAAACTACACAATTGGTGATGCAATTGCAAGATATTATCGAAAATTAAATTATAATGTATTACATCCAATTGGTTGGGATAGTTTTGGAATGCCAGCAGAAAATGCAGCTATCAAAAATAGAGTTCATCCAAAAAAATGGACTTATGAAAATATTGATTATATGAGAGGTGAATTATACTCTTTGGGATTATCTTTTTCACAAGATAGAGAAATCGCAACTTCAGATGAAATTTATTCTAAATTTGAGCAAGAATTTTTTATTGATATGTGGAACAGAGGTCTGATTTATCGAAAAAAAGCTTCACTTAATTGGTGTCCAAATGATTTGACAGTTTTGGCAAATGAGCAGGTGATTGATGGTAAATGTTGGCGATGTGATACAGAAATAACTCAAAAAGATATGTATCAATATTACATAAAAATTACAGATTATGCAGACGAACTTTTGGGTGATTTGGAGATTTTAGAAGATGGTTGGCCAAAGCAAGTTGTTACAATGCAAAGAAATTGGATTGGTAAAAGTGTTGGATTAGAGTTTAAATTTCAATTAACTCAAAATTCAATTCAAAAATTAAATGGTAATTTTGAAGAGTTTGAAGTATTTACTACAAGAGCTGATACAATTTATGGAGTTAGCTATTCAGCCCTTTCTCTAGAACATCAGATTGTTAAATATATTATAGATAATGGCTTAATATCTGAAGAAAAAATTGAAAAAATCAGAGCAATGCAGAGAGTTTTACCAAGAGAGAGAGCAATGGGTGAAAAAGATGGATTATATTTAGAAATAGATGCAATTCATCCTTTAACTAAAGAGCTAATTCCAATTTGGGTTGCAAATTTTGTATTAAGTGATTATGGAAGTGGAGCTGTTATGGCAGTTCCAGCACACGATGAGCGAGATTTTGAGTTTGCAACAAAGTTTAATCTGCCAATAAAAGCTGTAATAAAATCTGAAGTTTTACCATTTGTTGAGAGTGGAGAGCTATTTAACTCTGATAATTTTAGTGGATTAGATAGTGAAATTGCAAAAGAGAAGATTATTAGATTTTTTGAAGATAACTCAATTGGTAAAAAAGTTATAAATTTTAGATTGAAAGATTGGGGAGTTAGTCGTCAAAGATATTGGGGAACACCAATACCAATGGTGCATTGTGAAGATTGTGGAATTTTACCAGAGCATAAAGCCAATCTTCCAATTAGTTTGCCAGAAGATGTAGTTATAGATGGTGAAGGAAATCCATTAGATAAACACTCTACATTTAAATATTGCAAATGTCCAAAGTGTGGTAAAGATGCAATTCGTGAAACCGATACACTTGATACATTTGTGGAGTCGAGTTGGTATTTTTTAAGATATACAACACCTAAAAAATATCATAACGAAGTTGCTTTTAGAGAAGATTTTGCAAACTATTTTATGGAAGTTGATGAGTATATAGGTGGAATTGAACATGCGATTTTACATCTATTATATTCAAGATTTTTTACAAAAGTGTTAAGAGATTTAGGTTATATAAAAAATAGCGAACCATTTAAGCGATTATTAACCCAAGGAATGGTTTTAAAAGATGGTGCTAAAATGTCTAAATCAAAAGGTAACACAATTGACCCAGATAAGATAATTAATCAATATGGAGCTGATAGTGCAAGACTATTTATTCTATTTACAGCTCCTCCTTCAAAAGAGTTGGAGTGGAATGATTCTGCATTAGAAGGTGCTTATAGATTTATAAAGAGGTTTTATGAGCGAAGTTTTAAAGCAAAAGCCAACTTTGAAATAAACCATTTAGAACTTTCAAAAGCAGAAAAAGAAGCGAGAAGAAAAGTTTATGAAGCTCTGATTAAATCAAAAGATAGTTATGAGAAAAGTTATGCTTTTAATACACTAATTGCATCTTGTATGGAAGCTCTGAATGCTTTAAGTGAGCAAGAAAATAGTGATATTTGGAGTGAAGGATACTATATTTTGACAAATATTTTAGAACCAATCATTCCTCATACATGTTGGGAAATTAGCAAACGACTATTTGATTTAGAAAACTTTAATACTATTTTAAAAGTTGATGAAAGGGCTTTAATTAGCGATACCATATCAATTGGAATAACTATAAATGGTAAAAAAAGAGCAGAGTTAGAAGTTGGTATTGAAGTATCAAAAGATGAAGTTTTAGCACAAGCAAAGATAGCAGTTGCTAAATGGCTTGATGGTGTTACCATTATAAAAGAGATTGTAGTTCCAAATAAGCTGATAAATTTTGTTGTTAAATAGATTTTTAACTCTTGTTTTTGTAACGATATTTCTATTTGGGTGTGGCTATAAACCAACTTCACAACTCATAAGAGAAGAAGTTGGAGATAGCATTTATGCCAATGTAGAGATAGATTTAATTGACCCTGAAAATAGTGTATTACTTCAAGATGCACTAAATCAAGCTGTTTTGGCAAAATTTAAAACAAAACTTGTTGCAAAAGAGAAAGCTACTTCATTTATTGATATAAAATTAAATAGTGTCTCTTTTATTCCAATTCGATATAACCGAGATGGTTATGTAATTTTTTATAGAACAAAAGTGTTTTTACACATTAAATTTATAAATAGAGAGCAAAAGCGAAAAAGTTTATTACTCTCTGGTGAGTATGATTTTGAAATGGAGCCAAACTCAATTATATCGGAGAGTAGAAGATTTGAATCTATCAAATTTGCATCTCTAAAAGCATTAGAGCAGTTTATCTCATTAGTAGCTATTGAAGGCTTAAAAAAAGATGAGTAATTCTAAAGAGCATATAAAAAATATTGTAAAAGAGTTGTTGAAAGATGGAAAATTACCAACTCCACAAGAGTATCAAAAGCTTTTTTGTAAAGAGTTAAAAACAGCTGGATACTCATATGATGAGTGTAATTTAGTAGAAAAATATATTCATAAATTGGATAAAAAACATCAAGATAGATTGAGAATTTCAAATATATCAACAGTTGAAGAGTTTTTGACATATTTAATTGGTGAGTTAAATAGACAACCAGATTTTGAAAAACCAACAAAAATATTACTTTCACAAGAGCAATTAATAAAACGGCTTTTGCAAGTTATTACAAAACTTCACAATAAAGAAGCAAAAGATTTAGCTCAAAAACAGTTTAATTCAATTGATTTTAATAGTTTAGATGAGTTATTAGCAGTTAGAACAAGTTGGAAAAATTTTGCAACAAATTATGATGATAGCTTTTTTAATGAGTTGTCAAAATTTGTGGCAGTTGATAAAAATAGTATAAAAGAGACAATTTTAAAAGTTATTGAATTGCTAAAACCTACAAATGTATTAGAAGAGTTTGATTACTCTTCGCTTAGTGTAGATTTTTTAACAAAAACTTTTACACAAGAGTCAATTTTTAAACTTTTAAAATTAAAAGAGAGTGAATATTTAAAATATAAAAATAGCTATTTTTTGGTGCTTTTTGATATAGATAATTTAGCAGATTTAAATAGTGAGTATGGTTATGATTCTGGTGATGTGATACTGAAAACAATAGGAGCACTTCTAAAAAAAGAGGTAAAAGCTGTTGGTAGAGTTTATGAAGATAGTTTTTTAATTATAACTACTGATGTTTCATTTGCAGAAAAGTTTATTTTACATATAGAACATTCAAAATTTTTATATAAAGGTGAGCAAATTAAAACAACTTTGAGTGGAGCAATTGTAAATCGCAATGATTTTGAAAGTTTAGATGATATGATAGAAAAAACAAAAGAGTTGGTGAGTAAGGCAAAGAGTGATGGAAAAAATAGAATTTGCTACATTTAGTTTTTTTGATTTTATAAATAGTAAGCCACTATTTTATGAAATAATTGATTATGAGAGATTTCCAAAAATTTGGAAAAAGATAAAAGATAAATTTATAAAACCTAAAAAATTAATTCATATTGTTGGCACAAATGGCAAAGGCTCAACTGGTAGATTTTTAGCACACTATCTACACAAAATGGGATTGAATGTTATTCATTATAGCTCTCCACATATTTTAGAATTTAATGAACGAATTTGGATAAATGGTAAAAATGTATCAAATGAAACTTTAGAGCTAACTCATAAAAATTTATTAGCAGATATAAATAAAAATGATTTAGAGCTTTTAAGCTATTTTGAATATACAACACTAATTGCTTATAAATTATCAAGCAATTTTGATTTTGCAATATTTGAAGCTGGACTTGGTGGAGAATTTGATGCTACAAATCAATTTCCAAAAGATTTATCACTAATTACAACTATTGGATTTGACCATGAACAGTTTTTGGGAAATACAATCAATCAAATTGCAACTACAAAACTAAATAGTATTGATAAGTTTGCAATTTTTGGTTATCAAGAATTTAGTGAAGTTTTAGAAATTTCTAATAAAGTTTTTAACTATTTAGATTTTTTTAATTCTGATGAATTAGTTTTAATTGATAATTTTACTGAAAAATCTAATTTAGCTCCTTTTTTATCAAATAATCTAAAATTGGCACTCTCTGCAATTAAATTTTTCAGTTTAGAATTTAATTTAAACCATTTAAATGGTTTAACTATTTTTGGAAGATTTAGCCAAATTGCTCCAAATATAACTATTGATGTGGGACATAATCCACTTGGTGCAAAAGCAATTAAAAGTAGTTTAGGAGATAAAAAGGTGGTTTTAATTTACAATACTCTAAAAGATAAAAACTATTTAGAGATACTAAACATCTTGAAACCAAATTTAGATAGTATCGAAATTATCAAAATAGAAAACGATAGAGCCATAAATTTAGAGCAATTAAAGAGTGAAATTAAAAATATTGGATTGAGGGTATCTGAATTTAGTAAAATTGATAAAGCAAAAGAGTATTTAGTGTTTGGCTCTTTTAGTGTTGTTGAAACATTTTTAAAATGGTTAAAAAGAGAGGATTATGAATATTTTAGATAAGTTAGAGAGTGGAGCAAGGCTTAGTTTTGAAGATGGAGTTAAATTATATGAGCTTGATATATTTACACTTGGCAAATATGCAGACAAAAAAAAGCGAGAACTTTATGCAAATAAGGTCTTTTTTAATATAAATAGACATATAAATCCATCAAATGAGTGTGTGGATATTTGTAAATTTTGTGCTTATAGTGCAAGTAGAAAAAATCCAAATCCATATAGTATGAATTTTGATGAGATTATGGAAGTTGTAAGAGATGCAATTATTAAAGGTGCTAAAGAGTTGCATATCGTATCAGCTCATAAATATAATCTTGCATTTTATACCAATCTCTTTAAGAGTATAAAGAGTGAGTTTCCACAAATTCATCTAAAAGCATTAACAAGTGCAGAAGTTGATTTTATTCATAGATTAGAAGATATTTCATATCAAGAGATATTAGAGCAGATGATAAGCTCTGGAGTTGATTCAATGCCAGGGGGTGGTGCCGAAATATTTGATGAAAAAGTTAGAGATTATATTTGCAAAGGAAAAGTTAGCTCATCTAATTGGCTATTAATTCATAAACTTTGGCACAAAATGGGTAAAAAAAGTAATGCAACAATGCTATTTGGACATATCGAAACAAGAGAAAATAGGATAAATCACCTAATTCGTCTTAGAGATTTACAAGATGAAACTTTAGGTTTTAACTCTTTCATTCCACTTTTATATCAAAAAGAAAATAACTTTTTGAATGTTTTAGAGTTTCCAACAGGTCAAGAAGTTATAAAAACTATTGCCATTTCAAGACTTATGTTAGATAATATTCCTCATATAAAGTCATATTGGGCAAGTTTAGGTATAAATTTGGCTTTGGTTGGATTGGAGTTTGGTGCAGATGATATAGATGGAACTATTCAAAAAGAGTCAATCCAATCATCAGCTGGAGCAAATAGCTCTAATGGAATATCTCAAGATGAGTTAATTCATTTAATTAAAGATGCTGGGTTTATTGCAATTGAGCGAGATAGTTTGTATAGTGAGTTAAAAGAGTGGTAGTAAAATATGAATATCCTCAATTTAGAGAAGATTTAAAAGAGTTAATTTTAAAAATTGATTGGGAATTTGATGCAATTTTAGCAATTACAAGAGGTGGGCTTACAATTTCACATTTTCTAAGTCAGCACTACAATATAAGAGATGTTTATATCATAAATGCTATCTCTTATGATGATAAACTTCATAGAGAAATGGTGATTGTAAAAAATATTCCAGATTTAAGCGATTGCAAACGGGTTTTAATAGTTGATGAAATTGTAGATAGTGGCAAAAGTGGCAAAGAGATTTGTAGAATTTTACGAAACTCTTTTGATGAGGTTGAGTTTAAATTTGCAACTCTCTTTTATAAACCAAATAGTCTATTTAAACCTGACTATTTTGTCAAAGAGAGTAGTGATTGGATAGAGTTTTTTTGGGAGGAATCATTTTTTGTATAACTCTATAATCTCTTTTTCTCTTAAAAGAAACTTTAGTCTTTCATTAATCTCTTTTTGTCTTTTATCGCTAAAAGATTGTAAAAATCGCTTTATTGCATTTTTGAACCAAACCATTTTTAACCCTCTTTATTGAAGTTTTAATACTTATTAAAAGCAAATTTAGTTCCAAAAAAGGAGAATTTTATGGCAAAACTAACTCTTAGAGATTATCAAAGAATTTTAAGAGTAATAAAAGATTATCCAGCAATACTATTAGTTTTAGCTCTGCTTGGAGGAGTTTTTTACTCTTATGAAATTTTTTATGCAAGAGAAAAAGCATCTGTTTTAGGAGTTCCAGATGCAAAAGGTTTCAGTTTAAATAGATTTGTTAGAGTTTTTAGAAATGATGGATTTATGGTTGGATATTCTGAATATAGAGCAAATCCACTTTGGGTAGTTTATAAATTACAAGAGCCAGACCCAAATGCCCCAAAACTTCCAAGACCAAGTAAATTTGAAAGCGATTGGCGAAGTATTAGAGGTGTAAATCACGATGATTATACAGGAAGTGGTTATGATAGAGGACATATGGCACCAAACTATGCAATTTCAACTCTTTATGGTAAAGATGCACAACTTCAAACATTTCTTATGACAAATATCACTCCACAAAAACCAAAATTAAATCAACAACTTTGGCAGAGGTTGGAAGAGTTGGAAGTTAGCTTTTTTACTACAATTTTCAAAGAGGTTTGGGTAATTACGGGAACAATTTTTGATGATAATATTGAGTATTTAAAAAGTAGCAGAGTTGAAATTCCAGATAGCTTTTATAAGATTTTAGTAGTATTTGATGAAAATAAAAAGCCTCATACATTAGCATTTTTGATGCCTCAAAATGTTTATGGAAATGAGCCACTTGATAGATATTTAACTACAATTGATGAGATTGAGCGACTTAGTGGATTTGATTTTTTGCATAAATTAGATGATAGTTTAGAAAATGCTATTGAAGCTGAAATTGATGCCCTTAATTGGAGACTAAAAGAGGTTGCAAATAAAAAGAGTAGATATTAAATTTTCAACAAAGGTGCAAATGCCTTTGAACCAACATTTATAATATCACCAATTTTATATTTCACTGCTTCATTTGAGTCGATTGTAATCTCTACAATCTGACTTCCAATTGCAATAACTGCTACAAAAATCGCATCAACTCTTATAATATTCAAAATTTCACCTTGAAATGAGAACTTTTGAGAGTTTTTACTTTTCAATAAAACCTCTTTTGGTTCATTATCATTTAATATTTTTCCATTTTCTATCTCAATAACTCTATTTGAAAGTTTATAAATTTCGCTTGGGTCATGACTTACTAAAATTGTTGTTAAGTTAAATTTTTGATGAATTTCCAAAATTTTTGATTGAAGTTTCGCTCTTAATGCCACATCTAAAGCCGATAGTGGCTCATCAAGTAGCAATATTTTTGGCTTTCGCATCAAAGCTCTAGCCAAACTTACTCTTTGCTTCTGCCCACCTGAAAGTGAATTTGGGTATCTATCTTTTAGCTCAATCAACTCCACAATCTTTAATAGCTCCAAAGCTCTAACTTTGTCTTTAAAAGCATAAAGTAGATTTTGCAAAACGGTCATATTTGGAAAGAGTGCATAATCTTGAAACATAAATCCAATTTCCCTTTTTTGTGGTTCTAAATTTATACTTTTATCAAACCAAATTTGATTATCAACCACTATTTTTCCACTATCAGCAGATGTTAATCCTGAAAGAGTTCTTAAAATTGTAGTTTTTCCACTTCCACTTTGTCCATAAAGTGCCACAAAATCGCCTTGCTTAATCTTTAAATTCACATCTAAAATCATCTCTCCAATTGCACCATTTAACTTTTTTGAAATAGCTATTTCAACCATTAAACAAACCTTTTTTTAGCTTTGTGATTAAAAATATAAACCATTAAAAGTGTGAAAAAACTAAGTAAAACCATAATTAACGAATATATGTGAGCATTTGTATAGTCCATTATTTCAACAAACTCATAAATTGCAATTGATGCCACTTTTGTTTCACTTGGAATACTTCCACCAACCATCAAAACCACTCCAAACTCTCCAACAGTGTGAGCAAATGTAACCACAAGTGCTGTAATAATCGATGGTTTTATGTTTGGCATTGCCACAAAAAGTAGAGTTTGAAATTTCGATTTTCCGCATAGATATGAAGCTTCGATTATATTTTTTGGTAAATTTTCAAACCCTGCTTGAAGTGGTTGAGTCATAAATGGGAGTGAATAAAAACATGATGCAATAATCAACCCTTCAAAGCTAAAAACAAGTTTTACTCCAAACTGCTCATAAAAAAATGCACCCAAAGGTGAGTTTTGAGACAAAGCAAATAACAGATAAAAGCCCAAAACTGTGGGAGGTAAAACTATTGGAAGAGCTGTAAAGCTTTCAATTAAAGGTTTAAATCTGCTTTGGCTTTGCGATAAATACCATGAAAGTGGAATTGAAAATATAAATAGAACAGTTGTTGTAATAAAAGCTAACTTAAATGAGATTAAAAACGGCTCTAATTCAATCACTTATCACCTCATCAATTACAATTTCACTCGGTTTTATAAAAAATGTTATCTCTTTTTTTTGCTTTAAGCTCTCTACATTTTCGCTTAAAATATTGGTTTCAAACAGTCCCAAATCGCTTTTTATCACAACTCTTGAGAGAATATCAAACTCCTCTATCTCTATAATTTCACCTAAAAATCTATTTGCAATTAGCAAATCTTCACCAATAATCAAACTAAAAGATTTAAATTTTAAAATTGCAACTGAATTGATTTCAAGCTCTTTTACTAAAGAAACCTTTGGCAACTCTAAAGTTAAAACTTTGATTGTGATATTACTACTTTCAAACTCCAATAGATTTAAAGAGCCATTAGATTTAATATTTTTTAGAGTTGCTTTGATGGTGTTCATTCCACAATATACCCAAATTTCACAAAAATCTCTTTAGCTTTTGGGCTAAATAAAAACTCATAAAACTTTTTAGCCAATTTTGAATTTTCACCAATTTTTGTAATTACAATACCTTGACTTATTGGAGTATATAGCGAATTTGGAATAGCTATCCAATTTTTTCCTTCAATATATTTGCTCATCTTCTCATCTTTTATAGCTGAAAGAGCGATAAAGCCAATATCAGTCGCTGTTGTAGCAAATTGAACTGTTTGAGTAATCGACTCTGCATATACAAGCTTACTTTCAATATCTTTATAAATTCCACTTTTTTCAAAGCTTTCAATAGATGCCCTTCCATAAGGTGCTGTTTTTGGATTTGCTATTGCGATTTTAGATACTTTTTTATCTTTCAAAATATTTAAACCACTTTTTAAATCCAAATCATCTTTTATACTAAACATAACCAAAGCACCTTTTGCATAAGTTTTTGGTGCATCAACTGTTAGTTTTTGTTCATATAGCTTTTGTGGAGTCTCCATATCTGCTGATAAAAATAGTGAATAAGGAGCATTATTTGTAATTTGAGTTGCCAATTTTCCACTACTTCCCATTATAAAATCGATACTATCTTCGCTATTTCCTTTTAAAAACTCTTTTTTCATCTCTTCAATAGCAGTTGCCATATTAGCCGCCACTGCTACTTTGATATTTTCAGCATTCGCTATATTTAGTATGAAAAAAAGAGCTAATATTACCCTTTTCATACTCAAACACCAATCATAAGAGAGCTTGTTTTGATAATGGCGATAGCTTTTTCGCCAACTTTTAAATTAAGCTCTTCAAGTGCTTCTTTTGTAATAATTGCAAATATTTTCACTTCATCATTTATATCAAGCACTACTTCAACATTTACAGCACCTTCTACTATTTTAGAAATAGTTCCTAAAAGCTTGTTTCTTGCACTGATTTTGATATTTTCATCGTTTGTAAGCAATACCGATGATGCTTTAAATATTGCAACTCCAGACTTGTTGATTGATAAATTCATCTCATCTTTTGCATCTTTTGTAATAAGTGCATATATTTTATCACCACTTTTAAGCTCTAAAATAACCTCAACATTTACAGCACCCTCTTTAATCTCAACAATTTTGCCATGCAACTGGTTTCTTGCACTAATCATCATACTAAACCTTCTTTGTATAAAATATAGTTCATCTTTATCTAAATCAAGCTGTTTAGACATATAATCAATAAAAAACTCTCGCTCTTTTATCAGAGCTTTATAAAAAGCAAGCACTTTTTCGCCAAATGGAGTTATTTTTGTGCCTCCACCATTTTTGCCACCTGTTTCACTCTCAAATATCTTTTTTGAAAACTGATTATTCATAATATTTAAGATGTCCCACCCATTTTTATAGCTAATTTCAGCCATTTGTGTTGCTTTCAAAATCGAACCACACTCTTTAATAGCTTCAATTAAAGCAATAAATTTTTCAATATAAAAACTTTTTTCATTAGTTGATAATTTCAACTCTAAATCTAAATCCATGGATTTTCCTCTTTTGCAAAAGATAATCGTAGTATATTTAAAAATATAATTAAAAGTCAATGTATAAAATGAAATATAATGAGTAAAAATTGGGCAATTATTCTTTATCCAAATAAATTAAAGCCCAATGAGTTTTTTATTTAGCAAAAAATAGATAAGATTTAATATAAGTTTTGTTATTTTTATTATTAAGGATTTTAAATGAATGATATAAAAATTAAAAGTGTAGGTATAAAAAATTTTAAGGGTATTAAACAACTTCGACTTGATTTTATATATCCCCAAACTGATAAAATACTTGATAATATAGTAATTTATGGCATTAATGGTTCTGGAAAAAGCACAATTTTAGAAGCAATCTATTTATGTTTAATTGTTGCATCAACATATCATAGAAATTCAGATTTAAAAAGAATAGAAAATTATTTAGTTGATTATATATCTTTAGGTAGTAAGTGGATATATAATAATGAAGAAAAATTGATTTTAAATATAACTATTATAGATAACAAAAGACCTATTAATGCCACACTAACATACCATAAAAAAGATGGCTTAGAATGGAGAATTGAAAACAATCAAAAGCTCTCTGAAGATTTTCAAAAATCTTTTACATTTTTATCATCATACAGACTTTTAAATCCAACAACTGTTCAAACTGCTGGAGATTGGAGTGAAATTGAGCGAATAGAAGATGATATTTTAAGAAATAGAGCAAGATTGATTAGAGACCCAAGACATCTAATGTATAGGCGAGATAACTATTTTCCATCACTTAGCTTACAATTTGAAAATAACTATAAGACTGTAAAACAGTATTTAGTGAATTTAATAACTGATAAAAAAGTTGGAGCAATTACAGAAGAGAATGAGAAAATTTTGACTAAAATCAAGGAGTCATTTAAAATATTTTTTCCCAAAAAAGAGTTTTTAGAGCAATTATCACGAACTGAAAATATAAAAGATTATAGATTGATGATTAAAAATGAAGATGGAAGTTTAGTTGATTTAGACCAGTTAAGTTCAGGTGAGAGAGAAATTATTGCTTTTTTTACTTATCTTTGCACAAAATCTATTAATACTTCAATTTTAATCATTGATGAGCCAGAACTTCATTTGCATTCAAAATGGCAATCAATTTTACTTTATGCCATTCATCAAATTTTTCCAAATACACAACTTTTTTTGGCAACACATTCAAATGAAATTCATCAATCTTCAAGTGCTTCAGAACTTTTTGAGCTTCAAAAGGATGAAGAATGAGAGTAAATCATGGCTATAAAACAGATACAACGGCAGGAGATAGAAAAATCATTTTTTGTGAAGGTGGAGAAGATAGTGTTGATGTTGTGTTTTATAAAACTCTTTTAGGAGGAAATGCTAATAAATTTGAGTTTAAGCCAATCGGTTCATCAAATACACTTTTGTGTTATGCTGAAACTAAGCTTATTGAAAATGGGTTTTGCTTAGTTGATAGAGATTTTAGAACAGAAGATGAAGTTTCAAAACTAGAAAGCAAATATAGTATTAAATTTCTAAAAGTTCATGAGATAGAAAACTATTTTTTGGATAAAAATTATCTATCAAAATTATCTTACTTTAGAAAAAATATTGATATTGATAAAAAGATAGAAGAAATTATTATTTCAAAAAAAGTAAGATTTTTATCTGATTTTTTACAGTTTAAAATCAATAGCCATTTAGATAAATTCCCACGAATATCAAAACTTGAAAATAGAGAACTTCCACAAGAAAATGAAGTTATTAACTTGCTTTTATCAAAACTTGATAGCAATTATGAAGAAGTGAAGAATAAAATTATTGAAATTAAAAGTCCACTTATTCAAAATTGGTTTGCAGAGTTTGATACACTATCCATTGATTTACTTCCTGCAAAAGAGATATTTAAAGAGTTAAAAAACAAAATTTTTAATAATCCACCAAGTGAAAGTGATATAGCAAAAAATTTGGCACTTTTAATGATGGAAAATCAAGATATGCCAACAACATTAAAAGATATTTTTAAGTTAGAAACAAAGTAGTAACTTTTCTACTTATCCCAATAAATTAAAGCCCAATTTGTAAGAGTTATATTTTGTTTTTTTAGTTTAAAATCACTATAGTCTTTTAATTTTTCTTTTTTGACAGAAGATTTGAAATAGTCAAAGAGTTTAATATCTCTTTTGCCAGATGATAAGCCAAATTGACAGGCACAGCATTGCCTACCATTTTATAACCAGCAGTTAAATTTTTGTAATAAAATATGTGAGTATCGGGAAATGTTTGAACTCTCGCACACTCTCGAATGCTAAGCCGTCTATATAAATGTTCATATCCTTTTGCAAATATATGTTTATCTTTTTCGATATTTTGCATTTTTGGAGCTTGTGGGTGAAGTGGTGCATGTCTTCCACCAGCTTGAATTGTAAATGATGGTTCATCCCAACTTCTCACACGATTTCTTGACATAAATATTGATGAAAATCCACCATTCAAATATTCATGATTTGCAATTTTAGATTTAGTAACATTTTTTTCATATTCTGATATTGCACTATCTTTTAAATCCCACAAAACATCTTTTAAATTTAATTTTTTAGTTGATGGTTTTGGAAATTCAAAATTAATATTTAAATCTTCTCTAAATCCAATAAAAAAAACTCTTTTTCTATCTTGAGGCACTTCATAATCCACAGCATTTAAAAGCTCAAAATATAGATTGTAACCACTCTCTATAAAATGTCGTTTGATATTTTCAAGTGCTTCTTTATGACGACTTGCCAACATTCCAGAAACATTTTCAGCTAAAAAAAATAGTGGTTTTTTATCTCTTAAAACTCTTATAAACTCAAAAAATAGTTGTCCTCTATGGTCGTCTATTCCTCTCAAAGCTCCAGCTTCACTCCAACTCTGACACGGAGGTCCACCGATTAAACCAATAGCATTAGGAATTTCACTTGATGGGATATTTACTATGCTTCTTTTATCAAGTGTTGTATTTGGAAAATTTTTTTCAAATGTTTCCCATATCTCTTTATCGTATTCATTCGCCCAAACGGTTTTAAATCCTGCTTGATGAAAACCTAAGTCTAAGCCACTGACACTTGAGAAGAGGGAGATTATAGTCATTTAACTAACTTATCTTAATTGTGATAAATTATAATTACTATTATATAAATCCATATAACTAATATCAAATAAAGAATTTGGAATAAACTCTTTTTTATTGTGAGTCTCTAATATTTGAAATTTAATCTCTTTTGCGATAGCCTCTATCATTGGTACAACAACCGAATTTCCAATTCTATTATAAAGATTTGCTTTTGAACCAATAAGTTTAAAATCATCTCTAAAACCCATCAATCTAAAACACTCAATAATCGTTAATTTTCTAACTTTGCCATCATGATATATAAAATATCTTCCAGCTGACTCTTGAGAAGCAAGTGTTGGATGAATTCCATCCGAACTATAAATTCGATTGGGTTGTTTATGAACTCTTGATAAATGTTCGGTATTTTCTCTAGTCCCTTTTATACGGATATTTTTATTTCGATAGCCACAAAAAATGAGTCCTGATGGCTGTTTTTTAGGATTTTCTATAAGTGTATATTCAGACTCATCTAAATACTCAAACTCCCCCTCTTTTTCAAGAATCTTTTTAATTGATTGAGACGGTTTTTTTTCAAGTTTTTTGAAGTCAAATTTTACTCCATTAAGTGAACCTATAATAATCGTCCTTTCTCTATTTTGAGGCACACCAAAATCTTTTGCATTTAAAACCTCCCAATTTGTAATATATCCTAAATTATTCAATGTATTTAAAATAATTCTTAGTGTTTTTCCACCATTATGATTTTTAAAATGCTTTACATTTTCTAAAACTATAGCTTTTGGTTTTTTAACTTTCAATATTCTAGCTATATCAAAAAAAAGAGTACCTCTTGTATCATCAAAACCTCTTTTTTCACCTGCGATACTAAAAGGCTGACATGGAAAACCTGCTAACAAAATATCGTGATTTGGGATTTGATTTTCATCTATTTGAGTAATATCACCAAATGGTAATTCACCAAAATTTTTTAAGTACATCTCTTTAGCATGACTATCTATCTCACTACTGAATACACACTCACACCCCAAAGCCTCAAACCCTTGTCTAAAACCACCAATCCCTGCAAATAGGTCAATAAACTTATAACTCATAATTTAGCTCTTCTAAAAGTTCATTCCATTTTTGCTTATGAATAGATTTTAGTTCTCTATCATTTTGAATTAAGCTTGAATAGATAGAGACAAAATCGTCAATATTTTCAATAAGTCTTAAATAATACTTTAAAGTTGGCAATAAACCATTAGCTACAATTTGACAACCATGTAAATTTTTAATATCTTTGATAATATTTTCAATCTGCTCTTTTTCTGAGTTAGAAATTTCATAATAAGATAAAATATAATATCTTGCTGGATTATACTTTTCTATTTTTTCTTTAACTATTCTAATCATATTTGTATCTATAGCTTTATCTAATTTTATCTCAATAGCTTCAAATAAATTCCCTTCTTTAAAAATTTCTATATCTCCTGCACTTTTTGATGTTCTATCTGATGCTGTATGACTACCAAGTTGTTTTAATTTACACTCTTTATATCGTGCAATCTCATTAATAAGAAGTTGATAAATTGCATAAAATGCTAAAACAGGCAACTTTGAACCACCAAAGCTACTGTATTTATATGAAAATTGTTTATCTAAAATTATCATTAATTTGGAAATAGTAAGCATTTCTGAATTTGCTAAAGGATTGATGATTATTTTATTTTTCTTTTGAATATCTATAATTTGTTTTAAAAGCTCTACTAGAATATATTTTGGGTTAATATTTTTAATTTGAATATCATCTATAAGATGTAAAAATGCTATTTTTACATCTTTATTACCAATCTTACCTTCATAATTCAGTGTATAAGGATAAGGTTGTTCTAACGAACGAGTAAGCCAACCACTCTCTGCCATAGATGGTAGATTTAACTCTTTTAATGTTGGTGTGATGTATACTGTGTCTATACTTCTACCAGAGAAGCCTCCATCTATCTGAGTTTGATGATTTCGTATATCTTGTGTTGGGTGAATCAATTTATAAATACCAAGAGTTACATAAACCGTGTAAGCTCCTTTTTGTGTAAAACAATTTTGTGCCATTATCTCAATATTTTTTTTAGTTATATCAGATAATTTTTTTGAATAATCAATATTTTCGATTGCTTCATTGTGAATTTCTATTAATTTTTGTTTATAATTCATAAATCTTACCTTTTACAGTAATTGAAGATTCTAATTTTTTTATCTCTATGGCATCACTATTTTTTAGTATCAAATCTGGTGGATTGTTTTTATTTCCACTATAAGAGTAAATTTGTGAAAAAATAGCTAATCTGTTTTGTTCATTTGTTTCATTTATCGTTCCTGCAAAAATATCTTTGATGAACTCTTCAAGTCCATCTCCCATATTGTTTGCTCTATTATTTCCGTTTATAATATTTTGAATATTTATCTGATAGTTGTTAATAATATTTAAAAATGCTTTTAATATGTTTGACATCAAAAATCCTAACTTATAAATGCGATATTATACAACATCTAATCTAAACCAATAAAACTTTGCAAATCGTTATATCGTTTGATATACTACTGAAAATTTTATTTTTAGGAGTTTTTTTATGATGATTTTTGATAGTGAAATAGAAGCCCTTATAAAAGAAGATGTGCCATATTTTGATTTGACAAGCGAAATTTTGGAATTAAATCATGATAGTTGTTGTATGAATTTTTATACAAAAGATAGAGTTGTGTTATCTTGTATTGAAGAGGCTTGTAGAGTTATAAAAATGGTAGGTGGTGAGGTTTGTTTTTATCAAAAAAGTGGTTATGAAGCAGAGCCAAAAGAGTTGATTTTGAAAGCAAAAGGGAGTGCAAAAGAGCTTATAAAAGCTTGGAAAGTAGCACAAAATCTAATAGAGTATCAAAGTGCAATCGCCACAGAGACTAAAAAAATGGTGCAAATTGCTAAAGCTATAAATCCAAATTGTGAAGTTTTGACAACAAGAAAAAGTGTTCCTCTAACTAAAAAACTATCTATAAAATCAATTCTTGTAGGTGGTGCATATCCTCATAGATTGGGAGTTTCGGAGACTATTTTGATATTTTTGGAGCATATTAATATTTATGGTGGAGTTGAAAAACTGCTAAATAACTTTGATGAGATTAAATCAAAAGCTATTGAAAAAAAGGTAGCAGTTGAGCTTAAAAGTATAGAATTTGCTACACAATTTGCAACAAAAGGGGTGGATATTATTCAATTTGATAAGTTAAATCTTGAAGATTTATCAAAAATCACTCCAATTTTAAAAGCGATAAATAGAGATTTAAAAATTCTTTCAGCTGGTGGAATTAATTTGCAAAACATTGCAGATTATGTGAAATGTGGAGTTGATGGAGTTGTTTTGAGTGCTGTCTATTTTGCAAAACCTATTGATATTAAGGTTGAGATTTTTTAAAGCAAAATCGTTTAAGATTTTGCTATTTTATACAACTATTTAAAGTAAAACTATTTTTAGAGTAAATCCAAAAACCTTCAAATGGTGTTAGATTGTTAAACATATCTATTCCAACACTTCTTTGAGCCATTTTTCCATTTTCTGCTTGAAGCTCTGATACTCTCCAAGAACCATTGCTATATCCATAAACTTTTGCTCCATTAGCTTCTATTGGAAAATATTGAGCAATATCACTATCTTCACTAATAGGCAATCCTAAAATTGACCAACCAGCATTTACATGTTTTGAATATGTTTGACATGTTGAATTTATTTCATTTATATTTGGTGTTTGTGGCATTGTTGTTGCTGATATTGTGCTTTTAAGTGTTGAATTTAAACTATTTAAATGGTTATAACTTGCATTTTTCAGTTTTTCATATACCATTTTTGCATCATCATTTGCTGTAACTATCGCTTCTTCCAAATCTTTTATATCCATAGTTTCTATTTCAACTCCAACATTTAGAGCATCTTCAAGCGAAATTGAGCCTTTTTGAGTTAAATCATTATAAGCTGTTTGTAAAGTTTGATTATTAAAAACTCCAGCTTGTTCGTTTATGATAGGTTTTGCAACAGAGTATCTATCAAGCAAAGCACCAATTGCATCCATATGTTTTTGTTCAGATTTTGCGATATTTGCAAACACTTGAGTTCCCCATTTTGCATATAAATAGTTATAAACATCTCTTGCAACTTGCTCTTCTTCATACATAAATTTCATCTCATCTATCTGCTCATTTGTTAAAGTATATAATGGATAGCTACTTAAATTCAAATCCATTGCCATATTTTGTGTTGAATTTGTATTATTTTGTTGCATATTTCCGTTTCCATTTCCATTTCCATTTTGTCCAGCATTTAAAGCCACAGCCAAGCTCAAAGCTAAACCTACTAATCTTAATCTTTTCATAATCGCTCCTTTTAAATATATGATAGAATTTTATAATTCGAGTGTGAAACAACTGTTAAATGGAGATTGTATGAATATTCTATTTTTAGAAGATGATGATGCTTTGGCTGATGTTGTATATGAGTTTTTAAGCGATAATGGATTTAATGTAACTTTGGTAAAAAGTGGTTATGAAGCCCTAAATATTGGATATGAGAGGGAGTTTGATTTGTTTTTATTTGATGTTAGAGTCCCAGAAATAGATGGTTTTACAATTTTAAAAAGATTAAGAGAACAAAAGCAAACTCCAGCAATATTTTTAACATCACTTAATATGATAAAAGATTTAGAACAAGGATTTTTAGTTGGTTGTCAAGATTATATTAAAAAACCCTTTGAGTTGGAAGAGTTACTTTTGAGAGTTAAAAATGCGATTAAGAGCAGTTACAAAGAGGAAAAAATTAAAATTTCAGATAATTTATATTTTGATGTTTCGCTTGATAGGCTATTTTTAGATAATTTAGAGGTTGATTTACATCAAAAAGAGTTAAAAGTTTTGAAGCTACTTTTAAAAAATCGTAAAAAAGTTGTAACATTAGAGCAGTTTTATTCAACTGTTTGGGATTATGAAGAGGTTTATTCAAACGAATCTTTAAGAGTTTATATTAAAAATTTGAGAAAAATATTTGGACAAGATATGATAGAAAATATAAAAGGGGTTGGTTATAGACTAAAAATATTTCTCTAAATTGCTATTAAAATATCTTTTTCAAGTGTTTTACATATTTCGTTATCGTAATCATTTGCCCAAACGGTTTTAAATCCTGCTTTCTAAGCCACCAGTACCACTAAAGAGGGAGATTATATTCATATTAAATATCAAAACTATTAAATCCCTCATATTTTGCAAATGATAACAGATACAAACTTTTTAAAATATTTGGTGAAATTCTTTGAAGTTCTTCAAAAACACTATTTTGAACTATTTCATCTTCAATAGAATTGACAACATCATCAATTATAATTGGCAATTTTTCACAAAGATTTTTAAAAGCCTCTTTTTCTCCAGTTACAATTTCGTAAAATTTATCAATAGATACTCTTCTAATTTGTTTATGAGAAATTTGTTCTCCATTTAAAGAGATTATCCATGGTATGTTTTGACTATTTTTTGCAATAACTTCAACCAAAAAACATGTTGCATTTGGCTCTTTTAAAATTCTATTTTGCATATTCATGTATGTTTTTTGAGATGAAGATGAATTCATAGTATTATGCTTATTTTTCATCTCAACAAATATTTTTAAATTTTCATTGATAATATCAAATCCATCTTTTGGAACACTCCAGCCATTTCCAAAATATTTAAAAATATTTTGATGAAAATATCCTATATGATTAGTATTTGATTTATCAATTTGTCTCATGATTTCATCATTTATAAGTGACTCTAAATCTTTTTGATATACCT
>DZAY01000009.1 GCA_022729735.1 Helicobacter cetorum
GATAAACTTGAATTATTTGAAGAACTACTATTTTCACTTGAACTATTAGAACTTAAAGAAGATGACGAATTACTACTTTCACTTGAACTGTTTGAAGATAAAGAACTTGAACTATTAATAATCTCTGATGATGAGCTTGACGAACTTGAAGAAGAGCTACTTAATTCACTTGAAGAGCTTGAGCTACTCGAACTCAATGATGACGAACTTGAACTACTTGAAGAGCTACTTGATGATTGTGTCGTGAAATTTCCTTCGCTAATAGTGCTGTTATTTTCACTTCCATCTTTTGCGACAAAATAGTAATAATATGTAGTCCCTGCACTAAGTCCAGATATAGAAAACTCTTTTGGAGTATTTGCTGTAACTGCACTACTATTATAATCAACTAAACTTGTAGCAGTGTGATTTATGATTTCTGCTACTGTTGGAGGAGTTGAACTTGTAGTAATTACATAATACAAAGTGCCGTTTTCATTGCTTGTTGCATTTATATCTGCTGTTGAGATTGTGATGTTATTTGATGAGACAGTTCCCAAAGTTGGTGGAGTTGTATCTAATGAACTTCTAACATAAAAAAAACCTAATGTAGTTTTATAATTTATGCTATTACTATTCCCAACTACTGTCGATTGTCCTATTGCTGTATAACTTTTGTAGTTTGTAGAAGTTGTAAGAGTGCCTCCATTATCAAAGCTACTATTAATTAGTTTATAATTTGCACTTTGAGTTCCTGCCATTAGACATGAGGAGAGTATAATTGATATACTCCCAAATTTTATTATATTTTTCATTTTTTACCTTATTAGTCTTTCATACATCTGACGGTCACTGCAGCCATATGGCTATTTGATTGTATAGAAAATGATGTAAAATTATTAAAAATTTGATATTTATTATCTGCTGTCAAATCTGAACACCAATATGCCATATAGTCTTGAGTTACAGAACCATCCCACTTTCTCCATCCACTTTGTGCAAATTTTAGTTTTGTAATATTTCCTGTTGATAACAAGGCTGACCACTCTTTTTTTGTAGGAACATGGTAACCAGTAGGACATACATTAGCTGTCCAATTTATAGGTGTAGCTGTTGTCCATAATACACCCATAGCTGAAGTAGTAATAAATTTACCACCATTATCTGCTGTCCAAGTTGTAGCTTGTGTTGCTGTTGTAGTTTATGTTCTACTTTCATGCCCATCTGCTTCTCTATTAAACTGAAATAAATCGCCTTTACATGAACTATTCGCATCTGCATGATACTCACAAGGGGCAGAAGCTCCTATATCTCTATCAAGCCATATTGTTTTTGTACCTTGATGATAAACCTCATTATATGTTTTGCCATTAAATGAAATACCTGTTATTAAAGTAGGTGTTGCTTCCATGCCATTTAGTGTCCAATTTTCGATAAGCTTTTTTACATTTGCCAATGTCAGTGGGGATTCATCAGAATTTGATGTAGCAGAAAGAGTTGTTACATTTAAGTCAGCTTGTGCAACTGGCTTGAAAATATTTGCATAAGCAACATTTGTAATCGCAATTCGTGGAGACATTTCGCCATCACCATCAACATTTATACCCAAATAGTATTGTTTGTCAAATTTCATAGTAGTTAAATCAAAAGGTGTAGTATCACCAAAAATATTACTATAAACACCATTTGTAATAGTTATATTTTTTGTTTCTGTCCAAAGAGCCGTACCACCAGTTGCAACATCATAAATTTTAAAAGTAATACTTTTTGTAGCACTGATTGGAGTATCACTCGCATTTGTTAAATAACCTTGAAAGTTAATTGTAGCAGGTTCTGCACCATATAAAGCCGAAGCAACTAAAACTGAAAGCCCCAATTTTTTAACTAAATTTACCATTTTTTTTCCTTTATAAAATATCTAATCTAATTATATATTATTACTATGATTTTAGTAAATATAATATTTGTAATTTGTTACTTTTCACTTAGAAAATAGATAAAAAAATTAGAAAATAGATAATTATTGTATTTATTAATAGTATTAATCAAAAGTCATATAAGTATTTATATATCATCAAATATAGTAGTAAATTTAATTTATTTCCAAATATGGCATATTCTGAAGATATTAATAGTTTATAAAAGTGTAAAAATTATGAAAAATTTTACTAAACTATTTTTCAATTCTTCAATTTCTTTGATAGTTAAATCAGTAATAAAACTTATATTTTCACCTTTAGAAATTAATTTTTTTGCTATTTCAAATTTTGCTATTTTCATTTTTGAGCATAATAATAAATTCTGTTTTGTTTTTACTGCTTTCAATTAAAAGCTCACCATTTAAATAATGTTCTATCAAAATTTTACATATATAAAGACTAAGTCCGATACCTTTTTTTGAAAATTTAGTAGTAAAATATGGTTCATAAACTTTATCTTGTATATATTTATCAATTCCACTACCATTATCACAAATTTTAATTAAAATATTATTTTTATATTTTATTAATATAATTTTAATCTCTTTATCTATCTTATCTATTTTTAAAAGAGCTTCTTTTGCATTTACCAATATATAGTATATTACTTGTTGTAGCTCATTTAAATAGTTATAGATTTTAAAATCTTCATCTATTTCTATTGATAAATTAATATTATTCTGAACTAAACTATTACGAAGTAAATCTAATGTATCAAATACTATTTTAGATATATAAAACTCCTGTTTTTCTCTATCAGCTTTAAAAAAATTACTAAATTTATTTATTATTTCAGATAAATATTTAGTTTCTGTTTCTATTAATGATACAGTTTGATTAATATTTTCATCACTTATACCAATAGCTTTTAATCTTAATTTAATTCCCATACTGCCCATTGAAATAATTGTAAGTGGTTGTTTCCATTGATTAGCTATATTAATTAATAACTCATTTATAATATCTGTTTTTGCATTTTTTATAAAAAGTGTTTGAAGCTCTTTTATTTCACATATTTTATTTTGTAATTCTAAATTAATTTTGGTCAATTGCTGATTTTTATTTGATAACTCTTTTAAAATATCGCTATTTATATTTTGATAACTATCTCGTGATAATTTTGTTTGTTCATAAAGTAGTAAAATTGTCAAAGCATCACTTAATCTTAAACCAATTTCTTTAAATAGCTCAATTTCATCTTCATTCCAAACTCTTTCATATGAGCATTGGTGCATTCCAAAACCCCAATAATTATCAATTTGAGGTTTAATTTTATATACCAATCCACTTTGTGGAGGAATAAAGTCACTGTTTGCTAAATTTTCACTATATGATTTTACATCACTTAAGAATGATTTATTAAAGTAATACGGCTTTTGAGCTTCTAATACTGATTTAAAAAATAGATACTGTTTATTAGTCATTTCAATATCTATATTTAATGCACAAGCACCAGCATACCTATTTTTTGTTACTTCATAAGGAATTCTAAAACTTTTAACTTCAATGTCTAAAGGATATAGTAAAAAAACTCTATCACAATCAAATATTTTTAAAGTTTTTTCAAGCACTTTTTTGATTAATTCTTTAGAATTTTGAGTCTGTTGCATAATTTGTGATATATCTTTAATATTTTCCAAAAAATCTATCTTTTTTTTGACTAAATTTTTAAACGATATTAATTTATATCCCAATCCATAACTGTTTTCTATAATATCATATGATAATTTTTTTCTTAAGTTTTTAACTAAATTTCTAATTACATATGTAGAAGTAACATTTGTTTCAGACCATACATAACTAATGATTTCAGTATCTGAAAATAGTTTATTTGGAGAAGAAATCAATAATTCTAAAAAACTTGTTTCATTACGAGTTAGTTTTATTTCTCTATTATTATAAGAGACTCTTTTACTTTCAAAAGACCAAAACATATTTGGTGCTATTTCATATTTTTTATTCATTTTTTTCCATATTTGTTAGAAATAGTTAGCCATATTATAAATAATAAAAGTATTAAAAAAGTGTAAAAAAAGTGTTAAATTGGGATTTCTAATTTAAAAGTAGCTCCAAAATTATTATTAAAAGCACTTAATTTACCATTCATATTTTTTTCTATTAATATTTTTGCCATATAAAGACTATTTCCAACACCTTGAGATGGAAATTTAGTGGTGAAATATGGTTCAAAAAGTTTATCAAAAGCTTTTGCTTCAATGCCACCACCATTATCTGATATATTAATTAATATACTTTTTTCTAAAGTTTCTATCTCTATTGTGATTTTACCTTCTACTATTTTGTGTAGTTCTACACTATTTAAAATAGCATCTTTTGAGTTTAATACTATATTTAAAATTATGTGTTCAAACTCTCTTTTATAGCCTAAAATCATGATTTTATTTTTATCAATAAAATCCTTATTATCTCTAAATAGCTCAATTTCAACACTATTTATTATCACTTCATATTTGATTGAACTTTTATTAAACTCATCAAAAGTTAATATAATAATATTAAATATAGATTCTATTAAATTAAACATCTCTTTATCTCTTGATGGCTTAAAAAAGTTACTAAAGTTTGTGATTGTTTGAGATAAAAATTTTACCTCTTGCATAACTATATCTTCCATTTGTATAATATCACTCTCTATCAATTCACCATCTTGAAATTTAACACTAATATTTTGGACTTCCAGTCCTATAATATTTAATGGTTGTCTCCATTGATGTGCTAATGCACTCATCATTTCTGCCATAGATAAAATTTTTGACTGTTGAATTAATATTCTTTCCTGTTCTAACCTTTTTGAAACTTCATTTTTTACTCTATTTTCTAACTCTAATTTATATTCGTTCTCTTTTTTTATCTCATTTTTAAGTCTATTTAATATTGGTTTTGAAAGAAGATATATTGCAATAGTCCCAAATATTAAGATTAAAATAACCAAAATAAGTAATCTAACTATTTGATTATTAATAATGGAGTATAAGGACTCTTTTGAAACTAAAGTTAGAATTGTTAAATTTGTATCTTGTATTTGATTTAACTCTATTATAGAGTTTGAAAACTCTTTTATATTTCTATTATCTATTAATATTTCACTTTTTTTTAAATCAATCATGTAGCTATTAATAACAGATTTAAAAATAGTATCTTGAAAATATCCTATATATGTTTTTAAATTATCACTATTATAACTATTTATCATATGAATTAATTCAGAACCATCAAAAAATACAACATCATAACCAACCATAGCACCATCTCGTCCAATAATTGGCATATTTACTATCACAGTTATTAGCTCATTTACATTTTCTAATGTTATAAAAACTTTTTTACTTTTTATAATATTAGGTGATGATATTCCAACATTTGAAACTAATATATCATTAATATTAAATCTCATAATACCTAATATTTTAGGTGATAAATTAAGAGCATCTGTCAAAATATAATCAATTTCACTTTTAGCTTTTTCTAAAGATATAATCTTATTATTAAACTCAATTAATAGTTCTCTGGCTTTTGTTCTGCTTGTAATTTGTAAAGCTGTTGATTTTAACTCTTCAAAATATATTTCAATATTTGTAGTTTTTAACTGATTTGTAAAATTGAACTCAACATTTTTATCATTTTTTAACTCTAAATATAGAGGTAAAAATATTGTAGTAGCAATTATGATGCTAATTGATAGCATCATATAAATTGCTTTATAATATAAATTTTTTTGTAATTTTTCTACTTCTGACACTTTTTAGACTTTAAATTTATTTAAATCATTATCCAAGTCTTTTACACTATGCTCCAACTCTTTTGCAGAGTTATTAATTGAACTGATGTTTTCACTATTTTTTGTTGATAATTGATTTAAATTCTCAATTCCTTTTACAATATCAACATTTTTAATTGTAATAATTTTCATACTTGAATTTATCCTTTGAGTATTTTCTACTGCAATATTCATAACTTCAACACTTGAATTTAAAACTTTTTGAATATCATCAATTTCACTTGTCAATTCATTAATATTTTTGGAATTTTCTTGCATATTCTGACTTGCATCACCAATAGATTGAACTACTACATTTATTGTCGAATCTATTTCAATCAAACTTTTTTGAGTTCTCTCTGCCAACTTCCTAACTTCATCAGCAACAACAGCAAAACCTCTTCCATGCTCTCCAGCTCTTGCTGCCTCAATTGCTGCATTTAGTGCTAATAAATTTGTTTGGTCTGCTATATCTCTAATGATATTTAATATCTCTTTGATTTGATTAGCTTCATCATTTAATTGCATTAATCTAAGTGCTAAATCTTGCTCTTTTTGTGCATCATTATTGATTATTCTTGAAATATTATTGATTTTACTCTCAAGCTCACTTAAACTATAACTTGCCTTTTTAGCATTAGATGCTGTATTTTCAACCTCTTTTTCACTATTATTTAAAATAGAAGAGTTTTCTTGTAAAGTTGTTGTAAAAACTTTTAAAGTCTCAATCTGTTTATCTATTCTACTATTAACATCTTTTGTAGTATCTGTTAAACTTATACTAATTCCCATAGCATGAGAAAATGACTCTTTTGCATTTAAAATCAAACTTCTAATTTCTGATAAAAACTTATTTATACCATGTGCAATTTGTGCTATTTCATCATTTGTTGTTATATTAAGTTTTGTTGTTAAATCAAGATTATTAATTATCTCTTTAATTTTATTAAGAGGTGTAATTATTACATAATTTACCAAAACACCTGTAGATAAAGCTTGTAAAAAAATCAAAGCTACAATCAATCCAAAAATAAAATATAACATTTTTTCAGACTTTTTGATAGATAAATATGTATAATCCAAACTTTCACCTATCAAATAGATACCTAAAGTTTGACCACTAAAATCTTTAATATTTTCATAAGTATAAATATAGTTTTCGCTAATTAAATAACCATCTTTTTTTAACTTTTCTAAATCTATAATTTTTGCATCTTCTAAAAACTCTTTTGTATATGTTGGTTGATCAACAATAAAATCTGCTACTTTTTGACTCTCTTCAACCCATTTTGCAAGTTGAGCATACTTTTTATCCATCAAAAACAGAATTTCTTTATTAGCAGTTTTAAAATTTTGATAAATTGAGTCAAGTTTATCTATAAATTCAATTGAACCAATATATTCACCATCTCTTATAATTGGTGCAACACCTCTTAATGTAATTCCAATTTGTCCAAGCTCTATTGCAGAAAGTGGCTTAAGAGAACTTTTTACCTCTTTTATTGTCATTCTAAAAGCACTAATATCATCACCAAACTTATCAGGTTTCCAATCTCTCAAAAAAGATTTAATATCTTTTGTATGAATTTGAATTTTTGGGTCTTTATAACTTGTATAACTTTGAAAACCACTCTTAATATCTTTTAAAATCTTCAAAGACTCTAGCCTATTTTCACTATAAAGAGTATCAACAATAGCTCTGTTTTTACTCATACTCATAGCATTTATAAGTGCCAACTCATTTTTGATAGCAAGTCGCTCTTTTAAAAGAGTTTTCAAATCAGCTACACTCTGATTAATCTGCTCACTTTTTAAATTGTTTAATGTAAAATTTACATAAACCAAAGGAATAATTATCAATATTAATCCCAAAATAACCATTGGAAAAAGCAACTTCTTTTTGATAGAGTTAAATTTACTCATTTTATACACCTTTAAATATAAGTTGCACTATTATAGTTTATAAAAGTATCAAAAAAGTGTAAATTTTATAATTTAGTTAATTTAAGTTATTTAAATAAATTGTAAAATATTCTATTTTTAGATAAAATATTCTCTAATTTTTAAAATTTAAATAATAAAAGTAAGGTGAAATTATGTTTAATATTGTGTTAGTTGAGCCACAAATACCACCAAATACAGGCACTATTGGAAGATTGTGTGTAGCTACAAACTCAGCTCTACATTTAGTAAAGCCTTTGGGATTTTCTATTGATGACAAAAGTCTTAAAAGAGCAGGTCTTGATTATTGGGAATTTTTAGATTTAAGAATTTATGAAAATTTAGATGAGTTTTTAGAAAAAAATAGAGTTAATGAACGACACTTTTTTGCAACAACAAAAAGTGATAAATATTACTTTAAAGTCAAATTACAAAAAGGTGATTTTATCTATTTTGGAAGAGAAGATGGTGGATTGCCAGAGAAGCTAATGGAAAAAATGCCAGAAAATAAGATTACAATTCCAATGTTTAGTGAAAAGATTAGAAGTATAAATTTAGCAACAGCAGTATCAATTATTCTTTATGATGGAATTAGAGTTAATTTAGAGTAGTTTTTTTGAGAAACTCTTTTAACACACTCTTAAATAGTTCAACATCAAATCCATATAGTTTGCATAGTTCCAAAGCACTTTCAATTCCATTTTCATCTATTTTTGAGTTAAGACTAATTAATTTTAATATTAATTTCACTGCTGAAAGCTCTTTTGTGATAAAACAGCTACAAACTTCATCTTTATAATCAATTTGATTTATAATATTAATTAGTGATTTATCAAACTTCCACTGCTTAAATATAGAACCACTTAACTCATAGCTACTATATCCCAAAAGCTCTCGTTCAACATCACAAAATGCAATAGTTTCTGACAAATCCATAAATCTGTTTGTAATCCCTTTTTTTTCAATCTCTTGAGCAATTACGATTTTACCAATCTCACATAAAAATAGTGCTTGTGATATTAAATCTGTCATATTTTTATCTATTTTACTATACCATCTATTTGCAAATAGACTTCTTGAAATAGCTCCATTTATAAATTGTTCTTCTGTAATTTTGTAAATATTTAGCTTTATTTTAAAACTACTTTTAATAACAGACGAGACAACAAATCCAAATATTGTTGAAAGTCCAAACAGAGCAACTGCTGTATTTATATTTGTAATTTCTTGACTATGTCCATAAATTGGAGAGTTTGCATATCTTAATATATTTGCCATAAGTAGTGGGTCTCGCTCTATGATTTTAGATACATCAAAGAGAGAACTATTTGGATTTGCACAAACTTGCTGAATCTCTACAACCGTGCCACTTAATGGTGGTAAAACAATATTTTGTATATTCATTATCCTGCTCTATAACTTTTTAGTGTATAGCCAAATCCTCTAACAGTTTCAATTACATCATCTTTTAATTTACATCTAAGTCGATTAATAAGAGAACGAACAGTGGAGTTTGACCTATCATCAAAATTGTAAATATACTCTAAAATCATATCTTCAGTAATTATACTTCCAAAGTTTTTTATAAAGAGAGATATTAACATATATTCTCTTTTTGAAAGCTTCTCTTCACTATCTCTGTATAAAAGCTTTCGACTTTTTGAGTCAAAATTGTAATTCTCTGAAATTTTTATAATGTTTCTATTTACATCTACCTTTCTATTTTCAAGTAGCTTATCCATTCTAATTTTCAGCTCTCTCAAATTAAAAGGTTTTTTAAGATACTCATTGCAACCTAAATTATAAGCTTTTTCAACACTATTTATATCTACAAAAGCAGTTATCATAATAACAATTGCAACTGGGTCATTTTTTTTGATATTTTTTAATACATTAAATCCATCAATAATTGGAGTATTAATATCCAATATATATAAATCAAACCTTTTATTTTTTATGGCAAAAGTTGCACTTTCTCCATCTTCAAATCCAAAAACTGTATGTCCTAAACTCTCTAAATATGTTTTGATAGATTTTAGTAGCATATACTCATCTTCTAAAAGTAATATATTCATAATCCAACCTCTATAATAATTTAGAATATTCCGAATTTTATAGTTTATATGTTGCATTTATGTTCGATTTTTGAATAAATAACTAAAAATATTTTCACCCTTTGGAGTTGATTTAAAATCTATATCTATTCCATACTCATAGCATATCTCTTTTACGATATTAAGTCCTATACCATAACCTCCACGACTGCTATCTTCTCTATAAAATCTTTCAAAAATAGCATCTTTGTCTTTGATTGGTTGTCCAAAATTTTTAAAACTAAGCTTATAACCATCTTCAACTAAATTAAGTTTAATAGTTATTACACTATTTCGATTTGAGTATTTAATTGCATTTGATATGTTATTATGGATTAATCTTTGGAGTTTTATATCTGAAAATTCAATATATACACCCTTTTTCAAATTTGTTTTAAAGTTTAATTTTAGACTATTTGCAATTGCTATTGAGTTGAAATAGTCAATACTATTTATAACAAACTCTAATAAATCAATTTTAGAATTTTTATATTCTATTTTATCTTTTTTGATTAAATAGTGCATATCTTCATAAGTATTTTTCAAAATCATACAAGCAGCTTCTATTTGTGTAAGAAATTCATTACTGCCTTGTTCTATTTTGATTAAATCTATATTTGTAACAATTATACTAAGAGGTGTATTTATTTCATGAATAGAATCTTTTATAAATTTGTCTTGTTGAGCTAACAGTAAATTTGCATAATCTTTTGCTTTTTTTAACTCTAAACCTTCTTGACATCTTTGTAATACTTTATATAATATTTTATATAAAGTATCAAGTTTAATTGGCTTTAACAATAAATTTTCAACTCCAAGCTCTAAAGCATCCAAAAAACACTCTTTTGTATTTTTGTCTGTAATTAATACCATTTTTTGATTTAAATCTATCGCTTTTATAGATTTTGCAACTTCCAAACCATGCATGCAATCAATATCAATAATTACAATATCAATCCGTTTTTTATTTCTAAAATAGTAATTTGTGTAACATTTTAGAGCTTCATCTAAACTATTAGCCACATAAAACTCTCTAAAAAGCTCATTTAAGAGCAACTCAATTTGATTTAGCTCACAACTATTATATATAAAAAGAGAGCTAAAATCTCTACCAAATAGTTTCAAATCCTCAAATATTTCAATTGTATTCATACAAAAACCACCGTTTATTATTCTCTATTTTATCTATTCTATATTATAATGATATATCATAAAAAAAGAGGTGGTGCATGAGTATTATTTTTGAAAAGTTGCACTCAATTGATGTGATATGTAAAAATGGAAACAGATTAGAGAGAATGGAATTTGATGAGTATAAAAAAAGATTAAATACAGATTTTGATACTGTATGGATAGATTTAGTTTCACCAACTGAAGATGATATTAGCTATTTTAAAAGTGTATTCAATATAGATTTTTCTACTCTTGAAGAGCGAGAAGAGATAGAGCATAGCTCCAGATATTGGGAAGAAGATGATGAACACATTACAATTAATGCTAATTTTTTTACAGCTTTTTTCTTTGCAAAAGATAGACATGAGCCATATTCTGAAACTGTAACTTTCATTATTCACGATAATATATTACTTACAATTAGATACAAAAATTTAAAATCTTTTGATGAAGCCAAAAGAAGAGTTATGCTTAGAAGTAGCCATTATGATAAATTTGGAATACTAAATCTAATTTTTGAAATTAGAACAGACTCTGATGCTGATAATTTGGAGTATATTTCAAAAGAGATAAATTCATTGAGACAAGATATTTTGAATTCCAAAAGATTATCTGATGATTACTTAAATAAAATTTCTACATTTCAGCAATTTATTCTTCAAGAGCGACAAACAATATTTGATAGACGAAAAATTTTGGTTTCACTTTTAAAAAATAGAAAAATATCACTTGATATAAGAGAAGATATTGAGATTATGATAAAAGATTTAAACTCTATTATAGATTTTAGTAGCACAAATTTAAATACTCTTGATAATATTCAAAGTTTATTTTTAGCTAAAGTTGATTTAGAACAAAGTGCAGTTATCAAGATTTTTACAATTGCAAATGTTATATTTCTTCCACCAACACTTGTGGCAAGTATTTATGGAATGAATTTTCACTTTATGCCAGAGCTTGATTGGCATTTTGGTTATCCACTTTCAATAATTTTAATGATTATGTCAGCAGTTTTACCTCTGTATATATTTAAGAAAAAAGGGTGGATGTGAGAATATATATACATGGTATTTATATAAAAGGTTATATAGATTTACTAAAAATTTCATCAGAGTTTAAAATATATTTTACAAAAATTGAGCGAAAAGTATATTTAGCAAATAGTTCTGATAAAAAATTTATACTATTTTTTGAATTTGGTGTATTGATGTTTGTAGGATTTGAAAAGAGTGAAATAGAAAATTTTATAAATATACTATCTACAAAATATGAGATAAACAGTGATATTTATGAAAATTATAACTTTTTTATAGAGCAAAATTTGACAACGGATTTCAAAATAGAAGATAAAGAGATAAAGTTTAAGACTTATAACCAAAATTTAGTTTTATCAGCCTTGCTTGTGATTGCACAAAGTATTGCATTAGAACAAAGAGAGCTTGAGATGAGCAGATATTTTGAATATAACAAAGATATTTTTAATAGTTTTAATAAACTTTCAGTCTCATATAGAAAAAAACTTGTGGAGTTTCTAATCAAAGCAACACTTCTAAGATATGAGATAATATCTAAAATAAATCTGCTTGATAAAAGTGATGCTTTATGGGAAGATGATTTAGCAAATAAAGTTTATGAAGATTTATCAAAATTTTTTGATTTAAAAGATAGATATAAAATTTTGGAGTATAAATTGGAACATTTGCGAGAAAGTATAGAGTTGGCAAGTGAAATTGTAAATCAAAAAGAGATGGATATTACAGCAATTCTTATTATAATATTAATCGCAGTTGCAATTGGTATAGAAATAGTTAGTTTAATAGTAGGTCATATATCATGAAAATTTATACATATACAGTTTTTATTGGTAACAGTTTTAGCGAAAAAGATTTAACAAACATATTTGGTTATGAGTTTAAAAAAAGTTCTTTATTTGCACAATATGCAAAAATTAGTCAAGATAAATTTTTATATATATTTAAATTTGGTATTTTAAGCTTTATTGGATTTAATATAAATGAGATAAAACACTCTTTGGATACCATCAAAGAGCGATTGAATATATCTATAAATGAGTCTTTGTATCAAGATTATGATATTGAAATTGGTGGAGAGTTTAAAATATCTACTAAAATCCAACTTCCAAAATTTGAACCACAAAGAGTTGCAATATTGCTATTTTGTATAGCACAAAGTGTTGCATTGGAAAGTTTAGAATTAGAAATAGAAAAACAGTTTGATAACTCAAAACAGATTTTATCAAACTATAATAATCTAACATCAAAAGATAAAAGCAAAATTATAGATTTTATTACAAAAGCTTCAAAACTTAGATACACAATAACTTCTGATATGCACCTGCTTGATAAGCCTGATATTTTGTGGGATGATGAGAGTGGCGATAAAATTTATGATGAGATGGCTATATATTTAGAATTAAAAGATAGATTTAATATTGTTGAGTATAAACTTAGAATATTGAGCGAAGATGTGAAAATGCTAACAACTCTAACACATCAGCGAAAAAGCGAGTTTTTGGAATGGACAATTGTTTGGTTGATAGTTGTAGAGATTATAATTATGGTGCTGGATATATTTAAATAGCTTTTTAGCCAACTATTTTATCAATTTCTAATTGCTTTTTAAATAAAATTCGTCAAAAGAAAAATTTAGAAGGAAAATTTAATGATAAGCTGGATGCAAAAGCATAGAAAATATTTAGTAGTTACTATTTGGGTAAGTACAATCGCTTTTGTTGGAGCTGGTTTTGTTGGTTGGGGAAGTTTAGATTTTAGTGGGAACTCATCAAATGCAGCAAAAGTTGGAGATAGAGAAATTAGTTTAAAAGAGCTAAATCATGAATACTCAAGACTATTTAATTTTTATAATCAAATGATGGGTGGAAGTTTAGATAATCAAAAAGCAAAAGAGTTAAAAATAGAAGACCAAGCTATGAATAATTTAATTGTAAAAGCTGTATTACTAAATTATGCTAAAGAGCTTGGATTTTATGTAGCTGATAGTGAAGTTAGCAAAAAGATAGCTTCTATGGAGTATTTTTTGAAAGATGGTAAATTTGATAAAGAGTTATATATCCAAAAACTTTCTCAAAGTGGTTTTAAACCAGCAGATTTTGAAGAAGAGATGAAAAAAGAGATTTTAATTCAAAAAGTAGCAGATATAATAAATCTAAAACTTACACCTTTTGAGCTTGATTCAATAGCATCATTTTTTTATATGCAAAATAGTATTTCAGTAGATGTGATAGATGGTGAGAAGCTAAATATCATAACAGATGAGAAGAGTATAAAAGATTTTTGGGAACAAAATAGACTAAAATATACAAATCCTCCACAATACACGATTTCTGTAATTAAAACATCGATTAACTCAATTGATATAAATGAGAGTGAAATAGAAAATTTTTATCAAGAAAATAGAGTTAGTTACACAAAAGATGGTAAAATTTTGGAATTAGAGTTAGCAAAAGAGAGAGTAATTAAAGATTTAAAACTAAAAAAGGCTAAAAGTGAAGCACTTCAAACTTATCTAAACTTCAAAAAAGGTAATATAAATGGAGATGAGGTTAAAGTTAGTAGCTTAGATAGTAATAGTAGTTATGAAATGCCATTTATGTTAGCTTTAGAAGATACAAAAGTTGGAGATTATATAAAACCAATAGAAATTAGCGACGGATATTTAGTTGCAAAACTCTTAAAAAAAGATGAAGCCACAACTAAAAGTTTTGAAGAAGCTAAAAAAGATGCAGAGAGTGATTTAAAAGAGAGTAAAATAGCAATTGAACTTCAAAATGAAGCAAAAAAGGGATTAGAAAACTTTAATGGACGAGCGATAGGATATGTATCTCGAGACGATATTGATAAGATAAAAGAGCTTAATGAGAGTGAAAATGTAGAGTTTTTGGCTAAACTTTTTGAAACAAAAGATAAAAAAGGTTACATTATAGTAAATAAAAAGGCTGTCTTATATGATATAATTGAGCAAAAGCTCTTTAAGCAAGATAGCTCAAAAGATATGAAATTTTTAGAAGAGAGTTCGCAAAAGTTAAAGAGTGGAATTATCGAACAAGCTCTATTAAATGAGTTAAAAAATAGATATGAAACAAAATTATATTATAGAGGGAACTAAAATTGAATAGTATAGTTGCAGCAATTGATATTGGTTCTACAAAAATTTGTGCAATCATTGCTGAAAGAAGAGATGGTAATTTACATATTATTGGCTCTGGTGCTTCAAAAGCTCAAGGGCTAAAAAAGGGTGTTGTTACAAATATTGAGTTAGCATCAAAAGCAATAAAGAGTGCAATTAATGATGCTAAAAGAGTTGCAGGAACAGAATTTAAAAGTGCCATTGTTTCTATATCTGGAGCATATACAAAAAGTGTAAATAGCTCTGGAATAGTAAATATTCCAAATAATGAAATAGGTTTAAAAGAGATTAATAGAGTAATGCAAACTGCAATTTATAATGCAAACATTTTAAATGAGTACCAAATATTGCATGTATTGCCTTACAACTTTAAAGTTGATGAACAAGATTTTATTGATGACCCACATGGAATGAATGGCTCAAGATTAGAAGTTGCTACACATATCATAACAGTTCAAAAATATAGTTTGAATAATTTACAAAAAGCTATTAAAACTGCTGGAATTGAAATAGATAGCATTGTATTAGCTGGGTATGCTTCAGCAATATCAGTTATGAAAGATGATGAACGAAGTGCTGGAGTTGCTGTTGTTGATATGGGTGGTTCAACTTGTAATTTAGTAGTTCATTATGGTAATTCAATCAGATATAATGACTTTATTGGAGTTGGTTCAAACCATATTACAAGTGATTTATCGATTGTGCTTCATACACCACTTGGAGCAGCTGAAAAACTGAAATTAAGATATGCTTCTTTAATTGAAACTAAAGATAGTGAAGATGAAATAATAGAGTTACCTATTAGTGGCGAAGATAATAAGTATCAAGAAGTATCGTCTAAAATAGTTTATAATGTGTTGTATGAAAGAGTTAGTGAAATAGTAGCTCTTTTAGCAAAATCAATAGATGATAGTAGATTGAAAGGTCAGCTTGGTGGTGGTATTATACTAACTGGTGGTATGAGTAATCTTAGTGGATTGAGGGAATTTGTAAGTGAAAGTTTGGGTGGAATGCCAGTTAGAGCAGCTAAACCAAAAGAGATAGATGGACTATTTGATTATTTAAGAGACCCATCATTTTCAACAGCAATAGGATTAATTCTATATGCAAATGGTGGTTTTACAAATTATGAGATAGATTCAAATAGAAAGTTGAGACATAAAAATGAGTTTGGAGAAGATTTGAAAATTGTTCCATCTACTAATAGTGTAGAAAACATTACAATCGCATCTCCAACAGATAATAATGGTGCAAACAGTAGTGTTCCAAATAGTATTACTAATTCTACAATTAAGTTGGAAACTATTAAAGATGAAAAAAGAGAACCTCAATCAATAAAAATTGATACCAAAAAGAATAAAGACAACTCTCCAGTATCTAAATTTGTTAGATGGATAACACAATTGTTTTAATAAAAAGGATTTTAGATGACAGTTTATGTAGAAGAAAATCAACCTTCACTAAATGCAAAAATTAGAGTTATAGGTGTTGGTGGCGGTGGTGGAAACATGATTAACCATATGGTTAATGAAGGCTTAATTGAAGAGATTGATTTAATTGTAGCAAATACAGATGCACAAGCTCTCAAAAGTTCAAAAGCTCCTATAAAAATTCAGTTAGGTTCAAAAAAAACAAAAGGGCTTGGTGCTGGTATGAAACCAGAAGTTGGCAAAGAAGCTGCCGTTGAGAGTCAAGATGATATTAAAAAAGTCTTAGAAGGCTCTGATATGGTTTTTGTTGCAACAGGTCTTGGTGGTGGAACAGGAACAGGTGCATCACCAGTTATAGCTAAATGTGCAAGAGATATAGGTTCATTAACAATAGGAATAGCAACTCTTCCATTTGCCATAGAGATGAATAAACGAATGAAATTAGCAAAAGAGGGATTAGAAGAGTTAAAAGAGGCTTGTGATACTATAATTGTTATTCAAAATGATAAATTACTATCAATAGTTGATAAAAATTTAGGAATAAAAGAGAGTTTCAAAATCGTAGATGATGTTTTAACAAGAGCTGTAAAGGGTATGAGTTATATTATCTTAAGCCATGGTGAAAGTGATATAAATTTGGACTTTGCAGATGTTAAAACAGTTATGAGTCATAGAGGTTTGGCATTGATGAGTATTGGCGAGAGTATTGGTAGTAATAGTGGGGCAAATATCGCTTCTGATGCCCTAAAAAATGCTATCGCTTCGCCTTTGTATGAAGATGTATCAATCAATGGTGCTATGGGAATATTGGTTCATTTTTATATTCATCCGACATATCCATTGGCAGAAATTATGGTTGCTATGAAGATTATTCAAGAGAGTGTAGATGAAGATGCTGATGTATTTTTTGGAACAACCACAGACCAAAATGTAGATCCAAATAGTGTAAGAGTAACTATTATAGCTACTGGATTTGAAGAAAAAAAGGTATTAAAAGAGGATTTAAAACCACTTGAAAATTTATCATCACAAAATTCAAATAGAGTTGAAGAAAAGGCAAGTCCAACCAAAAGAGTTCATCAAATTAAGTTAGATGAAAGTGAAGACTTTTTAGATGTTCCTACATATTTGAGAAATAAGACATAATAGATACAAAAATGTTAAGAGAAATGGGATTTGCTGGTAGCTTTTATCCAGATAGTGCGGAAGATATTTTAAATATGTATGACTATTTTAACTCTATTTTACAAAAACACAATGTAGTGGTTGATATAAAAGCAAAAGCGATAATATCACCTCATGCTGGTTATATCTATTCTGGATTTAGTGCTAATATGGCATATCTTGCTTTGAAAAATTTTAATCCCAAAAGAGTTATTGTAATTGGAGTAAGTCATAGAGTAGCATTTAATGGCATTAATGGAAGTAAATTTAGTGGATATGTTACCCCTTTTGGGATAATTGATTGTGATGTAGAGTATTTAGAAGAGTTAAAAAAGATTTTTGAAATTCAAGATTTGCAGTCAGTGAATTTAGAACATTCAAGTGAAACTCAATTTCCATTTATTAAATACTATTTACCAAATGCAAAAATAGTAGAGCTTGTATATTCAAATGAAAACCCAAAAGAATTAGCAAAAATCATATCTTATATTTTAAAAGATAGTGATAACTCTATTGTAATTAGCACAGACTTAAGTCATTTTTATTCACAAAAAGTTGCAAATAGAGTTGATGCTATTTGTATTGATGCTATATCAAAAAATAGTGTTGATAGTTTAAAAGAGTGTGAAGCTTGTGGAAAAATCGGAGTTAGTGCTATGATGGAGGTAGCCAAAAAGCTAAATTTAAAACCAACTGTGCTTGATTATCGAACAAGTGCAGATGCAAGTGGTGATTATGATAGGGTTGTGGGATATGTAAGTGTTGCATATTGTTAAAAAATTTAAAAGGAGTTATTTATGTGTGTTGAAAAAGTCCATAGAGTCATGATGGCTATTTTTGTTACAATTATTTTAATTAGTGTTAATGTTGGTGCTATGTTATTGGCTAATATTTTAATGATTTTTATGATTATTATGCTTTTATCATGGGCATTTTTTAATTTTTGTCCAGCCGTAACAATTTTAAGTAAATTTTTACCATCTTGTGAATGTGGTAAAAAATAATGGAAAAAGTTAGCTACAAAGATGCAGGTGTAAATATTGATGAAGGTAATAGTTTTGTTGAAAGCATTAAACCTTTTGTAAAATCCACATTTAATAAAAATGTAATTGGTGGAATTGGCTCATTTGCGGGTGCTTATGCACTTCCAACAGGATACAAGGAGCCTATAATTTTAGGTGCAACTGATGGTGTTGGCACAAAACTTAAATTAGCAATTGATTCAAATAGATATAGTAGTATTGGAATTGATTTAGTTGCTATGTGTGTAAATGATTTAATTTGTAATTTTGCAGAACCTCTATTTTTCTTAGATTATTATGCCACAGGAAAACTTGATAGCCAAAAAGCAGTAGAAGTTGTAAAGGGTATTGCTGATGGTTGTATATTAGGAGAGTGTGCTTTAATTGGTGGAGAAACGGCAGAAATGCCAGGACTTTATAATCAAGATGATTTTGATTTAGCTGGATTTGCAGTTGGAATGGCTGAAAAAAGCGAACTTGATAGAGAAAAATTTGTAAATGCTGGAGATGTTTTAGTTGCACTTCCAAGTAGTGGAGTTCATTCAAATGGTTATTCACTTGTTAGAAAACTGTTTTTTGATAAATTAAACAAAAGTTTTGATTTTGAAATTGATGGCAAAAAGTTAATTGATATTTTATTAGAGCCAACAAGAATTTATGTCAAAGATTTCAAAAAGTTAAAATCAAATATAAATGCCTTAGCACATATTACAGGTGGTGGAATTGTAGAGAATTTACCAAGAGTGTTGCCAAATAATATACAAGCTGTTGTAAATAAAGAGTCTATTAGAGTTTTACCAATCTTTAAATTTATGAGCGAATATGTTGAAGAAGCAGAAATGTTTAGAACATTTAATATGGGTGTTGGTATGATTTTGGTGGTCAAAAAAGAGTCTCTCGATTATGTTTTATCAAACTCCGATGGATATGTTATTGGTGAGTTGATAAATGGAGAAAAAAAAGTAGTTTTAAAATAACTACCTTTTTTTCAATCATTTAATTGGTCTTTTTCAGCTTTTTTTAATAGTTCATTTACCATTCTATGCTCTGGACTCATATTATTTAGCTTTTCAGCTCTCTTTTTCTCTTTTTCTTTCATCTCTTCAGCCTCTTTTTTATCATCTAAATGCTGTTTTCTAATGTCTGCAAAACTTTTAGATATTTTTCCCATCTCTTCAAGATTTTGTTCCATTTTTTCTTTGATAGCTTTTTCTTCTTCTAATTTTTTTTCGTCTATCTTTTTATTTCCATTTTTGAGCATTAATAACACAAAAAATACAGCACCAAGCATAAAACTTTCAGCAGTAGAACCCGTAACATAAAACATCATAAGATATAGAGCAACTGATATTAGTAGCTTAAAAAAAATAGATATAAAACCCATATTAGACCCTTTAATATTGGAGTATTAGAAAGCTTTTTCATTTATAATATCATAATTAAACTAAGAAAAAAGTTTTAAAGCATTGCTTTAATAATATTATCAACCATTTCAACTCTATTTTCTGATTTGTATATTGGTCGTCCAACAACAATATAATTACTCAAAGCTTCTTTAGCATTTTCTATTGTAGCCACTCGTTTTTGGTCATCATTACTACTTTCAAATGGTCTAATTGCTGGAGTTAGTGTAATATAACTACTATTTGTGATATTTTTTATCTCCTTACTCTCATAAACAGAACACACAACACCATCTAAACCATTTTTATATCCCATTTTTGCAAACTCAAAAGCTTTTTCTTTTAGATTTGAGTTATATACTGCTTTAAAACTAACCTCATCAAAACTTGTAAGAGCTGTAACACCTAAAATAATCATATTAGGATTTATTGATTTTACTCTATCAACAACACTTTTTATAGCTTCTTCACCACTTGAGCAGTGAATATTAAACATATCAACCCCAATTTTTGCAATCTCACTTGAAGCATCAGCCATTGTGTTTGGAATATCATATAGTTTTAAATCCAAAAAAATTTTAAAGTTTGAATTTATATTTTTTATATCTTCTATAAAACTTTTTCCATCTCTAATAAAACTTCTAAGTCCAACTTTTAACCAAATATCATCAAAATGTTTTAACTCTTTTACAAGAGCTAAATTATCATCTCTATATTCCAAATCAAGGGCAACTACAAGTTTCATCGTGATAAACCTTTTTTGATAGTTTCTAATAATCCATTTATAAATTTTGGTGAATTGTCAGATGCGAAATTTTTTCCAATTTCAATAGCTTCATTAATAATAACTGCACTATCCAATTTTGTAAATAAAAGTTCATAAACTGCTAATCTAATAATCGCCTTTTCAATCATTCCAATTCTATCAAAATCCCAATCTTTTAAGTTAGTTTTAAAAATATCATCAATCTTTTCTAAATTTTGAACAACTCCATTATAGAGTTCTAACACAAACTCTCTTTGTTTGTTTCTGATTTTTCGCTCTTCTAAAATCTCTTCTATAAAACTCTCTTTATGTGCATTTCCTATATCTTTTGCATACAAAAGTGATACCACACACTCTCTTGCTTGATGTCTTGTAGCCAATATTTATCCTTTTAAATTTTTATATAAATCAAGCATTTCAACCACACCAACCATCGCTTCAAAACCTTTATTACCAGCTTTACTTCCAGCTCTCTCAATAGCTTGTTCAATTGTATCAGTTGTTAAAACTCCAAAAGTTACAGGTTTTTGATATTTGAGAGTAACTGAAGCTATGCCTTTTGTAGTTTCTGCTGAAACATAATCAAAATGTGGAGTTGAGCCACGAATTACAGCACCAACACAACATATTGCATCATACTTTCCAGCACTTAGTGCTAAATCAAGTGCAAAAGGTATTTCAAAAGCACCTGGAACTAAAATAAGTGATAAATTTTCTTCATCTCCACCATGTCTAATAAAAGCATCTTTTGCACCTTCTACTAATCTATCTGTAATAATATGATTAAATCTACTTGCAATAATTGCAATTTTTTCATTTCCATTTAATCTTAATTTACCTTCTATAACTTTCATGTTCATCCCTTTAATCAATTTTTTAGTATTGTATCAATAGTTATTTTAAATCTTTTATAATTTGTTCTATTGTTATTTGCAATAAATCTATTTTAGTATTGCAAACAAAATATATCTCTTCAGCATCTATATCAAAATAGTGATAAGTTATAATATCTCTCATACCTTTTGCACCTTTCCAATCAACTTCAGAATAGTTAATTAATAGTTCTCTGTTTGTGATTTTATCAATATTTTTTAAACCTTCACCTATGGCAATTAATTGCATACATATACTATCAAGTTTTTCCATTCCATTTGGTGTATCTGTAAAATCATTGACATTTTTAATTGGTTCAAATCTCATCTTAATCGTTTTAATAGAATTTAAAATTTGAGTTAAAATCTCTATTACCAAAATTTTGTCAAACATATATAACCTCTTTTTCTATTCTATTTTTTAAAAAAGGGTTCATCTTTTCTCGCAATCTCACAATATCAATTTTTGTTGATAAAATATTTTGCAACTCATCTTTGATATGCACTAACATAAACATATCTGCATTTTTTGTTTCTATACAAACATCAATATCACTCAAATTTGTCGCTTCATCTCTTGCAAAAGAGCCAAATAAGCCCATTTTTTCTATACCATATTTATGAAAGTTGCTATTTTTATACTCTTTTAATTTGTTTAATATTAACTCTTTTTCCATTTTTTCACTATTTTAATGAATTTTCTATTTTAAAGAGAGTTTCAATAGTATCTTTTAACTCTTCTAAAGTTAGCATATTAGGCCCATCACTAAGTGCTTCTTTTGGATTGAAATGTGTTTCAAAGAAAAAGCCATCAACTCCAACAGCACTTGCACCTCTTGCTAATATAGGAGCAAATCTACTATCACCTCCACTTTTACCATTTAATCCCCCTGGAGCTTGAACAGAGTGAGTTGCATCAAAAATCACAGGTGCAAACTCTCTCATAATATCTAATGCTCTAAAATCTACAACTAAATTTCCATAACCAAAAGTTGTGCCTCGTTCAGTTAGCCAAACTCCATTAGCTTTTGCACTTTGATAATTAATCTCTTTAACTCCTCTTGTATTTAAAACCTTTGCAACAGAGTAAATCATATCTTTTGGGTTCATAAATTGCCCTTTTTTGATATTTATAATTTTTTCACTCTTTCCAGCTTCAATTAATAAATCTGTTTGTCGGCATAAAAATGCAGGTATTTGAATAACATCTACAACTTCGCTAACAGGTTTTACTTGATAACTCTCATGAACATCACTTAATAGTTTAAATCCAAACTCTTTTTTTACATCATCAAGTATTTTTAGCCCTTCTTCAATTCCAAATCCTCTAAAACTATCAATTGAAGTTCTATTTGCTTTATCAAAACTTGCTTTGAAATAAAAATCTATTTCACTATTTTCATGATAGCTAACTAAACTTTTTGCAATTTTAAATGTAATTTCTTTACTTTCAATTACACATGGACCACTTATTAAAATCATATTTTTTCCTTCATCTTTTTAAAATTTGATTTTGAAAAATCGATTAACTGCTCTGTTGTTTCAACCTCTTTTGGTAACTCTTTTATTGATTTCTCAAAAACTCGTAAAGCAGTTAAAGCATCAAAATATGCTCTATGTGAAATATTATTGATATTTAAAAGCTCATTTAAAAATGGAAGAGAATATTTTTCACTCTTAATTGTCTTTTTTGATAAATCTATTGTGCATAATTTTCTATTTGTTAGCTCTCCTAAATTTGCTTTAATTAATGATTTTGATATAAAATTAAAATCAAAATCTACATTATGAGCTACAAAAACAGAACTACCTAAAAACTCTCTAAATCTTCTTAAAACTGTATTAAGTCTTGGAGCATTTATTAAATCAAATTGAGTAATATTTGTAACTTTACTAACATACTCTGGCACATAATCAGCATATACAAATGTTTCAAAATTATCCAAAATAAGCCCATTTTTATATTTTATAGCACCAATTTCAATAATTTGACTATTTTCTGGTTTATTTCCATTTGTTTCAATATCTACAAAACAAAAAATTTCATCTTTGTAATTTCTATACAATGTTTCTAAAAATACTCTATCTTCATCTTCACTAAGAGGCATTCCACTTGCTTTTAAAATCTGAAATTCTAATTCACAATCTTTTGAGTGGTTATGACTATTTGTTAATAGTTTGCAAAAATAGCTTTTTAATATTGAGCCTTTTTTAAGTTTTGAAATTAGGAGTTCATATCGTTTCATAAAGATTTGGCAGTTTGAATAAACTCTCTTAATTTATCTCTATCTTTAACTCCTTTACTTTTTTCAACCCCACTACTCACATCAACTCCATAAAAATCAAATCCTTTTAACTCTTTTAAATTAGATGAGTTTAATCCACCTGCTAAAATAATTTTTGAGCAGTCTATATCTCTAAACCAATCTAAATTAACCCTTTTTCCAACTCCACCAAACTCATCTACAAAAGCATCAACTATCACATACTCATCTTTATATTTCAAAATATCATCTTTGCAAGTTGCTCTAATCACTTTTAAATGTTTAATATTTAGCTCTTCATAATTATTAAAATCAAAATGAATTTGTGCCAAAGAGATATTTGCTAAGCTTGAAATTTGATTAATTTGTGTGGAGTTACAATCTACAAATAGTCCAACTCGCTCAATAAATGGAGGAGTGTTTGCTATTATATCTTTTGCTCTTTGAGGTGAGAGAAATCGAGGAGAATTTTTGTAAAATACAAATCCCAAAGCATCAGCACCAGCCATTGAGGCAACTATCGCATCTTCTATATTTGTGATGCCACAAATTTTTACTCTCAAATTTTTAAACTCTCTATTGCTTCTTTTCGATTTGCTGATTTAAATATATAATTTCCAGCCACAACAACATCAACCCCACTATTTTTAAGCTCTAAAATATTTTGATTGCTAACTCCACCATCAACTTCTATTAAACAGTTTGGATTTCTTTTATTGATTAACTCTTTTAAATGTTTTGATTTCTCAATCACATTTCCTATGAATTTTTGTCCTCCAAATCCAGGATTTACACTCATTAACAGAACCATATCAAGATACTCTAAAATATACTCAATTAAGTTTGGATTTGTATGTGGATTTAAAACTATTGCGGGAGATATTCCATAATCTCTTATTTTTTGAATTAATCTATGTGGATGTTTCTCTTCCTCTATATGAAAAGAGATATATTTTGGCTTAAGTGGAGCAAACATATCTACAAAAAAGCTATTGTTTTCAACCATTAAATGTATATCAAGTGGTTTTGTAGCAACTTTTGCAACAGCTTCAACTACAACAGTTCCAATTGTTAGATTTGGAACAAAATGTCCATCCATAACATCAACATGAACTAAATCAGCTCCAAAATCACAAATTTCTTTTACATCTTTTGCTAAATTTCCAAAATTAGCAGATAAAATACTTGGTGCAACTAACATTAAACTCCCTATTTTGTGAAGAAAAAATAAAATTTATCTTTGTTGTCAAATGAAAAATTAACTTGAGCCCCTTTTTTATCAGAAATAATTGAAATTCCTTCATTAATATTTCTAAATGCAATTGGGGCAGTTGTAATAACTCTTACATTTTTATCATAAAAGTGTGCCTTTAACTTATTGCCAATAATATTCAAAAGTTCAGCGGTTGCAATTAAAATCTCTTCATCGCTTGGAGAGTTTGTGCTACCAAGTAGTATATTACAAGCTTTTAGTGCAATAGTTTTTGGAAAAGCTACAAATATAACACCTTCAATATCTCCAAAAAGCCCAAGTGCGGCAGAAGTTAAGCGAATTTTACTATCTATTTGAAAATTTCTAATTTCAACTAACTCTTTTTTTATCTCAACATTTGTCAGCATATTTATAGATGATATTACTATATCTACAACAACTGATAGTTGTAAAATCAACTCTTTATCTATCTTTTTTGCATTTTTTTTAGAGTTTGCTCCAGAGCTTTCTAACTCTTTTATAATATTTTTATTTTCAAAAAACTCATTTACAGATGCAAAAAATAGTATTCCAGCTTCTTCTAAATCTTTTTTAAGCTTTAAACTAATTGTAGCAATATCAAATCCAGCAATAAAAATATTAGCTCCAGATTCCATAGCAGTGTGTGATAGTTTCATAAAAAAACTAATCGCATGAGCATTCATTGATAATACATCACTTGCATCAAATAAAAATAGTTTAAATCCAATATTAATACAGCTATTGTGATATTCTAAATCAAATTGTTCTAAAATTGTGGTATCTAAAAAGCCATTTAGTTTATAAACTATCACATTTTCTCGCTTAATTGCTGCAACTTTTTTAGAAAATGAGCCAAGGTGAGTTAAATTTACACTATTTAAAAATTTGGATTTATCGCTTTTTCTTAATTGAAAATCTTCTAAACTCTTTGCTATTATAGGAGTATAACCTCGCTCATGAAGTATTAATGCCATACTACTTTGTTGAGATTGCTCATCAGTATAGAGCAAGATTGAGTTATTCTCTTTAAAATCTATATTTCCAATAAATAGTTTTGCAACTTCTATATCTCTAAAAAGTGAAAATGTCATCTCATTTTCTACCATTTTTAAAATAGTTCTATATTTTCGCTCATTATAATCACAAAATCCAACAACTACACCAGAGAGAGTTTTTCTAATTCTCTCCAAAATATCAATAATAGCTTCTATCCCTTTTTTATTAAAAAAGACAACTTTTTCTAAAGATATTAATACTGCATCAACACCCATTTTTATAATGTGGGCAATCTCATCTTCTTGAATTAAATTTACCACATTATTAGCATCTATAAAACCTTGAGGATAAAAGGTTGCTATCTTATTTTTTATTACTGCTCTCACTAATTAATTCCCATTATCTGATTAAAATCTTCTACAACATCTTCTACAAATTCAAAATCAAGCTCTATAAGCTCACTCATACCAGTTGCAATAAATTCTGCTCTACTTATCTCATAGAAAAATAGTAGATGTAAATATTTTGCAAGTGGTGAAACAGTTGTTGCTCTTGTATCTTTTTGAAATGCTGACTCCAAAATATCTATACAATCTTGTTGAAAATCCCACTCTTTAGCAATAAAAAGGACAATATCCACAATTGAGTAATCTGTAAGTTTTTTTAAAATATCAGAATATTTAACATTACTACTCTCTTTTATAACTTCTAAATCTTCTCTATGAGCTGCTCTAAACATTGTTTCACAAACTGCCACAATTGCTGGTAAAATCATAGCAATAAATGAAATATTTTCATCTCTCATATTTTTTTCAGATAAAATCTTATTCCAATCATTAATACAATCTGCTTGAAATGTTCCAAAAAGCACATTATCTAAATTGAAAAGTTCCCATTTTTTTGGTGTTAAAAGCGAAACTAAATAGCTCTTAATCAGCTGTCTTGCTTTTAGAATACCTAAAATAGAAAATATCTGTTTTATGTCTGTAATCTCTTTCCTAAAACCAAAAATAGGTTTATTTACAATATTTTTTAAATAAACTGTAAGAGGAATATCAGATTTTGCAATTTCAGAAGCCTTGTTTAAATCCTCTAATTCCAAAGCACCTAAACATTCTTTTAAAGTCTTTGGCATAGGTGGAATATTTTTGATATAGTTTTGTATATCCTCTTTATTAACCAAGTTGTGGTTCCTTTTTCAGTTTTTTTGCAACATTTTATCCTTAATTTAATAAAATAGAAATTAAGTTACTTTTAGGTTAATTTTATATATTATTCCACACAAAAATCTTAGAAAATTAGGGGAATATGATGTCAAGAAAATGTATGCTTAGTGGCAAAGGTCCAATGAGTGGCAATAATGTGAGCCATGCGAATAATAAAACAAAAAGAAGATTTCTTCCAAATTTAAGAACAATTAGAATTAAATTGGATGATGGAACTACTCAAAAAATTAAAGTAGCCGCTTCTACTCTTAGAACTTTAAAAAAGTCTAAGTAAAAATCTATTCCCAATGTGGATTAGGAGATGAACTTTATTCAAAGAATAAGAAAACTACTACATTGGGAAAGCACTCCAAAACCTAAAATTTCTCTATCAACAGAACTTTATACTCAGCTAAAGCCGTTTAGACTTCCAATTATTTTAATACAACTTTGTATGATGATTGGTGTAATAGGATATATAACATTAGAAGATTACACTCTAATGGAAGCAATATTTCAATCAGGCTACACATTTACAACAACGGGATTTGGAGCATTACGAGAAAGCGAATTCAAAGCACCAACAATCGTATTTACAGTCTTTTTGATGATAATGGGACTCTTAGTTATGACATTTGCAATAGGTATTATTATTGATGTTATAAATAAGGGTGTTTTAAGTGCTATATTAAAGGAGAGAGCAATGCTTTATAAAATTGCAAGACTTAAAAACCACTTTGTTATTTGCTATCACAATGAATACACTATGCAGTTAGCAGAACAGTTTCGAGAACATCACACCCCATTTGTAGTGGTTGACCCAAATGAGCAGTTAGAAGATTTTGCTAAAAAAAATAGATACCCTTACTACATCAAAGATGAACCACACACAAACACAGCAATCCTAAAAACTCAACTCTCATCAGCAAAAGGAATTATAGCACTCTCAAAAAATATTGCAGATAATATTGCTGTAATAGTTTCTGCAAGATTATATGAAAAAGAGTTAGGTAGGTCACCATATTTTATCATTACAAGTGCAGATAATGAGAGTGATATAGAAAAGCTTAAAAAACTTGGTGCAAACATTGTAATATCAGCTACAAAATTGATGGCTCAAAGAGTTAGTGCAATGGCTTTTCGACCAGATATGGAAAATATTTTGGAGCAGTTTTTATACAAAAAAGATACTCCACTTGATATGGAAGAGATAAGTGTGCCAAGACATTCGTGGATGGTAATGAGACGACTAAAAGAAGCACATTTAAGAGATATTACAAATGTTAGTATTGTTGGAATTAGAGAAAAAGATGGTAAATTTTTACCAATGCCAAAAGGTGATGTGATAATTACAAGTGAGTGCAAACTATTAGTAATAGGAACATCAAATAGTATCACAGATACAAAACGGTTAATTAGAAAAAAAGAGAAACCAGAGGAGTTAAAATATGTTTGATATATTAGCAATTGAGGGTGGAGTAAGTGTGGTTGATGGATTTTATTGTGATGGAGTAAATGCTGGACTTAGAAGTAGCGAAGATGTAGCATTTATCTATTCTGATACTCTTTGTAGTGTAGATGCTGTATTTACTGCAAATAAATTTCAAGCATCACCAATTAAGCATTTCAAAAAATATGGTGAGTTTGAAACAAATTTTGTATTAATTAATGCAAAAAATGCAAATGCTATGACAGGAGATGCAGGAATTGCTGATATTGATGAAATTTTAAATGCTTTAAAAAAAGAGTTTCCACAAATTATTAATCCAATTATGAGTAGCACAGGTGTAATTGGAGTTAGAATTCCAAAAGATAAAATTATTGCAAGTTTTGCTAAATTTGATTTATCACAAAAAAATAATATTAAAGCAAGACAAGCAATTATGACAACAGATGCTTATCCAAAAGAGATAGCAGTTGAAGTTAGCACAAGTAGTGGGAGTTTTAAAATTGGTGCTATGGCAAAAGGTGCTGGAATGATTAGCCCTTCACTTGCTACAATGTTATGTTTTATTACAACTGATGCCAATGTCCCAAAAGCTGATATAAAAGAGCTTTTGAGTGAAATTTCAGAAACAACTTTTAATGCAATTAGTGTAGATGGTGATATGTCAACTAATGATACTATTATGCTTTTAGCAAATGGTAAAAGTGGAATATATGATAAAGAAGCTTTTAGAGAAGCATTAAGAGTTGTTCTGTCGCATTTATCACATTTGGTAGTAAAAGATGGAGAAGGTGCAAAAAAAGTTGCAGGTTTTGCTATAAAAGGTGCAAAAAATTATGAACAAGCAAAAATTGTTGCAAAAGCTCTATCAAATTCGCTATTAGTAAAAACTGCACTATTTGGTGAAGACCCAAATTGGGGAAGAATTGCATCTACAATTGGTGCAAGTGGAGTAGAGTGTTGTGAAAAAAGTTTAACTATTGCATTTGAAGATATTGTAGTTTATGACAAAGGTGAAGTAATATTTGATAAAGAGCAAGAGTTAAAAGTTGCAAAAATTTTAAAAGAAGATGAGTTTAGAATTAGTTGTAATTTGGGAGTTGGAAATGGTGAATTTTTAGCTTTTGGTTGTGATTTAGGTTATGAATATGTCAAAATTAATGCCGATTATAGAACTTAAAAAAAGGAGTTTGTATGAGTTATTATGATGATGATGATTATATGAGTGAAGAGCATGAGTATGAAGAAGAGGAGTATGATGATGAGGATGAAGATGAAACACCTCCAAAAGTAGCAAATAATGAAGAGAGTGATTTTGATTATGCAGAAGATGAGGAGGAGTAATTCTCCAACTCTTCAAAACTTATAACTCTATTTTTGCCACAAAGGCTTTATCATCTCCATTTTAATAAATAAACTTACAGTCCTAATTTTTTATCTAACATATATAAATGAGTTTTTACAAAATATAAATTAAGGTGTAAATATGCAAAATTTAACAACAGACATACTTGTAATAGGTGGTGGTCCTGCTGCTTTAGTGCTTGTGGCTACTGCTTTGGAAAACTATCCTGATAAAAAAATTACAGTTGTGAAAAAAGAGAAAGAAGCATTAGTTCCTTGTGGAATTCCATATATTTTTGGAAAAACATTGGGTGATAGTCAAAAAGATGCTATGAGTTGTGGTGGGCCTATGGCTGAAAAGATAGATTTGATTATTGATGAGATTATTGATGTTGATATTTCTCAAAAGATTGCAACTGCAAAAGAGTATCAATTTAAATTCGATAAATTGGTATTTGCAACTGGTTCAATTCCATTTGTTCATAAAAGTTTTCAAGAAGCTTTAAAACTTGAAAATGTATTTACAATTGATAAAGACAAACAAAAAATTGATAATATTAAACAGTATTTAGAAGATAAAAAAAGAGTTATCGTTGTTGGAACTGGATTTATAGGTGTTGAAATTGCACTTGAATTAAATAGTGATGACAAAGAGGTAACAATTATTGGTGGTGGTCATATTTTAAAAGGTTCATTTGATGAAGAGTTAGCAGTTGTAGCAGAAAACATTATGATACAATTTGGAATAAAATTAGCTTTGGGACAACATGCCACAAATGTTAAAGAGAGTGGAAATAAAGCTATTGGTGTAGAGCTTTGCGATGGTAGTTTAATTGAAGGTGATGTTATTATTTTAGCAACTGGTTATCAACCTAATACAAAGTTAGCTGACAAAGCAGGATTAAAACTTGCAAGATATGGTGGTATTTGGGTTGATGAATATATGAGAACAAAAAATAAAGATATTTTTGCTATTGGTGATTGTTGTGGAAGAAGAGATTTTGTAACAAGAGACCCATCAAAAGTTATGTTGGCTTCAACATCAGCAGCAGAAGCTCGAGTTGCTGGAAATTCACTTTATAAAATAAAATATTTAAAAGGGTTTAATGGAACAATAGCAATTTTTTCTACAATGGTAGGAAATAGAGCATTTGCAAGTGCTGGAGTTACAGAAGATAGAGCAAATGATGAAGGTATAGATTTTGTTGTGGGTAAATTTGAAGGAGTTAATAGACATCCAGCAACAATTCCAGATGCTTCAAAACAGTATGTAAAACTTATCGCACTTAGAAAAAGTGGGCAAATAATAGGTGGTCAAGTTATTGGAGATAAAGAGGTTGGTGAGATAATAAATATTATAGGACTTGCAATAGAAGCTGGATTAACAGCATATCATTTGGAGTTTTTGCAAGTTGCAACTCAACCACTATTAACACCAGCACCAACAACATATCCTATAATAAAAGCAGCCCAACAAATTTTAAAATATTAAAGTTTAGAGAATTTTTATAAATTGAAAAGTGGCTTTAAAAATTCCACTTTTCAAAAAATAGATAATTTCTAAAATCTTAAAAGAGAGTGATTTTGATTATGCAGAAGATGAGGAGGAGTAATTCTCCAATTCTTCAAAACTTATAACTCTGTTTTTACCACTATTTTTTGCTTTATATAGTGCCATGTCAGCATTTTTTATACTATCTTCAATTGAGTTATGAAAACCAGAAATGCCAAAACTACAAGTAACTTTTAATCCATTTACCTCACTTAATTCAACGATTTCTCTCAATTTTTCAACTATTGGTTTTGATAAATTAATGGGAGCATCTATAAATGCTATAAACTCTTCACCTCCAAATCTACAAATAATATCATTTTTTCTTACATGTTCTTTAATATTAATTGCTATATTTTGTAAAACTAAATCTCCAATTTTATGTCCATGAGAATCATTTATTTTTTTAAAATTATCAATATCTATAAATACAAATGAACCTCTATGAAGTGAATTTTCTGAAATTTTAGATAACTGTTTGAAAAATCCATTTCTATTAAATAGTGTTGTTAAGTTGTCTCTATTTGCTAAAGTTTCTAAACCCTCTTTCTCATATCTAATCTGTTCTAAAATCTTGAAATACTCTTTTGCACTTTTTTTCATTTCTACATAACATATCACATTATCAAATTCATCTGTAATCTTAAAAGCAGATATAAATAGACTTATTCGCCCCGTTTTTGTTTCTTGTTCAAATATTCCAGAAAAATCTCCAATCTTTTCTAATTCATTTTTTAAAACTATTTTATTATTTGCAATATAAAATGTAGCACTATGATTTTTTAACTCTCTATCATCTATTTCAAGCATATTTTTATTTGTACTATTTTGCCAAAAATAGTTTCCAAACTCATCTATTAATGCAATTGCATCATTAGAATTTTCAAAAACCATTTGAAAAATTTTTAATTTATAATTCTCTATTTTAGAATATAAATAACCAAAACTTATAGATAATATTATAATAAGTCCCAATATAACTACAAAAGCCAACCTATTTTCTACTAAGTTTAGTGTTTGATTAATAAAAAGAGTTAAAGCACCAAATATTAAAAAAATATATAGTTTGTAGATATTTAGAGTCTGTTTCATCTTAATATTGACCTTAGTGAATATGGAATAATCTTGATTTTATAATCTTGATTAAACTCGGCAACTTTTACATCTATATGTTTATCAAAATCTTTATTTTTCGGATATACAAGATATATAGTTTTAAATGTAGTATCTTTTATAACATTTATTGCATTTTTAATATGCTCTTCAATAATTGGTCTATTTTTTTCTATAAATTGCCAATATGGAAAAATTTTAACTTTTTCTTCAACTACTGGAATAATCTCAATTGACTCTTTCTCTTTTTCAATAAATCTATCTTTTTTATCATTTAATAGATTGTTAAATATAAATTTATAAAAAGCTTCTTGTCCATTTAAAGTTAAAGATTGTTTTTCAACACCAATTAAAAGTATCATTTCCAATGCCAACTCATACTTTTCACTTTTTAATCCACTATATGTTTTTGGTAAATTTGAAATAGATAAAAATTTATGTAATCTTAAATCAAAATCAAAACTAAAAAATTGACTATTAAACCTATTTAGTGGTTTAAAATTTAACATATTGCAAATTTTTACTTTAAAAGCATTTGCCAAATTTAGTTTTGATAGTTTGCATATTTCGCTTTTACTGAAATGCAAAGCTTTTTCAACTTCTGTATTAAAAAAAGATAAAAATAGTTTTCTTTTTGATACCAAATTTTCAAATTTATCAAACTCTGGTAAAAACTCTATCTCTTTTGCAAAACCTAATTTCATTTTCAACTCCTATAATTGTAATAATCATTATCAATAAACTGCTGTAAAAAAATAGAACCTCAAACAAGAGGTTCTACTCTATCAAAATCCAAAAACGGCTAAAATATTGTAAGCTAAAAATGCTAAAACCCAAGCTAAAATATTTGGATAAAGAATATAAAAAACTCTCCACTTTGTCTCCAATACTTCTGATAAAAATGTACTCATAGCAGCTAAACAAGGTGAGTAAATCATAATTAAAACCACAAATGCCACAGCAGTTTTGAAATCCATACTATTTCTAATACTCTCAATCAAACTTTCCGTTGGCTCATCTGTTGCTTCAACTTTATTTAAAGTTGCTAATGTTGCAACTGCAACCTCTTTTGCAGCTAATGCTGTAACTGTTGCAACTGATAATTTCCAATCAAATCCAAGTGGTGCAAATATAGGCTCAATCACTTTGCCAATCACACCAATATAACTTTGCTCCATTAATGCTGACGATAACTCTATTTCTAAATTTGCTTTCTCTTCTTCATTTACTGTTTGTTCAATTTTTGTCGCATACTCAATTTCTAAAGCTTCATTTTTTGGATATTCACTAAGCAACCAAATAACAATTGATGTAAGTCCAATAAATATACCAGCTTTTTTAATAAAAATCATCGCTTTGATTTGTAAATCTCTAAACAGACCTTTAAAAGATGGAAATCTATATTTTGGCATCTCCATAACAAATGGTTCTGCTTCTCCTTGAAATAGTGAAACTCTCAAAATTTTTGCCATAATAAGACCTAAAATAGCACCACCAATATAGATTAAAAATAGAATATTTCCTGCATTTGCTGGATTGAAAAAAGCACTAATAAACAGTACATAAACTGGCAATCTTGCAGAACAAGAAAAAAATGAGATAATTAACATAGTAATTAATTTATCTTTTGGATTTTTTAGAGTTCGAGCAGCCATATAAGCTGGAACAGAACAACCAAAACCCGTAACCATTGGAATAAAAGCTTTTCCGTGAAGCCCAAATTTTTTCAAAGTTCCATCAAGCAAATAAGCAGCTCTCGCCATATAACCTGTTTGCTCCAATAGATTTATTCCCATAAATAGAATTAAAATATTTGGTAAAAATGATAAAATTGCTCCAACGGCTGGAATGAAACCTTCTGAAATTGCACTATTAAATACACCTTCTGGAAAAATTTCACTACTTTTTTCTGATAAAAATCCAAAAGCTTCTTCAATCAATCCCATCGGATATTCACCAAGCAAAAATGTTGCTTGAAACAGTCCCCACATTAAAAATAGAAATATTGGCAATCCTAAAACTCTATGAATTAATAGATTATCAACTTTTTCATCAGTTGTATCTTTGTGAGGAACATGAAGAGCTTTTTGGCAAATAAATTTTGTAAGAGCAACTCTTGCACTTGCTAATGCTGTTTGTGAATCGCTCTCATTATTTAAAGTTGCAATATTTAGTTTTTCATTTTTATATTTATCATGAAGCTCTATAAAAAGTGGTTTATCATGAACACTTTTATAAACATCTTCATCATTTTCAAATAGTCTAATCGCTGTAAATCTCGCATCATCCTTTGAATAGTTTGATTTTTCTAAAACTTCAGAAATTTCTCTGATACTATTTTCAATATTTAAATCATATTGAAGTTTATTTGATGGTTTTCCAAACTCAAACATCTCCAAAATCTTTTTAGTTAAATCTTCAACTCCTCTCTTCTCTTTTGCTGATACAAGCATAACAGGAATTCCAAGTAGTGTAGAAATTTCTAAATTATCTATCTTTCCACCAACTTTTTCAATCTCATCAATCATATTTATTGCTAAGATAACCTTTTTCCCCATATCAAGTAGTTGCAAAGTTAAATTTAAATTTCGCTGAAGTGCATTTGCATCTACAACATTAATTATTAAATCATACTCTTCTTTTAATATATAATTTTTTGTAACTTGCTCATCTGGAGAGTAAGCATTTAAACTATAAAGCCCTGGCAAGTCAATTATTGTTATTTCATAGTCACCTCTCTTAAAAACTATCTCTTTTTTTTCAACTGTAACACCTGAAAAATTGCCAACATGTAGCATTGCACCTGTGATAGAGTTTATAAGATGTGATTTTCCAACATTTGGTTGTCCAACAAGAGCTACTTTTATTTTTTTCATTAAGCCTCCTCAACCATAATACCAAGAGCTTCTTCTTTTCTAATTGCTACTTTTGTATCTTCTACTAGCACATCATAAGTCTGTTTTGAAAGTGTAAAATCCAAAATTGATACCCCATTTCCTTTTGCAAATCCCATTGCCAAAAGTCTGCTCCTAATTGGCTCATTTGCATTTATCTTTGCAATTTTGTAATTTTTATTCATAATTCCTTCATTTAGTGTCATATTATCTCCTTAAAAACTATAATTTATAAATGCTCTATATCCATCAAATCCACTATTTGAGAGTTTATCATTCACAAACAGTGCAACTCCACCAATGCTAAAATTATCAAATTCATAATTTAAAGCAATATCAAACTCTTCACTCTTAAACTCATCTGCCTTAAACTCTCCATAATAAAGACCAATTGATAAATCTTCTAATAACTCTTGTTCTACTCCTCCAGCAATCGCTTTTGAATTAGCTCCATTGTTTGGTGTAAGTTCATCAAAATATGAACTAAACATTGGAGCTCCACCAAAAGCCTCAATTAACTCTTCTCCATTTCCCTTATTATAAGCTACTAATAAAGTTGTATCTGTCGCATTTATAAGCACTCCTGCACTTAACCCAAACATACTTGCATTTTGTTTTCCTAAAAGCTCATCTCCTACACTTTTTTGCAATTGATATTGAATAGCTGTATTAAAAGTTATAGTTTCTAACTCTTTTTCATAACTTAAATCTGAATACAAGGCATTTGTAACATTTTCTAAATAGTAATCCCAAAGTGAAAAAGTCAAACCTTCAAAAACAGTATAATCAAAAGAAGCTCCATAAATAGAGTTTTTATCATTTACTCCAATTACACTCATAATATCTACAAACTTTTTAGAATTAGCTTCATTTTCCCAACCAGACATTTTTGAAATATAAAATGCTCTAAGAGTTAAATTTTCTAATGCGACACTCTCAAAATATACACCTTCAAATGTATTTGGAACCATTCTAATATCATCAGAATTTAGCAAAGGTGTATCAAGCTCAAATCTTCCAAGCTTTAATTCACTATCCATAAATTTAGCACTTATGAAACTCTCACCTAAAATTGTATAACCTTTACTATTTTCATCAAAAAAATCACCATTTTTATTGTCATTCATAAATGAATTTATTGGATTTGATGTATAAAATGTAGCACCAACTCCAAACTCTTTTTTTGTATCACTTAAAAATCCTAACTTACCACCAATACTATAACCATCATCATCGCTATTATCTTCATAACTATTAGATATAGCTCCAAATCTTAAGTTTCCACTAAGCTCACTATTTGAAAACATCTCTTCTAAATAGTTTGCTTGTGCAATTTGTGCAATTGCAATTAATGATAAGGTAAAAACTCTTTTCATATTTAAACTCCAAAATATAATTTATGCAATGATATATTAAAAAAGCTTAAAATATATTGATAACTATTATCAAATTTAAAAGTAAGTGATTAAAAAATAGGCTATTATTTGCATTCTAAGTTTAGTAATAGATTTTTTTAGTGTCTAGTTTTTATTGTTTTAACTCTCAAATTTTATAATTCATAATTAATATTGAAAAAAAATATTTTTATTTATCAATACCTTAGGCATTTAAAAAAGTTATGATAAAATTCAAACAAATTTTAAAAAATAGTCTAAGGAATTAAAGAAAATGCAAATATATTTTAACGATATTTTTAAGTTATGAATTTTGCATATAGAATATTAAATACATTTTCTTCTGTTGAGAGAGATGAAGCTTTACCACTTTTGCTACTATTTTTTCACTCATTTTTGAATGGAATATCTCTAATACTATTTGAAACAACTGCGAATACACTTTTTTTACTAAAATATAATACAGAAAGTTTGCCATATGTTTATATCTTTAGTGCAATATTTTCTGTTATTATAGGGTTTATATACTCAAAACTTGAACAAAAAAGCTCCGTTAGCTCATTTTTAAAATTTATGATTTTATTTATTTTATCTATTTATATCCTATTTTATTTAATTATAAAATTTACAGACTCAAAACTCTCTTTTATGTTTATTATGATTTTTAAAGATATTGTTTGGATGTTTGCTGGTATGGAGTTTGGATTGCTCATAGGATATATTTTTGATATTAGACAAAAGGCAAAAGATTGTTTGGACTTTTGATGTCTGGAGAGGTAATAGCTGGAATTTTAGGTGGTTTATTGGCAGTTTTTTTAATAGATAAAGCCATCTTAAGTGCTATTGATTTATTGCTTGTTTCGATTTTTTTCTGTTTTGCCTCATACTTATTGCTAACAAAAATATTAGATAAATTTAAAACAAATTTTATAAATATCAACACATTTGACGAAAGTGAAACAAATCAATCTACAAACTATTTTTCACTTTTAAAAAACAGCTACTATTTGCTATTTTTTGCACTCTCATTTATAGCTTTTTTTGTATTTTATTTAATCGATTTTATCTTTTATTTCAAAGTAGAAGAGAAATTTCAATCAGAAAAAGAGTTGGCGACATTTTTTGCACTATTTTTTGCTGCACTAAATATAGTAAATCTCTTTTCAACACTTTTTTTATCTTCAAGGCTATTTCAAAAATTTGGCTTAACTGTAGGACTTATAGCAATTCCAATATTAGCAATCATCGGAACAAGCTCCATGCTTTTACTCTTTTCGTTTTCATTACTATTTGGATTTTTAATACTTGTAGTAGTCAAGCTTTTACATGAAGCATTTGACTCATCTTTATTAACTCCTGCTTATAGAATAATCTATCAATCTATTTCAAAATCTCAAAGAGCTGTTGTTGTAAATTTTAGAGAAACTTTCGTTGAACCTATTGCTATGGGTTGTGTTGGGGTGTTATTAATATTTTTAAGCTCATTTAATAATATCTCTATTGTTATGGTTTTTGTAGTTTTGCTATCTATTTTATGGCTATTTTTAGCTAAAAAATTAAAACAACAGTATGTAATTTCGCTAAATGGCTTTTTAAAAAACAGGCATATTTTGTCAGATAATTTAATACCTTTAAATGATATAGATTTGAATTTCTTTTTAAATCTGCTTAAAAGCCCAAAAGAGATAGAGGTGATTTATGCAATAGAGACAATTTCAAAAATGAATTATGAAAAAATAGATGCTATTTTAAAAGAACAAATTAATCATGAAAGCAAAAAAGTTAGAGTTGTTGTGTTAGATTGTATCGATAAAATGGAGTTATATTCATTTTTGCCATTAATTGAAAAAGCTTTGAAAGATGAAAAAGATATTGATGTTTTGACAAAATTAATAGAAATTTATTGCAAATTTTTAAAAACTCAAAGTGTTGAGATGATTAAAAACTATCTATTTTCTGAAAATATAACTATTCAAGATAGCACAATTATCTCTATGATTAAATATGCTGGTATTGATGGAATATTGATTGCTGGAAAAATTTTAAATGATATTTTAAATGACCAAACAAAAGAGAGTCAAATTAGAGGTTTAAATATTGTAAATAAAATAAATATGCATGGATTTTATAGTGCTATTTTAAATGCTTTAAAAAGTGACAATTTTGAAATTAGAAAAATATCTTTAGAGATTGTAGGAAATTTGAAAATCATCAACATGATAGACTATTTAATAGAAAATTTAACAAACTATCAGTATCGAAAAACATGTATAAATGCTCTTATTAAATTTGATATTTCAATTTATGATACATTAGTAGCACATTTTAAAAATTGCTCAATGGAGAAAAAAACAGCTATTATAAAGGTTTTTGCAAATATAAAAAGTGAAAAAACAGCAACATTTATATTAAATCAAATTGATAACAAACTACTATTTGACAAGATACTAAAATCTCTATTTTCTGCAAATTTTCATACAGATAACAAAGAGTTGATTTTAAAATTATTAATTCAAAATGCTAAAGATATAGTTGTTTTGATACAGTTAGAAGATGTTATTGATAGCACTTTTTCAAATTCAAAAATTGTTTTACATGAACTCTTACATGAAAAAATGGAAAATATTTTTTATATTTTAAGCTTTATCTATCCAAAAGATGTTATTAATAAACTGTTGTTTAGTTACAGAAATTTTTTAAATGATAAAAAAGCATATATTGTAGAGATTATTGACAATTTAGCAGATAATCATTTTAAACCATTTGTTATAAATTTTATTGAAAATAATTTAGATAATAAAAGAGTTTTTGAATTAGCACATAAGTTTGATGTTGTTATAGATGATTATAAATTTTATATCAAAGATATGTTACAAAAAAGAGAGTTTTTGGATATTTTGGCAATATCATTTTTATATGAAATTGGTAAAAGTGAAGATATATACTTTTTAGATATTGCAAAAGAGTTGAGTTGTGATGAAAATTTGCTTTTAAAGGAGACAGCTTCATGGGCATATCTAAAACTAAAAGAGAAAAACAATGCTTTTAACAGTTGAAAAGGTGATTATTTTAAGGGCAATAAATCTATTTTCTGAAATTTCTGAACATGATTTATTGAGTGTTGCTATGAATTTAGAGGAGGTTTCATTTGCAAATGGAGCTACGATTATAAATCAAGGAGATATTGGAACATCTATGTATATTATTGTAAATGGTTGTGTTGATGTTGAAGTAAATGGTGTTGTTGTAGCCACTCTTAACGAAAATGATGTTTTTGGTGAATTAGCAGCACTCGACCCAGAACCTAGAAGTGCTACTGTTAGAGCAAAAATCGAAACAATGCTTTTTAAAATAGACAACTCTATGCTTTATAATTTAATATTAGAGTATCCTAATGTAGCTCGTGGAATTATTCATATACTATGTCAGCGAATTCGAAATCACAATGAAAAGAGTAAAAAATGAGACTAAATAGAGTTTTGTTAATAGTTTTATCACTATTTCTGTTTTTAACAGTCGCAACTGCTAACAATGAACCCAATATAAAAGATAATGAGGTGAAAATTGGAATTTATATAAATGAAATTTCAAATTTTGTAATAAAAGATAATAGTTTAAAAATGGATTTTTATATATGGTTTTTATGGATTGATGATAATTTGAAACCATATAAAACATTTGAAATAATGAATGGAACTATCGAAAGCCAAGGTGAAACAGAGGTAAAAAAAATAGGCAAATTCAACTATGCTTGTAAAAGAATAAAAGCTAGAATGAGACATCTATTTGATGTCTCAAAATTTCCTTTAGATAAACATATACTAAAAATATCAATTGAAGATGCAATTAATACATTAGAAGGATTTAAATATATAAGCGATAAAGACAATTCAAAATTAAATGATAATGTTTATATTCCAAGCTATAGTATAAGAGAGTACCAATTTTACGAAACAACCAAAACATATAGTACAAATTATGGTGAATTTAATTTGCCAAAAAATAATGAATCTAGTTATTCAAGAGCTGTCTTTGAGGTTGAAATATATAGAGATGACTATTCATCATTTTTTAAAACATTTTGGGGATTTTTCGTAGCTATTTTGATTGCACTTGTATCATTTACAATCAGACCAGATATTGGAGCTAGATTTTCTTTAAGTGTTGGAGCAATATTTGCAACAGCTGCAATTGGAGCTATGATTAAAAACTATCTACCAGAAAGTGATGTTTGGACATTAGCAGATAAAATAAATATGCTAACACTTTTTACAGTTTTTTTAATAATCTGTTTTTCTAGTTACTCGTTGAAGCTATTTAATGATGGAAAATTAGAACAGAGCAAACTTGTAGATAAAATATCTATTCCAATTTTTACAATTTTCTACTCATTGATTGTCTATTATTTAGCAACTAATTGATTTAATCATTGGCATATATAATAGCTAACTTAGGTTTATAAAAAAATATAAAATAGGAGCTAAAGAACTATTTGAAAAGTTTTGATAAACAAATATAATTTTTGAGTTTCTAATTTTTTTAGAATAGTTAAAATGTAAGTTTTATAATCTTTTATTTATAAGTTCTATATATTTATCTTCTTTTTCAATTCCAATATAGTTTCTATTATACTCTTTTGCTACCACAACAGTTGTTCCACTTCCACAAAATGGGTCTAATACAGTATCTCCCTCATTTGAAAAACCTAAAATTATTCTCTTTAACATCTCTTTTGGCTTTTGTGTTCTTTTAATAATTCATAATTAAAAATTGAAGTTATTTAATTAAAACTTTCTCCAAACAGCCAATTTTTTTCATCTTTATCCGATAGAGTTAGTCTTATACTATTCTTTATAATTTCTTTTTCATCTTCTGATAAAATATTTATTTCATTATTTTCATCAAGTATTTCATTTAGTGTATTGTCTCCAATATTTAGAAAGTATTGAAAATTATCGCCTTTTGTAAGTTCTAAAATAATTTTGAAAATAGTTGATTTTTGTCTTCTATCCATTTCTGAAAATATACAACCATCATGTGCTAAAAATCCTAATAAATCTTTATTTAAAAGATACAATAATACATCATAGCAAAATACTTTTACCTCACCAACACCTTGAGAACCCTCTTTTGGTATATGGATATTTATATTAAAAAGATATTTAGCAGTTGGTGCTTCATCAATTTTAAACGACCCTCCTTGATTATCATAAAATTGTTTTACTAAATTTCTAAATGTTTTTTGTATATATTCAATATGTTCATGATTTTTGTCAAGATATGAAATACTTGCTTGTTTTATTGTTGCATTTTTAACCTCTAAGTTACTTTTATCTTTTTTAAACTCATTTAAAATATGTGCATATTTTTCTAAATCCTGCTTCTCTTTTTCCAAAGTTTTTATTCTATCTTTTAGTGTATCCCTTTCTTCTAATGCACCTTTATTATTCAAATCTTTTAAAATATTGTCTCTTCTATTTGCAAGTGATTTCATCTCAATTTGTAGTTTTTCTATTTCAATTTTTAAATCTCTTATTTCTGCAGATAACCTTTTTTTTCTATTATTGATTAAATTATTATGAAATTCTTGTGTTTGTTCTATTCTTTTTATAATTTTTTCTTCAAAAAAGAAATTTGCTTCATTAAAAAGTTCTTCAATTTTGTTAATATCAATATTTGTATTTTGTGAAGTTTCATAATTTAGTTCTTTTGTTTTTAACTTTTTAGAACTAAAGAATATTTTATTTCTAAAATCATTAATTTCAGTAGTTAAACTATCTGCTTCTTGCTTTAATTTATCATAATTTTCAGCTATTATAAATTTCTCAATTTGTATATTTAACCTTTCTATCTCATCTTTAATATCATCTATATTTGTTTTATCTAATACTTTTTCATAATCTTCAACAGTTTTTTCTGCTTTTTTCAATTTAGCTATTTTATCTTTGATTTCATAACTTTGTTGAACTAGTGACATATCTATTCCAAGCAATGCTAAATTAGTATATTGTTGTTCATAATCTTCTATTGGTCGCCCTTGTTGTGATAGAACATGACTATAGTAAATCATTCCATTATCACTACTATATCTTCTTGCAAAACAATTAAGCAATTGTTTAAAAGTTGGTTTTATTTCTTCTTTTCCTAAAAATATCTCATTTAATTTTTTAGGATAATTAGTTTTAACAATTTTTTCTTCATTTATATAATATTCACTCTGTGAAAAATCTTTTTTGATAGTATATTCTTTATCGTTATGTAAGAATGTCAATTCAAAAGTTCCATAAGTTGATAAGTAATCTTCTAACTTTTTGTCACTTGCTGTTTTAAAGTTAGAACCAAACATATAATGAATTAGAGATAAAGAGATACTTTTACCAATACCATTAATTGATTTTTTTTGTTCGGCTGTTAATTGAGAACCAACAACTATGTTCAAACCATTTTTAAAGTTAATAGTATGAAACTTTGGATTGTTAGATGTTAATTGTAATAATCTCATTATCTTCCTTTACCTTGTCAATCATAAATAAAAAATCTAAACACAAAATTAGTTTTTCTATGCTTATCTTTTTGTAATATCTACTATTAAATTCTTCTAATAAATCATCTAAATTTTTACTATCTTCTTTTAATATTCCTATAACTATTGCAGATATTGATATTAAACTATCAACAGGCTGAATAACTTTTGTAGGCATAATCATTGTTTTATTCCTACATCACATATTTCAAAAAAGAAAGATATTATTATCCAACTAATAGAAGTAGAATTAAAATCTTTAATATCAATCTTATTTTCAAGTTCAATATATAAATTATTTATAATTTTATTAAAGTTTAAATTATGATATTTTGATAGTTCATGTAGTTCTAACAAAGTTTTATCTTTTAATTCAGTTTTTGAAACTTTTGAAATTAGCGAATTATGTAAAATATTCTTATACATATCTTCAATAACCAAACTTCTTAATTCACTAAGTATATTATCTTCCTTATCAATATCGTTTATAAGAACAATATAATCTAACCCATCATAAATTTTATTTTTTATTCTTGAATTTATATTATTTAATTCAAGTTTTACATTAGTATCAATACTTCCCAAATCATCATCATAAGTTGGTTTAATATTTGATTTATTTTGAATTAAATGCTTAAAGACTAAATTTAAAATTATTTCATCTGTATATTTTTCTTCAATACCAACAAAATATTTTCTATTTAATTCAACGAGTTTTTCCAAATCAAGATTGTTAATATCTCTAATCAAGTCTGTATAATCTAATAAAATATCTTTTAAAATAACACCATACTGTGTTTCTAATTCTATATCTTTTTGAGGGTTTGCTTTCTCAAGCAAATAAAAGATTTTGATTGTATATTCTTTATATTCTGGCTTATTCAATGCTTTTAATGTTTTTTCAATTTTTTCTTTTGTTCTTGTAGTTGTAATTTGATAAATTAGTTTATTTTTATTATCAATTAAATCAATACACGCAATATTTTTACTTTCAAAATTTGCATTTACCAAACTATATCCATATATAAAATTAAATATTTCCATAAAATAATTTTCTGCATGAATATTTAAACCATAATCATTAATTAATTGTCTTTGTTCAATGTCATATCGTGTAATTGCTAATGCCTTACTTATGCTATTAAATGCTTGTTGTCTTAATTCAATCACAAAAATACCTTTCCATTAATTTATTCCATAACAATTTTCACATTGATAATATTTTTTGCCATATTGACTGCTATAAAATCTATAAGTTTTACTTTTGCAATAGATACACTCTTCTTGATAAGTTAAACATTGTTTTCTATTTACTAACTTTGGAAAATAGTATTCAAACACATTAAATATTCTTTTTATTAATTTGCCATTTTCTAAATCATTTAAAGTTTTATTACTAAATAATCTATCTTTTTTCATATCTCAATCCAATATCGCTTAATTTATAAACACCTTGATTAATTCTTTCAAAAAGTTTCATATTATCAGAATGAGTCGAATTAACTTCATGTTTATTTAATTCTCCCCTTATTGTTGCATTAAAATCTTTAGATTTAAATTTATTTTGTAGTTCATGACTAACTATATAACTGTTGCAATATTCATATATTGATGATAATTCAATCGGTTGATTATTTTTTGATTTTAAATTTTCAAGCTCCATTAAAGCTTCATAATCAGTAGTTTTAAAATCTAATCCAACAATAAATTCTATTTGTGAATTATTTTGAGTAAGTGAAAAATCTAAAGCTTTTTGAACTTTAGTAATTCCACTTTTTTGTAAAAATGCAACTGCAATTCTAATTTGTTCAGCTTCCATCAATTCACTTTTAATTACATTTTCAAGTTGATAGTTTGTATTTGACAAAATTTGTATTTTAGTCATTTTGTTTACCTAAATATCTTCTTTGATGAATTTTAATCAAAAATAACCTTTGTTTGAGTTACTTAAAAGAGTATGAAAAAACTGTTAGTAATTTTATCAAGTTTATTCATGATTTTAAAGAGTTTTGTTATTAATTTTATAATATTGAAGTTTTAAAGAGTAGTATAAAGACAAGAACGAGAAAAAACTTCTAACGAAGTCTATTTCTCATAATTTTTTTTGATGTATTCTAAACTATTTCCATCAATTGTTCTAATCATATTTGTGCTTCCACCTTTTCCACTTGGATAGCCAACAGTTAAAACATATCGCTCATTAGCATTTATAATATTTGAATTTTCAGCTTTTACCAAAAACTCATAAGTCATCTCATCACTATTTTCATAATGTTTCAATACATAAAGAGGGATAATTCCAAAGACTATTTGAAGTTTTCGAAGTGTGCTTAAGTTATCAGAATTTACATAAATTTTAGATTTTGGTCTAAATTTTGCAACATGTTTTGCACTACTTCCACTCTCACTAAAAACTATCATAGCAGCAGCTTCTATATCTTGAGCAAGTTGTGTTGCACTTGCAGCAATAGCATGGTCTCTGATGTGAGCTGTTGCCAAATCTTTATAATATGGATAAATTGTTTCAACTTCTAAAGCAGTTTTTACAAGCATTGAAACAGCTTCGATTGGATATTTACCAACTGTGGTTTCATCAGACAACATTACAGCATCACTTCCATCTAAAATTGCATTTGCAATATCGCTAACTTCTGCTCTTGTTGGGAATGGTGAGTGTATCATTGATGTTAGCATTTGAGTTGCAGTAATTACAGGTAACCCTTTTTCATTTGCTTTTTTTATAATCATCTTTTGAATTACAGGCACTTTTTCAACCCCAACTTCAACTCCTAAATCACCTCTTGCTACCATAATACCATCTACAACTTCCAATATTTCATCGTAGTTATTTATCGCTTCGTTTTTCTCAATTTTTGCAAAAACTGGAATATTTCCACCAGCTTCTTTGATGATTCTTTTAGCTTCTAAAATATCGTTTTTATCTCTAACAAACGAAATTGCCATCAAATCAACACCAATTTTTACACCAAACTCAATATCTCTTCTATCTTTTTCAGTAATTGAGCTTAGTGGAATTTTAGTCATTGGAAAATTTACACCTTTTTTTGATGAAATTTCTCCACCAACTAAAACTTTTGTTACAACTCTGTCTTCCAAAGTTTCTAATACTTGCACTCTAACTGTTCCATCAGCTAAATATATCATATCACCCACTTTTACACTTTCTAAAATGTGTGGGTGATTTATACAAACCTTTTTATCTTTTCCAATTAATTGGCAAGTTTTCATAAACTCTAAATTGTCATCGTTACTAAGCTCCATAACTCCATCAACTTCACCGAGCCTAATTTTAGGGCCAGATATATCTTGTAAAATTGCGGTATATGTGCCAAGTTTGTTAGAAATTTCTCTAACTTTATCTAAATTTGCTTTGTGATATTCGTGTGTTGAATGCGAGAAGTTAAATCTAAACACATCAACACCAGCATTTATTAAACTCTCTAACTTTTCTAAAGAGTCACTTGAGGGTCCAACCGTTGCTACAATTTTTGTTTTTTTCATAAATTACCTCTCATAATTATAGAGTTTTTCATAATACTCATTTGCCATTCTACCACTATCAAATTGTGGAATAACATCATTCATTGAGTTTTTCATAATCTCAAGCCATTTTTTTGGTTGGTCATAATAGAGAGGAATGATTTTATCTTCAAGCATATTTACTAAATTTCTATTGTCTTCTTCATCTTGAACCATTATATCTTTTTTAGAATCTTGATAGAATGTGAAACAGTTTTTACCATTTTGCTCAAACTCAACATGCCATCCATCATTAATTGATACATTAATAGCTCCATTCATCGCAGCACTCATACCACTTGTGCCACTTGCTTCTCTTGTAACTCGTGGATTATTTAGCCAAATATCTGCACCTTTTTTTAAATCTCCAGATAAACCAAGCTCATATCCAACTAAAATCGCACATCTTTTTAATCCTCGACTAACATGCACTATCTCATTAAATAGATTTACTCCATTGTTATCTGCTGGATGTGGTTTTCCTGCCCAAATAATTTGAATAGGTTTTTCTTCTCTATTTACAAGTTCTAAGAACTTTTGGAAATCTCGCTTAATTAAGTTTGCTCTCTTATATTCTGCAAATCTTCTTGCCCAAACAATTGTCAAAACTTCTGGGTCAAATAGTTTGCCTGTTTGGTCTGCAACTATATCAAATAGTTTTCGCTTTAAATGTCTTTTTCTTGCTAAAAGTGCATAATCATCATGCTCATCTAAAGCATTTACTAAAGGTTTATCAGCCCAATATCTTCTATTTTGTGCATTTGTGATATGGATAATTGGTGCAATATCATCTAAATGTTGCCACATTTTTCGCGATACATTTCCATGAATTTCTGAAACTGCATTTGCAATTTTTGAAGCTCGTAAAGCTGCAACTGTTAAAGAAAATCGTTCTCCCTCTCTAATTCCTGTTAAATCTTCAACATGTTTTGGTTGAAGTCCATTAAAAAATCCCATATTTGATAAAGTAGAATAGTCGTGTTCTTCATTTCCTGCTGCTTCTGGAGTGTGAGTTGTGAAAACTAAACTATCTCTTACATCATTTCTATTAAACCCAAACTTTTCATACAGATAAAATGCTAATGGGATTGAATGCCCTTCATTCATATGATAAATATCTGTATCAATTCCCAATTTATCCAAAATTTTAGCTCCACCAATTCCCAAAACTATTTCTTGAGCAATTCTTGTTTGCTCTTCTGCTTCATACAATTTGTGTGTGATTGTTCTTGATAAATACTCATTTTCTGGAATATCAGTAGTTAGTAAATACATTGGAGCTGTGCCAAAAATTTCTGGGTCAAGATAAAATACTTTTACAAATACATCATGACCATTTATTTTAACACTTACAGTTACATCTAAATCTTTAAGAAATGAGTAGTTTTTTCTTCGATAGCTAACTCTCATTGTGCCATCTTCATTTCTACTTTGGTCATAATAACCATAAGTCCAAAGGATACCAACTCCAACAACATTTTGCTTTAATTCATATACACTTCTCATATGAGAACCACTTAAAAAGCCCAAACCACCTGAATAGATTTTCAATGCCTGATGTATTGCAAACTCCATAGAAAAGTATGCCACTTTTTTAGAATATTTCCCACCTACTGGGTCATATAAACTCATATTAACTCGCTGTTTCATTGCTCTCCTTTTTTTGTTGTTTTTTAGCTTCTAAATATTCCTCTTTGGATTTTTTTGCAAACTCTTGCAACTCAAACCATGCCTCATTTACTCTATCCATCTTTGTTGCTGGTTTTACAACTTCACCTATTTGAGATAAAGCTGTTGCACTATCTGGACATGCTCTTACACACTCTCCACAATAGATACAAAGATAAGGATTGTAATTATACACTTTTGAGCCATCAATATTGTAAGTAAATATAATTGCACACGGAGGACATACATCTTCACATTTAAGACAATATATACATTTACTCTCTTCATATACTATAAGCCCTCTTGTATGCGAAATATCTTCTTTTTCAAAAGGATATTGTAGTGTATTTGGTTTTTTTAGTAAATTATTAAAAGGTTCTAATAAAGATTTAAACATTTTGCTCTCCTTACTTCGCTGTGCAAGACATACAAGGGTCAAATGATGCCAAAATTGCTGGAGAATCTGCATAGTTTGAACCTTTGAAAATCTCAACCATTGATGGAATTAATGCAAAAGTTGGAGTTCTAATTTTTACTCTATCAAGATATTGCCCACCTAATGCTCTTACATAATAAAATAGTTCTCCCCTTGGTGCTTCTACTCGAATGTATGCTTCACCTTTTGGACTACCTTTGACTTTTACCTGAATTTCACCCTCCGGCAAACCATCTAAAATATTTAATATCATTTTAAGAGAGTTTTTTATCTCTTTTAATCTTACAACATTTCTTGCAAATATATCTCCACCACTACTTGTAATTAGCTCAAATCCAACTTCACTATATGGTAAATGGTTAGAAGTTCTAACATCAACTTTAAGTCCCGCAGCTCTTGCCATTGGTCCAACACAGTTATATTTTTTTGCTTGGGAAAGAGTTAAAACACCAACATTTTTATATTTCACACTCAAAGTGTAGTTTGTCAAAAACTCTTCTTCTATCGCTTCTACTTTGCCAATAAACTCTTTTAGTTTATAACTAAGCTCTTTTGCAACTTCGCTATCTAAATCTCTATTAACTCCACCAATGCTAACATAATCAAACTGCACACGATTACCTGTAAGCTTGTCTTGAAATCGCATTATAAGCTCTCGCTCTTTCATAATTCTCATAAATAGAGCTTCATAACCTGCATTTTCTGCTGTATGAGCAAGACATAGTAGATGAGAGTGAATTCTATCAAGCTCAAAAATCATAATTCGTAAATATTTAATTCTGGTATTAAGCTCTAAATTCATAATCTGCTCAACTGCAAATGTATAAGCTGAAGCATGAGTTATAGCACACAATCCACAAACTCTTGCAACTACATATCCAACTTGTTTAAATTTAAATTTATCTTCACAAGCTTTCTCAACTCCTCTATGCACATATCCTACATCAGCCCTAACATCTATGATTTTTTCATTTTCTGTTTCAAACACAAATCTAACTGGCTCTAAAAGGGCGATATGTTGTGAGCCTATTGGTATATCTAATCTCATTTGGCTTTCCTTAATGGAGTTTTTGGACTCTCCTCATCTAAAAACAATCCACCTTTTGCATTCTCAAATTTCACTCCCAAAAGGTCAAAATTTTCTTCTTCTGCAATGAAGCTTGATGGAATTAACTTTGTAATTGTTGGAACTTCTACATCATAATCTATTTTTAGAGTAAAAATTGTAACCTCTTCATCACTATAATTGCTAAAAATATAGTCTAAAACTATTCCACTTTTGTCATCATATCCACTAATTGTTACAAAGTGATTTACATCTTCTTTGTAAAATTGTGAAATTTTATCGATTAACTCATCTAAATTTATCTTTATTTTAATCATTCTTTTGCCTTTAAAAACTCTCTTCTATTCACAACACCATCTTTTTCTTCAAGCTCATTAAATAGCTTAAATGGTTTTTCAATCTCTTTGCTCTTTTGCTCCAAAATTGCTAAAGCTTGCACAACTCCATCTATAATTTGCTCTGGTCTTGCAGCACATCCTCCCACATAAACATCAACAGGAATATATCTATCAACTCCAGCATAAGTGTTATACATTTCTCTAAATACTCCACCAGTGCAAGTGCAACTTCCAACTGCAATTACAACTTTTGGCTCTGGCATCATAGAATAGACATCTACAAGCTTTTGAGATGCCCTCTTAGTTACGGGACCTGTAACTAAAAGAATATCAGACTGCTTTGGATTACCTTTATTAATTGCTCCAAATCGCTCAATATCAAATTTTGGAGCTAAACAAGCAAGAATTTCTATATCACATCCATTGCAACTACCACAATTATAGTGCAAAATCCACGGTGATTTTTTTCTAAATTTTTTTAAAAACTCCATTTTTTATCCTACTAAAAAGATTAAATTTATAACTGCTAAAGGGAGTGATACAAAATATACAAACTTTAACATTGATTGAAAATTCACCCTACTTGTAGCATTATCTATTAAATTTAAAAGCATAAATGTAAATACAGCTAAAATCGCTCCTAAAATGTAGTTATCTCCAGCAAATAGGAATATAAAGCTATAAACAAATAGATATTCAAGCCATTTAGCAGTATAAAGTGCTTCAAAAAATGCTCCAGAATACTCAATTTCAGCACCTCCAACAATCTCTTGATGAGCTTCTGCAACATCAAAAGGACTTTTTTTAAGCTTAATTGGTAAAACAGTTAGAAGTGAAATAAATATTAAAATCATTGAAAATAGTGGCACACCATCATAATTTATTACATTTCCTGCTTCAAAACTGCCCGTTACATAATAAAATCCAATTGCAGATAAAACAAATATTGGTTCATAAGCTAAAAGTGATATTAACTCTCTATTTGCACCAATATATGAGAATGTAGATTTTACACTAAAACCAGCGACAACTAAAATTACGGTTGAAAGCAAGTGAAAAAATATAACAATTAGTAAATCAGCTCCTAAAAATAGAAGTGCTAAGGCTACCCAACTTGCAACAAAGTGCATAACTCCTAAAATAGCATGATATGAGTGAATTATAAAAATTCGCTTATCCATAAGTTTCAAAAAATCATAAAATGGTTGAAGTAAAGGGGGTCCAATTCTATTTTGCATCCTTGCTTTAATCACTCGTTCAACTCCATAAATCAATCCACCAAAAATAGGGGCAAGTAGTATCATTAAATATGTCATTAGATTGCTCCTAAAATTAAGATTACAAATAAGAAAAATGCTACTGCATTCAGTCTCTTATGATTTTTATTTGATAACTCAAAATAGTATAAACCAAAACTTAAATTTAGTCGCTCACCACAACTATACTCTCGCACTCTATCTACATTTTTAAACTTTACAAAATAGCTTAAAAGTGGAGCTAAAAATAGTAATAAAAATGCTAAAACGATTTGATAAAACTCTAAAGAGCTAAAATGAAAATATAAACTCCAATTTTTGGAGTAAATTTCTGCTTGAATATTAGTTAGCGAAGTTGCAATTGGAGCAATTAAATTTGCAATAATTGGAGCGATAAAAAATCCACCTAAAGCAATTAGTGCTACAAGAGTTCCTGTTGTCAATAGATAGTTTAACGGTAGCTTTTCTAATTTGAAACTATCTTCTAAATCTCCTTGTTTTTGCACGATTTTTGCACTAAATTTAAAATATAAAAGTGCTAAAACTACACTTCCTAAAATGATTGTAATAATTGCAAATAGATTAAAAATATTATCTCGCAACACATTTGAATTAACCTCAATTGCCATCCATTTAGCAATAAATGCACCAAATGGTGGAAGAGTTATACTAATTAGACCAAAAAGCATAAAAAATGTTGTGAGTGGAGCTTTTGTAATTAGATTATCCATTTTTTCAATCTCTTTGAGATGAAATACTCGCTCCAAAACACCAGCTTCAAGAAATAGTAAAGCTTTTGAAACTCCGTGGAAAAATATCAAAGCCATAGATGCAATCAGTGCTAAATTTGTTCCAATTGAAGCTAAAAGTATCATAAGTCCCAAAAGTGCAATAGTTGAATAAGCAAACAACTCTTTTAACATTTTAGAGTTAAGTGCCAAAATTGAAGCAATTAAAAAGCTAAAACCACCAATTAAAAGCAGTGCTTTTGCTATAAAAGTGTTGCTAATTGCAGGTGAGAGTTTTAATATTAGAAATGGAGCAATTTTTACCATTGTTGCACTATGAAGTATCGCACTAACTGGAGTTGGAGCAACCATTGCACCAAGTAACCAACTTTGAGCAGGAAATTGAGCTCCTTTTATTAGTGCTGAAAGACTAAGCAGTGCAAAAGGTAGAAGTGTTACATAATCTTTTATTTCCAAAACTTTATCAAAATATATAGAACTATAATAGAGTGAGAAAAAGATTAGTGCAAATAGAATTGCAACTCCACCAATTTGATTTATCCATAAAGCTCTTAGGGCATTATTAGTTGATATTTCATCTTTTCTAAACCCAATTAAGATGTATGAAGCCAAAGTTGTTAGCTCAAATAGAAGAAAAAACCACTCAATATTATTAGCTGAAACTATTAAATTCATAACTGCTAAAAATATAAATAGAGTTGCAATAAAAAAGCTTTTTCGCTCTTCTGTTGTATCTTCATCTTCGATATATTTAAGCCCATAAATTACTATAACTCCACCAACAATATTTATCAAAACAAACATAAAGCTTGACAATCTATCAATAATTAGATTTGAAACATTTTCTTCATGTGGTGCATTAAATAGTAAAAAAGTTAAGAGAATTAACTGAAAAATTGCTAAAGAGCCAACCAAAATATTTTCATGTTTTTTTGCCTCTTTTAAGAAAAATAGTAGCAAAACATAATCTAATGCTACAACTAAAAAGTTTAATCCACCTAAATCAAAGCTTATATTTGACTCAAAATTTATAAAAAGTTTTAGAGATGTGATTGAGAGAATAACAACTGTTGTAATTGTTAAAATTTTTTTCATCTCACCTTTTAAAAAGTAGCTACAAATACCAGCGATGATAGGTAGTATAAATAGAATTAAAGCTTCCATTTCACACCTTTTGTATAATTTCTGAAATTAGATAATCTATCAAAAAATCTGCTCTCTCTTTTGCTTTTAAGCTTAAACTATCAGAGTAGCTAAACTCTTTGCAAAGAATTGAAAATATTAGAAATTTAAAATCATGATTTAAAATATCTCGTGATAGTTTTTGTAGAGTAAAAGGGGTTAAATTATGATTTAAAACTCCAATAGTATTGGAATTTTGTTCCATCAAAGGAACGGCAAATGCAAACTCTTCAAAGCCAAAACCAGCATCTATAAATATAACAAAATCTGAATTTTCTAATTTATAAATTAGCTCTGGTGTTAATTGATGAGTTAGAATTACATTGGTAAAACTCAAAAGAGCTTCACCAACATAAATTCCAAATCCATCATCACCTCTTAAAGAGTTACCATATCCAACAACGGTTATCAAACTTAAAAACCTCTTGTTTTTAAATCAATAATCTCATTTTTTCGTTTCAACTCTACAACCATAGGCATTGCACCTATTGCATGAGTTGAACAAGAAAGACATGGGTCAAATGCTCTAATAACAGCTTCAACTCTATTTAAAGCACCTTCTGTAATGTTATTTCCATCTACGAATGCTTTTGCAACTTGATATACACCATGATTCATAGCCAAATTATTATTTCCAGATGCAATTATTAAATTTACATAAGTAATAAGTCCATTATCATCAATTTTATAGTGATGGAATAGTGTTCCTCGTGGAGCTTCACTCATTCCCATACCTTCTCTTCTATTTGGTTGTGCAAATGACCTAATTTGTGAATCCAAAATATCATCTGTATTTAGAATTTGATTGATTTTTTCAATACAATAGACTATTTCTATTAATCTTGCATAGTGATAATAAAATGAGCTAAGCACAGGTCCCCTGCTAAGTGATTTAAACTCTGCCAACTCTTCATCTGCTATTTTAGTGCCACAAGAATCAGCAACATTTAGTCTTGCCAAAGGTCCAACTCTATAAACACCTTTTTCATATCCTAATGGTTTATAAAATGGAGATTTCAAAAAGCTATCATCTTCAACTGCTTCACCAATATATTTTTGATAATCTCTTGCTTCAATTTGGTCTGCTAAAATATTTCCATTTGCATCAATAAACCTCATCTTCCCATCATAATGGTCAAGCTCACCTTTTTCATTTACAAGCCCCAAAAATAGTGTTGGATAGTTTGAAAATGCTCTAATCTCTTCAGTAAATCTGCCAAACTGTTTTTTAAACCAATTTAGAGTATCAACCGCAATTTTTAACATTTCAGGAGATTCGCTTATAATCCAATCTTTAATTTCAGGCTCTAATTTATGGCTAACTCCACCAGGGACAATCCAACCAGGATGAATTCTTTTGCCACCAAGTGCTTCAATAATTTTTTGTCCAAAAGCTCTAAGTCTAATTCCATTTCTTGCTGCTTCTGGATGAGAATTCATAAGTCCAAATATGTTTCGTTCTTCCATTTTTGCATCAAATCCAAGCATTAAATCTGGTGAGCTTAAATGAAAAAAGTTTAAAGCATGGCTTTGTAAAATTTGAGCTAAATTTATAACTCTTCTAAGCTGTCTTGCTGTGTGAGGAGGTTTAACTGCTAAAATCATATCACATGCTTTAGATGAAGATATAAGATGACTTACAGGACATATTCCACAAGTTCGAGCAGTCAATGAAGGCATTTCTGTAAAAGGTCTTCCTTCACAAAATTTTTCAAATCCTCTAAGCTGTGTAACATGCATTCTTGCACTCTCAACAACTCCATTATCATCTAAATTTATAGTTATCTTTGCATGCCCTTCTATTCTTGTGATTGGGTCAATTACTATTTTTTTCATATATTCTCCTACTTACCAAATCTTGAATGTTCGCAAATGTTAGGAACTCTTCCTTCTAATAGCTCTGTGAGTGCAAAATAGATTGCATCAGCTGGTGGAGGACATCCTGGAATAAAAAAATCAACTTTAACAGCTTGATGTAGTGGAATTACTTTTTTTGTAAAAGCTGGAACAACTTTTGATGGTATCATACCCTTATTTACATCAGCATTTTCAACATAAACTCTCTCATAAATATCAGGAATTTCAACTAAATTTCTCATAGAGCTTACATTCCCAGTAACTGCACAATCACCCAAAGAGATTAAAAATTTACTCTTAGCTCTAAGTAGTTTTATTTTGTGTAAATCTTCTTCAGTAGATACACTTCCCTCAACGATTGCTACATCAATATCATCTGGAAAGTAGTCAGGATATTTAAAATCAACATAAGGACTACTTACAACTTCAACTTTTTGGGCTAACTCGATTAATCGCTCATCCATATCCAAAAACGACATATGGCATCCAGAGCAACCATCAAGCCAAAGTGTTGCTAATCTTTTTTTCATCCTCTGCTCCTATTTGATTTTAGATATGGTAAGAAACCTCTTTTTTTAGCCATTTCAGCAACACTTACACCTTTTTCACTCAATGCTCCAGTTGGACAAACTTGCACACATTTACCACAACTTGTGCAACTAAAGCTATCTCCCCAAGCTTCTTGTAAATCTGTAATTACTAAAGTTTTAACACCTCTTCCAAACAAATCCCAAGTATGAGCCCCTTCGATTTCATCACAAACTCTAACACATCTACTGCATAAAATACATCTATTTGGGTCAGAAATAAATCTTCGGTGAGATGCATCAAGGCAAAGTTTTGGAGATAAATATTCAAACTCAACATGTTCCATTCCACACATAACAGCCATATCTTGAAGTTCGCAATGTCCATTTGAAACACATACAGCACAAATATGATTTCGCTCACTAAATAGTAGTTGCATAATCTGTTTTCTATATTTTTGGAGTTTTTCAGTGTTTGTTAAAACTTCCATTCCTTCGCTAATTCTTGCAGTGCAAGATGAAATTAACTTTTCACTTCCTCCAGCAACTTCAACTAAACACAATCTACAAGCTCCAATATTACTAACTCCTTCTAAAAAGCATAATCTTGGAATTTCTATTCCATTTTCTAATGCCACTTCTAAAACGGTTTGGTCAGCTCTTCCTGTAACATCTTTTCCATTAATTTTGAAGGTTTTAACCCTTACTCTATTTTGTTGCACTTCAGCCATTATTTATCCCCCCTCATACCTGCTAAATACTCATCTCTAAAATATCTAAGTGTGCTAAGCACTGGATTTGGTGCAGTTTGTCCTAAGCCACACAAACTTGTCTCTTTTACTAATTCGCATAGCTCTACCATTATTTCTAAATCTTTTTCAGTTGCTTCTTGGTTTGCAAATTTTTCCAATAAAATATGAAGTTGAGAAGTTCCAACTCTACAAGGTGTGCATTTTCCACAAGATTCACTAACACAAAAATCCATAAAATATTTAGCAACTTCAACCATAGAAGAGGTATCATCCATAACAATCATTCCACCACTTCCCATAATTGAGCCAATCTTTTTTAAACTTTCATAATCAACCCCAATATCTAAATGCTCTTTTGGAATACATCCTCCACTAGGGCCTCCAGTTTGCACAGCTTTAAACTCTCGTCCTTCAGCCATTCCACCACCAATTTCAAATATTATTTCTCGTAAGCTTGTTCCCATTGGAATTTCTACAAGTCCTGTATATTTTACTTGACCAGATAGAGCAAAAACTTTTGTTCCTTTACTTTTTTCAGTTCCAATAGAAGAATACCAAGCTCCACCATTTCTAATAATTGGAGGAACATTTGCAAATGTTTCAACATTATTTAAAATTGTAGGTCTTCCCCAAAGTCCTTTGTCTGATAAATGAGGTGGTTTTTGTCTTGGATTTCCTCTATTTCCTTCAATCGAAGTTACAAGAGCTGTTGCTTCACCACATACAAAAGCACCACCACCAAGTCTAATTTCTACATCAAATCTAAAGTTAGTTCCAGCAATTTTACTTCCCAAAATTCCCAACTTTTGTGCTTGTTTAATAGCCTTTTTTAGTCGCTCTGCTGCGAGTGGATATTCTGCTCTTACATAAATATATCCCATTTCAGCTCCACAAGCATATCCAGCTATTGCCATTCCTTCTAATACTCTATGTGGGTCGGATTCCATAACTGACCTATCCATAAATGCACCAGGGTCGCCCTCATCACCATTACAAACAATATATTTCATTTGGCTATCGGTTTTTGCAACTGTTTCCCATTTAAGTCCAGTTGGATAACCTCCACCACCTCTTCCTCTAAGCCCACTAATTTTCATCTCTTCAATTACATTTTCGCGACTCATCTCATTTAAAGCCATAAAAAGAGCTTTATAACCATCTCTCATAATGTATTCTTCAATGCTTTCAGGGTCAATTAATCCAGAGTTTTCCAATACAATTTTATGCTGTTTTGCAAAAAATGGCGAGTTTGTATCACAAATTTTATCTTCTAATTTTGTATTGTTAATTACAGATGCTACAAACTCTTTTGCATTCTCTTTTGTGGTTTTCTCATATAAAACCTCATCTTTATCAGCTCCTTTACAACCAATTCCAACAAATGGTCCATTTGAGCAAAAGCCATTACAACCAACACCTCTAACTCTACATTTTTTTGTTGTATCTTGCTCTTTTAACTCTTTTTCTATCTCATCTTTTAGCTCTTGAGCTCCAATTGCTAAACAGCTTGAACCCATACATATTGAAATAACTTTGCTCTCATCACCACATACTTTATCAAACTGCTCATTTTTAAACTCTTCTAACTCTTCAATTGTTGATATTGTCATCTTTTATCCTTTCAATTTCAGAAACGATTTTTGCTCCATCTAAATATCCAACAGTCTTGCCATCAACCACAACAGCAGGTGCCATAGCACAAGCTCCAAAACATCTTGATGTTAGCAAACTTATCTCATTATCTTTTGTTGTTTCACCAACTTTTATATTAAATCTATTTGAAATTGCACTAATTAACTTATCAGCCCCTTTAATATAACAAGCTGTTCCAGTGCATACTACACAAGTATGTTTTCCTTTTGGTTTCATTCTAAAGTAGTGATAAAATGTTGCAACTCCTAAAACTTTACTTGGTGGAAGTTTTAGTGATTTTGCTATGTATTTTAGAGTGTCATTTTCTAAATATCCATAAATTTCTTGAGCAGAGTGAAGTGCTTCAATTAAAGCACTCTTCTCAAACCCAGATTTTCTTAGAGCTTTCTCTAACATTTTTAATCTTTGGTCTGCTGAACTTTGCATATATCCTCCATAAAAGCTTATAATAAAGCCAATTTTACTATCAAATAGTTTCACTTTCGATACAATTGCATTTTATTCTTAATTTGATAAATTGAGAATAAAATTGATATATATTTGGAGTTTATGATGTTGGTTCAGATATGTTGTTCAGTAGATAGCCACTATTTTTTGCAAAAGCTAAAAGAAGATTTTAATGAAAAAATTATAGGATATTTTTATAATCCAAATATTCATCCATATTCTGAATATAAACTTAGATTTATTGATGTAGAGCGAAGTTGTAATAAAATTGGAATTACTCTAATTGATGGAGAGTATAATTTAAATGGTTGGTTTGAAGATGTAGTAGGTTTAGAAGATGAGCCAGAAAAAGCTGAGCGATGTTTAATATGTTTTATTCATAGATTAAGAGAAACTGCAAAAATAGCTTATAAATTGGGTGAAAAAAAAATCACAACAACTCTACTGATGAGTCCAAAAAAATCATTACAACAGTTAAAAGAAGCAGGTGAAAGAGTTTCAAAAGAGTATGATTTAGAGTTTGTATTTGTGGATTATAAAAAAAATGGTGGCACAAATTTACAATTTAGTGTAGCAAAAGCAGAAAAACTGTATCACCAAGACTATTGTGGCTGTATGTTTGCACTTTCAAAACAGAGAGAGTATCAAAAACGATTTGAAGTTGAACTAATATCACCAATTAATAGAGCAGTTTTACCAAATTCAATAGAAGAAAAGATTAATTTATATGAAAAAGTCAGTGAGTTAAGAAATTTTGAAATAGTAAAAAATAGATTTTTAAATTATAGATTATTAAGTGGAAAGGTGCTACTAAATTCAAAAGTTATTAATAGTTACATTGTTTCATACTCAAATTTAAAAAATGGTTACACAAAATCTAAAGTAGAATTTATAAAAGATGGAGTTGGATATTTAAACAAAGATGGAATTAAATTTATAGATTTAGCAAAAATTAACTCTATTTTAAGTTTAAATTTGATGAGTGTTAGAGATTTGTATTTTAAAAAGTTTGATTTTGATAAAGAAATTAGAGAATTTTTTGGAAATGGTTATGATTTATCACCTATTTTAATAGTTGATAACATAGTAAAAGATGGACTTTATGAGATTTTTATAAACTCTTTTGTATATGAAGATGTTAGAGAAAATTTATTAACTTTCTGATACAATTTTGCTCAAAAAATCTTAAATAGGGTTAATAATGCTTGATATAGTTGAAATTCAGAAAATTTTACCTCATAGATTTCCATTTTTACTCATTGATAGAGTAGTTTCAGTTAAAGTTGGAGAATTTATAGAGGCTTATAAAAATGTAACAATTAATGAACATATATTTGAAGGACATTTTCCAGACCATCCAATTTATCCAGGGGTTATGATAATTGAAGGAATGGCACAAGCTGGTGGAGTTTTGGCATTTATGAGTATGAGCGAAGATGCAAAAGATGCCGTTACAAATAAAGTTGTATATTTTATGAGTATTGATAGAGCTAAATTTAGACAGCCTGTAAAACCAGGGGATAAATTGGTTTATAAACTATCTGTATTAAAGCACAAAGGTGCTATTTGGGTATTAGATGGTAAGGCTTATGTAGATGAAAAACTTGTATGCGAAGCAGAATTAAAGGCAATGGTGGTAGATAAATGAGTAAAATCGCAAAAAGTGCCATCATAGAAGATGGTGCTATTATTGGTGAAGATGTTGAAATTGCTGATTTTTGCTTTGTATCTAAAGATGCAAAAATTGGAAATAGAACAAAAATAGCACAAGGTGCTTGTATTTATGGAAATACCACAATTGGTGAAGGAAATAGAATTTTCTCTTATGCTGTTGTTGGCTCAATTCCACAAGATTTGAAATATAATGGTGAGCGAGTTAAACTTATAATTGGAAATAATAATACTATTAGAGAATTTACATTAATAAATCCAGGAACACTTTCAAAAAATGGAATTGGAAAAACTGTTATAGGTGATAATAATCTATTAATGGGATATGTTCATGTTGCACATGATTGTATAATTGGAAATGGAACTATTTTAGCAAATGGTGCAACTTTAGCAGGACATGTTGAAGTTGGTGATTTTGCTGTAATTGGTGGTTTAACTCCAGTTCATCAATTTGTAACAATTGGTGAATATGCAATGCTTGCTGGAGCATCTGCTATATCTCAAGATATTCCTCCATACTGTTTGGCTGAAGGAAATAGAGCAATTGTTAAGAGTTTAAATATGGTTGGTATTAGAAGACATTTTAGTCGTGCTGATGTTGATGAGTTAAGAGGTGCTTTTAAAGCTATATTTAGAAGCAATCGCATTCCAAAAGAGGTTGCAAAAGAGTATTTAGAAAGTTCTAATGAAAAAATTAGAAAATTATCAGAGTTTATTATAAGTAGTAAAAGAGGAATACCAACTAAAAAGAGTAGAGAGAGTGAAGATGAAGAGATGTAATTTTTGTGGAACAAGTGAAACTAAAGAAAATCCATTATTAGCAGGAAAAAATGTATATATTTGTAAAAATTGTGTAACATCTGCATATAAAATAGTTTATAAAGATTTACCAAAACAAGATAATAAAAGTGAAAGTGAAAATCCAAATTTTGAAATGCTTTCTCCAAAAGATTTAAAAAGTGCTTTAGATGAGTATGTAATTGGTCAAGATAGAGCGAAAAAAGTGTTTTCTGTGGCTGTGTATAACCATTATAAAAGAATTTTTAAACAAACATCGATAAAAGATGATGATACAGAAATTGCAAAATCAAATATTTTGGTAATTGGACCAACAGGAAGTGGAAAAACTTTGATGGCTCAAACTTTGGCAAGATTTCTTGATGTTCCGTTTGCAATTGCAGATGCTACAAGTCTAACAGAAGCTGGATATGTAGGAGAAGATGTAGAAAATATAATCACAAAACTATATCAAAATGCAAATGGAGATGATGTAAAAACTCAAAGAGGAATAATATTTATTGATGAGATAGATAAAATTTCAAGACTCTCTGAAAATCGTTCAATTACAAGAGATGTATCAGGAGAAGGAGTGCAACAAGCACTTTTAAAAATTATTGAAGGAAGTGTAGTAAATATATCTCCAAAAGGTGGAAGAAGACATCCAAATACAGATTTTGTAAAGATTGATACAACAAATATTTTATTTATTTGTGGTGGAGCTTTTGATGGATTGGCTGATATTATCAAACGAAAAAGAAGTGGAAATGCACTTGGATTTACTCAAGAAAAAAAGGGTAAAAAAGAGGTAGCAGATTTAATAGAGCTTGTAGAACCAGATGATTTAGTAAGTTATGGACTTATTCCAGAATTAATAGGAAGACTTCATGTTTTGGCAACTTTAAAAGAGTTAAATAAAGATGAACTTTTAAAAGTTTTAGTTGAACCAAAAAATTCATTAATTAAGCAGTATCAAAAACTATTTGCAATAGATGATGTTGAACTTGTATTTGAAAATGAAGCATTGGAAGCAATTGTAGAGTTATCTATCAAACGAAAAACAGGAGCAAGAGGTCTTAGAGCAATTTTAGAAGATATTATGCTTGATATAATGTATGATTTAGTTGAGCATAAAGGTAGTCAAATCACTATTACAAAAGGTGTTGTAACATCAAAAGATAAACCAATTTTTGTAAATAAAATAGTAGGTTAAATGAATGATTTTAGATAAACTTATGGGACTTTTTTCGCATGATATTGCGATTGATTTAGGGACAGCAAATACAGTTGTAGCAATTAAAGGTAAAGGTATTATTATAAATGAGCCATCAGTTGTAGCAGTGCAAAGTGATAAGATGGGGATTTCTAAAATTTTAGCAGTTGGTAAAGAAGCAAAAGATATGATTGGCAAAACTCCTGGGAATATCAAGGCTGTTAGACCTATGAAAGAAGGGGTTATTGCTGATTTTGATATGGCTGAAAAGATGATTAGATATTTTATAGAAAAAGCCCACAAAAGAAGAGCTTTTATTAGACCAAGAATTATAATTTCTGTGCCTTATGGTTTAACTCAAGTCGAGCGAAAAGCCGTTAGAGAATCTGCTCTTAGTGCAGGAGCTAGAGATGTATTTTTGATAGAAGAGCCTATGGCTGCTGGAATTGGTGCTGGACTTCCAATAAAAGAAGCAAAGGGGAGTTTAGTTGTTGATATTGGTGGTGGAACTACTGAAATTGGAGTTATCTCACTTGGAGGTTTAGTGATTTGCAAATCTGTAAGAGTTGCTGGTGATAAGATAGATTCTGCTATTGTAGAGTATGTAAAGCGAAAATATAATCTATTAATTGGTGAGAGAATAGCTGAAGATATAAAAATAGAGATAGGAAATGCTACACCTTTAGATGAGAATTTGAAAATGGTAGTAAAAGGAAGAGACCAAATTACACATTTATTAAATACTATTGAGCTTACAAGTGATGATGCACGAGAAGCTATGGCTGAACCTTTGAAGCAAATTGCTGGAACTCTTAAAAATGTATTGGAAGTAACACCTCCAGATTTAGCAGCTGATATTATTGAGAGTGGAATTGCATTAACTGGTGGTGGAGCTTTGATTAGAAATTTAGATAGGTATCTCTCAACCATTGTAAAACTTCCTGTATATGTAGCAGAAGAGCCACTATTAGCAGTTGCAAGAGGCACAGAGAGAGCTTTAGAAGAGATAGAGTTACTACACTACACAAATAACCATGATTAAACAGTTATTAACTGTTACTATAATAGTTATTACAATTTTTACAATCTCATTTAGAGTGAATGAGGAGTTACAATATGTAGCACTCAAAACTTTAGATGGGATAAAACTTTTTTTCTTAGATTTAAAATCTGACTACACAAATTTTCTCACAACTCACTTTAATCAATCAGCAGAAATAGAAAGATTAATGAAAGAAGAACAAGATTATCAAAATTTAAAATTAAAATATATTGCTTTAAAAAACAGTTTTGAAAATTTAGTAAAAGAGCATAATTTATCACATCAAGAGCCATCAATGAGATTTGTAAAGACAATTTCATATCAAGAGTTTGGAAATATTTATAAAATATGGATTGATTATAGGGGATTTGATAAGTCTAAAATTTATGGATTATTAAAAGATGGATATGCTGTTGGAATTGGAATTGAACAAAATGGAAGAATGCTTGCTATATTAAATGGAGATGAAAAATGTAGTTATAGTGTGCATATTGGCACATCAAAAGCTCCTGGAATTATAAGAGGAAATAGCTCCAAAAATGAAGTTTATGTGGATTATATACCTGTTTGGCTTGAAATAAATATTGGTGATGAGGTTGTTACAAATGGGCTTGATGATATATTTTTTGAAGGTATTAAAGTTGGACAAGTAACAAAAATAGAACAGAGTCAAGGATATAAAAAAGCTACAATTAAAACTTATAATGATATTTTACACCCATCATATTTTATATTAATAGAAAATACAAAGTAATAGTTTAAATTATATTTATATATAATATTAAAAAATTAATAAGAGGTCTAAATGTTTGAAAATTTTATAAGAAAATTGAGGAATGATACATTTATCACACTTGAAACTACACCACAACACTCTCCACAATTTGAACCAATCATAAAAAAATTAAGAGATTTAGAAATAAATAGATTTGTAGATGGATTTAGTGTTACAGATAGCCCTTTAGCAAAACTTAAATATAGCTCAATTTTAGCATCAATTAAATTACAAAACAGTTTTTATTTACCTGTTATTTCAACTATGAGTATGAGAGATAGAAATAAAATAGGACTTCAATCAGATATTTTAGGAGCAAATGAGTTTGGAATTAGATGTTTTTTAGCTCTAACAGGTGACCCAGCAACAATCAGTGACCAGCCAAATACAAAAGGTGTATTTGAAGGTGATAGCACAATGTTACTTGATATCATTAAATGCTTTAATGGTGGAATTAATTATGCTGGAAAAGAGTTTGCAATAAAGCCAGAAAAGATTTATCCATTTAGTGTAATAAACTCATACTCAAAAAATTTATCACATTTACAAAAAAAGATGATAAAAAAAATCTCACATGGTAGTATTGGAGTTATATCTCAACCAGTTTTTGATATAGAAAATGCAAAATCATTAATTGAGCTATTTAGAAGTGCAAAATCACAATTTAGTGATGAGCGAAATTTAAGTGAATTAGTTATTGGTATTTTTCCAATAACTAAATTAAAAACGGCACAATTTATAGCTTCTCATGTCCCTGGGATTTATGTTCCTAAAGATTGGATAGATGAGCTTTATAGTGCAAGTAAGATAGGAGTTGATGAAGAGTTTAAAGTTGGATTAAATTTAAGTCTAAAACTATTTAAAGATATTAAAAAAATTCATCCAAAAATTCATATCATGACTGCTAATAATTTTGAAATTGCTAAAAAAGTTTTAGAGGAGAGTTTATGAAAATAGCTACAAAAATATTTATTTTATCCACACTGATTTCACTTGTTTCTACAACTTTTTATACAATATTTACATACATTGTAGATAAAAACTATATTTTGGGTAATATTGAAACTCAATTAAAAGAAGCAGGTTCAGCATTGGAGCTTACTTTGGGAAAAGATTTTGTAGATAAATATAACCAAACTAATCCAATGAGCGAAGAAGAGTATTATAATACTATGATTAGATTAAGTGAATTCACCAAAAAAAATGGCTTAGAGTATATTTATTTAATGGTAAAAGAGGAAGGTAAAATATATACAGTAATTAGTAGTGCTACGGAAGATGAGTTAAATTCTAAAGAGTATGATACATTTTATACAGAATATGATGCAAGTCAATCAATTGTAAATGGATTTTTTAAAGATAATAGTTTTTTTGAAGAGACCCTTGATAAATATGGACATTTCAAATCATATCTATATACAAATATATCTCCTAAAGGAAAAATATATATGATTGGTGCAGATATTAGTATTGGTTATGTAAATGGTGAATTAAATAAAATATTAATTCAATCTATCTTAATTGGACTATTTATATTGATTTTAACTCTCATAGCTTCATATATTCTTGCTCAAAAGACTTCAAAATCACTCATAAATATATCTAAACATTTAGATTATGTAGCTAAAAATAGAGATTTTACAAAAGATTTTAGAACTTTTGATAAAGATGAAATTGGAGATATTTCAAAAAGTTTAAATATACTATTCCACTCTTTGAAAGATGCACTAAATAGCACAAAAGAGTCAATTGAAGGCAATTTTACACAAACAAAACAGCTTTCAAAATTTTCAAATGAGATACACAAAAAAGCACAAGAATCAAAAACTTTTTCAATCAATTCTGTAAATAAAATTTCAAATATCCAAAATTTAGTTAGTGGATTTGATAATCAAATTAAACTTATAAGTGATGAGCTTGTAGAAGCTGATAAAAGGCTTGTTTTGGCTCAAAGCGACATTATAGCTATATCAAGTCAAGCAACAGATAGTGCAGAAAAAGAGATAGAGTTGGCACAAAAATTAAACAATCTCTCAAGAGATACAAATCAAATAAAAAATGTGCTTGATGTGATTGCAGATATAGCAGACCAAACAAATCTATTAGCACTAAATGCAGCAATTGAAGCAGCAAGAGCTGGAGAACACGGAAGAGGATTTGCAGTTGTTGCTGATGAAGTTAGAAGTTTAGCAGAAAAAACTCAAAGTAGTCTTCATGATATAAATGCAACAATTGGACAAATTATTAAAAATATTAATAGTTTTTGTAGCGAAATCAATCATAATTCAGACTCTATAAAAGAGTTAGCAGAAAAGGCAAACCACTCTAAAGATGTATTAGTTAGCTCTGTAACTTTAGTTAATAGAGTAAAAGAGAGTTTAAACAACTTTTCTAAATCGTCATCTATTATTGTTTCTGATGTTGTTGTTGGTGTGAATTCTATTAGACAAATAAATAGCTATTCTGAAGGTATTGAAAAAGATATTTTAGAAGTTGTAGAAAAATCAAACATGGTTGATACTACAAATATAGAGTTAAAATCAAAAATAGATAAATTTATTATTTAATGTCATATTTAAAGTGGTTTAAATCTCACTCTAAAAAACATAAACTTATTATGAAAAAGTTAAATTTTTTAAGTAATTGTGAAGTAATAAACTATTTTGAATATTCAAATTTATCAAAATTAGAACAAAATTTTTGCCAACTTTTCAAACTAAATCAAAAATGTCATAATTTAGAAAACTTAAATTGCTATTTTTGTGGTTGTCCAAATTTTAGATTTAATGACAATAGTAATTTTTACAAAAATGGTAAAAAAGTTTTTAGTTATTGTAGTATTAATTCAAAAGATGGTTTAACTTTTGAAACCGATTTTGCTATTCATCAAGATTGCTCAAACTGTACTATTCCACACTCAAAAGAGTATGTAAGTCTGAATTTTGATAGAAATTGGTTAAAATGTATGGATAAAACTACAAATTTTTAAAAATTTAATCTTTTTTAAGTTCTTTAGAGATAAAATTTTAATCCTCTTTCAGACCTATGCAATAGTTTTTAGGAACAGAGCTTCAGGATGGGAACATAGCAGAGCATTTCTAAGGGTTATGTGCCGTAGGTATCTGGAAGGGGGTTAAACTGCAAATTTCTACAAAATTCATAACTTTTATGGTAAAATCAACAAAATTAAAAAAACAGTCGGAGATAAATCCAAATGACAAAAATATATGCTGAAATGGTTACACATATTCCTCTTGCACTTATGAAAACTTTTGAGAAAGTTTTGATAGTTGGAGAAAAGAGTTTAGAGCTTGAAAATGAGCTAAAAAAACATAATGTGTTAGTTGAATATTCAAACTCTCCAAAAAATTGTGATATTTTGATACATCTTAATAGTATTGAAACTATTGATGAAAAGATTGCAAATTTAACTGATATTTTGGTTGTTCCAACTACAAATATAGTAAATGATTTAAAACTCTTAAATAGCCACTTTAAAATAGTTATGCCATATAAGTTTGATGAAGATGGTATCGTAAAATATCTCATATTTGCAAGTAAAAAACTACATCCATTAGCTGATATCAGTCTTCATAAAAGTGATTTCATAGATGATTTGGACTACTACTCAAGTGATATTCACAAAGCAGTTTTTGTAATGCCATCTAAAATTAAAAGAGAAATTTTAGGATTAGCAAAAAATTAATGCAATATGCAATAGCACTAACTGGTGGAATTGGAAGTGGCAAAAGCACAGTTTGCTCACTTCTAAAGTTATATGGATTAACTATTATTGATGCTGATAAAATTGCAAAAGAGTTATTAGAAGGACAAAAAGAGAGCATAGTTTATATGTTTGGTAATGAATATTTAAATGAAGATTTGAGTATAAATAGAAAAAAGTTAGCTAATCTAATCTTTAACGACAAAGTTGCAAAAGAGAAGTTGGAACTGTTTTTGCACCCAAAAATCAGAACAAAAATAAGAGAAGAAGCTTTAAAACTTGAAGAGTATAAAGTCCCATATATTGTAGATATTCCTCTATTTTTTGAAACAAAAGCTTATTCTGATATAAAATATGTAGCTGTTGTTTATGCTCCAAGAAATATTCAAAAAGCAAGAGTTAAAGCTCGTGATAATTTATCAATAGATGAGATAGATTTGCGATTAAAGGCTCAAATTGATATAGAAGATAAGAATAATATGGCAAATTTTGTGATTGATAACTCATTAGATTTAAAACATCTTCAATTAGAAGTTGAAAAATTTGTTCAAATGATTAGAAACAGGAGCTATTAATGATGATACATGTTTGCAAATATAGTGCAAGTGGAAATGATTTTTTAATCACACACACTTTTAAGAAAAAAAATCGCTCCGAATTAGCAAAACATTTGTGCGATAGACATAATGGAGTTGGAGCTGATGGATTTATTGTATTAGTTCCTCACTCTGAATATGATTTTGAGTGGGAGTTTTATAATTCCGATGGCTCTATTGCAGAAATGTGTGGTAATGGAAGTAGAGCAGCATCACTTTATGCTCTAAAACATGGGCTTTGTCAAAATTCACTCTCATTTTTAACTCTTGCTGGAAAAATATCTGCAACAGTTAGTTGTGATATAGTCGAAACCGAACTCACAGAGCATAAATTTATTAAAGATAATATTTCAGAGTTTGGATTTGAGTGGAAATTGGTAAATACAGGTGTTCCACATTTAGTAACTTTCACAGACTCTCTATATCGATATAATAAAGATATAGCAAAAGAGTTGCGAGAAAAATATAATGCAAATGTAAATTTTGCAATGTTAGAAGATGGTGTAATTAGGGTTAGAACTTATGAGCGAGGAGTAGAAGATGAAACACTTGCTTGTGGGACGGGAATGGCTGGATGCTTTTTAGTGGCAAATAGCTTAAAGATGGTTGGCGATAGTGCAAAAGTTTATCCTAAAAGTGAAGAAGAGCTTACGCTTTCAATTAAAAATGAAAAACTATTTTTTAAAGGAAAAGTGCAAAAAATATTTGATACATTTATAAAAATCAAGGGAGATATATTTTGAAAAAATTTTTACTATTTTTAACAACTATTATTAGTTTATATAGTAGTGAGTTAGAAACAGCAATAAAAATACCAGACTCGTTTTATAATATTAAAGATTTAGAAACTCAAAAAGAAGAGTTTGTAAATCTAATTTTACCAATTATTAAATCTCAAAATCAAAAAATATTGCAAGAAAGAAGCTTTGTTTTAAACTACTTTTCAAAAAACTTTCTATTAAAAAGTGGTGTTGAAAAAGAGAATTTAAAATATATTGCAGAACTTGCAAAAAAGTATAATATCAAAAATATTTATAATAGAGATGAGTTTTTATTAAAAATAGATACCATTCCAATATCACTTGCTCTTTCACAAGCCGTTTTGGAAAGTGGTTGGGGAAAAGGGAAAATGGCGAGATACTCAAATAATCTATTTGGGTATCAAGCATATAGTGTAGGAGATATTTTTAAATTTAGAGTTTTTAATTCACTACAAGAAGCTGTTGAGCTATATATGTTAAACCTCAATAAACATTTTGCATATACCGATTTTAGAAAAAAGAGAGCAGAAATAAGGTCTAATAATAAGCTGTTTGATGGATTTAGTGCTGCTGAAAATATGAAACTTTATTCTGAACTCGGTTTTGAATACAATAAGATGTTAAGACAAATTATAGAAACCAATGACTTTCATAAATTAGAGCAAAAAAGAGTTGATAATATAAGAAAAGAGATGGCATTTAACTACATCTCTATTATAAACTTTATAAATTAAAGTCCTGCCAATCTAATACTTTCAGCTTGATAATGGGTAATTAATGGATTTATAATATCATCAAAAAGCCCAGCTTGCATAGTTTCTTCTAAACTATAAAGTGTTAGTCCAATTCTGTGGTCCGTAATTCTATTTTGTGGATAGTTGTAAGTTCTAATTCGCTCACTTCTATCTCCACTTCCAACTTGTGCTTTTCTTGCAGCTGAATTTTTTTCTTGTTCTTCTTCAAGTTTTTTCTCATAAATTCTGGCTTTCAAAATTTTTAAAGCTTTATCTTTATTTTTATGTTGAGATTTTTCATCTTGCATTGATACCGAAATTCCTGTTGGAATATGTGTTATTCTCACTGCACTATCAGTTGTATTTACTGATTGTCCTCCATGACCACCAGAGCGAAACACATCAATTTTTAAATCATTTGGATTTATATCTATCTCAATATCATCAACCTCTGGCATAACAGCAACAGTTACTGCTGAAGTATGAACTCTGCCTTGAGATTCTGTTTCTGGAACTCTTTGGACCCTGTGAGTTCCACCCTCATATTTTAGTTTGCTATATACTTGATTACCTTTAATTAAAGCTATAACTTCTTTATAGCCATCATGGTCACTTTCACTTAAACTAATTATTTCAACTTTCCATCTATTTAGCTCTGCATATCGTAAATATGCTTTCAATAAATCTGATGCAAAAATTGCAGCTTCATCACCACCAGTTCCAGCACGAATTTCCAAATATATATTTTTATCATCATTTGGGTCTTTTGGAATTAATAGTAACTTTATCTCTTCACTCAAACTTGTTTCTTGTTCATATAATATTTTTAGCTCTTCTTTTGCAAGTTCGCCAAGCTCATCATCTTCTATCAAAGCTTTATTATCTTCAATAGAATTTAAAACTGATAAATACTCTTTTGCCTTTTCTATTAATTCACTCATATTTGATTGTTCTTTTGATAAATCTTTTAGTTTTTGAATATCTGATGCAATTTCTGGTTGGCTTAATAGTGCAGTAATATCGTTATATCTATCAATAAATACTTGTAATTTATCTTTTAACATGATTTCTCTTAGATTTGAAGGATTTTTAAAATTTGTGAAAAAAAGGGAATGGTAGCAGAGCTTAAGCTGCTACTCCTGAAGATAGTTTATTTACAAGTTGGTGTAATCTACTAACTCTTCTTGAGATAGTTCCCTTTTTATATACACCTTTGCTTACTAATTTATGAAGTTCTTTATTCGCAACTAAAAAAGCTTCTTGTGCTTTTGCTACATCATTTGCTTCAACTGCTTGTCTTACATCTTTAGTGATGTTTTTTAATCTTGTTCTATAAAACCTATTTCTTTCAGCTCTTTTCTCATTTTGCTTAACTCTTTTTAGAGCAGATTTATGATTAGCCATTTAATTTAATCCTTATGAAAAAATATTTTGGGTAGAATTCTACCTTAAATTTTATTAAATGTTTATAAAAAAGGGTAAAAATGAGACTTTTTGGCACAGATGGAGTGAGAGGTAGAGCTGGTGAAGAGCTAAATGTAATAAATGTATTAAAAATCGCAATAGCTTCTGGAATATATTTTAGAAAAAATTCAAAAACCAATAAAATTTTAGTAGGAAAAGATACAAGACGAAGTGGTTATATGATAGAAAATGCTTTAGTTAGTGGATTAACTTCAATTGGATATGATGTCATTCAAGTAGGACCTATGCCAACTCCTGCTATTGCATTTTTGACGGAAGATTTAAGATGTGATGGTGGTATTATGATTAGTGCATCTCATAATCCATATGATGATAATGGAATTAAATTTTTTAACTCTAATGGATTTAAACTTGATGAAAGTAGTGAAAAAGAGATAGAAAATATATTTTTTAATGAAAATATACTATTTCAACATTTCAAAAGTGGAAGAGATATTGGTTCATCTAAACGAATTGATGATGTGATTGGAAGATATATTGTTCATATTAAAAACTCATTTCCAAAAGATTTAAATCTATATGGATTAAGAATTATTGTAGATACTGCAAATGGAGCAGCTTACAAAGTTGCACCAACTATTTTTAGAGAACTTGGAGCTGATGTAATTGTAATAAATGATGAGCCAAATGGGTTTAATATAAATGAAGCTTGTGGAGCTCTATTTCCAACAACTTTGAGTGAATATGTGAAAAAATATAGAGCAGATTTAGGAATTGCTCTTGATGGTGATGCTGATAGATTAATCGTAGTTGATGATTTAGGAAATGTTATTGATGGAGATAAATTAATTGGTGCTGTTGCAATTCATTTACAAAAAGAAGGAAATTTAAAAAATTCTGTTGTTGGTGCTACTGTTATGAGTAATTTAGGATTAGAAGAGTATCTATTAGATCATAATATAAAACTTCTTCGCTCTGCTGTTGGAGATAAATATCTCTTAGAAATAATGCAATCAAATGGAGCAGTTTTTGGAGGAGAACAGAGTGGTCATATAATATTTAGTGATTATGCAAAAAGTGGTGATGGAATTTTGAGTGCTTTACAAGTTTTAGCACTGATTGTTAGGTCCAAAAAAGAGGCTCATAAAGTATTAAATCCATTTACACTATATCCACAAATTTTAGAAAATATTAAGGTAAAAGATAAAATTCCTTTAGAAAATTTAGTTGGATTTGAAGATATTTTAAGAGATTTGGAAGCAAAAAAGATTAGACATTTAATTAGATACTCTGGCACAGAAAATAAATTGAGAGTTTTATTAGAAGGAAAAGAGCAAAAAATATTAGAAAACGAGATAAAAAGATTAGTTGATTTTTTTAAAAGTCATCTAATATGAACCAAATTTTTTTGGGATTTGCATTTTTAGCAATTATTTCAGACCAACTGATAAAACAGCTATTTTTAAACGGATTTAGATGGGATAGTGAGTGTATTTCACTCACTTTTGTCTTAAATAAAGGTGTGGCTTTTTCTATGTTTGAATTTTTGGGAGAGTATCTAAAATTCATACAGTTGGCACTTTTAAGTATTGTAGTTATATATTTTTATATATCACAAGAGATGAAGATTTATACAAAGCCTATTGGGCTATTAGTTGGTGCTGGATTTAGTAATTTATTAGATAGATTTATTCATGGTGGTGTTGTTGATTATATCTATTGGCACTGTTTTTTTAATTTTGCAATATTTAATTTAGCTGATATTTTGATTAATATTTCAGTAGCACTCATATTTTATATACACTTTAGAAAAAAATAAACATTATTTTGCTATAATTCCGACTCTATTTTTATCTGTCAATTTGATCGCATAGCTCAGTGGTAGAGCATTACCTTGACATGGTAGGGGTCGGAGGTTCAAATCCTCTTGTGGTCACCATTTACAAATCAAAGGAAATATTTGGAACAGATAGGATTTTTAAACGATAAGACTATTATAGATACTCAAAGTGCAACTGTTGTAGATGGATTGAAGCCAATTTATTACAATAATAGTGTTGAAGCAATAGAAATTATTAGACATTCAACTGCTCATTTAATGGCTCAAGCAATTAAAGAGCTATATAATGATGCTCAATTTTTTGTTGGTCCTGTTGTTGATGAGGGATTTTATTATGATTTTAAGACAACCTCAAAAATTTCTGAAGAGGATTTAGAAAAAATTGAACAAAAAATGTCAGAAATCGTATCTCAAAAAGTAGAAATAACAAAATATAATATTTCAAAAGATGAAGCTATTTCTAAATTTTCAAAAGATGAATTAAAATTGGAAGTTTTAAAAAATATACCATCAAATGAAGTTTCAATCTACAAACAAGGCAATTTTGAAGACCTTTGTAGAGGACCTCATGTTCCAAATACAAAATTTTTAAGATTTTTTAAACTTACAAAAATAGCTGGTGCATACATAGGTGGTGATGAAAACAGAGAAATGCTAACTCGAATTTATGGAATTGCATTTGCAGATAAAGAAGCTCTTAAAAATTATCTATTTATGATAGAAGAAGCAAAAAAGCGAGACCATAGAAAACTTGGAAATGAATTAGAACTATTTATATTTAATGAAGAAGTTGGTGCTGGACTTCCAATATGGCTTCCAAAAGGTGCAAGACTTAGAAGTAGATTAGAACGAATGCTATTTATTGAGCATAGAGTTAGAGGCTATGAACCTGTAAGAGGTCCTGAGATTTTAAAATCTACAATGTGGCAAATTAGTGGGCATTATGCAAATTATGGTGAAAATATGTATTTTACAAATATAGATGAACAAGAGTATGGAATAAAACCTATGAATTGTGTAGGACATATTCAAGTTTATAAGCATAGAGTTAATAGCTATAGAGATTTGCCTTTGAAATTTTTTGAATATGGTGTAGTGCATCGACACGAAAAAAGTGGAGTGCTTCACGGACTTTTGAGAGTTAGAGAATTTACTCAAGATGATGCTCACATATTTTGCACACCATCGCAAATAAAAGAAAATATTTTAGAAGTATTAGATTTTGTAGATAAAGTTATGAAAAAGTTTAGCTTTAATTATGAGATGCAAGTTGCAACAAAACCAACAAAAGCTATTGGTGATGATGATATTTGGGAAATTGCAACAAGAGGCTTAAGAGAAGCATTAGATGAAAATTCACTTCCATATAGTGTAGATGAAGGTGGTGGAGCATTTTATGGGCCAAAAATTGATATAAAAATAACAGATGCAATTGGTAGAAAATGGCAATGTGGAACTGTGCAAGTAGATTTTAATTTGCCAGAGCGATTTGATTTAAGCTTTGTTAATGAGGCTAATCAAAAAGAGCGACCTGTTATGATTCATAGAGCAATTCTTGGCTCATTTGAACGGTTTATCGCGATTTTAACAGAACATTATGCTGGAGAATTTCCACTATTTATTGCTCCAACACAATTAATTATTGTTCCGATTGCAGAAACTCATAATGAATATGCAAAAGAGCTTAAAAATAGATTAATTAGAATGGAAGTTGATTGTGAAATTTATGATAAAAATGAGAGTTTGAATAAGCGAATTAGAAATGCTGAAAAGCAAAGAGTTCCAATGATAATTGTAATTGGTGATAAAGAGGTAGAAACAAAATCGGTAGCTATTAGAGATAGAAGAGAAAAGAGTCAATATAATTTAAAAGAAGAGGAACTATTTATGCTTATAAAGGAGAAAATGAGTGAGGGTTGTATTTGAAAAATAGTAATGGAAAAAATGATGCAATAATAAATGAAGATATAGAAGCTTCAGAGGTTAGATGTATTAAAGATGGTAGTGAGCAAGTTGGGGTTGTGCCTTTAAGTGTTGCTTTGGATATGGCAAGAAGTGAAGGTTTGGATTTGGTGTTAGTATCTCCAGATGCAAAACCACCAGTTTGTAAAATTATGGATTATGGTAAATATAGATACCAAGAAGAAAAAAAGAAAAAAGAGGCTAAGAAAAAACAGAAAGTTATTGAAGTAAAAGAGATTAAACTGTCTGTAAAAATAGCACAAAATGATGTAAATTACAAAGTCAAACATGCAAGAGAATTTTTAGAAGAAGGAAAACATGTTAGATTTAGAGTATTTCTAAAAGGAAGAGAGTTATCAGAGCCTGAAGGTGGAGTTAAAGTATTAGATGATGTTTATAAAATGATAGAAGATGTAGCTGATATTGATAAAACACCCGTTGTTGAAGGAAGATATGTGAGTCTTTTAGTTGTTCCAAAGCCAACTAAAAAACATTAGAACTTAATTTATAAAAGGAGAATTTGTTATGCCAAAAATGAAAAGTGTGAAAAGTGCTACAAAGAGGTTTAAAGTTAGAAAAAATAGCATTAAAAGAGGAACAGCTTTTAGAAGTCATCTTCTTTCTAATAGAACTTCAAAACGAATGAGAAGTCTTAGACATTCAAGGTCTGTGCATAGTGCTAACTTAAAGTTAGTTCAAAATATGTTGTGTGATTAATTATTAATTAATCCATTAAAAACCCCAAATTTGGGCAAGTCCAAACATAGTTTGGCACCTAAAGTAAAAAATTCAAAAAATAGGTAAAGGAAAAAAATGAGAGTTAAAACAGGTATAGTTAGAAGAAGAAGACATAAAAAGTTACTAAAAGAAGCAAGAGGCTTTTATAGTGGTAGAAGAAAACATTATAGAAAAGCGAAAGAGCAGTTAGAAAGAAGTTTGGTTTATGCTTTTAGAGATAGAAAAGATAGAAAAGGTGAATTCAGAAAACTTTGGATTATCAGAATTAATGCTGCTTGTAGATTAAATGATATTAGTTATTCAAGATTTATGCATGGTTTAAAATTAGCTGAAATAGAACTTGATAGAAAAATATTAGCTGATATGGCAGTAAATGATGCTGTTGCATTTACAAAACTAGTAGAAGTTGCTAAATCTAAACTATAATAGTCTTATAATAAACCATCTAAAACTTTTTAGATGGTTTTAAAAACCTTCAAAAAATTTCAAAAAAATAACACAAAACTAAATATTAATCAACTTTTAATTTTTATTAAAAAATAAAATACAATTTTATCTTTCTGGAAAGATAAATTAAGCCAAAAATTGATACAATCCATAAAAATTCAAGTTATAGGAGTTTATATGAAGTTCATAAAAAGTGTGCTATTTGCATCTTTTTTAATATTTTCAGGTTGTGGGTTGGATAGTAAATCACAACCAGCACAAGCAAATCCACAAAATATGCCACCAGTTCCAGTTAAAGCTTTTAAAGTAGAACATAAAGATGTGGAAATTTCTAAAACATATCCTGCACTGATTAAACCTTATGAAAAAGTTGAAATTATTGCAAGAGTTAATGGATTTTTGGAAAAGAAACATTTTACAGAAGGACAATTTGTAAAAGTTGGGGATTTACTCTATACAATAGAGCAAGATATGTATAAAGCAAAGTTAGAACAAGTAAAAGCAAATCTACAAAAAGCTCAAGCAAATCTTAAGAAAAGTGAAGCAAATCTTAAAAAAAGTGAAGCAAATCTTAAAAAAGCGAGTAGTGATTATGAAAGAGCAAAATCATTATACTCTTCTAAATCTATTAGTGATAAAGAGTATGACTCATATTTAAATCAATTTGAAACTACAAAATCTGAAATTGAGACTACAAAAGCAGAAATTGAGAGTGCAAAAGCAGAAATTGAAAGCTCAAAAGCAAACTTAAAACAAGCCCAAATAGAGCTTGATTATACAGTTATCAAATCTCCAATTAATGGAATTGTTGGAGCTAAAAATTTAGATGTTGGAAATTATGTTCAAACAAATAAACTTCTAACTACAATTACTTCAATAAACCCTATTTATGCAGAGTTTGCAATCTCTAAAGATGATGTTTCAAACTACTTAGAGCAGATAAAAAGTGCAAACTTAGAAATAGGTAACTTAAAAGGAAAAATTGATTATATCTCGCCAACAATAGATAGCTCTACAAATACACTTCAAATCAGAGCAAAATTTGAAAATGAAAAAAATGAGTTGATTGCTGGTGAGTTTGTAAAAGTTTCAATGAATGGTATAAAAATTAAAAATGTAGCAACAATTCCAGAACAAGCAATTTTGCAAACTCCAAATGGTGCGATGGTTTATGTGGCAGTTGATGGAGTTGCTACTATTAGACCTGTAAATATTGGAGTGCTTACAAATAGTGGAATTGTTATAAATAGTGGCTTAAACGATGGGGATTTGGTAGTTATAAATAATATTGCAAAAGTTCGACCAAACTCTAAAATCACAATAGTAGATGGAAAATAAGATGTTTTCAACATACTTTATAAAAAAACCTGTATTTTCAGCAGTTATATCCATTATTTTACTCTTAGCTGGAGTTATCTCAATTTATAACTTACCAATTGAGCATTATCCACGAGTTGTGCCTCCTCAAATAGTTGTATCAACTGTATATCCTGGAGCGAGTGCAGAGACTTTATCCAAAACTGTTGCAGCTCCATTAGAAGAGCAGATAAATGGTGCAAAGAATATGATTTATATGAGTTCAAGCTCTGATGATAGTGGAAAAATTAGTATAAATGTGTTTTTTGAAGTTGGCACAAATGCAGATGATGCAAAGATTGATGTAAATAATAGAGTTCAAATGGCTTTATCAAAACTTCCAGAAGCTGTTCAAAGACAAGGAGTTAGAGTTGGTGAGAGGTCGCCAAGTATGCTTATGGCTTCACTTTTAACTTCACCAAACAAAACTTATGACACAACATTTTTATCAAATTATGCTTTAATAAATGTAGCAGATGAGTTAAAAAGGGTAAAAGGTGTGGGTGATGTTGTGATTTTTGGAGCGAGAGATTACTCAATTCGTGTTTGGATTGACCCTATGAAACTCTCAAAATACAATTTAGCAGTGCAAGATGTAATAAGCTCAATAAAAGAGCAAAATGAACAGTATGCAGTTGGTAAATTTGCTCAAGAGCCACTCACAGAAAAACAGATGTTTACTTATACGATTTTAGCACCTGAACGATTAAGCAGTCCAGAGCAGTTTGGAGAGATAATTTTAAGTAGCACCAAAGAGGGTGGAAGTTTGAGATTGAAAGATGTAGCAACAATAGAGCTTGGCTCAAGCAGTTATAATCTTATCTCAAAATTAAACAAATCTCCAGCAATTCCTATGGTTGTATTTTTGCAATCAAATGCAAATGCTTTAGAGGTTGCAGGAAATATCAAAAAAGTTTTATCAGATTTATCAAAAAACTTTCCAGAAGATTTAACTTATCAAATTCCGTATGATTCGACAGATTTTATAGAGGTTTCAATCAAAGAGGTTGTAAAAACATTTTTGGAAGCTCTATTTTTAGTGGCAATTGTTGTTTATCTATTTTTACAAAATGCAAGAGCATCTATTATTCCATTAATTGCCGTTCCAGTTTCGATTATTGGGACATTTGCAGGTATGTATCTACTTGGATTTAGTATAAATCTACTTACACTATTTGGTTTAGTTTTGGCAATTGGTATCGTTGTAGATGATGCAATTATTGTTATTGAAAATGTTGAAAGGCACATGAGTGAGGGTTTAAGCCCAAAAGATGCAACATTTAGTGCCATGAAAGAGGTTGGTGGAGCATTAGTTTCGATAGTTTTAGTTTTGTGTGCAGTATTTATTCCAGTTGCATTTTTAGGAGGGCTAACTGGTGAGATGTATAAACAGTTTGCAATCACAATCGCTATTTCAGTTACCATTTCAGGCTTTGTGGCACTTACATTAACACCATCACTTTGTGCAACAATTTTAAAACCAAATCATGGAGAACCCATGTTTTTATTTAGATGGTTTAATGCGATGTTTGATAAAGCGACTATCGGTTACACAATGATTGTAAAAACTTTTATTAGATTTAGTTTTATTAGTATATTTCTATTTGGTGGGCTTTTATATCTGTCATATGATTTATTAAAAGTGATGAAAACAGGACTTGTTCCGCAAGAAGACCAAGGCACAATTTTTACATTTAGTTATAATCCTCCAGCTTCATCACTAAATAGAACAGAGATGCTAACAGATGCAATTTATGACAAAGTTTCACAAAATCCAAATGTTAAGTATGTTGTATCATTTACAGGACTTGATTTCATGACATTTGCAGAAAAGACAAATGCAGCAGCTACGATTATTAGGCTTAATCATTGGGATAATAGACCAGAACCATTTCAACATGCAGGAGTTTTGGCAGGACAATTTGCAAAAGAGTATATGACTATTCCTTATGGATTTTCAATTCCCGTCTTACCACCACCAATTTCAGGGCTTGGAATGGCTGGAGGATTTGATATGTATGTGCAAAATAGAACAGGAAGTAGCATACTTGAGCTAAATTCATATGTTCAACAAATTTTACAAAAAGCTTCACAGCGACCAGAGCTTATGGGGGTTAGAACAACTCTAAATGCAAATGTGCCTCAATATAAACTAAATGTAAATATTGAAGAAGCAAAAGCTAAAGGGGTGAAATTAAATGACATTTATACAACTCTAAATAGTGCTTATGGAAACTATTATGTGAATGATTTTAACCTTTATGGTAGAACTTATAAGGTAAATATTGCAACAACTGATGAAAATAGAAAATCGCCAGAAGATTTAAATAATCTATTTGTAAAAAACAAAAATGGGGAGTTAATTCCAATTGGAACATTAGTAACGATTCAAAAAACAGTCGGTTCAGATTTGATAGAGCGATTTAATCTATTTCCATCAGCAAAAATTTCAGGTCAGCCATCTTTGGGTTATAGTTCAGGTGATGCTTTGAGGGCGATTGAAGAGGTGGCAAAAGAGGTTTTACCAGATGGTTATACATTGGGTTGGGTTGGAACGGCTTATCAAGAGAAGCAAATTTCAAATAGTAGTCTTTTTGTTTTCGTTACAGCGATAATTTTACTATATTTAATTCTTTCAGCATTTTATGGCTTATGGTCGGTGCCAATTGTAATTCTTTTAGCAGTTCCATTTGCGATTTTCGGAGCAATAGTTGCAACCATGATAAGAGGCTTGGATAATGATATATATTTCCAAATAGGCTTACTTGTATTAGCTGGACTTGCTGCAAAAAATGCGATTTTGATAGTTGAGTTTGCTATGCAAAAGCGAAAAGAGGGATTTAGTATTTATGATAGTGCGATAGAAGCTGCAAAAATTCGACTTCGACCAATTATTATGACTTCACTTGCATTTACTCTTGGAGCAATTCCATTGGCTATTAGTTCAGGTGCTGGAGCTGCGAGTCGTATAGCTATTGGAACTGGTGTAATTGGTGGTATGCTTTCAGCTACATTTTTAGCGATTTTATTTATTCCACTATTTTATATTTTGGTTTCAAAATATTTATCAAAAAAGGATTTGGCATGAGAGTGAAATTAAGTTTAACTTTAATAACTGCTCTATTTTTTGGTGGTTGCTCATTTACAAATCATGAAGCAAATATTCCACAAATGGAGTTGCCAAATTTTGAACAAAATAGTGAAGTTGTAATCTCTGAAAAGTGGTGGGAAGATTTTGGTGATAAAGAGTTAAATAACTTTGTAGAAATTGCTATTAAAAATAGTAGCTCTTTGGAAATTGCGAGTTTAAGAGTTTCACAATTTAGAGAGTTTTTAAATATCAAAAAAGCTGAAGAAAAGTTTAAAATAGATTTAAATGGTGGAGTTAGTCATCAAAAAACAAGCGATTACACTCCTCCACAAAATAGAGGATTTGAGTTTGAAAGTTACAATTTAGGCTTTTTATCTTCGTTTGAACTGGATTTTTTTGATAAATTAAAAAACAAAAGAGAGGTTGCAAGAGAGCAACTTATGCAAAATATTTACCTGAAAGAGACCATTTTAAAGCGATTAACAAGCGATGTTGTGATTGCATATTTTGGAGTGAAAAGCCACAAAAAGCTATATGAAATAGTAAAATCTCAATATGAAGATAGGCTTAAATCGTATGAATATATAAAAAATAGATATGAAAACGGTTTTGCAGAAAAGAGTGTTTTGCTTCAAGAAGAGTCACTCCTTGAGATGACAAAAGATGAACTGTTAGCAAAAAAAGAGGCTTTAGAAAACTACAAAACGGCTACTTCTATTTTGCTTGGAATAGATGTAGTAACTCTATTTGATGAAAAAAATTTAGATTATTCAAGTGAATATAACTCCACTTCATTAAAAGTTCCAGCAAATATTCCATCTGATATTTTGAATAAAAGAGCTGATATAAAGATGGCTGAAGCTAAAATAAAGATGAGTGCATTTAATGTAAGTGTTGCTAAAAGTGCCTATTTTCCGACATTTAATCTAACTACTTCATTAGGATTTGTAAGTGGTGAGCTTGATAATTTTATAAGTTCAGGTGGTTTAAACTACTCAATAGGGACAAATTTATTAAGCCCAATTGTGGATTTTGGCAAAATAGAAGCAAATATAAAAGTTGCTAAAATAGAGCAAAAAATCGCAATTTCAGAGTATAAAGATACAGTGAGAAGGGCTTTTGGTGAGATAAAAGATTCTGTTAGCAAATATGCTACAAATATGGAACGGCTAAAAACTCAAGAGAAACGATATAAGGCTATAAAAGAGAAAAAAGATATTTTTAGTGATAAATATATGCGAGGCTTTGTAAGCCATTTGGAGTTTTTGGAAGTTAGAAAAGAGGAGTTTGGAGTTGCAATCCAAAAAGAGCAAACCAGCTTTGAAACTATAAAATCTATCGTAAATTTATATCATGCTTTTGGTGCTGGATTTGATGGGAATAAATATTAAATAAAATAATTAAAATACTTCTTTATTCCGAACTTGTTTCGGAATATATTTTTGTGGTAATAAAAATTAAGAAAAAATATTTTATAATCTGAGTTCGATAATTAAAATTCAGTAATAGCAAAATTAGTATAATATTTCAAAGGTGGCTTTTTTTCATGAAAAGAGTAAGCAATTAATGCAGATATAATATTTGATTAACTAAAAAATGAGAAAAGTTAGAGCAAAAGCTCTAAAACTTAATCTCACTTATATCTTTCATTGTTGTTGTAGTTTCAATTTTTGGAATACCATTTTCAAGAGAAACATCATAAGTTGCACCTTTTGCAATTTTTGATTTTGTGGTATCTTGTTTATTTATTTCGGCTCCGTTTTCATCAATTCGTTTAAAGTAGCTAAAGTTTTCACCAT
>DZAY01000010.1:0-26380 GCA_022729735.1 Helicobacter cetorum
AAGCACATTTAAATCTCTTATCACCTTCAACCCAACTTGGAATACAACCTAAATGTGTGCAAATTCCAATAACAACAGTATATGGAGAACTACTTACAAACACATCTCTATTTCCATTCTTTTCCATATCTGGAGTTTTTTTGAGAATGAATACAGGTTTTCCTCTCCACTCTACAAGCCTAAGCTCACCATCAGTCATAGGTGATAAATCAACAGTTGTGAAACCAGCAGAAACTACACTTGGTAATGGGTCCCAAGCCCTTTTCATAGCAATCAGAGATGCACCTATTCCCAAAGCTGCAAAACCTCCAAATGCCATACCAAGGAAATCTCGTCTGCAAACTTTATTTTCAGCCATACAGAAATCCTTATAATTTGATTTTGTTAGTATTGGATTATATCTTTTTTTTTCTTAAAATAATAAGTCAGATTTATTAATTTTATAAATAAGATAACTTTTAGCTGTATATTTTTTATTCAATAAAAAAGGTTTAAATAGCTCTTAAAGTTCGGTGTTAATGAGCTTTGCTGAATGTTTATGGAGTTTATATTCTTATAAAATAATTAAGAATTATTACTTATGTTAAATTTATATATAAAAGTTGTGCCATTTTTTGGTTTTGAAAACAGTTGTAATTCAATTTTTTCATCATCAATAATATTTTTAACTATGTTTAAACCTATACCAAATCCACCTTTTGTTAAATCTTCTCTATAATATCTATCAAAAATTTTTTCAGGATTGCTCATACCAACTCCAAAATCTTGAACTTTGAATATTATAAAACTCTCTTCAAGTTCTAAAGTAATAATTACATCACCATTTTCATAACTATATTTAATTGCATTTGATAAGTTATTATCTACAACTCTTTCCAATTTACTTTTATTAAAATTTATAAAAACATCAGCTTGTATATGAGAAATTAGTTGAATATTTCGTAATTTTGCTATTTCACTAAAATAATCTACTCTCTCTTTCAAAAATAGACTAAAATTAAGCTCTTCTTTTTTATATTTTACAATTTCTCGTTTGATTAAATAATCCATATCGTTATAAATAGTTGATAAAGTCTTAGTTGCTGATTTTATTCGTGAAAGATACTTGTTTTCTTCATTTTTAAGCAAATACAAATCAATATTTGCATTTATAATAGATAGTGGTGTATTTATTTCATGAATAGAATCTTTTATAAAATTATCTAAACTCTGATTTATCTTTTGAAATGGCTTTGAAAAGTTTTTTAAAATCAAAATTGAAAGCACAAATATTAAAATGATAATGCTTAGTAAAATTAGTAAAATTTTATTTATAACATCATAATTTGTATCAATTTTAGAAACAATTAGATATTTTGAGTTAAAATATTTATCACCAATAAACTCTATAATGTAATATTTAAAATCTCCATCACTAAAATACCCACTACTATAATTTCTAATATCGCTTTTTATTGTTGTAAAGATTGGTTTAAAATTTTTATCATAAAGCCCAGCATTATATGATTTAAATCGTGGAAACATAAAGCTATCATCATACTTTGGATTAAACTCATCCATCTGCTTAATAATATTTCTACCAATACTTTTCAACTCTAACTCAATTTTTGCATCATGAATATTACTTAATATTAAAAAATATAAATACAAAGGAGCTAATAAAATTGTGCTAATAATTATTGTTGAAATTGTTGCATATTTTATTACAAATTTACTTGTATTAGAGTTCAATTTTATATCCTAAACCTCTTACATTTACTATTAAGTCTTTATCTAACTTTTTTCTTAAATGGTTTATTTGAACTCTCACATTTGCACTATTTATATAATTTCCCCAAATAATTTCCATAAAATCTTCTATTGAAATAACTTTTCCACGATTTTTAATTAACAATTCAATAATTAATTTTTCAGTTTTAGTTAATTGAACCTCTTTATCTTTTGACTTTAAGACGAAATTTTTAGTATCATAAAAATAGTCGAGTGGAAGAGCTATTAGCTCACTTTTACTATTTAAACAGTTGCTTCTAATTGCTTGTTCAAGCCGTAATTGTAACTCTTTTAAATCAAAAGGTTTTCTAATATAATCACAACAACCACAATTATAACCTCTACTTAAATCTTCAATTGAAGTAAGCGAAGTTATAAAAATTGCAGGAGTATTTAAACCCTCTTTTCTAATTCCTTCTAAAAATTCAAAACCATTTTTACCTCGAACTTTTACATCTAATAGTAATAAATCATAACCTTTTTCAAAAATCGCATCAAAAGCATCATCTCCATCGCCAAAACTATCGCATACAAAATTTAACTCTTGCAAAAACTCTTCGATAGTAATTCGTAATGAATACTCATCTTCTAATAGTAAAACTCTCATTAAATAATAATATCTTCTAATATATTTAATCCAAATCCACAAATGCCCACATAATCTCGCTTTTCACTACTTAATAGTTTTATATTTTTTATTCCCAAAAGATTTAAAATTTGTGAGCCTATACCAACATCTTTTATATATTCTGAAGTTATACTTTTACTATCTAAAAAAATTAATACTCCACCACTATTTTTTAAATACTCTATTGAGCTAATAAGACTTAAAAATTTTCTATTATTAGAAAATAGTTCATAATCTGAAGTTATATTATGAAGTCTCACATTTGTGCTTTGTTTTAACTCACCAAATATAAAAGCATAATGTTTATTTTCATTATGGTCAATAAATGTAACTTTTTCTGTATCTATTCCAAAAAATTCAACATGTTCTCTATGTGCAATAGTTATAAGCCTCTCATATTTTAATCTATACTCAACAATATCTGAAATATATACTATTTTTAAATTATGTTTTTTTGCAAAACTATCCAAATCATCTCGTCTTGCCATCTCTCCATTATCTTTCATAATTTCACAAATCACAGCTGAAGGTGTAACTCCTGCAAGCTTGCAAATATCAACACTTCCTTCTGTATGCCCTGTTCTTACCAAAACTCCACCATCTTTTGCTACCAATGGAAATATATGTCCTGGTTTTACAAAATCACTTTTTTGACTTTGAATATTTGATAAAAGTTTAATTGTCAAATCTCGCTCATATGCTGAAATACCTGTTTTTGCATCTTTTGCATCAATAGATACAGTAAAAGCTGTTTCGTGTTGAGAGTTATTATCTTTTACCATAGGAGCTAAATCTAATCTATCAGCTGTCTCTTTTGTAATTGATACACAAATTAAACCCTTTGCTTCTGTTGCCATAAAATTTACTTTTTCTGCTGTGCTAAATGTCCCTGCATAAACTAAATCACCCTCATTTTCTCTATCTTCATCATCAACCATGACAACCATATTACCTTTTTTTATCTCTTCAATTGCTTCCAAAACTCTGTTAATTGGCATAAAATTTTCCTTTTTTCCCAAAATTATATCAAAAAAGCTTGACAAATAGTAATTAATACCCTATAATTCCATCCACGAAAAAGTTGATTGTTGGGATATCGTCTAACGGCAGGACAGGTGGTTTTGGTCCATCTAATCGAGGTTCGAATCCTTGTATCCCAGCCACTTATTTGTAGTGTCGCGGAGTAGAGCAGTCCGGTAGCTCGTCGGGCTCATAACCCGAAGGTCATAGGTTCAAATCCTGTCTCCGCAACCAATATTTATTCTACATTACTTCTTTATTCATAAATCCATTAATTTAATAATTATTAATCACTATTTTTAAAACTTTATTACAACTCTTAAGTTATAGATATTCTATTTATAATTAATATAGTTTAAAGATAGTAAAATACAAAATATGTTGGCAAAATGGAGATTGTTAAAATATATTTTAGTTTTAATCTCTTTGTTGAATAAAATAATAAGAAGGAACTTATGAGCGACAAAGATATTCTTTTAGAAGAGTTGGATAATTTAGATTTAGATAAAAATGAAAGAAATATAAGTTTTAGAGAACTTTTGACACTTTTTACAGTTTTTGCGACTATTTTAGCTCTTTTAGTTCCTAAAATCTATCTTAGAAATGGTATCTATTTAATGAGCAGAGATTTAACACAACTATATTCAATGCATGCTTCTTTAAAAGAAGAAAACTCACAAATAAAAATTAAACTTCAACAACTAAAATTTAAAAGTGAATTAGCAAATAGCACTCAATAAGTTGATTGACATAGACTAAACTCTTATGATATACTTACTATAAAGTTTAAAGGAGTGGAAGTTGTCAAAAAGTCTTTATGAAACACTTGGTGTAAGTAGTGATGCCTCTGCTGATGAAATAAAAAAAGCTTATAGAAGATTAGCAAGAAAATATCATCCTGACATAAATAAAGAGGCTGGTGCCGAAGAAAAGTTTAAAGAAATAAATGGTGCTTATGAAGTTTTAAGCGACCCACAAAAAAAAGCTCAATATGACCAATATGGAGATAGTATGTTTGGTGGGCAAAATTTCCATGATTTTAGGTCATCAAACTCAAATGTAGATTTAGATGAATTATTGAGACAAGTTTTTGGTGGTGGAGGATTTGGGCGAAGTAGTTTTGGTAACTCTGGCTTTAATCGTGGATTTGGCTCTTCATCATTCTCTTTTGATGGATTTGGAGATATGATGCAAGAAAATTTGGATATAAAAACTTCAATTACAATCCCATTTAATCTTTCAATTCTTGGTGGAAAACAGACAATTTCAATTGATAATGATAGTTTTGATATTAAAATTCCAGAAGGAATAAAAAGTGGTGAAACATTAAGAGTTAAAAATCGTGGAAGAGTTGGAAGAAATGGTGTTAGAGGTGATATATTAATCACTATTGATGTAGCAAAATCTAATGAGTATGTAAGAGAAGGAAATGATTTAATAAAAAGTGTTGAAATTCCTCTAAAAAGTGCTTTATTTGGAACAAAATTAAATATTTCAACTTTAAAAAAAGAGATAACTCTAAAAGTTCCTCAAGGAATTAAAAGTGGGCAAAAATTGAGAGTAAAAGAGCTTGGTGCTTATGATAGAAAAAATAGTAATTATGGAGATTTGTATATAAAAATTGATATTAAAATCCCAAAAATTGAAGATTTAGATTCTGAATTAGTTGAAATGTTACAAGCTAAATTGCCAGAGGAATAAAAATGATTAGCAGTGATGAACCACTATATTTAATTAGTGTAATTTCAAAAATGTTGGATATTCATCCTCAAACTCTTAGACAATATGAGCGAGAAGGATTGGTTATCCCTTCACGAACAGAAGGAAGAATTAGATTATACTCTGCAAATGATATTGAAAAAATCAAGTTTATTTTAAAGCTTACAAGAGATTTAGGTGTCAATATTGCTGGAGTTGATATTATTTTGCAACTGAAATGTAGAATTGATGAGTTGGAATGTGATGTAGATAAGTTAAAAGATAAGTTAGATAAAATTTCAGACAATCGCACAATTCCCACAAACCGTTCAGTTGTAAAAAAGAGAGGAGTCTATGATATTGTCATAGTAAAAAATAGTGAATAGCCTCTTTTTCATCAGCTTTTTTATGTTAGAATTTTTTTGTAATAAAAATTTAGGAAAGGAGAGATGCTATCTATAACTTTATAGATATAAGCCATCAGAAAATATGAAAATTAGGGCTAGAGCTTTAACATTTGAAGATGTTTTACTTGTTCCAAACTATTCAGAGGTGCTTCCAAAAGAGGTTAGTATAAAATCAAAATTAACAAAAAATATTACATTAAATACACCAATAATTTCTGCAGCTATGGATACAGTTACAGAATACAAAATGGCAATTGCTATGGCAAGACTTGGTGGAATTGGAATTATTCATAAAAATATGGATATTGAGAGTCAAGCTATTCAAGTTAAAAAGGTTAAAAAAAGTGAGAGTGGAGTAATTATTGACCCAATTTATGTAACTCCTGATACTACACTATTTGATGCTAAAGAGATTATGGATGATGTGAAAATTTCTGGTGTGCCTGTTGTAGATGAGCATAGTAAATTAATTGGAATTCTTACAAATAGAGATTTAAGATTTGAAATTGATTTAAATAAATTAGTTGGCGAAGTGATGACAAAAATGCCTTTAATTACTGCCAAAGTTGGAACAACTCTCGAAGAAGCAGCAAAAATTATGCACAAAAATAAGATTGAAAAGTTACCAATAATTGATGAAGATGGAGTATTAAAAGGGCTTATAACTATCAAAGATATTCAAAAAAGAATAGAGTATCCAAACTCAAACAAAGATGATTTTGGCAGACTTAGAGTTGGTGGTGCAATCGGAGTTAATCAGTTTGAGAGAGCTGTTGCATTAGTTGATGCTGGAGTTGATGTTTTGGTTATGGATTCAGCTCACGGACATAGTAAAGGGATTATAGAAACTTTAAAAAAGATAAAAGAGAAGTTAGCAGTTGATGTAATAGTTGGAAATGTAGCAACTAAAGAAGCTGTAAAAGATTTAATTGAAGCTGGAGCTGATGGCATAAAAGTAGGAATTGGACCTGGAAGCATATGCACTACACGAATAGTTGCAGGTGTTGGAGTTCCACAAATTACAGCAATTTCAGATTGTGCAGATTATGCAAATAGCAAGGGTGTGCCAATTATTGCAGATGGTGGAATTAAATATTCTGGAGATATTGCAAAAGCTTTAGCTGTTGGAGCAAGTTCTGTTATGATTGGCTCACTACTTGGAGGCACTGAAGAAGGACCTGGAGAAATGATAGTTTATCAAGGACGACAATACAAAACTTATCGTGGAATGGGTAGTATTGGTGCAATGACAAAAGGTAGTAATGATAGATATTTTCAAGAAGGCACAGCAAGTGATAAATTAGTTCCAGAAGGAATTGAAGGAAGAGTTCCATATAGAGGCAAAGCTTCTGATGTAGTTCATCAATTAATTGGGGGACTTAGAGCATCTATGGGATATTTAGGTGCAAAAGATATTGCTACACTTTGGGAGAGAGCAGAGTTTGTAGAAATCACAAGTGCTGGATTAAAAGAGAGTCATGTGCATGATGTAATAATCACAAAAGAAGCACCAAATTATCATATTTAATTTTTAAGTGATTTAGAGTTAAAATAGTTTGCTTTTAAATTTTATTTTTGGAGATTTTTATGAAAAAGATTTTATCTGTTGGTTTTGCTATCTCTTGTTTTATGTTTGCTAATCCACTATTAGCATCAAATAGTGATGATGTAAAATGGATTGCTAAATGTTTGGAAGATAATAAAAATAGTGGTGTTTCAGAAGAAGTTGTATATAAATATTGCAGTTGCATGAACTCTAAAATGTCAGATGATGAGACAAAGAGCATAAGCGAATGGGAAAAAACTCATCAAAAAGAGATGAAAGAGTGTGAGAAAAAAGCTGGTTGGAATTAAGTTGTAAAATTTTTTATGTTAAGTGTTTGTGAAAAAACTATTCAAACACTTAACTCCAATAGCAACACCAACAAAACCTTGTGATGAAAATATCGTATCACCAACACTATAAAGTCTATTAAATTGAGTGTTTGCAGGTGATAAATTAAAAATCTCACTTGTTCTCATAGCTCTGCCACCACAATTTAATCTATTTATAAATTTTTCAAATGTAGCTGATGTTGCACTAAAACTATCGATTATCTCCTCTTTTTTTATGTCACTAAAATATTCTAAAAACTTTTGAATAATAAAATTTTCAGTTTCCAATTTTTTTATTTTATACTCATGTGGTTCCAACTCTTTCCAAAAAAGTGCTTTTGTATGTGTTGAAATTGTTATTGAATATCCATTTTTTGATAAAAGTTCATCATCTTTATCTGAAAAAGAAATAAAAAATGAGTTTGAAATACAATTTGGAATAGTCTCATCTAAAATTATTTGATAGTGGTGCAGAAACTCTGTTTTTGATGAGAGTTTAAGATAAACTACAAATGCACTTTGGTCGCTAAATTTATATTTTTTATAATAATTTCTAATATCTTCATCAATAAATAGTTTATTAGAGTCATAAATTGTTGAGTTTAAAACTACATTTTTTGCCATATAGCTACTCTTATTTGATATTAAATAGTAAAAATTTTTCTCTTTATGAATTGAAATAATCTCCTCTTTTTTATGCACATTTACTTTAGAAGTGATTGTTTGAATTAACTCTCCCATACCTTTATTTGCATAAAACACATCATGAAATGGATATGCAAGACCTAAAGCCATCGATAAAAGTGGAATATTTTGTGAAGTTGTTTGAATTGTAATTAAAAGTTGTGAGTTTAAAAATTGTAAATAATCTTCTGAAATATCACCTAAAGTATCTTTTATAAAACTTTCACCACTTTTTAGAAGAAAAAATTTGAACTCAAAAAATAGTTTTGATAAAAATGTAGCTGTTTTTATGTAGTTTGAAGTAGAATATTTTGCAAAAAAGATGCCATTTAGTTTCCAAAATCGCTCATCAATATCTTTTATTGTTTGCCAAAATTGTCTATTTTTTTTATTTGGATATGCTTTTTCAATTTGTTCTAAAAACTGTTCAAAATTTGCAACTCTATCGATAGTTTTATCTTTTTGAATAACTCTTATTGCAATATCACTTTTTAAAATATTGGGCAATATATCTATTTCATCAAACATGTTTTTGATAATATGACCATCTTCATACCCAACAAATGTAGTAGCACCCGCATTGTAGTAATTTTTTCTTCTCTCAAATGTACTCGCACAACCACCTAAATTTGCATCTTTTTCAAAAAGAATTAAATCTCTTTTACTATTTAATGCACTAAAAAGCGAACCACCAATTCCAGAGCCAACCACTGCAATATCAAGCACAATCAAAACCTTTAAATTTTAAACTCTTTTGCTAAAAACTCTCCAGTATAACTGCCACTTTTTTTATAATTTTTTGCAACTTCTAAAGGCTTTCCAATATCCACAATTTTACCACCATTCACTCCACCATCTGGCCCTAAATCTATAATGTAATCACTATTTTTTATCATATCTAAATTGTGTTCAATCACTACAACAGAGTTTCCTAAATCAACTAAATGGTGCAAAACTTGTGTTAGCTTATCCACATCAGCAAAATGCAATCCTGTCGTTGGTTCATCTAAAATATATAGAGTTTTTCCTGTATCTCTTCGACTCAACTCTTTTGCTAATTTTACTCTTTGAGCTTCACCTCCACTAAGAGTTGTTGCATTTTGTCCCAAAGTTATATATCCAAGTCCTACATCTTTTAAAGTTTTTAGTTTTATCTCTATTTTTGGAACTGTTGATAAAAAGTTATAAGCTTCATCTACACTCATATCCAAAATATCAGCTATATTTTTTCCTTTATATAGCACTTCAAGAGTTTGGGAATTATATCGCTTTCCAAAACAGCTATCACATTTAACCATAATATCTGGCAAAAAGTGCATCTCAATTTTTATTTCACCCTCACCCATACACTTTTCACATCTACCACCTTTGACATTAAAGCTAAATCTACCATTTTTATAACCTCTAATTTGAGCCGTTTTTGTTTGGCTAAATAGCTCTCGAATATCATCCATAAGTCCAATATATGTGGCTGGAACACTTCTTGGAGTTCTACCAATTGGACTTTGGTCTAAATATATAACTTTATCGCACTGCTCCAATCCTAAAATAGTTATTCCATCAACTCGATTAATTTTTCTGGCATGATTTAATATTTCTCTTGCAACGGGAAGTAGTGCTTCTAAAATAAGAGAGCTTTTCCCACTTCCACTAACACCTGTAATTGATACAAAATTTGATAGTGGAATTTTGACTGATAAATTTTTTATGTTGTTGATATTTACATCTGCTATTTCTAAAAAATTAATCTGCTCTCTATTTCTAAAATACTCAATTTTCTTTTTTTCCGTAATATAATCAGCCGTTAAAGTGTCTGATTTAAGTAACTCTTCATATGTTCCAGCAAACATAACTTCTCCACCAAATTTTCCAGCACCACTACCAATATCAACGATAAAATCAGCACTTTTAATTGTCTCTTTGTCATGTTCTACAACAATTACAGTATTGCCTTTTTCTTTTAAATTTTTCAAAGTTTTAATAAGTTTCATGGTATCTCGTTCATGAAGACCAATTGAAGGTTCGTCTAAAACATACATAACTCCACTTAATCCACTTCCAATTTGTGAAGCAATTCTAATTCTTTGCGACTCTCCACCACTAATTGTTCTTGCATCTCTGCCAAGAGACAGATACCCAAGTCCAACATCTTTTAAGAAAAATAGTCGCTCTTTTATCTCTTTTAAAATTGGGTATGCTATTAATTGTGATTGAGCATTTAAGTGAGAAAAGTTATCTTCATTTGAAAAAAATTCCAAACAATCATCAATTGGCATATCAATCAGCTCTGCAATAGTTTTATCTTGAACTTTTACAGCTAAGCTTTCTACTTTTAGTCTATGTCCGTTGCACTTTGAACAAATTTTTTCACTCATATACTCATTTAACTCTTTTTCATCTTTAAACATATCATATGCAATTTGAACTACTCCATTCCATTTACGATGAATTTTAGAGTTTTTCCACTCTAACTCCACATCTTCGCCACTTCCATATAAAATTGCTTTTTTTTGATACTCTTCCAAATCTTCAAATCGCTTACTTATATCAATTCCAAACTGTTTGCAAAATGCTTTTAAAAATATAAAATAGTAACCTTTATTAAATCCATAAATAATTTTTATTGCTCCATCTTCAATTGGTAAAGACTCATTTATAATTTTTTTCAAATCTAAACTATATTTTATTCCAAGTCCATCGCACTCACTACAAGCACCTTTTGGAGAGTTAAATGAAAAACTTAAAGGCTCCAGAGGTTCATAAGATATTTTACAATCAAAACATGCTAAATGTTTGCTGTAATGGATTAAACCTTTTTTTAAATTAAGTTCTTCATGATTAGATATTTCAATTTCAACTTCCCCAAAACTCTCTTCAACTGCCCTTTCAATATCTTGAGAAATACGCCCACTATTTTCGCTGTTTAAAGTAACTCTATCTACAACAGCTTTAATTGTATGTTTTTTGGTTTTACTAAGCTCAATCTCTTCATCAAGCCTCACAATAACCCCATCAATCATAGCCCTCACAAAGCCTTTTTGACGAAGTGAATCAATAATTTCATTAAATGAACCCTTTTTTTCTCGAACTAATGGGGCTAAAATAGTTAATTTTGACTCTGTTGGAAGTTTTAAAACCTGTTCAATTATATCTACTGTATCCATTTTTGAAATTGGTTTGCCACACAAATGGCAATACTGTTTCCCAACTCTTGCAAAAAGTAGTCTTAAATAGTCATAAATTTCTGTGATTGTTCCAACTGTTGAGCGAGGATTTTTTGAAGTTGTTTTTTGGTCAATTGCAATTGCTGGAGTCAATCCATCTATTTTATCCACATCTGGTTTTCCAACTCTATCCAAAAATTGTCTTGCATAACTTGAAAGCGATTCAATATATCGTCTCTGCCCTTCTGCATAGAGAGTATCAAAAGCAAGAGTAGATTTACCACTCCCACTAATTCCACTAAAAACTATAAGTCGGTTTTTTGGAATTTCTAAATTTATATTTTTTAGATTATTCTCTCTTGCTCCCCAAATTTTTATACTATCCAAATCAATTCCTAAAATAGTGGATTATTTAACACAAGAGATGTATTTTCACCTTCTCTAACTATTTCCATACTGATTGTAGATGAGAATTTTTTACCCAAAATTCCATTTTTCAAACTTCCAAGTAGATGGAAATATTGAGGAATAAATGGTGTTTTTATACTTATAACATCTTTTCTAATAACATTTGCAACAACCTCATCAACCCCAATATGATAAACCGATTTATTAAAAGCTCTTTGAAGTCTATAATCTGCACTTAACTTTAGATTGTTTATGTAAATATTTTTTTCTAAATCAGTTAAATTCATGCCTTCAACAATTTCCATCTCTTTTTCTAACTTTTCTTTAAATCGTTGAACTCTTTGTTCTAATAGTGTCTCTTTTACTGAAGTATCTACGATAAATTTTAAAATATCTTCATCTCTCATATCAGCAACCTCTTTTAAATCAATTGATGCCTTTGTTGCTTCAAGTTTTCTTAAAACTTTCATAATACCAACCAAATATTTTAAAAACAGATACTTATCTTGAGAACCACCAAAATGGTATCCAAACTGATCAACATTTAATTTATTTCCACAAAAAACAAGCTTCATCATGACTACCCCTTTAAAATAATATTTTTTTAGCACTCAATATTAATAAAATTATATATAATAAAAGTATTAAAACTCTATAATTTTTATTTGGAATTATATGAGCACTTTTAACTCCAATAAAAACACCAACTAACGAACCCAAACCAATAATTATCCCACTATTATAATCGATATGTCCATTTAAAGATAGACTAATAAATCCAGAAAATGACGAAAATATTACAAAAAATAGACCCATAGAAGCTGCTTTTTTTAACTCATATCCAAAATATCCAACTAAAAGAGGAGTTAAAATCAAAGAGCCACCAACGCCAATGGATATAGCAACAGCTCCTATTCCAAGACCAATTAGAAATAAAAAAGCTTTATTAGCTTTTGTAATGATAGATTGTGTATTTAATTCATGAGCTTTAAAAAATCTATATATTGCAAATGTTAAAAAGCCTAAAAACATTAAACCTAAAGTTTTACTTGATAAATGTGTAACTAAAAATCCACTAAAAAAAGCTCCACACAAACCACCAATTCCAATAACAAAACCATCTTTTAAGTTTAAAAAAGCACTTTTAAAATTTATGTATGAACCAAAAATGGAACTAAATAACATCTGCATTACAGAGATACCAATTGCACTTTTTATATCAAAGCCCATATACAGCAATATTGGAACTAATATTGTGCCTCCACCTATTCCAAAAAAGCCTGATAAAAATCCAACTAATATTCCAATTAAAACAAAACTTATCACCACAATCCTTTTGAACTTAATTATTATACATTAAGGCTCTTAATAAACTATTTAAAAAAAATTATTTATAATTGTGGTTGCTAAGGAGAAGATAATGTTTAATATACTACAAGAAGCATTGGACTCATTTTTCAAAGAGACATTAGGATTAGATATTGATATTTGTCAAAAAAATGAACACAAATGGGAATTTGTATCAAAAATAGATATTATTGCTGATAAAATTCATAGTGTCTATTTTATGTTTGAATTTAATTCTCTAAGTCTAATATCTTCTATACTTTTAGGAGAAGATGAGATTGATATATCTGCACTAAATGATTTGAGTTGTGAAATTGCAAATTTAGTAATTGGTAGTGCTAAAGTTATATCAAGTGAGAAAGATATTCATTTTAATATATCAACACCAATACTTTTGAATAGTTGTGATATAGCAATTTTGGAAAGTCAAAAATATAGTGTTGATAATGGTTCTTTTATGTTAGCAATAAATAGGAAGATATAATGGCTGAAGATATTGAGCGAAAATTTGCAGATAAAGCAATTGATAGCATTATTCAACAAAGAGCTTTGATGGATGATGATGTTGGAATAGATTATAGTGGGCTTTTGGATATGGAGGTTGATTTTGTGGCAGAACTTGGCTCTACAAAAGTTACATTGAGAGAGTTGCTAAAATTAGAAAAAGGTAGTGTTATAGACCTTCAAAAACCTGCTGGTGAAAGTGTAGAAACATTTGTAAATGGTAGGATTATTGGAAAAGGTGAAGTTATGGTTTATGAGAGAAACTTAGCAATTAGGGTTAATGAGATTTTGGATTCAAATGCAGTTATTTACTATTTAGCAAAAGAGAAGAGATGAGGTTTTTATCTCTTATTTTACTATTTATAGTAACAACATTAAGTGCTGTAAATATTAAATCTCATAATATTTATGATAGATTGGATAGAGTAGATTTAATGCTAACATTTGATGAAGTTTATGATGTTCCAATGACTCAAATATCTTCTGAAAATGGTATTAAAATTGTTTTAGTTGGTTTGAATTGTGAAGGAGTTATAAAAAAAGAGTTGAGTGGAAATGTAATTGAAAAAATAGAGATTACACCACTTGATAAGTTGGTGGAAATTGCATTTATATCTAAAAAAAAGATAGAAATAGAAGCATCAAAAAGTGCTGATGGATATGGATTTAGATTGAGAGCAATACCTGTTGTAGATAATAATAATACAGCAATAGCAACTACTACAACAAAACCAGAACCTCAAAAAAACTCTTCTATGGAGTTGGTAGATAGTTTAAAAAATGAGTTTAAGGATATAAAAGTGGCAGATTTTGATTATCAAACATATTTAATAGTTCTCTCAATTCTAATTTTAGTTTTAGTTATATTTTTTCTACTTAAAAATAGAGATGGAAATTGGTTAAATAAACAAGCAAAATTGGAAAAAGAGTTAAAAGTGCTATTTCAAAAACCTCTTGACCCAAAAAATAGAGTTGTAATGCTTGAGTATAAAAATATGCAATATTTAGCAATTATTGGAACAACAAATTTTCTGCTTGATAAAGCCTATAAAGATGAAGAAGAGTTAATAACTCAACCAAATAAAATTACAAAACCATCAAAAGCAAAACCAGAGTTTGAAGAGCTTTTAGCAGAAGATAAAGATAAATTAAATAAATTTTTCAAAATGAAGTAGTTATGCTTTGTGGAATTGATGAAGCTGGAAGAGGTGCTTGGGCTGGACCAATTGTAATAGCTGGTGTAATTTTATATAATCAAATAGATGGTTTAGATGATTCTAAAAAGCTAAGTCCAGCTAAAAGAGAAGAGTTATTTGAAAAAATTGTCAAAAATTCACAATTTGAAATAGTTTTTATTAGCAATATAGATGTAGATAAATTTGGAATATCACATACTTTAAGAGTAGCTATAAAAGAGATTATGAGTAAAATAGAAACAGATGAGTATCTATTTGATGGTAATAGCAGTTTAGGTATTTCTAATTTAAAACATTTAATCAAAGCTGATAGTCAAATAAAAGAGGTTTCAGCAAGTAGCATATTGGCAAAAGTTGCTCGAGATAGATATATGAGTGAGATTGATAAAGATTATTTAGAATATGGATTTAAAACTCATAAAGGGTATGGAACAAAAGAGCATTTAAAAGCGATAGAAAAATTTGGTTACTCAAATCTACATAGAGTCAGTTATAAAATTAAAAAATTACAACCAACTCTATTTGAATAGCCAAAAAATTAAAATTTCAACTTATATTACAAAATGATTTTAAAAGCAATTTTAAGTAAAATAAAGGTAAAATCGCACTCTTAAAAATTCTAAGAATTTTCTTAAAAAAAGGATAGAGATGAAACGAACATATCAACCACACAACACACGAAGAAAAAGAACTCACGGTTTTTTGGTTAGAATGAAAACTAAGAATGGTAGAAAAGTTATAAATGCAAGAAGAGCAAAAGGTAGAAAGAAATTAGCTGTTTAAGCAATTTTCAAAAACTCAAAAATCATAAAGAGTTTGAGTATGTATATAGAGAAAGCAAAAAATGGCACTCTCAACATCTCTTACTCTTTTTTAAAAGTGGAAATATAAATAGAATTGGTTTTACAGCATCTAAAAAAATTGGGATAGCTGTAATTAGGAATAGAGCAAAAAGAAGATTAAAAGCTCTATTTATAGATACTTGTAGAAAGTTCAGTTTGCAAAGTGGAACATATATTTTTGTAGCAAAACAAGGGATTGATATAGCAAATTTTAAAGCTTTAGAACAAGAAGTAATATTTGTTCTAAAAAGATTGAATTTGATTGATAAAAAAACATGAAAAAAGTTGCAATTTTTTTAATTTTTTTATATCAAAGAACTTTTTCAATATTTAGTATTGGTAGTTGTAGATTTTACCCAAGCTGTTCTGAATATGCAAAGTGGCAATTCCAAACAAATAGTATCCACAAAGCACTATTTTATTCACTTCTTAGAATACTACGATGTAATCAGCTCTTTAGTGGTGGAATAGACTACCCAATACTTCATAAAAAAGTGGATAATATTCCACTCAAACAATCGGATAGAAATTTTAAAATTAAATTTTGGTTGGTTAAAAAGTCAAATAGCACTTTTTTTGTAATTAAAAACATTGATAAAAGGTAGTTTATGGACAAATTGGATATGAATAAGAGAGTGCTTTTAGCAACGGCTCTCGCATTAGTTTTTTTTATAGTTTATGACTATTTTGTAATTCCGAAACCTACTCAAAAAGTAGAAACAAATATTTCTAACACACAAGCTCCAACAGTAGAACAATCAACAAATATAAATCAAGCTCCAACAATGACAACTTCACAAGAGAATATTATTGCAAAAGTTGAAAGTGAGCATTTTGATATAGAGATAGATAGGTTTGGAAGAGTTTCGCAATACTATCTCAAAGATAAAAAGTTTCAAAATGAGACAAACTCAAAATTGGCACTTTTTGATACATCACTATCTCCAAAACCTTTAGAGATTAGATATTCTGATAGTGAAATTAACTCTGAAGCATTTAAGACAAACTATGTTGCTTCTTCGGAATTTATAAAGTTAGAAGACAAAGCTACTTTGACACTTACTCAAACTTTATCAAATTTAACAGTTACAAAAGAGCTAACATTTTATAAAAATGGTAGTTATGACATTAAACTAACTTTTGATAAACCTATTCATTACTTCTTAAGCACTGGTTATAGACCAAATGTAGTTGCTGATGAGATGACTTTTAAAGGTGCTTTGATAAAAGAAGCAGATGGAAGTGTAACAATGATAGAAGATGGAGATGCTCAAAATCAAACTATGATTGGTGCAAAAATAGCATCTGTTATGGATAGATATTATACATCAGCTCTATATAATTTAAATGGAAATTTAAAAGTTGTTATTCAAAATTTAAATTCAAATCCTGCTCTGTTTATTGAGAGTGATAACTCTATAAATTTGAGTGGTTTTATTGGGGCAAAAGATTATAGACTATTACAATCTATAAATGATGAATTAACACCAATTGTTGAGTATGGATTTTTTACATTTATTTCAAAACCTATATTTGCAGTTTTACTCTTCTTTTATGAGTTAGTTGGCAACTGGGGTTGGGCAATTGTTTTGCTTACAATTTCAATTAGAATTGTGCTATATCCTTTGACATATAAAGGTATGGTATCTATGAATAAACTAAAAGAGTTAGCTCCAAAAATGAAAGAGATACAAGAGAAATATAAAGGCGACCATCAAAAGATGCAAACTCACTTGATGGATTTATATAGAAAACACGATGCAAATCCAATGGGTGGATGTCTGCCTTTGATTTTACAAATTCCTGTATTTTTTGCAATTTATCGAGTTTTGTTAAATGCTATCGAACTCCAAGGTGCAGAATGGATATTGTGGATTAATGATTTATCTGTGATGGATGAGTTTTTTGTGTTGCCACTTTTAATGGGATTAACTATGTTTATTCAACAAAAAATTACACCATCAAACTTTACAGACCCAATTCAAGAGAAAGTGTTTAGATATTTACCTGTTGTATTTACAATATTTTTTGTAATGTTCCCAGCTGGTTTAGTTCTATATTGGCTTGTAAATAATATATTCTCAATTGGACAACAACATTTTATTAATAAAATGTTTGAAAACAGAAAACTAAGTAAAAATATAGTTTCTCAAGAGGTTAAAAATGTTAAAAAATAGGAATAATTTATGATAAGAGTTGAAGCAGAGTCTTTGGAAGAAGCTTATAAAAATGCTGCTTCTAAATTAAACTGTTCTGTTACGGATTTAGTATATGAGGTAGTTCAAAATCCTAAAAAAGGAATTTTTGGACTTGGTAAAAAGATGGCAGTTATTATTGCAAGTTGCAAGAAAAAAGAAGAGACAAAAGAGTCTCCAAAAGTAGTAGAACAAGCAAAAACTGAAGCTATCAAAGTTGAAAAACCAAAAGAGAGTCAAAATTTAGTTGTTAAAGAAAGTGTTAGAGTTGAAACAAAACCAAAAGAAGAGCCAAAAATAGTTACTCCTTCAATAGCATTAGAAGAAATAGTTGTAGAAACTCCAAAAGTTGAAGAGAAACCAAAAAATATAGTAGCTACAAATGATGAAATATTAGATAATTTTTATCATGAAAAAAGAGATGTAAAAGAAGTTCATGATGAAATAAAAGAGAATATAAAACGACTTCTTTCATATACATGTTTTGATATTGATAGAGTTGAAGTTTCGAGATTTGATGAATATACTATTTTAATAGAGTTTCATGGAAATGACGCAGCACTTTTAATTGGTAAAGAAGGTTATAGATATAAAGCTCTCTCATATATGCTTTTTAATTGGATAAATGCAAAATATGGACTTTTGATTAGATTGGAAATTGCAGAGTTTTTGAAAAATCAAGAAGAGATGATAAGAAGTTATTTGGCACCTTTAATTGATACAATAAAAGTTGAAGGAAGAGGACAAACAAAACCTCTTGATGGAGTATTGGCACATATTGCTCTAAAAGTTTTAAGAGAAGAGTTTCCAAATAAATATGTATCTTTTAGAGAACATATTAGTGGTGAAAAGTTTGTAATTATCAACGATTTTAACAGGCATTAAGTGTGGATACCATTGTTGGGATAGCTACCACTCTTGGTATTAGCTCAATTTCTATTGTTAGAATAAGTGGTTTGAGGGCTTTAGAAATTGTGAAATCCATCACAAAAAAAAGCTCTCTAACTCCACGATATGCAACTCTATCAAATATCTACTCACAAAATCAAATTATTGATGAAGCAATTGTTATCTACTTTAAAGCTCCAAATAGTTTTACAACAGAAGATGTAATTGAAATACAATCTCATGGTGGATATGTAATTGCTAATTTGATTGTAGAAGAGGTTTTAAAACATGGTGTCAGATTAGCTGAAGCTGGAGAATTTACAAAAAGAGCATTTTTAGGTGGAAGAATAGATTTAAGTAAAGCTGAAGCTATTGCAAAAATGATAGAAGCTAAAAGTAGTAGTTCTGTAAAAATTTTAGCAAGACATTTAAAAGGTGAATTGAGAGGGTTTATAAATAGTATTAGAGATGAGTTAGTTGAAGTATTAGCATATATTGAAGTAAATATAGATTATGCTGAAGAAGATTTGCCAAAAAGTGTAGTTTCCGATTTGTTAATAAAATTAGATAAACTAAAAAGTAATTTAGAAAATAGTTATAATATTTCTATAAGAAATGAAGCACTGATTGATGGGTTTAAAGTCTCTATTATTGGAAAACCAAATGTAGGGAAAAGCTCACTTTTAAATAAATTAGTAGCTTATGATAGAGCTATTGTATCTGATATTGCTGGGACTACAAGAGATACAATTGAAGAGAGTATAAGATTAGGTAATCAAATAGTGAAGCTAATTGATACAGCTGGAATTAGATATAGTGATGATTTGATTGAAAAAATAGGGATTGAGCGAACTATTGATGCAATGTCTAAATCAGATATTATCATAGCTCTATTTGATAGCTCAAAAGAGTTAGAAAAAGAAGATTTAGAGCTAATAGAGTTACTAAAATCTCATACAAATAAAAAAATATTTGTAGTTTTAAATAAGATAGATTTAAATATAGTATTAAATAGAGCTGTTTTATCACAATTTGAAACTATTACAATTAGTTGCAAAAGAGATATAGAGCCACTTTTAAATAAATTAAGTGAATATATAGACTCATTTAGCTCTAATGAAGAGCATTTTTTTATTTCAAAAAGACAACTTGAAATTGTCAAAAAAGCACTTTTATATATTGCCGAAGCAATAAAATTACTAAAATCTGGAAAGTTAGAGTTGAGTGCATTTTTTATAAATGAAGCTATTAGAGAGATTGTAAATATTACAGAACCTTTTGAGCGAACTGAAATTTTGGATAAAATGTTTGGAAATTTTTGTTTAGGAAAGTAACATGAAAAAAGTATTTCTTATTTTAACTATTTTTATTTCAATGGCTTTTGCAAATGAAGATGAATTAAAAATGGTTGTGGATTTAACAAGTGGAGATTTAAAGCGAGTTGAAAACTATCTATTCAAAGCTATTCCAATGCACAAAAGCCATTATGAAGAGCAATTTAAAAGTTTAAAAGTAACTGTTGTTATTCATGGTGATAGTTATAAATTTTTTATAAAAGATTTAAATAAATCTCCATATTTTAAAGATTTAGAGTTAAAAAAAGTGCAAAAAGAGTTTTATGAAAGATTAAAAAATTTAGCAGAGTTTTATGAAGTTAAATTTGAAATTTGCTCAATAGGCTTGAGAAATAAAAATATTGCAACAGATAACTTATATGATTTTGCAAAGCCTATATTTTCAGCAACATCAGGACTATTGGAATGGCAAAATTTAGGGTATGCTTATATTCCACTTCAATAATCTAAGCCGATTTATTTAGGTGAAAAATCTAATAAGGTGTAATAATGTGGCAAAACCTCAAAGAGATTAGGCTTTTGTATGTAGAAGATGAAGATGAAGCAAGAAAACAGATAAGCAAACTATTTGAAAATAGATGTAGAGAGTTTTTTATTGCAAAAGATGGTGTTGAAGGAGTTGAATTTTTTAAAAAATATCTTCCAGATATAGTAGTTACTGATGTTTCTATGCCACGAATGAATGGATTTGAAATGGCAAAAGAGATACTAAAACTAAATCCAGATGAGATAATAATAATTACAACAGCACATAGTGATACAGAGCTTTTGATAAAAGCTATTGAGCTTGGAGTCAAAGGATATGTAATTAAACCAATAGACCCAATCAAACTTTTAAATACAATTGATAGCTCTTGTGAAAATATTTTGTTGAAACGAGAGTTGAAAGAGCGAGAAAATTTATTATTGAAACAGGCACTATTAAGTCTAAAAGCAAATTTAATAAAAGATATTGCTCACCATTGGAGACAACCATTAAACAGTATCACTCTTATGGCATCATCAATTTTAGATGATTATACTTTTGGAGAACTTACAAAAGAGTCATTAGAAGCAAAAGTTTCAAAAATAGAAAGTATTACAATTGGCTTATCAAATTTAATTACACTCTTTTATAATAACTTTTCTGATGATGAGATTTATCGAGAATTTAGTGTAGAAGAGACTATTAATAAATCTGTCTTGATACTAAAACCAATTTTAGAAGAGTTAGATGTTGAAGTTACAGTTAGTAGTGAGCCTATTACACTGCTTGGAAATGAGCGATATTTTTTACAAATGATAAATAATATATTAAAAAATTCAGTTGAAATATTTGAAGAGCGAAAAATAAAAAAACCTTCTATTTGGATAAGTGTCAAAAATAGTCCCAAAACTATAACTATAAAAGATAATGGTGGTGGAATTGGTGATGAGATTTTAAATAGTGTAGTTGAACCATATTTTACAACTAAAAATATTTTAAATGGTGTTGGATTAGGACTTTTTATTTCAAATTTTTTAGCAAAAGAGAAGTTTAATGGACTTATGAGACTAAAAAATATTGATGGTGGATTAGAAGTAAGATTTGAAATAGGTTAAAAATAGATAAATATATGGTATAAAAATTATAGTTGTAACAAATACTAATGATGTAACCTCATTTGGTTTGCAATCATAAAGTGAAGCAAGATTTATATTTGTAATAGCAAGTGGAACAATTAACTCTAACATAATAATAGTAACTACAATTTGAGATAAATTTAGTGAATTTAATATCATAAGTCCAATTAGTGGAATTAAAAAAAACTTGATTAAAAGTGTAGAAAAGAGCAACTTTTTTGAAAAAGTTTTGAAACTTAAATTATATAAATATATTCCAAATATCACAAGTTGTATAACCATTGATGTATAAGCACCCATTTCCAAAGCTCTATCAATCTCAATAGGTATTACGATTTGATTTAAATTAAAAATTATAGCAACTATTGCAACCCATATAACAGGAAGTTTTAAAAGATTAATTATAGACTCTTTGATACTAAAGCTACCTCTTGAGTAAAAATATGCTCCAAAACTATAAACAATAAATATATTTGCTACATTTATAATACTTGTATAAATTAAACTCTCTTCACCAAATAGTGCAACTCCCAAAGGAATTCCTAAATTTCCTGTATTTCCAATCGCACTTGCAACAGTTATAATTGATTTCTCTTTTGGCTCATCAAAAAATATTTTTGCTAAAAAATAGCTTACGAAAATAGAAAGAACTGTAATTATGAAATATAAGATAGGCACAAATAGAAACTCTGTATCAAAACTCTTTTTTGTAAGTCCCCAAAATGTGAGCATTGGAGTTAAAAAATAGACAGTTAGTAATACGAAACTTTTTTCAGATACTCCATCTTTAAAACTAAATTTATAGATATAACCAATTATAATAAATAGATAAATCGAACCTATTGAGAGTATAAAACTTGACAATTAGACTCTTTTTAGCAAGACATTTTTGATAAATGTAGCAATCTACAACTATTTTCTAAAATAGATAATCGCTTTACAAGTGCATTTAAATCTCTACCATAAGCATATACACCATATCCACGAATTGGCATAAGACTAACTCTATTCTCTTTTAAATATCTATAAATTTCAATATCAGCTCTTTCATACCAATCTTCAAAGTTTTTTGGGTCATATACTTTAAGACTATTAAACTCTCTGTTTCCAAAATAGTCTTTTGGAATAATTTTATTATGCTCAAGTGAATATGATGTAGTATATGGAGGCATTGTAAATATTATAAATTTTGCTTCATGTATATTTTTATAAATATTTAAGTGTATATCAGAATCTATACTTGCATCTTTCCATCTATAATCTTTATTTGAATATAGTGTCAAAAAACTATTTTCATCAATTTCATCAAATATTGCACTCTTTTTATTAATTAAAAACTTATTTGAATTCAGTTTTGCAGATATTACACCATGATAAACACCAAAGAAATTTTTTCTAAAAAGTGATAAACATATTCTACTAAGCTCTTCTAATAATTTTTTATCTACACTTTCCATTTTTAACCTTAACTCTTAGTGAATTTCTAATGTGCTATTATAACAATAAAAAAAGGATTTATGTGAAAACTCCCCATGTTAGTGTTTTGCAAAATGAAGTAGTAGAAGTTTTTAATAATGTAAATGGTTTAATAGTTGATTGCACAGTTGGATTTGGAGGACATAGTGAGCTAATTTTAAAAAATAATCCAAATATCAAACTACTTTGTGTAGATAGAGATAGTGAAGCTTTAGAATTTTCTAAGAAAAGATTAAGCGAATATCAAAATAGAGTAGAATTTTTAAAAAGTAATTTTGGAAATGCCTTGGATAATATAACTAACTTTAATGGATTATTAGCTGATATTGGAGTTTCATCATATCAGCTTGACACTTTAAATAGAGGATTTTCATTTAATTCTGAAACTTTAGATATGCGAATGGATAGAGAGTTGGATTTAAGTGCTTATGAGGTTGTAAATTTTTATAATAGAGATGATTTAGAGCTAATTTTTAGAGATTATGGTGAAATAAGAGAATATAAAAAACTTGCAAATATTATCATAAATTATAGAAAAGATAAAAAAATAGAGAGTGGTAGAGAGTTAGCTGAATTAATAGAGCGACACTTTGCAAAAAGTAAAATTCATCCAGCAACTTTAGCATTTCAAGCAATTAGAATAGAAGTAAATGGAGAGTTAAAAGAGTTGGAAAATTTACTAAATTCTATTGAAAAAATATCTCCAAAATCTGCAATTATCGCAATAATTTCGTTTCACTCTTTAGAAGATAGAATAATAAAAAATAGATTTAGAGATTGGAGTAAAAGCTGTATATGCGATGAGACTCTATTTAAATGTGAATGTGGAAATAACCATTCAAAAGGTGAAATTATTACAAAAAAACCTATAACTCCAAGCGAAAAAGAGATAAAGTTAAATCCACGAAGTAGAAGTTCTAAAATGAGAGTTTTTAAGTTTGGAAATTAACTAACAAACTGTTATTTATGTGTAACAGTTTATATAATTATTAAATAGATATTAACTTTTTTTAAAAAAATAAGATATAATATATTTATACTTAGTTTCAAAGGAGTAGATATGAGGTCAAATATAAGCCTTATTGTGGCAACTTTATTAGTTGGTAATAACCTAATGGCAGATGAAAATCTAACATCAAAAATAGCACCTATTAATCCAGATTTTATAAAATGGCAACAAGAACAACAAAAAATAAAAGTTCGGTCTTCTGTCTCTCAATCATCAAGCAGAGCAACAGGATATATTCCTTCACCAAAAATTCCGGAGGTTCATAAAAGTATCACCAAACCAGATGGAGTAGAAATTTTAGGTAGTGGAAACTATTTGGGAGTTGATTTTCCAGATAGATTTGATTTAAGTGATGCAAACTTAGATGGAAATAGAAGTGATTCTAATCTTACAGCAGTTAAAAACCAAGGAAGTTGTGGGGCTTGTTGGGCATTTGCTGGATATGGGGCTTTAGAAGGGCAAATTAAAATAGATTTATTAGATGATTTAAATCTTTCAGAAAATCATTTAAGATTTAATGCAGGATTTGATTGGACAATAGCTGACCCTTGTGCTGGTGGCAACTTAGATATTGTATCAGCATATTTAATGAGGGGAGATGGTCCAGTTAGTGAAGCAGATGACCCATATTTCATAGATAATAATGGAACACTAAATACAGATACAAATCAGTCTGCTACACGAATTAGATATGTAGATAATGTTATAGAGTTACCAGTTAGAAGTGGTGCAACTGACATTGACTATATCAAAAGTGTATTATTTGTAAATAAAAAACCTCTATACACATCTATGCAAATTCCAGAAGGAACAGCAGGTGAGACGGGTGGAGGAGATTATAATGACACTATACACTCATACTATTATAAAGATTTAAATACAAGTTCAAGAGAATCAAATCATGCAGTAGTAATTGTTGGTTGGGATGATAATATTACAATAGAACATAATATCAGTTCAACAGAGAGAGGAATATTAACTGGTGCATTTATCGTTCGAAATAGTTGGGGTGATGATTGGGGAAATGATGGGTATTTCTATATACCTTATGCAGATGATACAGTAGGTTATCAATCTTTAGCATATTTTGATGATAAAGCAGAAGATAGCTTACCAAATATTCAAAAAATATATCAACATGACAAATTAGGAAATGTAACTAAATATGGTTCTTCTTCTCAGGCATCTAAATATGGAGCAAATATATTTGTTGCAGAGCAAGATGGCATTTTAGAAGCAGTTACATTTTATGCAACAGCGACTGGAACTGATTATGAGATTACAATTTATGATGATATTACAACGAATAATGATACAAATATTTCAACTTTTGGTAATCAATTAGGACAAATAAAAAGTGGAACAGGTTTATCATTGGGTTGGCATACTATTAAACTTGATACACCTATTCCATTAAATGCTGGAAATGATTTTATAGTCTCTATGAAATTTACAAATAGTAGTTATCAGGTTCCAATTGAATCAAATCTTACAGATTATACATCTTGGGCAAGTGCTGATAGAAATCAAAGTTTTTATTCATCGACTGGAACAAGTTGGAATGATTTACAAGATATTTTGGAAACTAATGCAAATGTAAATATAAAAGCAATTGTTGCAAATCCCCCACAAAAACTATATGACTTTAATATAACTCTTATCAATACAGATTTAAGTAGATTTGGTATCAATGCAATAGAGATAAATTCATCTTCTGAAAACTTAGCAATGATGGGAGTTAATACATTAGTAAATGGTGAAAATAACTTATCATCACCAATATTTAATGCTCCAGATGATAATTTTACAATTACATTTATGTTGCAAAACGATTCAAATCAATCACTTTCAGATTGGTTTTATAATTTCACAACAGCAACTATTCAACCAGATAAAAATGATACAGAAAATAGTTATAGAAGAGAGTTTAATGTAACTGATTCAAATATTACAATTGATTTTTCTCAATTAGAGTTCTATAAATTGGATTTAAATATTACTGACAATGATAGAAATGTTAGTGAGTTGAGATTTATACATAGAGATAGTGGAACAGTTAGCATAGCAGATTTAATGAATTCAAAAGTAGATTTAAGTGAAAGAGGTGCTTATAGATTAGAGCTTAAAACAGCTGATAACTTCGATTGGTTTTATGATTTTTCTACTAATAGTATAAAATCTTCTACTTCTGACTCAACATTTAATTTTGAACCATCTTTGAATACTATTTTAGATTTAAATCTATCTGATTTAAAATTTATTTCAAGTTCATCAAGCTCATTTAGTTCATCAAGTAGCAGTGAGAGTAGTTC
>DZAY01000010.1:26480-81342 GCA_022729735.1 Helicobacter cetorum
TTCATCAAGTTTATTTAGCTCATCAAGTAGCAGTGAGAGTAGTTCTTCATCAAGTTTATTTAGTTCATCGAGTAGCAGTGAGAGTAGTTCTTCATCAAGTTTATTTAGCTCATCAAGTAGCAGTGAGAGTAGTTCTTCATCAAGTGAAAGTTCATATTCATCAGCAAACTCTTCTATATCGCAAGTAGAAGGAGTGTTTAATATAAGTGGTAAATTTATTTTACCAGATGGTATAACTCTTGGATGTGATAGTGACTATAAATGCAACTATGTAAATATAGATATTATTGATAAAGCTACAAATAGTTGGGTAACATATGGACAAGTAGATAATACAACTTATGAATATAATCTATCTTTATCACAAACTGGAGAATATTTAGTTAGATTGAGTTATAACATAAATGGACAATGGAACTCTTTCTATTATGATTTAGGCTCTGATAAAATAGTTAGTGGTGATGAGTTACTAATAAATGAGATGAGAGCTAAATATATAGATGGTATTTTGCAAGTAAATCCTATTGCAATTACACCAAATGATACAAATGTAGTGATAGATATAGATTTCAAAACTTACTTTGAAAATCAATATGTCTTAGAAGGAAATGTGATTGTCCCTCAAGGATTTGTGCCAAAAGATAGTTATAATTCAACTACGGGAATGTATGAGAGAGCTACTGTTAGAGTTGAAGCGATAGATAAATCAAATGGAATGTATATTGGTAGCACAAATATATCATTAGATGGTGTAGATGGAAAATATCCATATAGATTAAATCTTGGTAGTAGTGCAGGTGATTTTATCATCAAAATAATAAAAGAAGATAATACAGCTGGAACTTATAACTGGGAAGAGATGTATTTTAATTTTGGAGCTGACCATATAATTGGTGGTGGAGATGACAAAATAGTAAGTGGTAGAGGAATAAATTGGATATGTTCATACGAATTAAATAACTCTATGTGTGTTCCAGATATAAACCAAACTGGTTATATTACAATTAATAATAAAAATACAGTTGTAGATATAGATATATCTCAAATTGGTATGAATGATTATAGAGTTGTCGGCTCAATAACTCCACCAGCAGGAATTGATTTAAGTGCTGAAAATACATATGCAAATATAAATCTATTGAGTGCAAAAGATGGAAGATGGATAGTTGGAAATCCTATTGATAAAGCAACAAATAGTTTTGTTTTAAATATTGGTGAAAATTTAGAAAGTGAAGGATATATTTTACAACTTTCATTTGACCATTATAATCCATCAAAACCAGAAGAAAACTATTGGGAAAGCTTCTATATAGATTTTGGTGCTGATAATGTTGTAAGTAGTGATGATACCATAAAAGATGCTAAAGAAGTTAAATGGATTGAAAAAAGTGTAAGTGGTCAAACTTGGAATGCTTGGTTACCAGATGTAAAACCTATTATTATAAATCCAGCTGATAAAAATACAACTTTATCTGTAAATTTAGCAACAGTTTCTAATGATAAATATAGAGTTTCTGGAGTTATTACAGGAGTAAGTGGTGCAAAATGGGCAAATGTAAATTTAATAAACTTCAAAGATGATATTCACATAAATGAACCTATGAAATGTAGTGATGGAAATTGCACATTTAAAGTTGATTTAAAACCATCTGAATATATTTTAGAGTTCTTCTATCATGTAGGAGATTATCCAAATGAGAAATATTACCACTATTTCTTAAAAGATACAGATACAAGCTTAGCAAATGGAGCAACTGTAATTGATGCTCAAGATGTATCTTGGAAAGAGTATAACAACAATGGTCAAACATATTGGGCTCCAAATTTAGATGAAATTACAAAATTTACAGTTACTGATAGTAATATCACAATTAATCCAATTACAGTTACACAAGAGAGTAGATATGGATTGAATTTCACTGTAAGTGGCTTAAGTAATTATAGTGGTAAAAATATAAATGCAAATCTATATGTTCCAGCTAAACCTATTGGTGCTTGGAAACAATCTACTATTTCAGGAGATACTCTTGATTTTAACTTCACAGATTTAAAAGCAAGTGATAGTTATATATTGCAATTTTGGGTAGATGGACTTGGAGAGTTCTATTATGATGGTGATAATACAGACAATAGCAAAAATGGAGCATCTCTAAATAACAAACTTGATAGAGAAGTTTATTGGAAAGGTTATCAAAATGGTCAAGTTTGTGAATATTGGAGAGAAAATATTAGCAATTGTGATTGGAGTAGTGAAGTAATTTGGAAACCAGATGTAACTCCAATTAATTTAAGTACAAACCAATCTTTAACTGCTTCTATGCCATCTATGTCAAAAGTTAATGCAAACTTCCAACTTGGAGCTGACTCTGCAAACTCAAAAGTTTGGGTAAGTCTATTTAAATATGGTGGGAACTCATATGCTTGGGGAGAGTTTATTGCCGATAACAATGGAGATGTAAATGTATCTTTGGCAGTTGCAGATGATACAGAATATAGATTAGATTTTTGGGCTGAAAGCTTAGGAAGTGGATTTGTATATGATAAAGGAAGTAATGGAACTATTGGTGGAGGAGATGATAAATTAATATCTAACCAAAACAGTTGGGAAGTTTCTGGAACTTGGGGACCAAAAGCATCAACTCTTTTTGATGTAAGTGGTAACACAGATTTAGGCACAATGGCTCTTCCATCGGCTACTAAAGTTACATTTAATATTACAAATTTAGTTACAGATAATAGTAAAGTAGCTGAAGATTTATATATCTCATTGGAAGGCTTAAATAGCGAAGGTTGGTATGGTAAGTCTAACTCTAAATGGAGAGATGGAATAGTTGAATACAATGACACTATTATATTAAAAGTTCCAAATGGAGATTATAAAGTTTATGTTCATCCTCAATTCCATAAAGGTGGAGTTGCAAATAATGGTAATGGAACTGCTGATGAAGCTTTGACAACATTCAACTCATTTGGTTGGGATTGGAGTAAAGCAGATAAAATTACAGTAAGTGGAGATAGCACAATTACTATTGATTTACCAGCACCACCACAACTATACACAATTAATGGAACTTTAGATTTATCAGAAGTAACTAATAAGTCTGGTTGGGTAAGTATTTGGGATAATACAAACTACTTATGGTTTGGAACTGATGTAAATAGTAGTGGTGAATTTAGATTAAAAGCTGAAGCTGGAAATTATGAGCTATATTATGGTGGTTGGTATGAAAATGTAATTGTAAATGGAGAACTAAATATTACAACTACTGATGTTAAATTTAATAATTTTAGCACAGAAACAACAGCTAATATTTCAAATAATGCTACAAATATTACTCTTAGCAGACCGTCAATTAGAGTTGATATAAATGGAACTATCAGTGGTGCTGGGGATAGTGCAACAGCTATGCTATTTGAGTATAAAGATAGTAACAATTGGAAAGTTTCTAAAAATTTCGATTTAAATAGTAGTGGTGAGTTTAGCTTTGCAAATATGCCTATTTTACCTGCTGGATATAGTTATGCGGTTGCAGTTGGTATTAAAGATAGAAATACAACTACTGGTGAGACAACATTTACAAAACATAATCTAACAATAGATAGTGATAATAGTAGTGCCGTTTCAAAAGTAGATGTAAATATTACTAATCACATAACAGAAAATAGTAGTATTACAGTTTCACCAAACTTAGTTCAATATACAAAATAAATTTTTGGAGATAAATATGAAAAAAATATCAATAATTACAGCTTCACTTTTAGCTCCACTCTTTTTGAGTGGTGCAACTTTTTCTAAATTACCAACAGTTAGTTCATCAACTCATGACACAGTAAATGAATCAAACAATACATCTATTGCACTATCTTGGACACAAGCAAACTTAAGTGATGGAACTATTGGAGGATATTATATTAAACTTGATACAACCACATCAACACTTCTTGGTGCAACTGATACATCATTAACAAATCAAGCATCTAACTATACAGGCACGGCATCAAATAGTGGAAGTTACTACTTTCATATAGCTCCGTATGCAACAGATGGCACAATTGGAGCTACTTCTCATTTTGGACCAATCAAAATTGATACAATAGCTCCAACAATTTCTGTATCTCCAGATGGTGGTTCATATACATCTACACAAACTGTGACTTTAAGTAGTGATGACTCAAATGCAAGAATTTACTACACAACAGATGGTACAACTCCAACTACAAGTTCAACACGATATACAAGTAGTTTTAACTTATCAAGTACAAAAACTCTAAAAGCTATATCAGTTGATACAGCTGGAAATCAAAGCACTCTAAAATCATCACAATTTACTATTACAAATCAAAATTATGTAGCTCAACTTGATGGTATAACAGAAGGTGGAACATTTGCTACTACTACAAATGGTGGAGCAACTACAACTTATACTACACTTACAGTATCTGGAACAGGTGTAACACACTATAAATATAAAGTTGATACTGGTAGTTATGGCTCTCAAACAGCTAAAACAACTCCTATTTCACTATCATCATTAGCAGAAGGATTACATACGATATATGTTGTTGGTTATGATGGCTCAACTTGGCAATCAGAACTTTCTCCTACATCAATAGCTTTTACAATTGATAATACAGCACCAACTATTGTTAGTTTTTCTGAAACTACTGGAACAACAATTACATCTGATAAAAATATAACATTAACTTCAAATGGTAGTTCAACAATATATTACTCACTAAACGGAGGAGCATACTCTACATATAGCACAGCAGTTCCAATTTCATCTACAAATAATGGAACATTAGTTCTTAAGGCTTATAGTATTGATTTAGCAGGTAATAAATCAAGTGAGCAAACAGCTACATATAGTGTAAATATTCAATCAAGCTCATCAAGTTCTGATGCTTCAAGTTCAACTTCATCAACAGCAAGTTCAACTTCATCAACAGCAAGTTCAACAAGTAGTATTTCTGTAAATAATAATCCAACAGTTACAACAACTACTACAACATCCTCATCTATAAGTGGAACTACCTCAAGTGCTACATCACAAACTAATGTAATAGATAACACAACTATTAATTCAGGAGTAGGAGTTAGTGAAATTAAATTAACTATTAATGGACAAACTGTAACTATTATGATTGAGAGTCTATTATCTTCAGTCAAAACAGAAAAAGTTGCTGATGGTGGAATTGAGAGTAGTGGAAAAGTTACAACTGCTGATGGTAAAGATGTTTTAGTGTATGTTAAAGCTAATATTGATGGTTCAATAGATAATAAAATTTCACTTGATGGTATTGATACAAAAGCAAAATCTCTTATTATTGGAAGTAGCTCTAAAATAGAAGCAGATGGGAGTATCAAAATAACTATTCCTAATATCAATGGAGTAAGTTCTGAAATTGAAATAAAAGTAGATGGTTCTGTTATTCCTCACTTAATCGAAAATGGGCAAGTTATAGAGATTAGCGAAACTCCATTCCCTATTGGTAGTGAATTAAATATCAAAGAAGTTGATGGAAAAATAGTTATAAATATAAAAGCTCCTCTCAAAAATAAGTTTAAGTTCTAAGGAGAAATTATGAAAAAAGGTTTAATTTATACAATATTTATATCAGCTGTATTTATTGGTTGTAGTGGTGGTGGTTCTTCATCTCCAACAAATAGTAGTAGTCAAAGTAGTATATCATCAGTTAGTGTTTCATCTTCATCAGTTGCAACAACATCAATAGATATGGAACTAAACAAAAGTTATGTAATTAGTAAAGGACAAACTATTACACCACTTAGTGAAGATGCTTTTATTGAAGTTGAAAAAGTTGCTGGTAGTGATACAACTGTTAAATTAACTCAAGGTTTGGCTAAAATAGAGTAGTTAAGGAATTCCTTAACTCTCTCAAAAAAACTAAAAAGGTTTTTAAATGTTGAAATATCTATACATGTTATCTACATTAATTATTATATCAATGATATATCTTTTCATGGTTGATAATAGTGAAGATAAAAATTTATATCAAGATAAAAACAGCTCTTTTAATCAAAGTAGTAGTTCAACTAAAATCGAACATGTAAATAGTAATACAAATATAACATCAAATAAAATAATGATAATAGATAATCAAAAACAATCTACTACAACAAATATTAATAATATAGATAATAATAATACAGTTACAAAAACTCATCATGATAATAGAGAATTAGAATACAAAAGAGAAATAGAACAACAAAAATTAAGAATGCAACAATCAAATTATGAATATTCTCAACAAAAGAGATATGAAGATGAGAAAAGATTTAATGAATTAAGAGCAAAAGAGTTAGAAAGAATAAAATCAAACTATCAACCACAACAAATAGAACAACATGAGAATATAGAAAAAGTAGAACATTTTAAAAAAGTTGAAGAGAGTAGAATAAAAGAGATGGAGAAGTTAAAGGAATTTCAAAAAAATATCACAAATCCATAAATTTATAAAAATCAATAATTCTCTGAATTGCTCCTAAAATTCCTTACACAACATTTATAAAATTTTTTTTTACTGATTAAATAGACTATATCAAATATTTATTAATACTTTATTCTTCTTTATTCACTGAAAAAATTAATATTTATGCACTTAGAAAAAAAGCTTAATTAATTTAAATGTAAAATAAATATAAAAACTGTAAAATAAATAACAAAAGTGTTTATATAGTGTTTTGGTTTTTCATACACAATATTAATTTAATTTTTAAAATTTATCTTAGGAGAATTTATGAATATTTCAGGAGCTAAAATGGTGATTGAAGCTCTACATAGAGAGGGTGTTGATGTTGTTTTCGGATACCCTGGTGGAGCAATTATGAATGTTTATGATGAAATTTATAAACAGAAATATTTTAAACATATTTTAAATAGACATGAACAAGCATCAATTCATGCAGCAGATGGTTATGCAAGAGCAACAGGAAGAGTTGGAGTTGCACTTGTTACAAGTGGGCCTGGATTTACAAATGCTATCACAGGACTTGCAACAGCATATATGGATAGTGTGCCAATGGTTGTAATTTCAGGACAAGTTCCAACTTCATTAATTGGAACAGATGCTTTTCAAGAAATAGATGCTGTTGGGATTAGTCGTCCTTGCACAAAACATAACTATTTAGTCAGTGATATAAAAGATTTGCCAAGAGTGATAAAAGAAGCATTTTATATAGCGAAAACTGGAAGACCAGGACCTGTTCATATAGATATTCCAAAAGATGTAACAGCGACTATTGGACATTTTAATTATCCAGAAAATATAACACTGCAAACTTATAAACCAACTTTAAAAGGTAATATAAGACAAATAAAAAAGGCAGTTGAAGCAATAAAAGAGTCTCACAAACCACTATTTTATTTGGGTGGTGGAGTTATAAATTCAAACTGTGCATCTTTAGTTAGAGAGCTTGTGAAACTTACAAAAATTCCAGCAGTTGAAACCCTAATGGCAAGAGGAGTTTTGAGATTTGATGACCCAATGTTACTTGGAATGGTTGGAATGCATGGAAGTTATTCTGCAAATATGGGAATGAGTGAAGCTGATTTAATAATTGCTTTGGGTGCGAGATTTGATGATAGAGTTACAGGCAAATTGTCAGAGTTTGGAAAATATGCAAAAATAATTCATGTAGATGTTGATCCAAGTAGTATTGGAAAACTTGTAGATATTGATTATCCAATAGTTGGGGATTTAAAATCAGTTTTAGAAGAGATGTTGCCTTTAGTAATAGAAAATATAGATGGTGAAAAATATTCAAATTGGTTTTCAATTTTAAAAAGATATAGTGAAATTCATCCATTAAGCTATCAAGATAGTGATGAAGTAATCAAACCTCAATGGGTTATTGCAAAAACTGGTGAAATTTTGGGAGATAGAGCTGTAATTTCTACTGATGTTGGACAACATCAAATGTGGTCAGCACAATTTTATCCATTTAGTTTTCCAAGACAGTTTATTACAAGTGGTGGTTTAGGCACAATGGGATTTGGTTTTCCAGCAGCTATGGGAGTAAAAAAAGGTGTAAGTGAAAAAGTGAGTATAAACTTTAGTGGAGATGGCTCAATTCTTATGAATATTCAAGAGCTAATGTGTGCTGTTGAGTATAATATACCAGTTATTAATATAGTTTTAAATAATAACTATTTAGGAATGGTGAGACAGTGGCAAACATTTTTTTATGATAAAAGATATGCCGAAACAGATTTAACAAGCCAACCAGATTTTGTAAAGTTAGCTGAAGCTTTTGGTGGTATTGGTTATAGAGTTAGCACAAAATCGGAGTTTGTAGAAGCACTAAATGATGCTGTTAGCAAAAATAGAGTGGCAATTATTGAAGTAATTGTGGATAGATTGGAAAATGTTTTACCAATGGTTCCAGCAGGTGGGTCACTTTATAATATGATGCTTGATTATAAGGATTAATAATGGATATAAGAAGAGTAATTTCTGTAATTGTATTAAATGAACATGGTGTTTTGTCTCGTATTTCAGGACTTTTTGCAGGTAGAGGATACAATATAGAAAGCCTCACAGTAGCACCAATTCCAAACTCTAATTTATCAAGATTTACGATAGTTAGCTCTGGAAGTGGTAGAGTTATTGAGCAAATAATTAAGCAACTTCACAAACTAATTCCAGTTTTAAAAGTTTTTGAAACTGAAGAAATGGTAGAAAAAGAGATGGCTTTGATTAAATTTGGATTAGAAAATTTGTCTGAAATTGAGGTATTACTAAAAGCAAACAATGGTAAAATTGTTGATATGGGTAGTGATTTTATTATCGGAATGGTTGCAGATGAGCCAAATAAAATTGCTAATTTCATAAAAGCTATTGAAAAGTTCAAGCCAAAAGATATTGTAAAAAGTGGTGTTGTAGCACTTCAAAAATAAAATTGGAACTCTTTTTGCTTACTGCTATAAAAAGCAGTCGCAAAAAGGAGTTTGCATGTTTAAGTTTCTTCTTGTTTTTATTCTTCCTATTTCAATTTTTGCAAAAAACTATTGGGTTGATGTTGGCAAAAAATATGGAATAGAACCACAACTACTATATGCTATTGGCAAAGTTGAAAGCGGTGTCAAGGTTTATCTAATTTCTGTAAATTTTTCTAAACTAAATGGAGAACAATCTTCAAAACTAAATAGTTATCTTAATAGAAATAAGCACAAAGTTGATTATAAAAAATTTACACAAGTTATCTCATTAGAACATAAAAATGCAAGAGATGCAAAAGAGACTCTTAATTTTCTTCTACAAAACAAGTTTCCAAGCTTTGATACAGGTGTAATGCAGATAAATAATGTGCATAAAGAGCTTTTGGAAAAGATTGGTTTATCTATGGGAGATTTATTTAATCCAGAAGTAAATATAAATTTTGGAGCATTTGTATTATCAAACTGTATTAAAAAACATGGTAAAAATGAAACAGCAATTAATGCTTATAATGGAAAAATTATAGGCAATCCATATTCTGGAAAAGTGTTAGCAGAGCTTAGAAAACTTTATTATAACAACTAAAATGGTTTTGAAATTAATAGATTTAAAACCATGGTTATTAATTGTTGCTATTGAATTAATCTATATTACTATTTCAAGAACTATTGGTTATTTTATTCAAAATTTTACTTTTGAAGAAGAGTTATATAAAACAATCAATAGAATAGCAATAACTTTAATTGTTTTAACACTTTTTAAAGAGCTAATTTTTCAAAAGAAGGTTGTAAATTTTACTCAAATAAAAAGTAGTTTATTTATATTCTCAACTTTACTATTTTTATCTATTCCCTTGCTTGAAGGTTATATGAGTGGAGTTGATAAAAATTTTAAAATATTTTTTGCATTTACATCTATTTTTGTAGCACTACACGAAGAAATTGTTTATAGAGCTGTTATTCAAAATTTATTAATAAAACATTTATCAGCTATAAAATCTATTTTGATTACATCCCTCATTTTTACATCATATCATATAGGTTCCATTGATTGGTATATTAATTTATATATTCAAATATTTTTAGCAAGTATTATTTTAGGGCTTATATACTATAAAACGGGTAGTTTATTATTAGTTGTTATACTACATACAATTTATGATGCTTTAGTAACTTTAACACCTTTAAACATAGAAAAGCCAATTATTACATATTCAGAAGCTACTTATATAATGCTCTTTTCGCTGATTTGTTTTATATTTTTGTTTAAAAATAAATAAAATAGAAATTTTATGATTTTATTTATATAATACACAAAATAGTCAAAGGATTTTTGATGGAAATTTTGAATAGATTAAAAGATTTAGCCAATGATTTATCGCTTTTGTATGTAGAAGATGATTTAAATCTTCAAAAGCAGACAAAAGAGTTTTTGAGTAAGTTTTTTAAACATATTGATGTAGCTGAAAATGGAAAAGCTGGGCTTGAACTATATACAAAAAATCAATATGCAATTATAATAACTGATATAAAAATGCCAATTATGAATGGCATGGATATGATTGAAAAAATTCATGAAATAAATCAATCGCAATTGATATTAGTAATATCTGCTTTTGATTTTTCTGAATTGTTAAAACCTCAACATATGACACATATGATTAATAGTTTTTTACTAAAACCTGTAAATACTCAAAATTTAGTTGAAACACTTATTAATCTTTGCCAACAGTATAAAAAAGAGCATAATAATATAGAAATTGAGATGAAAAGAGAAATTGATTATCTCAAAGAAAAAGTTATAAAAATTGATGAAAAGCTTGATAGGATAATTGCCCTTATTAAATAATAGGTGTTTTATTTTTAAACTCTTTTATTAAATTGATTTGTGTTTTTGAGATGAATTTTGAAACCTCATTTTCATCTCTTTTAATCAAATTAAGTAAAACCACTATTATATATTTTTCTTGTTCTTTGGATATTTTAAACACTTTTCCTTTTGTCTTGATTTTAACTTTTTCAGTTTCATAATTGAGATAAAAACTCAAATTTACATCCATATTTGGTTCTAAGTCTAATAACTCTTTTGTTACAATTGAGATTGATTTTGTTGATAAATCTCTAATTTTTCCACTTAAGAATATATTTTCTCTATCTATATATATATTTTCTAACGGTTCATCAACTTCTACTCTCATACTCTCTCTAAATCTTGGCGAACTATCTAAATATTTAAAATTATTAAGCAGTGCAAACTGCTCTGCAATATTTACAAATTCAACATCAGCACATATATCTCTATTTAGAGTTTCAGAATGAATAAATGTCTTTTTTTCATAAGCAAATGCGAGTAGTTGAAACTTATCAACTACAACTTTTATCTTGTCTTCATAAATTGATACAATAGTTCCTTTGTGAAATATTGTTAAACCTTTATAAAAGTTATAAAAATTTATATCATCATTAATATTTTCAACTTTTTTGAACTCATGTATAAATTCAGCTATATCATATCTATTTAAATCGATATTTACATCTTTTGTATAGTTTCTTGAGAAAAAATTAGCATCTAAAAGTTTATCTATTTCTATAAAATTTATACTATATTCTTCTTTTTGATATGGCAGTTTATCGATTGTAAGCAGAAATTTTTTGGATTGCTCACCATTTTTTAACTCTATTTTCAAAAGCTCATCAGAGCGATTTATAATATATGCAAATAGCTCTTTATCATTTTCAAAGTCATGATTAATTCCAACAACTTTTGCAAATTGATAAAACTTAATAGAGCCAATATCTTTAATATTTTTTAATCCAAAAAATTCTAAAAATGCTCTATTACAAAACTTTATTTTTAAATCTTCAACTAATAACAGTATGTTTTTTTGGAAAATTACAATATCTTCAAAGGTTTTATGTCGCTCTTCTATCTTTTTTTCAATCAACACTTTATCTATTGTTTTGTCAAGTTTTGTCAATATCACTTCTGTTTTTAAAGGTTTCACTAAGTAATAAAGCACACCAATCTCGATTGATTGCAATAAAAAATCTTTTTCATCAAATGCAGAAGTTATAATTATTTCAACTTTTGGATTTATATGCTTTATGCTATTTGCTAACTCAAGCCCACTCATAAATGGCATTTTAATATCTGTAATTAAAATATCACAATTTACTTTTTTATATAATTCCAAAGCTTCCAAACCATTTGAAGCTACATACAAATTGCTAAATATTCGTCTCAAAAACTGTTCTGTCTGTTTTTGAAGATTTAAGTCATCTTCAGCATACAAAACTATTAAACTTTTAGATTTTTCATACATAATAAATAGTTTTTCAGATAAAAGCATACAAAACCTTAATTATAATTTTTAAAAAATTCCATCAAATTTAGAACCACACTTATAACACATTCCATCTTTTAAATTGTTAATTTTTGTATTAAATCTATCTCTAAGTAGTAAGAGAGTTCCACATTCGCTACAATGACTCTCTTGAGGGACAGGCACATTTCCTAAATATATATATTTAAGTCCAATCTCTTTTCCAATATTATATCCAGTCATTAAACTTTTTAGTTTTGTTGGTTTTGTATCTTTCATTTTGTAATCTGGGTGAAATGATGATAAATGCCACGGAATTGTATGCGAAATTGATGCGATAAACTCTGCTATTTCTCTTAATTGCACCTCATCAGAGTTTATTCCATCAATTATTAAAGTAGTAATTTCAATCCAAACTCCAGCATCATATAATTTTTTAATAGTTTCTAAAACTCCATTTAAATCACCTTTTAATTCTCGTTTATAGTAGTTTTTATCAAAGCTTTTTAAATCTATATTTGCTCCATCTAAAAAAGATACAATATCTTCACAAACCTCATTTGATAAAAATCCATTTGAAACAAACACATTTTTAAGCCCTTTTTCTCTTGCAATTATTCCAATATCTTTTGCATACGGATAAAAAATAGTTGGTTCATTATAAGTGTAAGATATTGAGTTAGCCCCATATTCTATTGCTAAATCTACCATCTGTTCTGGAGTTACAACAACTGATTTATCTATATTGTGAGTTTGTGAAATTGTCCAATTCTGACAAAATGGGCATTTAAAATTACAACCAACACTCCCAAAAGAGAGAGTAGTTGTATTTGGTAAAAAGTGAAATAGTGGTTTTTTTTCAATAGGGTCAATATGAATTGTGCTTGGGTGGTTATAAACTAAATTTTCTAATTTTGAATTCAAATTTTGATTTACTCCACACACTCCAATTTGTCCATCTCGCAAATGGCAATAGTGTCTGCATAAAAGACAAACTATCTTATCACCAACCTCCTTGAAATATTTCATTTGATACTATCCAATATATTTTGAGTGATTTTATAACTACAAAACTTTGGCCCACACATTGAACAAAACTCTGCTTCTTTGAATACCTCTTCTGGGAGTGATTCATCGTGATACTCTTTTGCTCTATCTGGGTCAAGTGCTAATTCAAACTGTTTGTTCCAATCAAATTTAAATCTTGCATCACTCATAGCATCATCTCTGTCTCTTGCATTTGGTCGCCCTCTTGCAATATCAGCTGAATGTGCTGCAATTTTGTAAGCAATAATTCCATTTCTCACATCTTCTGCATTTGGTAATCCTAAATGCTCTTTTGGAGTTACATAACATAACATAGAAGCTCCATGCCATGCTGCAACAGCTCCACCAATTGCACTACTAATATGGTCATATCCAGCTGCAATATCTGTAACTAATGGTCCTAAAACATAAAAAGGAGCTTCATAGCAATACTCTTGCTCAATTTTCATATTTCGCTCAATTTGATTTAGTGGAACATGTCCTGGTCCTTCTATCATAACTTGCACATCTTTTTCCCAAGCTTTAAGTGTTAGCTCACCTAAAATTTTTAATTCTCCAAGCTGTGCATCATCACTTGCATCAGCTAAACAGCCTGGTCGAAGTGAATCTCCAAGCGATAAAGCTACATCATATTTTCTACAAATATCTAAAATTTTATCAAATGCTTCATACATTGGGTTTTCTCTATGATAGTGCAACATCCACGATGCCATTAAACTACCACCTCGACTAACTATGCCCATTTTTCGTTTTGCAATTTCTGGCATAAATCTAAGCAAAAATCCAGCATGAATTGTAAAATAACTAACACCTTGAATTGCTTGTTTTTCTATAACTTCTAATATCTTATCAATTGTAATATCTTCAACTCTATTATTTACATCAGCTAAAATTTGATAAATTGGAACTGTGCCAATTGGAACTGAACTTGCATTAATTATTGCTTCTCTTGTCTCATTTAGCTTTGCACCAGTTGATAAATCCATAATCGTATCTGCACCATATTTAATCGAAACTCTAACCTTTTCAATCTCATCTTCGATACTACTTGCAAGAGCTGAAGAGCCAATGTTTGAGTTAATTTTGCATTTTGTAGCAAGTCCAATTGCCATTGGAGTTAAATGTTTGTGATTTACATTTGCTGGAATAATTAGCCTACCTCTTGCTATTTCACGAATTATTAATTCACTCGGAATATTCTCTATTTTTGCTACATATTCCATCTCTTCTGTAATAATGCCTTTTTTTGCATAATACATTTGAGTTTTAACACTATCACTCTCTCTCTTTTTAACCCACTCTGTTCGCATAAAACTTCCTTCAATTTTGATTAAGGTTTGTGAAATTTAACACAAAAAAGATAAAAAAAAGCTTTTGTTATGTATAATTTCGTAACATTTAAGAAAAAGGATAGATTTTGTCTGATTTATCTCTTATCTTGCTTGCAGCAGGAGAATCAAATCGTTTTAATAAAAAAGTTAAAAAACAGTGGTTAAGGATTGGAGATGTTCCACTTTGGCTATATGTAGCTTTGCGATTTAAGAGTATATATAAATTTGATAAAATTATCATAACTGCAAATAAATATTTAGATTATATGAGAAATTTTAGCGATGAGTTTATAATTATAGAGGGTGGAGATACAAGGCAAGAGTCGCTAAATAAAGCATTAGAAGCAGTAAATAGTGAATATGTATTAGTTAGTGATGTAGCAAGGGCTTGTGTTAAGAGTGAATTAGTAGCTGATATTATAAATCATAAAGAGTTTGGAGATTGTATTGTTCCATATATTGGAGTTAGTGATACGGTTGTTTATCAAAACAACACAATTGAGAGAGATGAGATTAAATTAATTCAAACTCCTCAATTATCAAAAACCAAAATTTTAAAACAAGCTCTATTAACAAAAGAGATTTTTACAGATGATAGTAGTGCAATAAAAGCTATTGGTGGTGAAATTTTTCATCTCAAAGGTTCAAAAGATGCAAATAAAATCACATATTTTGAAGATTTAAAAAAGCTAAATTGTCTGAAATCTCCAAATAAATCTCAATTTGTTGGTTTTGGATTTGATACTCACCCATTTATTGAAGATAAGGCAATGTTTTTAGGTGGAATTAATATTTATTATTCAAAAGGATTTAAAGCACACTCGGATGGAGATGTATTAATTCACTCAATTATAGATGCCTTGCTTGGTGGTGTTGGTGGTGGAGATATTGGAGAGCTATTTCCAGATACAGATAGTAGATACAAAAATATCGACTCTTCACTTTTACTAAAAGATGTTGTAAATTTTATTTATGATGTGGGTTATGATATAGTAAATATTGATTGCACAGTAGTGGCAGAAGAGCCAAAGCTTAAAAAATATAAGAGTTTAATAAAAAATAGATTAAGTGAAATTTTGCAAATTCCTCCATATTTGATAAATATAAAAGCTACAACTTCAGAAAAGCTTGGATTTATTGGAAGGTGCGAAGGAGTTTCAGTTTATAGTATTGCAAATTTAAAATTTTTTGATTGGGAAAGTGATGAGAGTATTAATAGTTGAGAGTGAAACCTATTTAGCACAAAGCATTGCAACAAAACTTAGTGATATAGGTAATGTTTGTGAAATTGTTACAACTACTAAAGATGCAATAAAAGATGAAAATTATGATGTAGTTTTGTTATCTAATAATATATCTGGACAAAACTTTTATCCTGTAATTAATAGATATTCAAACTCAATTATAATAATGTTAATTTCATATATTAGTAATGATACGGTTACAAATCCTCTAAAAGCTGGTGCAAAAGATTATATTGTAAAACCATTTATGATTGATGAATTAATTCGTAAAATTGACCATTTTAGAGATTATGAGCGAATTAAGCGAGAAAATATAATTTTAAAAGATTATATAGAGTTTCAAATATCTGATTATATGATTGGTGATGTGCCAAAGAAGTTGGATTTACCATTACTACTAAAAGCAAAAAGTCAAAGGTGTGCAGATACATTTGCATTTAAATATGCAAAGTTAAATGGCTTAACTTTGGAGTTTGTAAGCTTAAAAGATGCAAAACATTTGGATAAAATTGCTTCAACTAATGAAAAATCTCTGTTATATATTGTCAATTTTGAAGATTTAAAAAAGGTTGATAAGCGAGATTTTTTGACAAAAATAGAACATAAAAAGCTTATTTTATCAACTCTTGAAGAGAGTGATGAACTTGGAATTAACACAATAGAAGTGAAAAATAGAAATAAGTTTTTAGATGGTGGAGAGCTTATATCAATTGATGAGTATGTAAAAAATGCAGTGATAAATTATCAAAACAAATATCCAGATACAGAACTTAGTAAAAAACTTGGAATTTCAAGAAAAAGTCTTTGGGAGAGAAGGAAAAAGTATGGCATTGCAAAAAAGAAATAAAGCACTATTTATTGACAAAGAAGCAATATCAACACTTGCTATGGTCAAAAGTGGGCTTTTAAAACCAATAGATAAATTGATGAATAGTAAAGAAGCTAAAGAGACTGATGAGAGTGGATTTTATAATGGAAGTAGTTTTCCATTCTCATTTATTTTAGCTCCAAGTGGAAAACGAAATAGTGAAGTTTTAAAAAGTGTTAAAAAAGGTGAGGTTTTAGATTTAGTTTGTGATGGTAAAAAATATGGTGAGTTAATTTGTGATGAAACTTTTGAAATAGAGCCATTAGAGCGAGTTGAAAAGATTTTTTCAACCAAAGATACAACTCACCCTGGGGTTATGGATACACTTAAGCGACTTGGAAATATTGCAATTTGTGGAGATTATAGCTTAGAGTTTAATGATATTGAAAATAATAGACTAAAAATAAAAGAAGCCATAAATGAGAGTCAAGCGAAAAAAATCACAGCTCTTATGATGGCAGCAAAACCTCTTCATAGAGCTCATGAAAAAATTATTAGAATGATTTTAGATGAGAGTGATTTAGTAATAATATTTTTATTAAAGCCATATAAAAGTGATATTATGCCTTACTCTTTGAGAGAAAAGACGATAGAGTATTTTATCGAAAACTATCTTCCACGAAATAGAGTAATAGTTATTCCATTGGAAAATACATATATATTTGCTGGAAATAACGAGATGATTTTAGATGCAATAGTTGCTCAAAATTATGGTTGCACAAAACTCGTAATTGGACAAAACCATGCTGGACTTGGTGTATATTATGATAAAAATGACCAAAAAACAGTTTTTGATACATTAAAGGGTATTAATATTGAAATTGGAATTATGCATGAGTATGTTTATTGTGATATGTGCAAAACTTTAGTTAGCACAACAAGCTGTCCTCATGGACAACATCATCATATATCATACCACTCAAATTCAATATTAGAGTTACTGAAATTGGGACTTCTACCACCAGCAGTTTTAGTTAGAAAAGAGATTTCAGCAATAATTCTAAGTGAATTATATAAAAATAGATTTAAAAATTTAGAACGATTATATTATGATATTTTGCCATTTTCTGGACTTTTAGAAAATCATAGCGAAGAAGAGTTTTATGTTGAGCTGATGAAACTCTATCAAACTACATCTTTAAACTAAAATGCGAAAATTTATTCTTACACTTTTCTACTCTGGGTTATCACCCATTGCAAAAGGCACTGCTGGTTCAATTGTAGCTCTATTTTTAGGAGTTTTAATACTCCAATTTTTTCCACCATCAACTCTATTTTTAGGTGCTATTTTAGTCTTTGTAGCAACTTTGAAAGAAATTGATAAATATGAGTTAGAAACCAATAGCAAAGACCCACAAGAGATAGTAATTGATGAGCTAATTGGTATGTGGATAGCTTTAGCACTTTCTGGAGGAACTACTATTCAAATTATACTTAGTTTTATATTTTTTAGATTTTTTGATATTAAGAAACCATCAATTATTGGTAAAGCTCAAAATTTAAAAGGTGGTTTGGGTGTAAATTTAGATGATGCAATAGCAGGAATTTTTGCAGGACTTTTAAGTGCGGTTGTTTATCATCTTTTAAAAACAGTTGGCATGATTTAAGAAAAATAGTTTTAAACAAAAAGATAATAAAATTATAAAATCAGGATAATAAAAGGGAATATATATGGGTGTTTTGGATAATATTTTTGGTGATGATAACACAGAAGCACCAAAAGATGAAGAGTTTTTAGGAGTTATTGTTAAGTGTGATAATGTTACAGAAGAATTAAAATCAATATCAGCCAAAAAAGATGTAGCTCTTGGTGATTTAGATTTTGATATTTTAGATTATAGAACATTTGTAAAATTAGATTCTGCTTCAGCATTAGAAGAGTGGGGAAGTGAAAAGCTACAAGAGCTTGATAAAGAAGGTATTTTATTAAATAGAGATTTAGAAATTAGACAGCGATATGAAATTAGAGTAAAAAAATTTGATAAAAATGAGTTTAAAATCAATATTCAACTATCAGGAAATAAGAGTTTAAGTAGAGTTATTGCAACCATAAAAAAAGAGCCACGATTAAGATATAGTTCAGATTTACAAAAAAATATATATGAAGAGATAAACAAAAAAAAGTTGAGAGCTGGGCTTTTGATAGGTTTATGGGAAGGTGAATTGATAAAAAACATAGAAAGAGTTGTTGCAAAAATTAGAGTTAATGGCTCACTAAACGAAGATGTTGAGCTAACAATTTGTAAATGTTTAGAGCCACTTCCAACAGTAAATGATAAACTTATTCACCATTACAAAACAAAAAACCAACAAAATGTAGTTGATACTAAAACTGATAGAGTTGATTATTCTCAAAGAGGTTTTATTACAGGAGTTAAAAAAGGTGATTTGATTTTAGAATATATAAAACCAAAACATGGACTCTCTGGTAGAAATTGCAAAGGAGTTTTTTTAGAAGCATTAGAGCCAAAAAAAGAGAATGAAATAACATTTAAAATATCTGAAAAAATAAGTGTAGAAGATAAAGAGAGTAGAACACTTTATTATGCACAAGAAAATGGTTATGTATTATTTGAAGATGATAAACTTGATATATCCGAAGAGTTAGAAGTAAATGAAATTTCATTTAAATCTACTGGTTCTGTAAATGCTGGAAGTGGTAGTGATGTAAAAATAAATATAACAGAAAAAGATGCACTAAGAGATGCTATTGGTCCAAGTGTAAAGGTGGAAGCTGCTGAAGTAATTGTGAGTGGAAATGTAAGTGGTGGGGCTGAAGTTAAAGCTCAAAGAGTAAAAATTGGAGGACAAACTCATCAACAATGCAAAATTATAGCTTCAGAGAGTGCTATTATAAATTTACACAAAGGTTATGTAAAAGCAAAAGAGGTTCATGTTTCAAAACTTGAAAATGGAATAATTGAAGCAGATGTTGCAAGAGTTGTATTTGCTATGGGTGGAGTTATAAAAGCAAGAGAAATATATATTGATACATTAAACTCTTATACTCAACTTACAGCATCAAAGATTATTGAGATACAAAAAGCTAAAGGTCAAGATAATAAGATAGTAATAGATGCTTTATCAGTTGAGAGTGTTCAATTGGAGTTAGATAAATTAAGAAAATTAATCAGTGATTTAGAAGATGATATAAGAAAAATAGATAGAGAAATAGATGTAAAAACTGAAATAATTTTAAAAAATAGAAGACCTGTTGAGAGTGTAAAGCAAAATATTTTGGCTTTAAAAGAGAAAGGTTTAAAAATTCCTGTAGGATTAATTGATAGAGTTAGACAGTTTCAAAAAATTATCGAAGAGTCAAATAGTTTAAAAAGTGATTTGGAAGCAAAAGAGAAGAAAAAAGAGGATTTAATATATGAAGTTGATAAAATCCAAAATGGTGTATTTAATGCAAAAGTAGTTTCAAAAGAGGGTTGGAGAGAACATAATGAAATTAGATTTAAACTTATAAATCCTCCAATTGATGTGCCATATATTCCAAAGCCACACGATGTTGTTGTTATGTTAAAAGAAGCTGGTGATGGAGAATTTTTTATAGATGCAAGTGGAAGATGATTGCTGGAATTTATGGAGTTGTAATCAAAAAAACTCCAAATTCAATATATATCAAGTGCAATAGTGGGCTTATTTATGAAGTTTTTATTTCGCTTAATTGTATTGTCGAAATAGATAAATTTGTAGAGCTTTTAACAACTCATATATTTCGAGAAGATGGACAATTTTTATACGGTTTTTCAGATATTAATGAAAAAAGTATGTTTGATAAGTTGATTAAAATTAGTGGAATTGGAGCCAAAGTTGCGATGGCAATTTGCTCATATTTCACACCTGCCACATTTGCAAAAATTATTCAAACACAAGATTTAAATTCTCTAAAAAAAGTTGTTGGAGTTGGAGCTAAGGGTGCGAGTCGGATTTTAGTTGAGCTTGGTGAATTTAGTGTAATAGAGCCAATATCGTTGCCAAAAGAAGAAGCAAAATTAGCATTAGAAACTCTTGGATTTAATCGTGAAACTATTATAAAAGTGCTATCAACTTGCACATCTACAAAAACAGAAGAGCTTATAAAAGAGGCTTTAAAAAAGATACAATCAGTTTAGAGGTAATATTATGAAATTTTTAATTATTTTTGGTGGAATTAGTTATGAACATGAAATTAGCATTGTAAGTGCAATTGCTATGCGAGATGTTTTGCTTGGAGAAGTTGAGTATATATTTTTAGATGAGTTTAGGGAGTTTTACAAAATTCCAACAAATGTTATAAATTCTAAAATGTTTGCAACAAAAGAGTATAAAAAATATCCAAAAGTTTCTATTTCTCATGGTGGGTTTTTTCAAAAATCTCTTTTTGGAACTAAAAAAATTGATTTTGATATTGCAATTAATTTAGTTCATGGTGGTGATGGTGAAGATGGAAAACTTGCATCTATTTTAGAATTTTTCAATATAAAAGCGATAACTCCAAATATTGAGAGTTCTGTAATTAGTTTTAATAAACATTTAACAAAGTTGTATGCAAAAGAGCTTGGAGTTAAAGTTTTAAATTATGAAGTTTTAAAAGAGTTTGATAAACGGCACACTTCAATCCCTTTTCCAATTATTATAAAACCTTTAAGACTTGGAAGCTCGATTGGTGTAGCTGTTGCAAATAGTTTGGAAGAGTTTAATTATGCTTTAGATGTGGCTTTTGAATTTGATAAAGAGGTTTTAATTGAGCCATTTGTATCGGGAGTTAAAGAGTATAATTTAGCAGGAACTAAGATAGGTGATGAATTTTTATTATCAAGAGTTGAAGAGCCAGAAAAAGAGAAATTGCTCGATTTTAACAAAAAATATTTAGATTTTAGTAGAGTTGAAAAGCGAGAAAAGGCAGATATTGATATAGAGATTGAGAAAAAAATTATAAATAGTTTCAAAAAAATTTATGGAAATCTATTTGATGGTGCAATTATTAGATGTGATTTTTTTTATCATAATAATGAAGTAATTTTAAATGAGATAAATCCAATTCCAGGGAGTTTAGCAAACTACTTATTCAGTGATTTTAACTCTGTAATTGAGCAACTTGCAAATGCAATTCCCAAACAAAAGTCAATCAAAGTTGAATACAACTATATAAACTCTATTGTCAAAGTAAAAGGTAAGTAATTGGCAGTTAGAAAAATTGAAATTGATGAAAAGAGTTTTAATATTAGTTATGAAATATTAAATCCTAATTTAGAAAATGATTTAATATTTCTTCATGGTTGGGGAAGCAATAAAGAGATTATGAAAAACTCTTTTGGCAAACTATTTAAAGATTTTAGACATATATATATCGATTTACCTGGTTTTGGTAAAAGTAGTAGTGGATATATTATGAGTAGTTATGATTATGCAAAAGTGATAGAAAAATTTTTAAGTGAGTTAAATATCAAAAAAGATTTTATTTTGGGACACTCATTTGGTGGCAAAATCGCAACTCTTCTAAATCCAAAAACCTTAATACTTTTAAGTAGTGCTGGAGTAGTTAAGCAAAAAAGTTTAAAAGTAAGGGCAAAAATTGCAATTTTTAAATTACTAAAGCCACTAAAACCACTCAATAAATCGCTTTATAAACTATTTGCCACAAGTGATGTAAAAGGTATGAGTCGTGAAATGTATGAGACTTTAAAAGTTGTTGTAGATGAAGATTTTAGTGAAATATTTAAAAACTTTACTAATAGGGCTTTTATTTTTTGGGGAATAAAAGATAGTGCAACACCTCTTAGTAGTGGAGAAAAAATTCACTCATTAATAAAAAATAGTCTATTTTTTCCATTAGATGGAGACCACTTCTTTTTTGTAAATCATAAAAATTTTATCGAAGAGCAGATATTGAAAGAGAGAAATTAAGATGGATTTTTTTAAAATTTTTGAACTTTTTTCACATATTATATTTATTTTGTCAGCTGGATTTTATCTAATCACTAATCTTCAATGGTTTAGTTATAAATTAGAGCGAGTTATAAAAAATCATACCAAAAAACATTGGCACATAATTTATCTATTTTTACCTATAATATTTTATTTTATTGGTGAGCAATTTTTTTGGATATATCTATATTTTGCATATATTCCTTCACTAATTGTTTGGCATAAAAAGTTAGATAAAAAGTTAGTTATTACAGATAGAGTTAAACGATTTTTTGCTCTGTTATTAATTAGCACGATTTTTCAAGATATATTATGTCTAATAAAAAGTGATTGTGTAGTTTTTGGAGTGATTTTACCATTAGTTGTAACTCTTTTTGGCTCACAACTCATTGAAAAAATCTTATTAAATAGTTATAAGAAAAAAGCGATAGATAAGTTAGCAAAAATATCACCTATTGTAATTGCAATAACTGCAAGTTATGGAAAAACAAGTATCAAAAATTTTCTATCTCAACTTTTAAGTAGAAAATTTAACATACACTACACTCCAAAAAGTGTAAATACCACAGTTGGAATTATTCAAGATATAAATTCTAACTTAAAAGAGAATACAGAAATATATATTGTAGAAGCAGGAGCAAGAAGGAAAGGGGATATTTTAGAAATTGCAAACCTTATAAAGCCAGATTATGTAATAGTTGGTAAAGTTGGAGAACAGCATATTGAGTATTTCAAAACTTTACAAAATATTATAGATACAAAATTGGAACTTTTAAATAGCAAAAAGTTAAAAAAAGCTCTGATTTATGAAGATTTACCAAAAAATGAAAATTCACAAATTATAAAATTCCCAAAAAATTTAGAAGTTCTAAGTAGTAATTTAGATGGAATTAAATTCTCTTTAGAAATTAATAGTCAAAAAGAGATTTTTGAAGCTCCTATTTTAGGAAGTTTTAATGCGATAAATATTTCAGCGACAATCTATTTAGCACTAATTTTAGGATTGGAGTTGGATTATATTAAATCTAAAATAAGAGAGTTAAAGCCAATTGAACATCGATTACAAAAGATAGAAGCAGGTGAAAAAATAATTTTAGATGATAGCTTTAATGGAAATTTAGAAGGGGTTTTAGAAGCTATCAAAGTCTCTTCAACTTATAGTGGTAGAAAAGTTATAATAACTCCAGGGTTAGTTGAAAGCACAAAAGAAGCAAATGAAACAGTTGCAAAAGCAATTGATGAGGTATTTGATATTGCAATTATTACAGGAGATTTAAATCGTGATATATTGCTAACAAATATTCACAAAGCCCAAAAAATTATACTTAATGATAAATCAAAAATGCAAGAAACACTTTCAGTTGTAACTAAAAGTTATGATTTAATTCTCTTCGCAAATGATGCACCAAGTTATATTTGAGTTTAAATCTCCTCTTTTTCATATTTTGGAATATCTATTATAAATTTTGCTCCAAAAGCTCCATTTGTAACAGCTATTTTTCCTCCCATTTTTTGCTCTATAATTGTTCTTGATAAAGATAGTCCAATACCTGTGCCTTTTACACCTTTTGTGCTTGTATATGGCTCAAAAACTTTATCAATTATAGCTTCAGGAATGCCTCCTCCACTATCTTCTATTGTAATTCTATAATAATCATAATTTACAGAAACATCAATATTTATAACTCTATCTACAATATCTCGCTCAATAAACACATCTTTTGCATTATTTACAATGTTTAATATGACATGTTTAAACTCATTTGGATAACCAAAACTATAACACTCATCTAAAGAGTTTAATTTTACTTCTATACTATATTTTCTTAACTGCCCTTCTATAATATATAGTAGAGCTTTAATACCATCTTTTATATTAAATATACTCTTTTCTTTTGATGGTTTATAAAAATCTCTAAACTCATTAATTGTCATAACCATAAACTCTATTTGTTGATGAATTTTATCTGAAAAATCTTTGATTGATGTCTCATTTAACTCATTATACTCATACATATCAACTAAATTAAATGTTAATAAATTCATAGTATTTAGAGGTTGCATCCATTGATGAGCAATAATTCCTATTAGATTTCCAAGTTCTGCAAGTTTGCTTTGTTGAATAATTAGAGATTGTTGAGTTTCTCGCTCTTTTTTGTAAATCTCTTCTATTTCTAACCGTTTTTGTAACTCTATTTCAACTTGTTCTTGTAACTTTTTATTGAAACTTTCTAATGCTTGTTGTGCCAATTTTCTTTCTGTAATATCTCTAAATACAGTTACTGTTCCTATTATTTGATCATCTTTTGTAATTGGCACACTTGATACTTCAACTATAAAATCAGTTCCATCTTTTCTTAAAAAATAGTCTTCGCCATCAAATCTTTTTCCACTAATAGCTGTTTTAAAAATACCGCAATCTTCTAAACTTAAATTACTATTTTTAGAGTGAGAATGAAATTTATAGTGAGCCACATTTCCTATTAACTCATCTCTATTAAATCCTAAAAATTTACAAGCAGACTCATTTATTTCTGTAATAAATCCATCCCCCCGACTCATTACATAAAGTCCTTCACTCATAGTGTTTGTAATAAGTTTAAATCTTGCTTCGCTTTCTCTAATTTTATATCTATTTATAATTTCAAGATATATTAATCCAACTAATATAACCATAATTACTGTAAGTATAAAAATATTTTTATGAAATTTATCAATAGCATCTTTGATATTTGGGGCTTCTTTGAATGATAAAATAAGTGAGCTTGGACTATTTTCTACATCAATAATTGGTGTAGCTGTAATTACATAATATTTGGAATTAAATTCTAAATACAGAGATTTATAATCTCTTACTTTTAATAGTTGTTGAAAATTCACATCATTTTTTAAAGTTTTCATAAGTTTAAAAGTGATTTCTGATATTTTTTGAGGTGAATCACTCAATTCTGCTTTTGCATCTTCTATTACCCAATCGCTACTAAATTGGGACTCTTGATAAAGTTTTGATTGTTCTTTAAAAAGTTTAGAGCTAAGCGACTCTTTTGATATTACCATTACATGTTCAACATTTAAATCAAGTTTTGCAAGTTCAAAATGTAGAGCTTTAAATGGTTGTGAAAACTCTACACTGCCATAATGCACATTATTATAAATAATTGGATAAACATTTCTAAATCCACTAATAACTCTTCCAGTTTCAAATCCACTGACTTCAACTAAATCTCTATTTGCTTTCTCAACAGAGTATCTTATATTTACGAGGGAATCTCCAGATTTATCTATTTTATGAAACCTTAAAAATGATAGATTATCTTTTGTATGAAAATGTAGTTGTCTTAAATATCTCTTTTCTAAATTTGAATATAGTGGATATAGTTTTCTATATAGTTTTGCTCTTGCAATATTTTGAATTTCAATATTACTATTATTCATATCTTTTATTATATCTATAACTTCATCTCTTAAAATATATGCTTCATAATATGCCCTCATAGCACTATTATATTTATCTAAAATAGAGTTCCAAGCAATTTTTTGAAATCTCACACTATCTTCTAAATTTTCACTAATTATATAATCTCTATTTTGCTCAAAATATTTAAAAATAGAACCCCAAACACCAACCGCAATCACTGTAACTATAAAGAATGTAAGAAATTTTTTATTTATCATGATTAATCTTTTTTAAAGTATTATAAGCTTCTTCATCTGCTATACTAAATCCATATTTCCCAGCAATGAACTCTTTTGACACATTTTTATCTACTTGCATTAATATATCAACTACCTTTTTTTGTAGAGTTTCATCTATTTTTTTTGAATTAATTGCTAAAGCAAATGATGGAAATTCATCACTCTCTTTTAATATTTTAATACTCATATTTGAATATGATTTTGCAATAGATGATTTAATTGAGCCTGTTTTGAAATGTCCCAAAATTACTTCTTTTATAACATCTTCATGAGAGTTAAAATTTTTATATCCAATCTTTTCAATATCAACTCCATTTTTTTTCAAAAGATATGATGCTGAAAAATATCCACAAGTTGATAAACCTTGAGTTAAAGCCATTTTGCTATTAATCTCATTTATACTATTTGCTCCATCAAATGCAGAAATAATTGCACATCTGTATCTATCATTTCCACTCTTTTCTTTAAAAAATAGTATCGGTTTTAACTCATTAGACAAAGCTTTTAAAGTCATATATGGCAATGCACCAATTTGAATAAAATCTATCTTTTGTGCTTTAAATTCACTTAAAATTTCTTCATAATCTTGAATATATCTAATTTTAATTTCAACATTTAGTTTTTTAGATAAGTAGTCAATTAGTGGTTTATTCTCTTCTAATGTTTGATGTTCATTAAATAGAGGAACGGGAACATATATCAACTCTTTTGCAAAAATTGTAGATAATAGAGTTAAAACAATGATTAATATTTTCATTTCACCAACTCCAACTCTTGCTTAAACCACTCAACTAACAAAACCTTTTCTTCATTAGATAAAACAGTATTTTTATGAAAAAATTTATAAGCAGATGGTGCCATTAACTCATTTTTTATAAGCATAACAGCTCTTTTCAACCTTTCTCTTTTTTTATCACTATCGATTTTATTCCAAAGTGAAAAATTGAGAGCATTTCTACCATTTTCTACATTATTTTTTATAAAAAATGAGAGTGGAGCAATATCTGAATATATGCTCCAAACTGTTTCATTTGAGTGGCAATCATAACAACTTCTTTGTAAAATAGACAAAACTCTCTCATTTGTGGCTAATGTAACTCTATTATCAACTTCTAGATTTGTTTTATCAATTCTAATAAATTGAATTAATATTAAAACTAATACAAAAGATAAAAAAACTTTTTTCATGTATTCTCACTTATTTAAACTACCAAATTATAACTTATTATTAACTATTTTAATCTAACTAATACAGAATCTCTGTGTGCATTTAAACCTTCCGTTTCCGCTAATAATGCACACTCTTTGCCAAGTTCTAAAATTGCTTCTTTTGAAAATGAGATAATAGATGATTTTTTTAAGAAATTTTCAACTCCAAGTGGTGAGAAAAATTTAGCAGTTCCACCTGTTGGAAGTGTATGATTTGGGCCTGCAATATAATCCCCAATTGGCTCTGGTGTATTTTCTCCCAAAAATATTGCTCCTGCATGTCTTATTTTTGGCAATATTTCAAATGGATTTTTTGTTAATATTTCTAAATGTTCTGGAGCAATCTCATTCATAATTGTAACTGCTTCTTCTAAACTTTGAGTAACAATAATAGCTCCTCGCTCTGAAATTGATTTGAATGCTATCTCTCTTCGATTTAAGTTTTCTACTATTTTATAAACTTCATCTTTTACTTTTAAAGCTAAATCCATTGATGTTGTGACTAAAATTGAACTTGCCATTTCATCATGTTCTGCTTGTGATAGTAAATCATTTGCTATATAGCTTATATTTGCATTTTCATCTGCAATAATTCCAATCTCACTTGGTCCTGCTATCATATCAATATTAACTTCACCAAATACAAGTTTTTTTGCAGTTGCTACAAATATATTTCCAGGTCCTGTTATTACATCTACTTTTGGAATAGTTGCACTTCCATAAGCCATAGCACCAATTGCACTTGCTCCTCCAACTCTATAAACTTCGCTAACTCCACAAATATGACAACTTGCTAAAAGTAACTCATTTATTTCACCATTTGGAGTTGGAGTGCAAACTATAATATCTCTAACTCCTGCTACAATTGCTGGAATTGCATTCATAAGTAGTGAGCTTGGATATGATGCTTTCCCCCCTGGGATATAGAGTCCTGCTTTATCAACAGCAGTTACTTTTTGTCCCAAAATTGTTCCATTTGCTTCAAAATCAATCCAACTTTTTGGAAGTTGTTTTTGGTGAAACTCTTTTATTCGCTCATAAGCTGTAAATAGTGCTTCTTTTAACTCTTCACTAAGATTGTTATAAGCTTTTTCCATAACTTCTGTATCTATTTTTAAATTTGAAGAGTTTGCTTCCCACTTATCAAATTTTTTAATATCTTCAAATATAGCTTCATCACCAAGGCTTTTAACTCTATTTAAAATATCCAAAACTATATTGCTAACACCCTTTATATCAAGGTTAGCTCTATTTAGTATTTCACTAAACTCTTGCTTAAAATCACTATTAGTTGTGCTTAAAATTCTCATAAAAACTCTCCTTATTACAAAAACATCAAATTTTAGAACAATTTTAACATAAAGAGCTATGCTTTTATTTAAGAATATATTTTTTTTGCTATAATTTAAGGCAAAAAATTGTTTAGGAATTTTATGAAAAATTTGGCAGTTGCATTTACTGGTCCTTCAAATAGTGGAAAAACAACACTCATTGAAAAAGTAGCAAAACTTCTAATCTCTCAAAATCAAAAAGTATCAATTATCAAAAATGACCCAAAAGATAAAGCAAAGTTTGATATAGAAGGCAAAGATAGTTATAAATTTTTTCAAACTGGTGCAAATGTAGTTGTAACTTCTCCTACAAGAACTACAATGTTTTTTAATGAATATATGGATTTAGATAGAATTATTGATGGTTTAGGAGATTTTGATTTTTTACTTGTAGAAGGGCTTAAAAATTTGCCATTACCAAGAATTGGAGTTTTTAGAGGTGAAATAAATTTAGACTATTTAGATTTTATTGAAGCTTTGGCAGTTGATAATAGTATAGATTTAAGTAAATACTCTTTGAGAGATGAGATTGAAATTTTGGATTTAAATAGTGCAGAAATGGTTTTGGACTGGATTTTAAAAAATGGAAAGGAAGTTAGATGAGACATATAATTGAGGCGATAAAAAGGTCAGCATTTAGAATTCAAGAAGCGATAGCTTATGATGAAACAGGTTATGCAGATAATAAAAATTCAACTGGTGATGTGCAGTTAAAAGTTGATATTAAGAGTGATTTTATAATAGAAGAAGAGTTATCAAAGGTTAGTGAAGTAAAAGGGATAGCTTCAGAAGAGCGAAATAATGTAGAAATTATTAATAATAGTGGTAGATATTTAGTTGGATATGACCCACTTGATGGCTCAAGCTTAATTGATGTAAATATGAGTGTTGGAACAATTTTTGGAATATATGAAAATGATTTTAATGGAAATAATTTAATAGCTTCAGCTTATGTAGTTTATGGTCCAAGAATTGAGCTTGTAATTGCAACAGATAAGGTTGAGCTATTTAGATTAAATAGTAAAAATGAGTTTGAGTTTATTCAAGTTATGGCTCTTAATGAAAAAGGAAAATTAAATGCACCAGGAGGAACTCAACAGTTTTGGGAACCTCATCACAAAGAGTTGATTGATGAGCTATTTAGTGAGGGTTATAGACTTAGATACTCTGGTGGAATGGTACCAGATTTACATCAAATATTAATTAAAGGTGGAGGACTATTCTCTTACCCTGGAACAACTGATAAACCTGATGGAAAGCTTAGAAGAGTATTTGAAGTGTTTCCATTTGCATATATATTTGAAAAAGCTGGAGGAGAAGCGATTGATGGATATGAAAGAATTTTAGATTTAACTAATCAAGACCATCATGAAACAACTCCATGTTTTTTTGGTTCAAAATATGAGATTGAGAAAGTAAGAGAGAGTTATGCAAGAGCAAAAAGAGCTTGATAATTTTGAGCAGTTTTTAGAAAAAAAGTTACAAGAGTTAAAAAGTTGTCAAGAGAGTAAAAATATTGGTAGCTGTTCTTTGTGTGAAATGATTTTTGAGTGTGCTTTAAGACGAGAATATGTCAGAAGTGTGTATGAGAGTATGTCAAAGGGAAGTAGTGGTGATTTTGATTTTTAAGGAGAAATTTTAATGGAGTGCAAAAAAGTATATATAACAACACCAATATATTATGTAAATGATGTGCCACATATTGGACATGCATATACAACAATTATTGCAGATGCAGTTACTAAATATTCAAAACTATTAGGACATGATACATTTTTTTTGACAGGAACTGATGAACATGGTCAAAAAATAGAAGAGAGTGCAAAAGCAAAAGGTAAAAGTGCTAAAGAGTATGCTGATGAGATTAGCTCAAAGTTTAAATCGCTTTGGGATGAGTTTGGAATTGAGTATGATAAGTTTATTAGAACAACAGATATAGAACATATCAGTGGAGTTCAAGAAGCTTTTTTAAAAATGGAAGCAAATGGAGATATTTATAAAGGTGAGTATGAAGGATATTACTGTGTAAGTTGTGAAACATTTTTTACAAAAAAACAGTTAGTTGATGATGAATTTTGTCCAGAATGCGGAAAACCTACAAGAATATTAAAAGAAGAGAGTTACTTTTTTAGACTTAGTAAATATGAGTCTAAACTTTTGGATTGGTATAAAAATTGTCCAAACTCAATTATGCCAAAAGCCAAAAAAAATGAAGTTATCTCATTTGTGGAGAGTGGTTTAAAAGATTTATCAGTTACAAGAACATCTTTTGAGTGGGGAGTTAAACTTCCAAAAGAGATAAATGACCCAAAACATGTTGTTTATGTTTGGCTTGATGCTCTGCTAAATTATATTACAGCTTTAGGTTATGGTAGTGATAACTCTAAAATGGAGTATTGGCCAGCAACTGTGCAAATCGTTGGAAAAGATATTTTAAGATTTCATGCTGTGTATTGGCCAGCATTTTTAATGAGTTTGGGATTAGAACTTCCAAAACATATTGTAGCTCATGGTTGGTGGACAAAAGATGGACAAAAGATGAGCAAATCCAAAGGAAATGTTGTAAATCCAAAAGAGATTGCAGATAAGTTTGGACTTGATAACTTTAGATATTTTATATTGAGAGAAGTTCCATTTGGGCAAGATGGAGATTTTAGCCAAAGAGCTTTGATTGATAGAATCAATAGCGATTTGGGAAATGATTTAGGAAATCTGCTTAATCGTGTAATTGGTATGAGTGAAAAATATTTTGATTTTTCAATCGATTCAAAAGATGTTAAAAAGTTTCATAAAAAAGAGGTCGATGAGGTTTTTGAAATAGTAGATACTCTGAACTCTTATGTTTATGAGATGCAGTTAAATAGATATTTAGAAGAGCTTTGGAGAGTTATTTCAATTGGAAATAAAGCAATAGATATGTATGCACCTTGGACTCTTATGAAAAATGGTAAAAAAGATGAAGCAATGGCTCTTGTAGCTTTGATTGCAAATTTATTAGCAAAAGTTGCAATTTTGTTATATCCAATAATGCCTGATAGTTCAAAAAAGATAGCAAAAGCTCTGAATATCACAATAGATAACAAAAATTATAGAAAATATATTGTTGATAAAGCATGTTTAAATAGCTTTAAGATTGAAAAAATCCCTCCACTATTTCCAAAAATAGAAAAAGAAGCAGAACCTGAAGTAGATGCTCTAAAAGAAGAAGATAATTTAATTACAATTGATAAGTTTTTTGAAGTTTCACTAAAAGTTGGAAAAGTTATAAGTGCCGAAGAGTTGCCAAAAAGTAGTAAATTACTGAAACTTCAAGTAGATTTAGGTGATGGAAGAAATAGACAAATAATTGCTGGAATTAGAGAGTTTTACTCTCCATTAGATTTGATTGATACTCAAGTTTGTGTGGTTGCAAATCTTAAACCAGCAAAATTGATGGGACATTTGAGTGAAGGAATGCTTTTGGCTGTTAAAGATGAAGATGGTTTGGTTCTGATTAGACCAGAAAAAAACAAAAAGGTTGGAACACAAATAAAATGATAAGAGTTGAAAGTATGATAGAAATTGTTTCAGGTGTATTGCAAAATAGACCTTCAATTTCTGCTTTTCACTCTATCAAAACTGCTCCTTCAAAAATCAAAAGAGGAGATTTATTTTTAGCTTTTAATAAAGAAAAAGTTGAAGAAGCCATTAGAAATGGTGCTTATGGTATTATTTATGATGGAAATATTAAGATAAGTGATAGTGAAATAGCTTGGATAAGAGTTGAAAATATTTCTGATAGTGCTATTGCAATTTTGAGATATATAAATATTGATATAAATTTGCTTTACTATTTTGTAGAACCTTTGATTTTTGAAATGGCAAAATCACTTTTGGTTTCAAATATTATATTTTTAGATGGTGTGATTGAAAAAGAGTTTGATATTATCTTAAATAGTTCTAATAGAAATAGTCTATTTTTTTCATATAATATGGAATTTCTCGATAAAATTGCTCCACTTTATCAGCAATTAACTATTTTAGATAAAAGCCAAATTACAATAAATAGTTCTAAACTTTTTGAAACATCATTTATATATAGAGAAAAACTATTTGAAAAAGTGATGCTTCCAAAAGTTTTTATATATGAGTTTGAACAGTTACTAAACTTTTTAGAACATCATAAAATAGATTATTCAATTCAAAATTTTCATCTAAAAGAGCATTTTGAACCAGTTTTTGTAGATAGATTTTTAAATTTAAAAGATTATGGCAAAAGTGATAAAGTGCTTATTTTTGAAAGCTCAATAAAATATGCAAAAGCAGAAATTGAGTATTTAAAAGAGGGTGCAAAATGGGCTAAAAATATAGTTATTTCATATAAAGAGATACCAAATTATGATGTAATCATATTTAAAAATATTCACGAACTCCAAAATATTTTAACAAATATTCAATTTAATTTTGCATTAATTATTGGAGAAAGTAGCACAATTGTAAATGATAAAAATTTCTCAATTAAAAAAAGAGATAAAACACTATTTTAAAGGGAATTTATGGAAGATTTTTTAGCCAAAGCAAAAAAAGCGAGTAGAGTTTTAGCAACTCTTTCAAGTAAAATAAAGAGAGAATTGCTAATAGAAATTGGAGATGAGTTAGAGCGAAATGTCGCACAAATTATAGAACAAAATCAAATTGATTTAGAATATTCCAAAAAAGCAAATTTGAGTAGCTCACTTATTGATAGACTTTTGCTTGATGAAAAAAGAGTAAAAGCTATGGCTAATGGAGTTAGAGAGATAGCAAAATTGAGAGAGCCTGTTGGAAGAGTAAAAGATGGTTGGATAAATGAGAGTGGATTAAAGATTGAAAAAGTCTCTGTGCCAATTGGAGTTATTGGAATTATTTATGAATCAAGACCAAATGTTACAGCTGATGCTGGTGCATTATGCTTTAAAAGTGGAAATGTTGCTATTTTAAAAGGTGGAAAAGAAGCATATTTTTCAAATAAGATTATTGCAAAAATTATGCAAGATGTTTTAGAAAAATATAATTTGCCTAAAGAGATGATTTCAATATTAGAAGATAACTCAAGAGAAGGTGTTGCTAAACTTATAAAAATGGATAAGTTTGTAGATTTGATTATTCCACGAGGTGGTGAAGCACTAATTAAATTTGTGCAAGAAAATGCAACTGTGCCTATTGTAAAACACGATAAAGGTTTATGCCATACATATATTCATAAAAGTGCAAATTTTGAAAAAGCTATAAAAATTTCTATAAATGCAAAGACTCAAAGAACTGGTGTTTGTAATGCGATGGAAACACTACTTATAGATAGAGATATAGCAGATGAGCTATTGCCAAAGTTAAAAATTGAGTTTGATAAATATAATACAGAGCTTAGAGGCTGTAATAAAAGCTGTGAAATTGTAAATATTAAGAGTGCAACTGAAGAAGATTTTTGGACAGAGTATTTAGATAATATTTTATCAATAAAAGTTGTAGAAAATCTAAATGAAGCGATAGAGCATATCAATAAATATAGCTCTTCTCACTCTGATGCGATAATTACTGAAAATTATGAAGTTGGCGAAGAGTTTTTAAATAGTGTCGATTCTGCTTGTGTATATCTAAATTCTTCTACAAGATTTACAGATGGTGGAGAGTTTGGATTTGGAGCTGAAGTTGGAATATCTACAAACAAACTTCACTCAAGAGGACCTATGGGAATTGATGATTTGACAACATACAAATTCAAAATTTATGGAAATGGACAAATAAGGGGATAAAATGCCATATATTAATGTAAAAGTAGCTGGAGAGCTAACAATGGAGCAAAAAAGAGAGATTGCAAAAGAGATGAGTGAAACAATGTTAAAAGTTTGTGGTAAGCCAAAAGAGAGTTGTTATATAGTGTTTGATGAAGTAAGTAGAACCAATTGGGCAAAGGGTGAGAATATTTTGAGCGATGTAGATGCCAAATCCAAAAAATGATACAGTTTTAGATATTTCTAATTTATCATTTGGTTATAGTAGAGATAAACTCCTATTTACCAATCTCTCACTTTCTATTAATCGTGGTGAAATTGTAACACTTTTGGGTGAAAGTGGAAGTGGTAAATCTACTATTTTGGAGTTGATTTCTAATGAGTTGAAACCACTGAAAGGGAGCATTACAAAAGGTAAAATCTCATTTATTTATCAAGACCCATACAGCTCATTTGTAAATAGCTATAAAATATTGGAGCAAATTGGTGATGTAGCACCAATAATTAATTTAGATAACTACTTAATGGAACTTGATTTAGATAAAAAACTCTTATACAAAAAACCTTATGAACTATCAGGTGGGCAACTTCAGCGATGTTCAATTCTTAGAGCAATTTTGATGAAACCAGATTTACTGCTATGTGATGAACCAACAAGTGCATTGGACAATATCACACAGTTAGCCGTTATGAAACTACTTGTCAAATTAATAGATAGATTTGGAATTTTACTAATAACACATGATTTAAATATCGCTAATTGGTGTAGTGATAAAATTATAAAAATAGAGGATTTCAAATGAAAAAAGCTCTTTTGCTACTTAATATGGGTGGTGCAAATAATATCGATGAGGTTGAAATTTTTTTAAAAAACATGTTTAATGATAAAAATATTTTAACTATCAGAAATAGATTTTTAAGAAAATTTGTAGCTTTTATGATTATCAAAAAGCGATTAAAAGAGTCTCAATCAAACTATAAACTAATTGGTGGAAAATCTCCACTTCCAGAATATACAAGAAAGTTAGTAGAAAAGTTACAAAAAAGTTTAAAAGATTATGATGTTTTGTATGCTATGTCTTACACTCCACCATTTCTAAAAGATAGTATAAAAAAAGAGTATGATGAAGTTACAGTTTTGCCACTTTTTGCTCAATACTCTACAACTACAACACTCACTTCAATTGAGCAGTGCGAGGAATTTTTTAGCAAAACCAAACTTAAAATTATTGATAGATTTTACAAAAATCGATTATATAACTTGGCAATAGTTGAGCGAATTTTAGAAACTTTAGGAAATAGTAGTGCAAAAGATTTTGATTTGATATTTTCAGCTCACGGACTTCCAAAAAAGATTGTAGAAAAAGGCGACCCTTATCAAAAAGAGATAAAAGCAAATGTTTATATTTTACGAAAAATGTTAATAGAAAAAAATATTCATTTCAATAAAACTCATATAGCATATCAATCAAAAGTTGGACCAATGGAGTGGCTAACACCATCATTAGAAGATAAATTGCACTCTTTAAAAAATAAAAATGTGATAATATATCCAATCTCATTTATAATTGACAACTCCGAAACCGAGTTTGAGCTTGAGATTGAATATAAAGAGATAGCTGATGAGCTTGGGCTAAATTATAGAGTTGCTAAATGTCTAAATGATAGTAATACTTTTATAAAAGCAATAGAAGAAATTATTAAAAAAATTTGATAAAGAATATAAAGGCAAAAAATTTATTTAAATGTAGAAAATATTAATCTAGATAGAGTCACAGCTATTTTGAATAGTTTAAAAGATGATTCAGTTAAAAATTCTAGTTGTGCCTAAAAACTATACTTATTTTTTGATGCTGATAGTAGAGAAGATATGTATTAAAAGGTCAAAAATTCAAATATTTTTATTGAATTTTTGATAAGTTCTGTTTTGCTATATTTGTAGCATCTGTGTTTGGAAAATTTTTGATAAGTATATTATAAAACATTTTTGCTGACTCTATGTCATTTAACTTTTCAGAAGAAATACCAGAATGAACTAAAAGGGTTGGCATATATTCAGCTTTATCATTTAGAGATACACTATTTTTAAAAAATGCTAAGGCATCTTCATATTTTTTTTGATAATATGCTATCTCACCTAAATAAAATGTAGATTGAGCTGGTTTATGATTTTTATTCACTGCCATCTTAAATCTAACTTCAGCTTCTTTATAATTTTTTTCTTTAAAAAACTTCACTCCATCACTAAAAAGTGTATTTATATCACTATTTTCTAAAGATGTAGATGTGCTTTTGGTGTTTTGTTGTCCTGATGAAACTCCTAATTGAGAAAAAAGCTCTTTTTTAAAAGCTTCAAATTCAGCTCTTGAAACATAATCTTTATTTATACCATCAAGTAGTGTTGTAAGTGATGCTATTGCTTTTTTTATATCTTGTGAATTTTTTTCTATATTTTGAAAATTTATTTTATTACTGCTCTCTATATTTGAAAAAGTAGCATTTAGTTCTATAACATGTTTTTCTAAACTTAAAATATCTCCACTATGGTTTGGAGTATTTGAAATAGATTCTCTAATTTTTCTATTTTCACCTTCATATAAGCTTTTATACCCATCAAATGAGTCTTTTAATTCTGTCAATGAGTTATTTAGATTGTATAGTTTTGTGCTGAGTTCTGAAACTTCTTGATTTATTTTTTTTATATCTTGTCTGTTTTGATAGATTTGTTCTTCACTTTTTGTGAGACCATACGGTTTATCAACAGATAAATCACCAGCCATAAAGGCTGATGGTTCTTTAGCTAAAGCAGTAGCTATTAAAATTGTTGTTAGAGATAAAGTAACTTTTTTCATTATGGTAATAATTTAAAGTCGCCTCTTCTGTTTTTAGCCCAACAATCTTTGTTAGCTTCTTTACATACAGGATTTGACTCACCATAACTAAATATTACTAATTTGTCAGCACTAACACCTTTTGCAACTAAATAATCTTGAATTGCTTTTGCTCTTTTTAAACCAAGTGCATAATTATACTCATCAGTACCCCACTCATCGCAGTTACCTTCAACTCTAATATTGATTGCACCTAAATTCTCAGTTTTGATAGTATCTGCAACTGTATCAAGAACAGGTTTCATATCATCTTTGATGACAAATTTATCGAAATCAAAATATACACTATTTCCAACTTTTGCTTCTAACTCTGCAATTTTTCTTTTCATTAGTTCTTCTGCAGATTCAACATTAACACCACTCATACTATCAACTTCTTTTAATGGTGCTGCTGGTGTCTCATCTTTTACAGATACAGCTTGTTTATCTTTTGATAAATCAACCTCAGGCTCTTTTTGACTACAACCAGTTAGCATTAAGAATGCTAATAACGAACCAGAAACAATAACTTTAAACATTTGTAACTCCTTATTTATTTTGAAATAAAAATCGCGCGAATTTTATTATTTTATTGCTTAATTACCAATCAATTGATTGCAATTTTCCTACTGATAGTGGAAAAAGAAAACTTTTGTTGTAATTTAACCTAATAATTCCTAATGCACTTTGATTTTGAAACTGTTTTATATACATAATTGACTCTCCATCATGTGAAAATCTTGGAAAAAGATTTTTACCAACTGTTGTTAATTTCCTAATATAGTCACTTTTTGTAGAGATTAAAAATAGGTTAAATGCACTCTCATCCAACTCATTTCTATCTCTACTTGTATATATTACATAGTTACTATAAGTAGTACATGAATTATTGTTTTTACCATGATATACTAATTGAGTAACACCACTGTCATTAATATTTTTAGAAAAAACATTTGGATAACCTAATCTATCAGATACAAAAGCTATACTCTCATCACCTTCTAAATATCTACCACTGATATCAATGCCTCCATAATTGGTAGCCTTAATCAATTTTTTGGTTCTTAAATTATACTCATATATATCTGGCTGTTCATTTGGAGCCATTGTTAAAAGTATTTTTTCTCCATTTTGACTAACATCTGTGCAAACAATCATACCAGAACTATCTATCACCTTTTTACTTTCACCAGTAGATAAATTTACATACATTACAGTTGGTTTGTCTAAATATGTTGTGTAATAAAAAGCATCCTGCTTATCTGATGCCCATTTTGGAAAAATATTTAAACCACCTTTTATAATTGTTTTTTGATATGTAAGTGTATAATCTGCTACTAAAATTTCTGCTTCTTTTGGAGTTGTATATTTTGAAAATATTACAAATCTACTCATCCAATCTATCGTTGGAGCGCCTAAATAGCTATTAATATCAATTGCTATTTTATGAGCCAAAAATGGGTATCTATCACTTTTTGCAATCGCACTTCTTTTTGTTAAAACATTTTCTCGCTTATTAACATCATATAGTTTCCAATCGGCAATAAGGCCACCTTCTGATTCACTTAGATTAAATCTAACTATTAAATCTATTTTTTTATCTTTATAAGTCACAAAATTTGGTTCTTCACCCAAAACACCAACTTCAAATATTTCTGAAGGATTAAAATGACCACTTACTTTTAAATCTCCTGCCAACATTTTGTGCATTTTTTGAGATATTACTGTATTGTTTGATGCCTCTATGGAAACTGTTGGGATATAACTCAACTGTTTTACAATTTCTAATGTCGCATCTACTGCAAATAGTTTTGAGTATAAAAATATAATTGAGACAAATATAAACTTTACCAAACTCACTCCTTTGTTTTAAAATCTATCTCTATAACTGTTTTTGAACCATCTGTGTATGGTGGAAATGGCTTACTCTTCATACTATCCAAAAAGTTAATCAACTCTTGATTGAATCTAAAATCATTCGAAAGCTGTTTTATAGTGTAACTAAACTTACCTTTGTTATCAATAACAACTAAAACTTTAACAGCACTTTGTGTCCCATATTTTGGAGGTGTCCAAGCTTGTGCTAAAATCTCGTAAATCTTAGAATAATAATCATTTACAACTCCATTATCAGGCACTACGAGATTCAATGTAGAACTATTCAACTGTTCTTTTAATTCTGATATTTTTTTGCTTTGCTCTTCAGCTTTTTTTGTAGCAGATGCACTAACACTATTATTAAATCTACTCAACTTTTCAGAATCCATACCAAGTGGTTCTTTATCTATATTTAAGTTTGGTTTATTTGTGACATGTTTAAACATAGATTTATAATCAGTTTCTACTTCTTTTACTGCTCCAGCATCTTTTGCTGGTTCTTCACTTTTCTTTTCCTCAATTTTTGGTTGTTCTACCACTTTTTCAACTTTTTTTTCTTCTACTTTTGGAGCTTCAACTTTTGGTTGTTCTACTACTTTTTCAATTTTTTTCTCTTCTACTTTTGGCTCCTCAACTTTTTCAACTTTTTTAGGCTCAAGCACTTCACTTTTTTTAGCACTTTTTTTATCTACTTTTTCCATTTCAATAACTTCTATATCAAACGATGTTGGAGGTGGTGTAAAAAGTTTTTTAGGAGTAAAAAGCTCACTCGTCATATATATAATAAAAATCAAAAAGATTGATAAGTATATAGAAAATGAGAGAACTCCACTAATAAATAGGTAAAAATTCTTATCCATCTGTAATTAAAGATACCTTAGAAAATCCCGATGTTTTTACAGTTTTCAGTATAAATATAACATCATCGTATAACAACTTTTTATCAGCACTTATAAATACTGGAGTTTTTTTGTCAATTCCATTTGTAAGTAGATGAAAATTATCAGCAAAATTTGTAAAACTAAATTGTTGCTCTTTAAATTTAATATTTTTTTTACTATCTATTCTTATTTCAATAGTCGATAACTCTTCAACTTTTTTACTTTTTGAACCAGTTGGAAGAGTTATCTGCTCTTCATAAATGATAGCTGGAGTAGTTACCATAAGTATAGCCAGTAAAACTAACATAACATCCACAAAAGGAGTTATATTTAATTCTGGTTTTTCATCCCAATTAAACATTGACTATTCCACATGTTCGCTTGAAGATAGTAGCAAATCTATTTCTGTTTCAACTATTGAAACTAACTCAAAAGATTTTCTTTTGAGAATTAGATGAAATGAATATGCAGGAACAGAAACAAAAATACCAGCAGCTGTTGCCACAAGTGCCTCACTAATAGCAGGAGCCACAACTGCTAATGATGAATTTGTATTAACACCAAGTTGTGAAAATGTTTCTAAAATTGAGATAACGGTACCAAAAAGTCCAATAAAAGGAGATGTTGTTGCGACAATAGATATAAGTGTAAGTCCTATTGTTGCCTCTTTCATAATATTATTTTTACAAGCATTAAGTATTTCTTTTGTTATATATGCTCTTTTCTTTGTACATGGATATAAAAGAGAACTCTTTGAAAGTACCAATGAACCCATGTATAAAGATTTTGCCGATTCCTCTTCCTTAGATACCAAAGAAGAGATATACATAAATCTATATAAAAAGACCCATATTATTGCAACAATATATATGGAAAGTAGTGCAAAAATAAAAAGAGTAATTGCACTACTATTAGAAATGAAATTTATTACTACATCAAACATTTTAAACAATATGCCTTGCTACAGCTTCAATTTTTGATTCTGCTATTGCAAATGTAATGTTACTATCACTTGCACTTTTTAATAATTTTTTAGCATCTTCTATAGCAATAGCTATTTCACTTTCACTTCCACCCTTAATAGCCACTGCTCCATCTGCAATAATATCAACTTTTTTTTCATCTACTTTGATTTGTCCCCAATTGATTGCAACAACATCTTTTTTTCCATTAGGATTTTCAAACTCTATAATGCCACTTTTTAATTGCGAAACTAAAGAGGCATGTCCAGGAAGGATGCCAAATTCACCTTCACTTCCTGGAACTGAAACATATAAAACATCATTATCAAATATTTTACCTGTCGGAGTAATAATAGATAACTTCATTGTTGCCATTTTTAGCCCTTTTACTATTTAGATTTTAACTTTTCAGCCTTCTCTATAGCTTCTTCTATACTTCCAACCATATAGAATGAAGCTTCTGGAAGATAATCATATTTACCTTCTAAAATACCTTTAAATCCAGCTAATGTCTCTTCTAATGTAACATATTTACCTGGACTTCCTGTAAAGACTTCAGCAACAAAGAATGGTTGAGATAAGAACTTTTCAATTTTTCTTGCTCTTTCAACTGTCAATTTATCATCTTCACTTAATTCATCCATACCTAGAATTGCTATGATATCTTGTAAATCTTTATATTTTTGTAAAACCTGTTGAACTCCTCGAGCAACTTTATAGTGTTCATCACCAACAATTTGAGGGTCTAAAATTCTACTTGTTGAATCAAGTGGATCAACTGCTGGATAAATTCCTTTTTCTGCAATTTTTCTACTTAAAACTGTAGTAGCATCTAAGTGTGCAAACACCGTTGCTGGAGCTGGATCCGTTAAGTCATCCGCAGGAACATATACAGCTTGAACTGATGTAATTGAACCTTTTTTTGTTGATGTAATTCTTTCTTGTAACAATCCCATTTCTCTTGCTAATGTAGGTTGGTAACCAACTGCTGATGGAACCCTACCTAAAAGTGCAGACATTTCTGAACCAGCTTGAGCATATCTAAAGATATTATCAATAAACATCAAAACATCAAGCCCCATCTCATCTCTAAAATATTCTGCCATTGTAAGACCAGTTAATGCTATTCTATTTCTTGCTCCTGGTGGTTCATTCATCTGACCATAGCATAAGGCAACTTTATCTAAAACATTTGACTCTTTCATTTCATGATATAGGTCGTTTCCTTCCCTTGTTCGCTCACCAACACCAGCAAATACAGAGTAACCACTATGTTTAAATGCAACATTGTGAATAAGTTCCATAATAATAACTGTTTTACCAACACCAGCACCACCAAATAGTCCAACCTTGCCACCTTTTGCATATGGTGCAAGTAAATCTACAACTTTAATACCAGTTTCAAACATCTCTGTTTTTGTACTTTGGTCTTCAAAACTTGGTGGATCTTTATGAATTGATTGATACACTTTTGCTTTTACTGGCTCACCTTCATCAATAGCATCACCTATTACGTTAAAAATTCTACCTAAAACTTCTTCTCCAACTGGAACCTTAATAGGACTTCCTGTAGCTATAACTTTTGATGTTCTTGTAAGACCATCTGTTAAGTCCATAGCAATCGTCCTAACTCTACCATCACCAATATGTGCTGCAACTTCTAAAACAAGTTTTCTATCTTTCCCTTCAATATTATAATTGACTGTTAAAGCTTCGTTAATTTCAGGCAAATAACCTTCAAACTCAACATCAACAACGGGACCCATAACTTGTATTATTCTTCCCTCCATTAATCTCTCCCTTTTTATTTTAATGCTTCCATACCACTTATGATTTCTATAAGTTCTTTCGTAATTGACTCTTGTCTTGCTTTGTTGTAACTCACAGTTAATGAATTAACAAGCTCTTTTGCATTTTTTGTAGCCGCATCCATAGCTTGCATTCTCGCACTATGTTCTGCTGCTAATGAATCTATAAGTGCAAAATACATATTAAATTCTATATACTTATGCACTAATGAATCAAGAACTGACTCATCATCATCTGGTTCTATTTCCATTAACGATTCACTTTTATCTTCAAATGTAGGCAACTCTTTAATAGGGAGTAAATCCAACATTTTTATCTCTTGTGTAATCATATTTTTATAACCATTGTGAATAAGGATAATTTGCTCTGTCTCTTCTTGAATAAAATCAGTTATAGCTTTATTAATAAAATCTGCTGCTTTTTCATAAGAAGGTGAAGAACTCAAATTATATGCCACATCATATAACTCAACTTCATTAAATTTAAAAAATTCTATACCTTTTTTACCCACACCTCTAAGTCTAACTTTTACTTTTTGTTCTTTATACTCTTGTAAAAGTTTTTTTACGGTTCTAATTGTTTGGATATTAAAACCACCACAAAGACCCTTGTCAGCAGTAATAAAAATAATGTCTATTTTTTTTGGATTCTCAATCCTATTAAAATATTTACTTTCAATCCCACCAATCTTAAATTTTTGAATTTTATATGCAATTTCAGTAAGCATTTCACTTAATTTATTCGCATATTCTCTTGACCTTTTTGCAACTTCTTCAGTTCGTTTAAGTTTAGCTGTCGATACGAGCTTCATAGCTCGTGTCGTTTTTTGGGTATTTTGAACACTTTTTATTTGTCTTTTAATATCTTTTAAGTTAGCCATCGCTATTCCTTATTAGCATTAAATACTTGCTCAAAATCCGTTAGTGATTTATTTAATAGGTCTTCAATTTCCTTATCTACCATTTTTTTACTTCTAATTTTATCTAAAATATCTGGATATTTAGCTTCTATAAATGGATACAACTCCGCTTCATATCTTACAACATCTTTCGCAGAAATCTTATCTAAGAAAGCTTTTGTCCCAGCATAAATAATTACAATCTGTTTTTCAATAGGAAGAGGTGAATATGGAGGTTGTTTTAAAACCTCAACCATTCTTTGTCCTTTCTCCAACTGTTTTCTACTTGACTCATCTAAATCACTTGCAAACTGTGCAAATGCTTGGAGTTCTCTATATTGAGCTAAATCAAGTCTTAAAGTTCCTGCAACTTGTTTTGTAGCCTTAATCTGTGCAGCTCCACCAACCCTTGAAACTGATATACCAACATTGATAGCTGGTCTGATACCTGAGTTAAATAGGTCTGTTTCTAAGAAAATTTGTCCATCAGTAATAGAAATAACATTTGTAGGAATATATGCTGATACATCTCCTGCTTGTGTTTCAATAATAGGAAGTGCTGTTAAGCTACCAGCACCAAGTTCATTACTTAATTTTGCAGCTCTTTCTAAAAGTCTTGAATGTAAATAGAATACATCTCCAGGATAAGCTTCTCTACCAGGTGGTCTTCTTAAAATAAGAGACATTTCTCTGTATGCAACTGCATGTTTACTTAAATCATCGTAAATAATCAAAGCATGTCTAGCATTATCTCTAAAATATTCACCCATTGTAACACCAGCATAAGGTGCCAAAAATTGCATCGGTGCAGATTCTGAAGCACTTGCATTAACTATAATTGTGTAATCCATAGCCCCATGTTCTTCAAGTTTTCTTACAACTTGTGCTACTGTTGATTGTTTTTGTCCTATTGCAACATAAATACAAACAACATCTTGATTTTTTTGATTTATGATTGTATCAATTGCTACTGTTGTCTTTCCAGTTTGTCTATCACCAATAATAAGCTCTCTTTGTCCTCTTCCAATTGGAACAAGAGCATCGATTGCTTTAATACCAGTTTGTAAAGGTTCATGAACCGACTTTCTTGCCATAATACCAGGTGCTTTTTCTTCAACATATCTATATTCAGACACATCGATAGGTCCTTTTCCATCAATAGGCTCACCTAAAGCATTTACAACTCGTCCTATTACTGCATCACCAACTGGAATTTTTAGTAGTTTTCCAAGTCTTTTGACAGATGAGCCTTCTCTTAGTCCATGCCCTCTACCTAAAACAACAATACCTACACTGCTTTCTTCAATATTTTGAGCAAGACCTTTTTCGCCATTCTCAAACTCAACCATCTCACCAGCCATTACATTTTTAAGTCCATAAACTTTTGCAATTCCATCGGCAAAAGAGACAATTTTACCAGTCTCTTCAATATTGATGCTTAGCTCAAAACTATCTATTCTCTCTTTAATAATAGAGCTAATCTCATCGGCTTGTATCTTAACTTCCACTCTTTCTCCTTTCTTAATTATATAGCTTTTAAAATATGCTCAATAATAGCAGATTCAAATCTATTTTTAGAGAACCAAATTTCAAGATTTAACTGCTCAACTTCAACTTTTATCTCTTGATTTTTACTCTCTTTTTGTGTTAAAGATATATTTTTTTGAAGTTTTGAACTTAATTGCTTTTGTAAATCTTTTAATTCATTAACTTCCAAAGGTTTTGTAGAATACACTACACCATCATAACTATTTTTGAGATTTGAAATTTCTAAACTCAACTCTTTATAAATTTCACCAAACATAGTAAATCTATTATACTGAGAAATAGCATTTAAAAAATTATTAAATCTTTTATTTGTGCTATTTGCAATTTTTTGAATTAGCTCCAACTTTTTAGCTTTTGGAACTTCCGGAGAATCCATAATATCCACAAATTTTTGACTATAAGAAGCTTCTAACAAATTAGAAGTAAATTTTCGATACTCTTCTAACTCTTCAACTTTAATATTTTGAGTTAAAGCCTTTGTATATTTTTTAGCTATTAATTGACTCATTAGACAACCTTTTTCATAATGATATTTACATAATCTTTATCATTCATTTCAAAGCTACCGTCTTTAAATAGAGTTTTTAATACACCATCAACACTTTCTCTTATAACTTTTTTCTTTTCTAATGTAATTCTCTCTTGGTACTGTTTATTTAAAACAGTAAGTTCATCTTCTATCTGTTGGTTATATCTATCTTTAATTAATAAAGCCTCTTTTTTAGCAGTCGTAATTATATCTGATGCAACTCTTTTTGCTTCTTCTAATTTTGCTTCTGCTAACTCTTTTGCTTTTTTACTCTCTTTTACTTTTTCTTGAACTTTTTCTAATTCAGATGCCACAGATGCTGTTCTATCTGTAAACATTTTTTTTAGATGGTCTGCAATTAAATAATACATAATTGCAAAGAATATTAGAAAATTTACAGTTCTTGGAATTATATCTGTCGATGTTGAACCAGCATCTCCAGATGCTAAAAGAACCAATGGTGACAGAAGCAGAGATGATAAAACTATTTTTTTCAAGCTAACCCCCTTCCCTATATTTTACTAATTTTGTCTTTGATTGCATTTTGATAGATAGCTTTATTAGCACTTAATGCACTTTTCAAACTCTCTTTCTCTTGCAATAAAAGATTTGTAAATGTAAGATACTCTTTTTCAAGTTCCGATTTTTTATCAGAAACTTTTGAAGATAAAAGAGCTTTAGATTCATTGATAATCTGCTCTCTTATTTTGCCTGCTTCTTGTTTTGCTTGAGCAATAACCGCATGGGCTTGTTGATTTAATTTCTCAATTTCACTACTGTTTGATTGAGCATTTTGCAAATCCTTCTTAATAAGTTCATCTCTTTCACTCATAAACTTAGTAAGAGGCTTATATAACATATTATTTAATAGCCATATCATACCCAAAAATAGCACGGCTGTAAATAACATTAACGGAAAGCTAATATCTAACATTAAGTCTCCTCACTTTTTTTTGAATTTTAACATATTATTATTAAAAAGAAGATTTATTTTTCTAAAAGTATGATTAAATTTTCTACACTTTTTGATTTTATATCATAAAATTTGTTACTATTTGCAACCTATTTTAGCTATTTTATGTAACTATTATGATATTTTTATCTATTCTCTAATAAATATTTTGCAAGTAGTTGATATGCAATAGAGCCAATTGACCTGCTGTCATACTCTATTGCACTTTTTCCAAAACTTGGTGCTTCAGCTAATTTTACATTTCGTGGAATAACAATGAAATCATTTGAATTACTATCTTTAAAAAGTTTATTACTAAAATGTTGGATAATTTCATCATAAACCATTTTTGAAAGATTTTGTTGATTACTATACATTGTTGGTAAAAAACCTTTAATTTTTAGTAAAGGATTTACTCTTTTTTTTATCAAGTTAATTGTATTTAATAATTGTGTTAAACCATTTAATGCAAAAAATTCACACTGTATTGGAATTATTATAGAGTTTGATGTTGTAAGTGCATTTATTGTAATTGAATTTATTGTGGGAGGTGAATCTATTATTATGTAATCATATTGTAATAATATATTTTTAACTTTATCTTTTAATATGAATTCACTCTTTTTTGAATTTAACTCTTTGTCAAAACTCATTAAACTCATACTTGAAGGTATTAATTTTAACTCTACAATTTTCTTTTTTTCTTTACTTATAATTGAATTTTTTACATTAAAAGAGATATTTAAAATAATATCTTCTATATTTTTTGTGCCAATTAGTAGATGATATATACTATATTCATAGGAGTTTTTTGAAAATCCAAAATTTAAAGTTGCATTTGCTTGAGGGTCCATATCAATTAAAAGAACTCTTTGATTTAAAAGCGCTAATGATGTTGCCAAATTTACAGCTGTCGTTGTCTTTCCCACACCACCTTTTTGATTAGCAATTGTAATAATTTCACTCATCTTAAACTATAAACTCTATTTCCATCTATTTCTAAAGAACCATCACTTTGTAATATTCCATTTTTTAATTTATAATTTAATTCAATATTTTCATAAAATTCAATACTATATTTTTCAAATATTTCATTCCATGATGGAAATTTTTCTAACATCAAAAAGTAGTGATAAAGTAGTTTTTCTCGCTCTATATCTATATCTAATTTTTCAAATTCTAAAACTTTATTTTTTAGATTTAATCCAATACCACAAATTAGATTGCCATTTATTATATTACATATTGTTCCACCTATTTTTTTATCTTTTATATAAAAATCGTTTGGCCATTTAAACCATAAATTAGAGCCAAAACTTTTTAATAACTCTTTTAAAATATATGAGAAATATATAGAAGCTGATACAATAGGTAAATCCTTTGGCAATGAAGAGTCTGATATTGCAAATGATAAAAAAAGATTTTCATAAGCACCAATCCAATGGTTTCCACGACTTCCAATTCCATCTGTTTGAATATCTGTAACAATAGCAATAGGTGAAGTTAAATTTCTATTTTTAATACTATCTATTAAATAGTTTTGTGTTGAACTAAGAGTTTTAAAATAGAGTATCTCCAACTTCTCTCCTTAATCCTCTAATATAAGATGCCCCACTCATAATGTTTTTGGATACTGGTTGAAGAGTATGAACTCTAATTAACCCATTTTTACAACCAATATCTACACTATTTTTATCAATTTTTACTATTTCACCTATTTTATAACTGCTATCACTGTTTAAAAGCTCAATATCTACTATTTTTAAACCATCTTTTGTAAATGTATTTGGCCATTTATAAAATGCTCTATTTTTTGAAAATAGCTCTATTGAGTTTAGAAAATCTATTAAACCATCATCTTTTTTTATTTTTTTACAATGTGATGAATTTGCCTTATTTTGAGGAACTCTCTTTAATTTATCAAAGTTATTTAAAATTTTAATTGTTAAATTTGATGCTAATATGGAGAGTTTTTTTTCTAATTCTATATAATTTTCTCCATAATAATTTATATATGAGTATCCCAAAATATCACCAGCATCAAGCTTTTCGCTCATATAAATAGCACTAATACCAACTAATTTATCTTGTTTTAAAATAGCCTCTTGAATTGGACTTGCTCCTCGATATTTTGGAAGAATTGAAGCATGTAGATTTATTGGAATAGTTAAATCTAAAATATTTTTTGGAATTATTTGTCCAAATGATGCCACAATAAAAAAATCAGCATTTAAAGATTTAAAATTATCATACTCATCTTTAATTTTTTCAGGTTGATAAATTGGAATATTTAATTTTTTATCTAATATAAGAGCTTTTGTTGGTGGAGGTGTTATTATCTGTTTTCGACCAACAGCTCTATCTGGTTGAGTAAAAAGAGCCACAATATTAAATTTTTCATCTAATAACTTTTCTAAAATCACTCTTGCATATTCTGAAGTTCCAGCAAATGCAACTCTCATAAAATCTCTTTTTTACTAAACAGAGTTCCACCAATCTGTTTTTTATCTATCAAAAAACTTCTAACATATTTTAAATCAAATCCACTTGTCAAAAACATCTCTTTTCCATTTTTAAGCAAAAAGTCACCAGCTTTTAGTTTTGTAACAATTCCACCAGTTGCAAAATCACTATTTGGATTTGCATCAATTTCTAACTCACTTTCAGAAAGTTCTTTAACTAAACTTAATATTTTTGCATCGCTAAACATTCTTGGGTTTTTATCATAGTATCCATCAATGTCTGTTAGAATAATTAGCATATCAGCATCAAAAAATAGAGTAGTTGCAGCTGATAATCTATCATTATCACCAAATACAAGCTCTTCCGTTGCTGTTACATCATTTTCATTAATAATAGGGATAACTTTGTAATTTAATAAAACTTCTATTGCATTTTTTGCATGTTTTGTTCGTTTAATAGAATCAAAATCATCAGCAGTTAATAGTAGTTGTGCTACTTTTATATTATGTTTTTCAAAAACACTTTTATAAATTCTCATTAAAGCTGGTTGTCCAATTGAAGCTAATGCTTGTCTATTTGAAACTACTTTTTTATCAAGTTGTAGTTCAGCATAACCTGAAGCTACTGCACCTGAAGAGACTAAAATAATTTCATATTTTAAATGCAATTCACAAATTAACTCAACAAGTGCTTCTAATCTCTTTTTTGCTAAATTTCCACTATCTGTTAAGACAGCCGTTCCAACTTTAATTACTATTCTTCTCATTTTTAATTGCCTGAAGTAAGAATTTTAATGGTTTAATATTTAAATGTGTGCTTGAAGAAATAGGTAATACAAAATATGGCTTACTAATATCAACTTTTTTTGAAAATTCAAAAAACTCACTATCTAAATAGTAATTAGAACTCTCTATTGCAAAATGGTTTGTAGTTGAAATTTCTAAATTTAAAAATTGTAAAAATTCAGCTACTTTTAAATTTATTTCATCTTCTGTTAAACTATCTGCTTTTGTAAGTGCTATTGCAAAATCTTTATTTGATAGCTCTGGTGAAAATTTTTCTAATTCACTTCTTAAAACAGTGTATTGCTCTTTTATATCTGTATATCTTGATAAATCTATCATAAATAAAAATATTTTTGTTCTTTCAATATGTTTTAAAAATTGTATTCCAAGTCCTTTGCCACTACTTGCACCTTCTATAATTCCAGGAATATCAGCAATTACAAATGAGTTATACTCATCTGTATCAACTACACCAAGATTTGGAATAAGAGTTGTAAATTCATAGTTTGCAATTTCTGGTCTAGCATTTGAAACAACAGATATAAGTGTAGATTTACCAACATTTGGAAATCCAACAAGTCCAACATCAGCAATTAGTTTTAGCTCCAATCGTATATTTAGAGCAACTCCTTCTAATCCACTTTGAGCATATGTTGGTTTTTGATTGGTTGAACTTCTAAAATGCCAATTTCCAAGCCCACCTTTTCCACCTTCTAAAAACTTTACATTAACATTTTCTTCTTTTAAATCGAGTAACAATTCGCCATTATCATTATTAAATATTTGAGTTCCTAAAGGAACTTTTATATATAAATCTTCCCCATTTTTTCCATGCTTTTTTCTTCCATATCCCTGTTCGCCATTTGATGCTTTTAGCTGTTTTTTACCTTTAAAGTGTGAGAGTGTATCGCAATTTCTATCCACAACAAAAATTACATCGCCACCTTTTCCACCATCACCACCATCTGGCCCACCTTGAATTACAAATTTTTCTCTTCTAAAAGATACACAACCAGCTCCACCTTTACCAGATGATATGCTTAAAGCGACACTATCAACAAACATTATAAAACCTTAGATTTTTTTAAAGAAGTGAAGTTAGAGTTATCTAACTTCATATTATGCAGGATAAACAGAAACTTTATTTCTATCTTTATCTTTTCTCTCAAATTTAACAAATCCATCAACCATTGCATAAATTGTATGGTCTTTTCCCATTCCTACATTATTTCCAGGATGAACTTTTGTTCCTCTTTGTCTAATAATAATATTTCCAGCTCTTACAAGCTCTCCACCAAATTTTTTAACACCTAATCTTCTACCAATCGAATCTCTATTATTTTGGGTACTACCCTGACCTTTCTTATGAGCCATTTTTTATCTCCTAAATTTAAGCTTCTATTTTAGTAATTCTTACTCTTGTAAAATCTCTTCTAAAACCTCTTTTTACTTTGCTATCTTTTCTTCTTCTTTTTTTGAAAATGACAACTTTTTTACCTCTACCCTCATTAATTACTTCTGCTAAAACTTTAGCACCAGCTACGAATGGAGTTCCAACTTTTAACTCTCCATTATTAACTGCTAAAACTTCATTAATCTCTATTTCTGCTTTTGGTTCAAGCGACATTTTGTCAAACAGCACAATATCACCTACTTGCACTTTATACTGTTTTCCACCATTTTTTATAATTGCATACATTTTAGATAATCCTTAACCTAAGTTTTTAAGGGCGAATTTTACTAAAAATTGGTTTAATTTTAGATTAAATTAAGCCAAGCTACAGCTTCAATCTCTATAAGTGCATTTTTAGGTAGTGTTTTTACTGCTACTGTGCTTCTTGCTGGTTTATGTTCATTAAAATAGGTCGCATAAATTTCATTGACTTTAGCAAAATCTTCCATGTTTGCTAAAAATATTGTAGTTTTTATTACACTATTTAAGTTAGCTCCACCTTCTAAAAGTATATTTTTTAGATTTTCTAAAACTTGTATAGTCTGTTTTTCTATATCACTTTCTAACATTTCACCTTTTGGAGTTAATGCAATTTGTCCTGAAGTAAATAGTAAATTACCTACTATAACTGCTTGAGAATATGGTCCAATTGCACTTGGTGCATTTGATGTAGAAACTATTTTCATTCAATGTCCTTTTTTTCAAAATTTTATTATAAAAAGCTTTTAATAGTAATTAATATATAATTGTTGCAATATCAAAAATGGTAGGTGTTATGAGTTTTTCAAATCTGTTTTTTACAATCAAGGGTAGAGTTGGAATTATTATAACTCTATTGTTTTTGTCTTTATTTGTTTTATCAAGATTTAGTTTAGATTTTTTAGATAAAAGTTCCAAAAAGTTTGATAACCTTTATAATTATAGCTTTGAAATTCTATCAATTTCTACAGAATTAAAAACTGATATAATGCAATTACAAAATACATTGATAAATGGAATACTTCCAAAAGACATAAACAAAAATGAATTAGATGAGTTATATCTCAATATTTTTGAAAATATTAAACAAATTGAAACATTAAGTAGTGAAAAAGAGATTCAGCAGAGATGCAACTTTATAAAAATAAGAGTTAATTCTATTAAAAATATGAGCCAAGATTTAATTGAAGCTAAAAATAGTGGTAATTATGATGAGGTTTATAATATATTAGATGGCATAATTAGCATTTTAAAAAAGAGTGATAATGATATAAATATACTTTCAAATAGTGTAAAACTTGATACAAATAGCTCATTTATTGATTTTGAACAGGTGCTAAAAGAGAGTAAAATTAGTATAAACAATATAACTTTTGCAAGTTTTTTTATATTATTAACCATTACACTTATCTTGTATCTTTCAATTATCAAATCTATCAAAAATTTACAAATTTCTACAAAATATTTGGTATCAAATAGTCCAAATTTAAACAATAGAGTTGAAAAACTTTCAAATGATGAGTTTGGAGAAGTTATTGATAATATTAATATTTTTATTGAAAAAGTTCAAACTATGGATAAGCAATTAATAGAATCAAATGAAAAATTAAAAGATAAAATTGATGAATCAATGAAACATCAAAAAGAGTTGGAATATAGACTTTACTATGATGCTTTAACAAATATTCCAAATCGTGCAAAACTTATAGATGATATTAAAAACTCCGAAGATGTATCTTTAATATTAATTAATATTGATAGATTTAAAGAAATAAATGACTTTTATGGTATTGAAATTGGAGATTTTATATTAAAAGAGTTTCCAATTAGACTTCAATATATTTTGGAATTTAAAGATTATAAAATATATAGGCTTTATGGAGATGAGTATGCAATTGCCATATTTAATCAATCAAGAGGTAAAAAATGTATATCTATACTAAACAAACTTTGTGACAAAATCAAAAAAGAGTCTTTTAATTGCAATAATGAAGAAATTTTTATCAATGCAACATTGGGATTTAGTAATAATAGAGAAAATTTGTTAATTACAGCTGATATTGCTTTACGAGAAGCAAAAAGAAGCAGACGAAACTTTTTATGTTATGATGACATGGGTGATGTGATTGGTGAATATGAGAATAATATTAAGTGGTCAAAAAGAATTAAAAAAGCTCTTGAAGAAGATAGAATTGTTCCATTTTTTCAGCCAATTATTAATGCAAAAACTAAAAATATTGAAAAATTTGAGTGTTTAGCAAGAATGGTTGAAGGTAATAAAGTAATTTCGCCATTCTATTTTTTAGATACTGCCAAAAAGACAAAACAATATACAAAAATTACACGAGCAATAATCAAAAAATCATTTGAAATTTTTAGTAATAACAGTTATGAGTTTTCAATAAATTTATGTTTAGAAGATATTTTAGATAGTGAGTTGGTTGTATATATAAGATATATGCTTGAAAAGTATAATATTGGAAATAGAGTAATTTTTGAAATTGTAGAATCTGAAGGAATAGAAGAGTTTGATGAGGTTATTAATTTTATAAAAATTGCAAAAAGTTTTAAATGTAAAATCGCTATTGATGACTTTGGAAGTGGATACTCAAATTTTGAATATTTAATGAAACTTGATATAGATTTCATAAAAATTGATGGAAGTTTAATTAAAAATATTGACAAAGATTTAAACTCTCACCACATTACAGAAACCATATCTACATTTGCTAAAAAAATAAATAAAAAAGTTGTTGCTGAATATGTGGCAAGTGAAAAAATATATGATACTCTCAACAAATTAGATATAGATTATCTTCAAGGATTTTACTTAGGTGAGCCGAAAAACTCAATCTGAAAAATCATCTCTCAAGCTATCTCTGACTTCTAAAAACTCATTTAAATTTTCAAAAAATATATCTATCAATTTTGGGTCGAAATGATTACCCCGCTCTTCTTTAAAAAGTGCTAATATTTTGTCTAATTCCCAAGCTTTTTTGTAACATCTATCACTTCCCAAAGCATCAAATACATCGGCAACAGCACTAATTCTGCCATAAATATGAATATCTTCTCCACTTAAACCTTGTGGATAACCTTTGCCATTCCATTTTTCGTGATGTTGATAAGCAATAATTGCCGAAGCTTTTAATATTTTTCGCTTTGATGATTTCAGAATTT
>DZAY01000028.1:0-278 GCA_022729735.1 Helicobacter cetorum
TTTTGAGTTGTTGGCTCAATATATACTGGATTATAATTATAGTCTGGAATATAAATACTACTTGAAGATGAGCTAACTTGAGATGAACTTGCAACACTTGATGATGACAAGCTACTTGATAAGCTTGAAGATGAACTTTCAGTTGATGAATTCAGACTTGAACTACTTGATGAACTTTCACTTGATGAAAAACTATTTGAAGAACTTTCAGTAGAAGAGCTATTTGAGCTTGATGAACTAACACTTGATGTTGAACTCAAACTTGAACTTGACGAACT
>DZAY01000028.1:378-30601 GCA_022729735.1 Helicobacter cetorum
ATTTTCACTTGAAGAGCTATTTTCACTTGAAGAGCTATTTTCACTTGAAGAGCTATTTTCACTTGAAGAGCTACTTTCGCTTGAACTGCTTGAACTGCTTGATAAATTCACATCAATAATATTTCCACTCCAAACTCTGCCATTACTATCATTTGTTAGAATTTGGATTTGATATTCTCCTGCACTTAAATTTATATCTTTCTGTTTTGTTGTGTATGGAATATTACTCTTATGAGTTGTCCAAACATTATTGTTTTTTACAAATATTGTTTGTGTGATTGCATTTAGTGATGGAGTCCAAGTTAAATTTATATCCAATCCATTTACAGAACCATTTAAATCCGTAACACTCACTTGTCCAGCTAATCCTGGTAACCAATGACTTGCATTTGTATCTGGAGTTAAGCCAACTGGAATTGATGGAATATCTCTGATTTCAAAAGCATTAAGAGAGCCTACAAGAAGTAGGCTTGTGATTATTGATACTTTTCTCATAGTTTTTCCTTATTAGTCAATATTACAGAAATGGATTAACCAAGTTGCTGAAGTTGTTGGAATTGTTGGATTTACATTCCAGCTTTCAGTTTGTGCATTATAGTTCCATAGTGAGAATGTGCAATTATCTTTTTTAATATCAAAAACTCCTGCACTATACATATCTAAAGCTTGTGAAATTCCAAGCAGATGCCACTTATTGCCTTCTAAATTTTTCCAATTTGATTTCATAGTTGTTAAATTCACTTCATCAACACTATTTGAATCAACTGTTATATTTTGTGTAGTTGGTTTTATCCACAATCCAACTGTTGAATTTATCTCATCATTTTGAGTAGTTTCTAACTTCACATAGCTATTACTTGCTCCATCATATCTATATGCTTCACCATTTCCAAGAGCCGTAGCTATCGCACCTGCTGTTGTTGCATTAGAGTCTGGCACACTTGCCATATTCCATTTGTTTGGCACTAATCCCCAAGTGAATTTCGCATTTGCAACTCTATTTGAAACCGAACTATTTGCTTCAACTAAAGCATTATTTGCTAAATCTTCAACTCCACTACCTGCAATAATTGATAAATTTATATCATATGTGTAGTATATTTTTGGAGTGGTTGCAACTGTTAGATTTATATCTTTTGTGCCACTAAATGTAGGATTTGATAGAGTTAATGCTCCTACATCTGTCATTGCACTAAATTTAGAAATATCAAGAGTTTTGCTTGTGTTTAAATCTTCATTAAATGTAATTGTAATCACATCGCCAGTTCTATTTATCACACTTGAGCTAATCTCTGGAGCTTTGATGTCAGATAGCACTATTTCAAGTGGAGTTTTTGTATTATTTTTATCTGCACCATAGATTTGTCCTTTATCGTTTTTACCAAATCCAAATAATTTATTATCTTTTGATAATATAAATGAGTGAGAAGCAGAGTTTGCTGTAAAAACAGATGTGATATTATTATCTCTTGCTACTTCTATCTGCTTTGGTGAATATTGATTATTTATATCACCATGTCCCAATTGACCATCCTCACCATATCCGAAGCTATAAACTTTACCATCTCTATCTAATAAAATCGAATGAGAGTTTCCAGTCGCAATAGCTGTGATATTATTTTCACCTGCTACTTCTATCTGAGCTGGGACAAGTTGGCTACTTGGATGAAAATATCCCAATCTACCACTATCTCCAAATCCAAAACTATAAACTTTACTATCTTTGCCTAATAGCATCGAATGCGAATCTCCAGTAGCAATAGCTGTGATATTATTTTCTCCAGCTACTGCTATTTGCATTGGTGAAGGATTTTGAAGATTTCCAACATCAAATTCTCCGTCTCCTAATTGACCACTATAACCATTTCCAAAGCTATAAACTTTACCATCTCTACCTAATAGTATTGTATGCTTACCACCTGCTGAAATTGCAGTGATATTATTTTCCCATGCTACTTCTATCTGCTTTGGTAAATTTTGATTACTTGTATCACCATGTCCTAATTGACCATAACCTCCACTTCCAAAACTATAAACTTTACCATCTCTGCCTAATAGTAGAGAATACTCATAACCAGCAGAAATAGCTGTAATATTATTCTCTTTTGCTACTTCTATTTTTGTTATTGATGTTCGATTATTATCATCTCCATGTCCTAACCTACCCTCTAATCCTTGACCATAGCTATAAACTCCACCATTTTTATCAAGTAGTAGTAAATGAGCATATCCTGCTGATATTTGAGTGATATTTCCTTCACCCACATCAGTTATTAGAGTTAGTTCTGTATCTGCATTACCATATTTTATTGTTGAAGTATAGCTATCATCATCCAATACCCCAAGCATATATAGTTTGCCTTTTTCTGTCAATATAAATGTAGCTGTTGTAGCCGTTGCTACTTGTGGTTTTATGCCAAATAGTTGATACTCCCGAATAGATTGCCCATCTTCAGCTGTGATTACGATTTTATCTCCATTAGCAAGATTTCCTGATTGTTTAGCTTGATTTGTATTATCTTTTACAGCCATTGTCGCACCAGTTGGAAGTGAGATATTTGTATCTAAATCTTCAACTTGAATAGTTGTAATATCTCCCTCATTCACTGCGACAAACTGCCCATTATTGCTAACTGTCCATTTAGAGCCAAATTGATGTGTGATGTGAGTATCTGTTGAAATTGGAGGAGTTCCATCCATAAACCATACACTATTACCTCCAAATGTTAGAGTTGGATAAGCTCCATCAATTCCTGATATATCCCAAGCACTAAATGTGCTTAAAGTTTGCATTTCTGTTGTAGTTTTGTCATAAGTTACAAAATCATCAAATTCAGTAGAATTTAAAGTTTTATCATACAATAAATTTGTTTGATGTTCCGCCCAGTCACTCACATCAATAGGTACTTTTCCACTGTTTTTCATAATTGAATATCCAACATCTACCCTTGCTGGTGTCATATTACCACCAATAGTATCACTATGTGCATAACCTATTATAGTTGCAACTTGAGTAAGACCAGAAACAGAACCTTTTGTATAAACATTTTTTGTATTACCTACAGTTTGAGAACCTATTAATCCACCTATTTGATTGCCTGTTGCAGTTACATTCACATCAGCAAATACACTTGAGATATTACTATCATTAGAACTACCAACTAATCCACCTACATAGCTTCCTCCACTTACATTTCCTTCTACAAATACATTAAAGATATTGGATATAGCACTATCTCCAGCCAAAATACCAGAATAGTTCTCTGTACTTTTTACACTACTATTTATAATTCCAAGATTGCTAATCGTAGCTCTATAAACATTAAAAAATAATCCATTATTTTGATTAGCTGAATCTATTTTTAGATTTTTTATAGTATGCCCTAAACCATTAAATTTACCCCTAAATGAATTCATCATATCTCCAATTGGAGTAAAATTTGCAATATTACTTAAATCAATATCAGTGGTTAGAACATATTTACCATCTAAAGGATAACTACCATTACTAAAATTATTTGCCAATCCGTTAGGATAAGCTATTTTGGTATATTCATCACCATTTATTTTTATTGCAAAAAGAGAATTACCATCTGTTATATTCACACTACCCAAAAACTTTGTGTTAGCTTTGTCCATTCCAAAGTTAATAGATGTTGTTTGAGCATTTGTATAACTGCTATCACCACTCACATCACCGTGTTCAAGATTTAATTCTGATACATTAAAAGTTCCTCCACCAGTTATGTTTATATCTGCATTTATGTTTAGATTTCCACCAGCACTTAGAAATAGTGTTCTATTTGTACTCCAAACAATAGGACTATTAATCGTTAAATTTCCCTCACCCTTACTTGCTATTATTACTGCTTCTCCAGCTTGTGCTAAAATCGTATTTATCTCTGTTGCACTAATACTACAATCAGCAGTTACATCAAGCAATTTTCCATCTTGAACATTTGGGTCATCTATAATAGAACATCCAGCTGTTGTTGTATCTCCTACTGTTACATTGAAAGTTGATGATGGAGGAGCAGAATATAAACTACTCTCAACTAATAAACTTGCTACAACTAATGAGATTTTTGTTCTCATTTTTTCTCCTTTTTTTAAAATTTACATCGCTTTTATATCGTATAAAGTTATTATAGCATATAAAATTCAACTTTTTTGCACATAAAATTAATTTTATATTTTAGTTTAAATTTTTTAAAAATATTAGATTTAAAATAGCTTGTATGCAAAATACGGAGTTTGACGAACTTTTGGTCGCGAAAAAGTCGCGAAGTGGTAACGAAACGGTCGCGAAGTGGTCTCGAAATGGTAATGCTTGTAAAAATTAGAAAGTTTTATATTTTGCTTTATAAATTAATTTATAAAAATAATATATTTTTAATAAAAAACCAATTTTGATAAAGTAAAATCACAATGCAAAAACTAATAATTTCGTTACTTTTTGCATTTTTGCTTTATTTATAATCTTAAATTAGTTCATTAACTTAGCTTATTTTAGTTACAATTGCAACAATTATAATATAGCCAAACAAGGGAGCAAATATTGGAGATAATCAGGAATTTAAAAACTCTATTTGTTGATGATGAAAAGATAATAAGAGAGACTTTTAAATCAATACTTGATATGTATTTAGACAATATTACAGTGGCAAAATCTGCAAAAGAAGCGATTGAGCTATTAAGTAAAAATGAGTATGAGCTTTTGATTACTGATATTAGACTTGGAGATATGACAGGTTTTGATGTGGGAAGAATTGCTAAGAGAAAATATAAAAATATTATAGTATTTCTAATATCAAGCCACATAGATGCAGAATATTTTAGAGAAGCATTAGATATGCATGTTATGGATTATATACCAAAACCATTAAAGATAAAAGATATTGAAATAGCACTTAATAAATGTGCAAATAAATATAGCGAACTTATTAGTATAGTAAATTTAAGAACTAATATTCAATATGACATGATGAGAAAAGCAATTATAAAAAATAGTTTTGAAATAGTTGAGCTAAGTCCAAAAGAGTTTATGTTTATAGAGTTAATTTTGAAAAGTAAAAATAGGGTTGTTACTTATGAAGAGATTAAAAAAAATATATATAATGATATACATACTTTTGATACAAATTTAGTAAAAAATATGGTTTATCGATTAAATCAAAAAATAGGCAAAAATATAAATCTATTTCACTCCATTTCAGGTTATGGATATAGATTAGAAAATGTTTAGAATTTTTATATTTTTTGCTTTTGTTTGCAATCTTTTGGCTGATGTGTGTGTGATAAATAGTAATAGTGAAAATGTAAATTGTGCTTCACATATCTATATATTAGAAGAAAACAGAGATGATTTAAAAATAGATGATGTTTTGAATAGTGAATTTAAAAAATCAGAAGCAACAGTAATAGGTTATAAACTCAAACTTGGTCAAAGCTTGAGTTTATAAGTCAAGATGAGGCTATCAATGAATTTGTATTTATGAATCCAAAAGTTAATATAAATGAGATTGAATTTTATCTATTTAAAGAACAAGAGTTAATAAAAAGTGCGATTTTAGGAAATTCGTATGGAATTGAAAATAATGTATTAAACTCAAAATATAGCAGTTTTGTAGCACAAATTGAGCCAAATATAAAATATACACTTATAACTTCACTCAAATCAAAATCCCCAATAGATATAAATTGGTTAATTTTTACAAAAGATGGATATATACAATATGTAGGTTTAGAAAATATGTTGTGGGGAGTTTTTGGTGGAGTTATTTTAGCTCTGATAATTTATAATTTTTCACTTTTTGTAAGCTTAAAAGAGAGTTTATATATTGTTTATGTTTTGCTTGGTTTTTTTATTTATATGTTTCAATTATCTACAAATGGATTGATTTATCAATATCAAATTTTTGGAAATCTTGCAATATTTAATACTATTTCTTGGCTGTTTGCAGAATTTGTTTTATTACTTCTATTTATATTTGCTATGCTATTTTTTAATACAAAAATTGAGATGCCAAATATAAATAAATTATTAAAAATATTAATAGCTTTTCATATTGGATTAATAGCTCTATTTTTTATAACTACAATTTATCCAGAAATTATCTATTTGATTAGATATATCACTAAACCATTGGCATTTTTAAGTCTAACATTTATAATTTTCATAGCAATTCAAGCAACTTATAAAAAATTAGATGGAGCTATTTTCTTTTTAGTTGGACAAACTGTTCTACTTTTTTCACTAATATATCAACAATATGGAGGAGTTACACATTTTCACACAACTCTGATGACAATTTTTTCAGTTCCATTTGGCTCATTAATAGAAATTCTATTTTTATCATTTGCACTTAGCAAAAGATTGGCAAAACTAAAATATGAAAAAGAAAAAAATGAAAAACTATTAATACATCAATCAGGTTTTAGCTCAATTGGAAAGACTTTGGGAAATTTATTTCATCAATTAAAAGCCCCATTTTCAGCCATTTCAACAATTGCAACTCTATTAGAAGTTTATGTAAATAGAGATAAACAACCTACTAAAGATGAGCTTTTAAATATTGCAAATAATCTTAGAAATTCTATCGCTTTTGTAGATGAAACAGCAGAGCAATTAACAAATTTATATAAAACTTCAAATATGCCAAAAAGTTTTAAAATTATTGAAGCAATAAATGATGTATTGATGATTTTGAACTTCAAATCTATGAATACAAAAAGTAAAATCAAAGTGATATGTGAAAAAGATTTTGAAATAACAAGTATAAAAAATATATTTGTAAATGTTATGTTGATTGTTATTGATAACTCATTGGATATTTTTTCACAAAGAAATATAAAGTATGGTGTGATTTTGATAAAAATAGAAAAAATTGACGAAAAAAGTTTTAGAATTATTATAAAAGATAATGGAAAAGGAATAACAATAAAACCGATAGATTTAATATTTGAAACCTTAGTTTCTACCAAAGAAAATGGAGGTGGAATTGGATTAGCTATGGCAAAAATACTTTTAGAAGAGAAATTAAACGGTAATATAAAAGCTTCAAATGATAAAAAAGGTGCAATGTTTGAAATAATCATTTCTAAATTGTAATCTTAATGTAACCATACTACACACTTATACAAATTTGTAAAATAAAATTTCACCATTTTTACACAATGCTATGTTTATGCTACTTAGTTTTCTTAAAATTTTAATAGCTTTAGTTAGCAATTTTATTTTTAAGTTCAAGGAGTGTATATGAAAAAGGTATCTCTTAGTTTAGCACTATTATTATCTATTCCTGCATTTTCAGCAGATAGCCTTATGGAGGCTTTTTCTCAAGGTAAATTAGATGGACAGATTAGAACTTTCTATATAAGTAGAAATTATGAAGGTTCAATTAATTATAGTAGAGATGCCCTATCTCTTGGTGGTAGCATTGGTTATGAAACAGCTTCACTATATGGATTAAGCTTGGGAGCTAAGTTTTACACAACGAATGGAGTTGGTGGTAATAATGGACTTTTTGAAAATAGAATTGACCCAACACTATTTGGTGATGATACAAAATCATACTCTCAACTTGGAGAAGCTTATATAAAAGCAGTTTATGGCAAAACAGCATTTAAAGCTGGAAGACAAAAGCTTGATACACCTTTAGCTGGTGCTGATGATGCGAGAATGGTTCCAAATCTATTTGAAGCTTATGTTTTAAGCAATAGCGATATAAAAGATACAACTTTAATAGCAGGACATGTTAATAAAATTTCTGCTGGTTCGTTCTCAAATGCTTATGCTCAAGATGGATTTAGCAGAGATGCGAACAAAGCTATTACGGGAATTTCTGCAAATGGTGCTTTGGCATTAGCAAGTGGTTATGGACTAAATAATGTTAGTAATAAATTTATGGATATGGCAGATTATGCAATTGGTGGGCTTGATAATGGAACTAATGGTGTATCAGTTGTTGCAGTTGTAAATAAAAGCTTAACAGGGACAACAATTCAACTTTGGGACTATTATGCTTATGATATTTTGAATGCTATTTATGCTGATGTTACATTTACAAATAAAGTTGGGAATTTTGGTTACAATGTAGCTCTTCAATACATAAATGAGAGTGATATTGGTGATAAGTTAGCAGGTGAAATAGATTCTACATATTATGGAGCAAAAATTGGTGGAACTCTTAGTGGAGTTAGCTTAAGTTTTGCATACTCAAATACAGGTAGTAGTGATGGTGCAACACTAAATGGTGGAGTAATAAGTCCGTGGGGTGGAATGCCAGCATATACTCAAGGAATGGTTACAAGACATCAATTTTTTGCAGATACAGATGCTTACAAAGTTTCGCTTGGTTACAATCTAAAATCAGCAGGTTTAGCAGATGTTGATATGACTTTGGCTCATTGTGAATATGAATCTAAAAAATCTATTTATAATGGAAATAAAGATTTAGAAAGCTCTGAAACTCTATTTGATATTATTTATAAACCAGCAAATATTAAGGGATTAAATTTAAGACTTAGAGGTAATTACCCATCTGATTTCAAAGATAATTTGAGTTGGAATGAGTATAGATTTATTGCAAATTATAACTTTTAAGGATTGATATGGATGCAAAAACAGTTGAAATTATAAAATCTAACCCTAAATTTAGAGAGTTAGTTGATAAAAGAAAAAGCTTTTCTATAATGCTTTCAATTATTGTGTTAGCAATATATTTTGGATTTATATTAGTTATAGCTTTTAATCCAGCACTATTTGGAACAAAATTGGGAGATGATACAGTTACAACTCTTGGAATACCAGTTGGTTTAGGAATTATTATCGCTTGTATTGCTTTGACAGGAGTTTATGTAAGTAGAGCAAATAGTGAGTTTGATGAGCTAACAAACTCTATTAAAAATAGTGTATCAAATGCTTCAAAAGGAAAAAAATGATTAAGTTATTATTAACAACAACTCTTTTTGGCTCACTTCTATTTGGAGCTGGAGCAATTGATGGAGAAGTGCAAAAAGCTTCTATAAATATGAGTGCAATTGTTATGTTTTTAATATTTGTTGGAGCTACACTATTTATCACATATTGGGCTGCAAGAAGAACAAAAACAGCAAAAGATTTCTACACAGCTGGTGGAGGAATTACAGGTTTTCAAAACGGTTTAGCAATTGCTGGTGATTATATGTCAGCTGCGAGTTTCCTTGGAATTTCAGGACTTGTATTTATGAAAGGTTTTGATGGTTTGATTTATTCAATAGGATTTTTAGTTGGTTGGCCAATAATTCTATTTTTGATAGCAGAACCTTTACGAAATTTAGGTAAATACACATTTTCAGATGTTGCGAGTTATAGACTTAAACAGGTGCCAATTCGAGTATTAGCATCACTTGGAGCTTTAGCAACAGTCGCTCTCTATTTGATTGCTCAAATGGTTGGAGCTGGAAAGTTAATTCAAATTCTATTTGGCTTAGAGTATGAAATAGCTGTTGTTTTAGTTGGAATTTTGATTATTTTATATGTAACTTTTGGTGGAATGCTTGCTACAACTTGGGTGCAAATTATAAAAGCAGTATTGCTATTATCTGGTGCAACATTTATTGCTATTATGGTTATGGCTCAAATGGATTTTAGTTTTGAAAAACTATTCCAAACAGCTGTATCTATTCATAAAGATGGTGAGAAAATTATGGCTCCTGGTGGATTGGTAAGTGACCCAATTAGTGCTATATCATTAGGACTTGCTTTAATGCTTGGAACTGCTGGACTTCCACATATTTTGATGAGATTTTTTACAGTAAATGATGCAAAAGAAGCAAGAAAATCAGTTTTTTATGCGACAGGTTTCATTGGATATTTTTATATCTTAACTTTTATTATAGGATTTGGTGCGATAGTTTTAGTAGCGACTAACCCACAATATTTAGATAGTGCAAAAAATCTAATTGGTGGAAGTAATATGGCAGCTATTCAATTATCTCATGCTGTTGGTGGCGATATGTTTTTAGGCTTTATTTCAGCTGTTGCTTTTGCTACTATTTTAGCAGTTGTAGCAGGACTAACTTTAGCTGGTGCGAGTGCTATATCTCACGATTTATATGCAAATGTATTTGCAAGAGGTAGAGTTGATGAAGCAAAAGAGATGAGAATTTCAAAAATTGCAACAGTAGCTTTAGGAATTGTAGCAATTTTACTTGGAATTTTATTTGAAAAACAGAACATTGCTTATATGGTTGGATTGGCTTTTGCAATTGCTGCAAGTGCAAACTTTCCAATAATTGCTATGTCTATGTTTTGGGGTAAATTAACTACAAGAGGTGCTGTAATTGGTGGCTCACTTGGACTTGCAACAGCTGTTTTACTTGTAATTTTAGGCCCAACAGTTTGGGTTAAAATTTTAGGAAATGCAACTGCTATTTTCCCTTATGAGTATCCAGCTCTATTTTCTGTAACGGTAGCATTTCTTGGTATATGGTTTTTCTCAATCACTGATAAGAGTGAGAGTGCAAAAGCAGAACACGAAGCTTTTGAAGCACAATTTATTAGGTCTCAAACAGGTATCGGAATTGATGCAGCATCAAGCCATTAAGGAGAGATTTTGGAGAGTTTGAACTATCAGAGTTTTATAACTTCAGTTCCACCATTTGATTTATTAAATAGTGTGGAAGTGGAGCAACTTTTAAAAGGGGTTGATATAATCTATTTTAGAGCAAATGAGTATTTAGATATGAGTGAATATCTATATATCATTGCAAAAGGTGTGATTGAAGGATCTTTTGATGAGAATATAAGTTATTACTCAATCAAAGACAGTCTCTCCCTCTCTCATATTTTAGATAAAAACTTAAAAAACAGTTTTAAAACTATTGAAGAAAGTATCCTTTTTGGAATAAAAAGAGAAACTTTTTTGGATATTTTTAACTCTAATAGAGAGTTTAAAAACTACCTTTTATTAGATATTACAAAAAAATTGGATATTGCAATAAAACAAAATAGTAGTAGCGAATTATCATCTTTTATGTTATCAAAAGTTTCAGATGGATTTTTTCATAAACCATATTTTGTAGATAGTAAAATTTCCATATTTGAAGCAATTAGTGGAATGGCTGGAGCTAAATCTATATTTATTAGATTTGATGATAACTCAATTGGGATTGTTACAGATAGTGATATTAGAAATAGAGTGATTTTGAAAAAGTTGGATTTTGAAGTAGCAGTTGGAACTATTGCTACAAAAAATATTATCTCAATAGATATAGATGATTATCTATTTAATGCTTTACTTCTAATGACAGAGTATTCAATCAAACATTTAGCTATTATTAAAAATGGTGAAATTATGGGAGTTATGGAGCAGTTAGATTTGCTTAGCTCGATTTCAAATAAATCACATCTAATAAATATAAAAATTGCAAAAGCAAAAACCATAGAAGAGCTAAAAGAAGCAAGTTCAGATTTGGTTGATATTATCAAAGTTTTTCAAGCAAAAGGTGTAAAAGTTAGACATATTACAAAATTAATTAGCGAATTGCACTCCAAAATTTACTCAAAGCTATACCAATTAATTGCACCAAAAGAGTTGATAGAAAACTCTACACTATTAGTTTTAGGAAGTGAAGGTCGAAAAGAGCAAACTTTAATAACCGACCAAGATAATGCCATAGTTTTAAGAGATGGATTTAAGTTAGAAAATTTACAAACAGTTACAGAGCGATTTACAACTGCACTAATTGATTTTGGGTTTCCAAAGTGTGAAGGTGGAGTTATGGTAAATAACCCTTATTGGTGTAAAAGCTTAACTGAATACAAAGATGAAATTTATAAATTAATAAACTTTCCAAATGAAAATAGTTATCTAAATTTAGCAATCATATTTGATGGAAGAGATATTTGTGGAGATAAAAATATAGTTTTAGAGTTGAAAAATGAGATTTTTAAATACTCAAATGACAAAGGTTTTTTGACAAATTTTGCTAAAGCCACATTAGCATTTGAAACTCCTTTATCCATTTTTGCAAACTTTATTGTTTCAAAAAAAGAGCATAAAAATGAGTTAGATATAAAAAAAGGTGGGATTTTTCCAATCGTTCATGGTATTAGAACTCTTACGATAGAAAAAAAATTACAAACTACAAATACAGTTGAGCGAATAAAAGAGTTAAATAATTTAGGAGTTTTTGATAGAGAAATGGCAAATGAGTTAATAGAAGCTTTTAACTTTTTGCTAACTTTAAGACTGAAAGACCAACTCAAAAAAAGAGATATTGGAGTAAAAATTGACAACTATATAAATCCAAAAGAGCTTAGCAAATTGGAACAAGATTTACTTAGAGATGTATTTAAAATTGTGGATAAGTTTAAAAAATTTATCTCTTTTCATTTTAGATTAAACATGGTTAGTTGATGTTTCATTTCTTAAAAAAATCATATTTAAACTACATGTTAAAAGATAAAAATTATCAATTTTTATTTCAAGAATTAGATGATTTTGTATGTTTTGATTGTGAAACTACATCTTTAAATGTAAAAGATGCAGAAATTATCTCAATTGGTGCTATAAGAGTTCAAAATAATAGGATTTTACTAAGTGAAAGGTTGGAACTATTAATAAAACCAGAAAAAGAGATGAGTGAAAATAGCATTAAAATTCATCAATTAAGACATTGTGATTTAGAAAATGGTGTTACCATTTCTGAAGCAATAGTGGAGTTTTTGAATTTTATCAAAGGTTCTACTCTTGTTGGTTACTATTTAGAGTTTGATATTGGAATGGTTAATAAATTTATAAAACCACTAATTGGTATTAATCTTCCAAACAGAACCATAGAAGTTTCAGCTCTCTATTTTGATAAAAAAATTCCTTTAATACCAAATGCAAATATCGATTTATCTTTTGATACAATATTAAAGGATTTGCAAATTCCATCATTTGGAAAACATAGTGCAATTAATGATGCTTTAATGACTGCTATGATGTTTGTAAAACTTAAAAATATTTCTAAAGTGTAGAGGAAGTTATGATAAATTACAATTTTGAATGGGATTTAAATAAAGCAAAAATTAATTTTAAAAAACATAAAGTAAAATTTGAAACTGCCATTACAGTTTTTAAAGATAAAAAAGCTATATCTATATATGATGAAGAGCATAGTCAAGATGAAGATAGATGGATTACAATAGGTATGGATTTTGAAACAAAAGTTTTAGTTGTAATACATACATTTATAAAAATTGACAAAAATAATTGTAGTATAAGACTAATTAGTGCGAGAAAAGCTACAAAAAATGAAACAAAAACTTATTATGGAGAGTAATATGAAAAAAGAGTATGATTTTTCAAAAGGTGAAAGAGGAAAATTTTATCAAGAAGATGCAAAATTTAATATTCCAATATATTTAGAACCAGAAGTTGAGCTATTTATTTTAAAATTAGCCAAAGAAAAAGATAAAAATATGAGTGAAATAGTAAATTTTTTACTTTCAAAAGATAAAGAGCTTATAGAGTTAAGAAGTAGTATTTAAATTTAAGAAATCTCATAACATGAAAGGTGGTGATATATTTTTTATGATTTTTTTTCGTATTTTTAAAAATTAATTAAATAAAAAAAGGAGCATATCATGAGTGAAGTTTTTTATCCAAATAGAGATTTTGCAAGAAAAGCAAGAATTAAAAATATGTGTGAATATAAAGATTTAGTAGATGAAGCAACAAACGATTATGAGGGATTTTGGGGAAGAATGGCTAATGAGCGAATTAGTTGGTTTAAACCTTATAGCAAAGTTTTAGATGAGAGCAATGCTCCATTTTATAAATGGTTTGTAGATGGAAAATTAAATGTTTCTTATCAATGTATTGATAGACATTTAAGTGAGCGAAAAAATAAAGCGGCAATTATTTTTGAAGGTGAGCTTGGAGATAAAAGAGTTATAACTTATAGAGAACTATATTATGAAGTAAATAAAACTGCAAATTTACTAAAAAATAGATTTGGAGTAAAAAAGGGAGATAGAGTTGTTATATATATGCCAATGATTGTAGAAGCTGCTTTTATGATGTTGGCTTGTGCTAGAATTGGAGCAATTCACTCTGTTGTATTTGGTGGATTTAGTGCAGAAGCTTTACGAGATAGAATAAAAGATGCACAAGCAAAACTTGTAATTACTTCAGATGGTGCTTATAGAAGAGGAAAACCGTATATGCTAAAACCTCTTGTAGATGAAGCATTAAGCGAAGGTTGTGAATGTGTAGAAAAACTTTTGATAGTTCAAAGAAACAACGAGCCAATCAACTATGTAGCAGGAAGAGATTATATATATAATGAGTTAGTAGAGTTAGAATCACCAAAATGTGAGCCAGAAGAAATGGATAGTGAAGACCCACTATTTTTATTATACACAAGTGGAAGCACAGGTAAGCCAAAAGGTGTTCAACACTCTCAAGCAGGTTATATTCTTTGGGCTCAAATGACTATGGAATGGGTATTTGATATTCAAGATAATGATACTTATTGGTGCACAGCTGATGTTGGTTGGATTACAGGGCATACTTATATAGTTTATGGACCTCTTGCTTGTGGAGCTACAACTGTAATGTTTGAAGGAGTTCCAACTTATCCAGATAGTGGTAGATGGTGGAGAATGATTGAAGAGTATAGAGTTAATAAATTTTATACAGCTCCAACAGCAATTAGACTACTTCACAAAGAAGGCAAAGATGAGCCTAAAAAGTATGATTTAAGCTCATTAAGAGTTCTTGGAACAGTTGGAGAGCCTATTAATCCAGATGCTTTGTGGTATTATAATGAAATTGGTAACTCTTGGTGTTCGATTGTTGATACTTGGTGGCAAACAGAGACAGGTGGTCATATGGTTTCTCCACTTCCTGGAGCTACACCAATAAAAGCAGGTCTTGCTACATTCCCACTTCCAGGAATTTTTGCAGAAATAATAGATGAAGAAGGAAACAAAAAAGCTCCAAATGAGACGGGACTTTTATGTATTACTAAACCTTGGCCATCAATGATTAGAACTATTTGGGGTGATGGAGAAAGATTTGAAAAAAGCTATTTCAGAACAGCAAAAAAAGATGGCAAATGGGTATATTTTTCAGGTGATGGAGCAATTTATGATGAAGAGGGATATATCAAAATCACAGGAAGAACAGATGATGTTATAAATGTTTCAGGTCATAGATTAGGCACAGCAGAAATAGAAGCAGCGATAGCAAAACATCCAAATGTTGCAGAAGTGGCAGTTGTAGGAAGACCAGATACTCTAAAAGGAGAGTCTGTATTTGCATTTGCAGTGCTAAAAAATGTAGAAGCAGGAATGGCAAATGAGATTGAAATTTTTAAAGAGATAAACAAAATTATAACTAAAGAGATTGGAGCTATTGCCAAAGCTGATGGAGTAGAGTTTGTTGTTGGACTTCCAAAAACAAGGTCTGGTAAAATTATGCGAAGAATTTTAAAAGCTTTGGCTAAAGGTGAAGAGATTACTCAAGATATTTCAACACTTGAAGACCCAAGTGTAGTTGAAAAAATAAAAGCAAAACTTAATTAAAAATAGTCCCACTTTTTTAGAGTGGGATTATGCTACCAACTCTTTTTTGCATATTTTTGTTTTGATTTGATTTGTGATATTTCATAATTTTCTACATCAATCAAATCATTTTTATGACGAAAACTAACGGCCGTAAGTTTATTGCCATATACACAACCAGTATCAATTCCCAAGCTAAAATCATCAACTTTTATATCTTTAAATGGTGTATGACCATATACAATGAATCCATCTCCACCACTATATAAATCACTCCAAAAAACTTTTCTCCCTTTTTTATCAGTCTCATATCTGTGGGTATTTAATCTATCTGCTTCATCTTCGCTCAATATGGATTTAAGATGAAAATTTTTAGGTAATCCAGCATGCAGAATTGTTAAATTCTTTATTTTTAAAAAGTGTGGCATTTTGTTTAGAAAATCTAAATCAAGTGTATTAAATTGTGCATAAATGTCCAATCTATCGCGACTAAGTTTAATATTTTTACCTTTTAATGTTGCTTCATGATATTTTATATACTCATATTCATGGTTGCCAATTATTGTAATAATATTATGTTTTCTTAAATATCTCAATGTATCAATAGAGTAGAGTCCTTTATTTAAAACATCTCCAACAGCAATTTCTAAATCTAATCTTTCAATATTTAACTCTTCTCTCAACTCATGTAACTCTTCTAAACATCCATGAATATCACCATAAATTATAATTCGTGGCAACGACTTACCTTTGTGCATAATTTTTTATTGTAATAGTAATATAACAAATAAAAACTTTAATAAAAAGATTTATTACAAAGCGATAATAATATTAGCTTTTAAAATTAAAATTTAAAAAACTTTTGAAATAATGATTGGAAGTTTCAAGTAGATTGATTTCAATAATTAATAAGTGGTACCGAGAGAGGGACTCGAACCCTCATGAAGTTGCCTTCGCCAGATTTTGAGTCTGGTGTGTCTACCATTCCACCACCTCGGCAAAAAAGAGACATAATTATATCTCTTTTCTCTTAAATATATGTTAAAGTTACTTTTTAACTCCACTGAATGCACCAATTACAGAAGTGCCTTCAACTGTTGATAAATTCACTCCTCCACCAATTGCTAAGGCATCTTTAGAGTAAAATTTACCACCTATTGAGTATCCATTTATATTGTTGTTTGACTCAATCTCATTGACTTTAAATCCACCTGTTGTAATTTCACCAGATTTAATAGCAATATTAAAAGGCTCATTTGCTAAGTTAAAATTAATATCTCCATTTAAGTTTTGAGTTTTAAAATCCATATTGAAATTTACTTTTCCATCTTCAACTAAATAGCTTTTAGCTCCATTATGTCCTGTGCCTATCATATCTCCACTATAAGAGATTTTCGCACCACTTCCAATTAAATTTTCAATTACACTTTTTGGAGTAATTTCATCTTTTGGTTTAATCCAAGCACCAACTGGATTTGAAGCTAAAATATCACTTCCTAACTCTTTTTCAGCCCAAAAACCATACTCAAAAAAGTCGCTCTCATCTAATTTATAAGCTTTAAGCTCTCTAATTTTTTCCGTTGTAGCTACAAACATTCCCAAAATATTTTTATCAAATTGTGGGTCATTTATATCTACATCATTTGCTAAAACTTCAAAATATCCACCTACACTTTTTGCATCTTTGCCAAAATATCTTGTATAAAAGAGTTGAGCTAATAGAAAATCTTTACTTCCATCTTCTGCATAAAAATCTTCAGAATAGAATGATGTAGGAGTAATAATTACATCTCCAAGTGATGAAAATGAAAGAGAGTATTTACCATCTACATAAAAATCTAAATTACCTAAAATTGCTCTATCAGCATAGTTTAGAGTAAGTTTTGCGACACCATTTTGGATTACATTTTTACCATTGCTATCGCTTGAAAATCCGATAACTTCTCCACTGTAATCTATAATCTTTTTACTTCCTCGCTCAAACTCCCAACCAAATAGCTCTTTGTCTGTTGAAATTAAATTTGATATATCACTACTTTCACTAACTGTTCCATTTAACCACATCTCTTTTGGAGTTGCTTGAAGAATTGCATCATTTAGTTTAGAGTATTTTACCTCATCTACTAAATATTCTCCAGCGCTACTTCTAATCTCTTTTTCTGTATAAAATCCATAATCAATTCCTGCAATATTTCCTATTTGACTTTTTTTGAAATCTTTTGCCAAAAGTTCATCTAACTGTTCATTTAAATTTGACTCTAATCTATCAAGCATAGCAACTCTTACATCACTCTCTTTTATATTTCTAATCTCATCAAATATAGATTTTAAACCTTCTTCATCACCCAATTTTATGCTATCAATTTTTTTGCTAAGAGCTGAAGTATCAAGCAATCCTCGCTCAAAATCTGATATATCTTTTGCATCTAACTTTTTAGCTGGGGTTGGTTTTTCTCCACTCTTAAATGAGCTAATTTCTCCTGCTAAAACTGCTACTTCAACACCTTGTGAAGTTACAGAAATTGCTCCATTTACACAAGCAACTTTTTCAAATTCATCACTAATTGAAGCTAATATATGAGTTCCTCTAATTCCAATAGTAGCTGTTTTTGTTTGAAGTTTAAACTTATCTGGTGCAACTTTTCCAATTCCACCTGTTACAACTTTGAAAAAACCTTTTGAAGCTTCAAACTCTGCACCTTTATTACTTTCATCATTAAAATAATCTATAACTTTAAAAATTGACTCTTTACCAATTGTTACAACTGTATTATCATCAAACATAAGTTGAGCCTTTGAATTTGCTCCACTTTTTATGGTATCTTCTTTTTCAATTGCAAATCCAACATCACTTTTTAACTCTTTATCAGCCCTTAAAACCACAACATCACCACTCATAGCAGATATTTTACCAACTGCACCAAATAGTGAGTAGATAGAAATTGCTAAAATTAGAAATACTCTCATGTTCTATCCTTTAAAAGTTTAAATTTATACCAATTGTATAACTATTTTTATCATACTCCACAACTTTATAGTTTGAGCTATCATTTATGTAGTTATATCTCATAAACAGAGTTCCAAAATCCCATGCTCTATATGATAGAGTTGAAATTAAATTTCTATGAATATCATCTCTTTTTTGATTTAATATCATATCTTCATACATCGTATTCTTTAGAATATATGTTAAATCAAATATATATTCAGAAGTTATTGCAATAGAGCCTCCAATTCTAATAGATTGAGAAGTTCTATCTACAAATGTTGCTTCATTTGCACTTTTTTTATCTTCTTTGTAAAGTGTGTAGTTAAAGCCCAAATTTGCATTTTCAAAAAGCCTATTTACTCCAAGTGAAAACTCTTTTATATATGAGTTTTTAGCTTTATCTTCTTCAAAATCTTTTTGTTGAAATTTGAAATAACTATCAAAAATATATTTATCAACTCTTGTTACATAATTTGCACTAATTGAGCTTAAAAGCATTAAATCATCACCACCATAAATTAACTTCTCAACTGTGATTGGAAGTGAAAATTTATGATTTTTGTATAAATATGATGGAGCAAAAGATAAATTTGCATACAAAATATCAAAATCACTATTCTTAAAATAGTTTTGATTATAAATAACACCTCTTGTATCCAAAACAAATCCACCACTATCCATAAAATCATAACTATAATTTGCACTTAAACTCTCTTGAATAAATCCACTATCAATAATTGGTTCTGCTTTGGCATCATCAATTTTATAAACATTTGAGAGATAATCTAATATATTTTCAGCAGTCGGAGTGCTATTTATATTATCATCATAACCACCTTCAATTGATAAAAATAGACTAAAAACATCTCTATCGCGACTACTTTCGATTGATGAAAGAATAGAATTTATATTATCTTTTATCTCTTTTGGTGGATTTTTTTCTAAAACTAATAAAAATTGCTCTTTTGCTAAATCCACTTGTCCAAGTTTCAAATAAACTCTTGCCAATTCCAATTTACTTTTCAGATGGTTTTCATCAACTATCAAAACCCGCTCAAAAGCATTTACAGCATCATCATATTTTCCAACCTCATAAGCTGACCTACCCAAATAGTAGTTAATTTTTGGATTATCTAAATTGCTCTTAAATAGTTCATTAAACTTTTTATAAGCATCATCAAATTTACCACTATTAAAACTCTCCAAAGCACTATCATAACCAACTCCAGCATATAGAAGTGAAGCTAATGATAGCGATAATATGACTCTTTTCATATATTCTCCTTTTAATAATCACAAATCATGTTAGCAATAAAAAACTAAAAAAACTATTTTTATTTCTAAAAAAGCTAATGGAATACTCTTTGCTTAAAATATATAAATATAAGTATGAGCAAGGAGAAAAAATGTATACTTCAAATGCACTTGGCACAACAAACACCACAAATACATCTACAACTGTGGAAAATCCAAAAGGAAAACTTGGAAAAGATGATTTTTTAAAACTCTTTTTGACAGAACTTCAATATCAAGACCCAACGGAACCGATGGATAATGAAAAAATATTAACTCAAACATCTCAACTTGCTACATTAGAATCACAAGATGATTTGAAAAATACATTAAGCGAGATAGTAAGTGGCTTTTCATCAAATGCACAATTTAATGCTACTTCTATGATAGGAAGAGCTGTTAGTGTTGGTGATAGTAGTATAAATTTAACCAAAGGTAGCAATATTAACTTTGGTACATATTTACCAGATGGAGCAAGTGGCTTGACTGTATCAATTTTAAATAAAGATGGCACAGAAGTTTATAAAAATCAGTTAGCTGATGCTACTGCTGGATTTATTGCTATGAATTGGGATGGAAAAGATAAAAGTGGAAATAGTGTAGATAGTGGAGATTATAAAATAAATATTACATATACTAATAGTGAAAATAAAACTGTTGTAGGAAATTTAGCAAGTGCTGTTGAATCAGTTAGATTTAATGGGACAAATGCAGAGTTAAAAGTTGGTGGAAAATATATCTCATTGGCAGATATTAAGGAGATATACCAATGATGCAATCATTTTATAATGGTGTAACGGGAGCTTTAACACACCAATTTGGAATAGATAGCTGGTCAAATAATATTGCAAATATCAATACAAATGGATATAAAGCAAATACTCCTGAATTTGGCTCACTATTTGCAAAAGATTTGCAATATATAAATGGCTCATCAACAGTAAATAGCACACCAAACTACGGTGTAACCGTATCTGCAAATGCAATTAATATGACAAATGGTAGCTTAGTAGATGCTCAAGATTCAAACCCATTTAATATGGCAATTTCTGAAAAAGGGTGGTTTGTTGTTGGTAAAAGTAACTCTACATATCCAAATAGCACACAATACACAAGAGATGGAGAGTTTAAGCGAGATGGAAATGGAAATATTGTTACAAGTAGTGGAGAATATTTATATGGAATAGATTTGGGGAAAATTTCAAATGGCGAGTTTAAGACAGATTTAGCAAAAAATGAAAATTTAAAAGCAGAAAATCCAACATTAGTTCCATTACAAATTCCAGAAAATATATACTACTCACCAGCAATTACAAGTTATGTAAATAGCTCTGTAAATTTAAATTCAACAGATAATTTAACATCAATTGATGGAGCATTTTTGAGTGATGATGGAGTTTTTGATGAGAGTGCATTTAAAGCAAATAATGTAAATACAATTTATAATGAGCTTGGAAAGTCTGTAAATATCAAAGATGGAGATACTATTACTATTTCAGTTGATGGAAAAGCAAAAACATTAACTTATGGTAAGAATTTTACAACAATGGGTGAGCTTATGAGCGAATTTCAAAAAGCTACAAAATTAGATGTTGTAATTGATGATTGTAGAATAAAAGCTACAAACAATACAAAAAATGTTATGGATTTAAAATTTAGTAGCTCAAATGATAATTTGATTTCAAATTTAGGACTTAGAGATATGACTCTAAAACCGACAGAATCGATTAGCTCAACTGCTCTAAGTGTTCCAACTTTTAAAAATGATATAGAAGTTTTTAATGCTTCTGGAGAAAAGTTTATTTTACATTCTGATTATGTATTGACAAATTTAGATTTTGGTGGAGTTGAAAATTGGAGTATGCGAAGTGCAATTTTTGATAGAGATTTAAATAAAAAATATACAGAAGGTTATGTAAAAGGTTCTATGGAGTTTGATAATAGTGGAAATACTCCACCACAACTATTTGATAGCAGTGGTGCAAAAATAGAAAATTTAGATATACCTTTTGCAAATGGCTCTATTAAATTTGACCCAACAAAAGTTGATGAAAACTCATTTACTGCTAATGCAAAGTTTTATGGTTCCGAACAAAAAAAAGTAGATAAAGATGGAGCAGAACAAGGTTATTTAGAAGATATTGCTATTGATAGCAATGGTATTATAAATTTAGTATTTTCTAATCAAAAATATGAAGCAATGGGAAGAGTTGGTGTAGCTGGATTTGTAAATGACCAAGGTTTAGCAAAAGTTGGCTCAAATCTATTTTCACTAAATCCTCAAAGTGTAAATGGAGTAAATGGAGCTACAAGTGGATTACCATTTTTAATGTGGGATAATGCTGGAAACCTTAAATCAACAGAAGTTTTACAAGGATTTGTAGAAACAAGTAATGTTGAAATGGCAAGAGCATTGACTGAACTTATGGTTATGCAAAGAGCTTATAGTGCAAATACAAAAACAATTACAACAGCTGATGAGATGGTAAAAGAAGCAATAGGATTGAAAAGATAATTTTTTGGAATAGTTTTTGCTTTTTATAAAAAAATTCCTCTTTTTTAAAGGATAGTAAATGATGAAATCACTTTGGTCTGGAGTATCAGGTCTTCAGGCTCACCAAATAGCAATGGATGTAGAAGGTAATAATATCGCAAATGTTAATACCACAGGTTTTAAATATGAAAGAGTGAGTTTTGCAGATATGCTGTCTCAAACTTATAGACTATCTTCACCACCATCTGGAGATTTAGGTGGAACAAATGCAACTCAAGTTGGACTTGGTGCATCTGTAAATGCTACAAGTAGAATGTTTATGCAAGGCTCAATCCAAACAACAGATAAAGCTACGGATTTAGCAATTGAAGGAGATGGATTTTTTGTTGTAAGTGGAGATGGTGGAGATACATATCAATTTACAAGAAATGGAGATTTTAGTTTTGATACTAAGGGAAACTTTGTAGATAATGCAGGAAATATTGTGCAAGGTTGGACAAGAGAAATAACAAACAATGGAAATCTTTGTAATTCAAGTTCTGATTTATTGAGAGTTGATACTACAAAACCAGTATCTCCAATTGTAATTGAGCCGGGATTGAAAATTCCAGCAAATAAAACTTCAGAAGTTTTAGTAAAAGCAAACTTAAATAGTGGGCTTAGTGTATCAAAATTTGATTGTGTATATCCAACTGATAATACTGGTATTATGAAAGATAGAGATGGAAATACAGTTCAAAATGGTGGAGCAATTAATTTAGTTGCTTATCCAGATTTTAGTGCTTTGGTAAATAAAGAAGGTGATGCTTTTTCTCTTGCAAATGGACAAGGAACAAGAGTTAAAATAGGAAATACTACTGTTGATTTTAGATATACAGATGGAACTCCTCCAGTAAATACAGCAGGAACAGGGGCAGGAACAGCTCTTCCAGCAGATTATACAGGTGATGTTCCAGCATCAACAAATACATACTATTTTAAAACATTAGAAGATTTAAGAAAATCTTTAGCTACTGCTTCAGGTGGTCAAGCTACTATTGATAGCAATGGTAAATTAACAGTTACAAATAATACAGCAACTGATATAAATATGACAGTTTATCCAATCACAACAACTATCGATGCAAATACATCAGAAAATGTTATGTTTTCAGATATGATGGCAGGACTTAGTGGCACAGTTGTAGCAGGAAAATCAAGAAGTACAGAAACTATCAATGTGCCAATTAATACAGCAAGTGTAGATATTTATGACTCTTTTGGAACAAAACATACTCTTGAAATTGAGTATCGAAAAGCTGAAAGTAAAACAGTTGGTTCGGAGTGGAGCTTTACTATGAAATTACCAGAACCAGCACAATTTGATGATATAACTCCAGCATCAAATAGATTTTATGGTGGAAAAGTTGTATTTGGTTCTGATGGCTCACTTTTATCATTTTCACCAACATCAATTAAATGGACTCCAAATAATGGTGCAGAAGGAAATCAAGCTGTAACTTTAAATTTTGGTAAAGGTAGTTTTGATGGTTTAACAGGACTTGATAGACCATCATCAGTTTCATTAATTTCACAAGATGGTTATTCTGGTGGAGAGCTTTTAAAAATTGATGCTGATGCAAGTGGAAAATTGATTGGTAACTTTTCAAATGGTAGGTCTATTGCTTTAGGACAAGTATCAGTTGCAAAATTTGCAAATAATATGGGACTTCAATCAAATGGTGGAAATCTATTTTCTAAAACTTCAAACTCTGGAGAGCCAACTATTGGAACTGCTGGAACTGCTGGAAGAGGAACACTTTTTGCCTCATCATTAGAGATGAGTAATGTGGATTTGAGTAAAAGTTTAACTCAACTAATTGTAGTTCAAAGAGGTTATCAAGCAAATTCAAAAACAATTACAACATCAGACCAGATGTTAAACACACTATTACAAATTAAACAGTAAGGATAAACGATGAGAAAAATTAACATTGCAACCACTCTATTGATGGCTTTAGGTATCTCTCTAAGTGCAGGTAATTGTCCTAATAACAGTTGTGGAAATCCTCCACAAGAGGTTAGAATTGAGCCTCAAGCTCTTCAACCTATATCTCAAAATGGTCAATTTAGAGATATAAAGGTTGAGCCTTTTGAAAATGAGGATTACTCAATGATACCAAATTCACCAATTATGACAAATAATAATATTATAACTTTATCATCAATTGGAATGGGTGTTGCACCAGAAAATACAATCTCTCCAGCTCAAGCTTTGGCACTCGCTAAAAGAGCTGCGATTGTGGATGCTTATAGACAATTGGGTGAGAAAATGTATGGTATTAGATTGAATGCAAAAGATACAGTCAAAGATATGGTAAGTAGAGATACTACTGTTAAAACTCAAGTTTTAGCACTTATTAGAAATGCAGAGATTACAGAAACTGTATTTAAAGATGGTCTTTGCCAAGTTAGTATGGAATTAAAACTTGATGGAAAAAGATGGTTTAGAGTATTAGCTGGCAAACCAATGTAAGCTCAAGAAATTTAGACTTAAACCGATATAAACTCTTATAAGTCTAAATTCAAGGGGTTTAAAATGAGAGCTAAGTTAATAGGACTGTTTGCTATCTGTATAAGTTGTGTAAATGCTAACACAATAGTTAATAACTATTATAGTAATGGGGAAGTTACAACACAAAAAATAAGTGGTTGTAAAGATATGAGTGTAGAGACTAAGAGTTTAAAAAATGGTTCTACTGAAGTGGTTACACAAAAAATTGATACAGATAATGGACAGATTGTAAATAATTTTTATGCAGATTCAAAATCTACAACAACAAATAGAACGACTACAAGATTTTATGTAGAAGTTTGTTATGAGAGTGGAAGATGTGAAAAAGAGTTTGTAGATTCTTCAAGAGTATTCAGAAATCCAGAAAATGGTAGGTTATATTATTATCCTCTACCATACTAAAGGTTAAAAAATGAGACTATTAAGTGTGATAGTTGCAGGTTTCTTATTTGGTGGTTGCACAATTATAAACTATGAAGATGGTTTAATATATAGTGATAAAGATATAAAAATAAAAAATAAAAATAGATACCTAAATAGTTGCGATGTTTGTGATGGTGAACAGATTGTTAGATATTATATCACGGAGTGTGACATATATGGGCAGTGCTACAAAAAATATGTAGATGAAGACATGGTATATAAGAATCCAATTGATGGTAAATTATACTATTATGGTTACTATAACTACTAAAAAGAGGCTAAATAGCCTCTTCATCAGCCTCACCAGTTCTAACTCGAATAACTTTGCTAACATCTGAAACAAAGATTTTTCCATCTCCGATTTTTCCAGTTCTCGCACTCTTTACAATTTTATCAACAACTTTTTCTACATCTTCATCTTTTATAATTATCTCTAATTTAATTTTTGGTAAAAAATCAACAACATACTCTGCACCTCTATAAAGTTCTGTATGTCCTTGTTGTCTTCCATAACCTTTTACTTCACTAACTGTCATACCTGTGATGCCTATTTCTGTTAGAGCATCTTTTACATCTTCTAATTTAAAAGGTTTAATAACTGCTTCAATCTTTTTCATTTTCTCTCCTTATTGATTTAAATAGAGCAAAGCCCTATTTAAGATTTTTTGAAAACTCTGGATATGCTTCTAAACCACTTTCGTGTAAATCAAGTCCTTCATACTCTTCTTGAGCGCTAACTCTAATTCCCATTGTCTTTTTAAGTATAAACCAAACTATAAAAGATGTTGTAAATACAAATGCACCAACTATTAAAACACCTTTGATTTGAGCAAATAGTGAAACTTCTGGATTAAATATTCCAACTGCTAATGTTCCCCAAATTCCACAAACTAAATGGACAGATAAAGCTCCAACTGGGTCATCTATTTTTAGTTTATCAAAAAATGTAATAGCTAAAACAACTAAAATTCCAGCTACAATACCATCAACACTTGCTACAACCATTCCTAAATCAGGTCCAGCTGTAACAGCAACTAAGCCTCCTAAAGCACCATTTAAAACCATAGTTAAATCAACTTTTTTGTATAGTAATTGACTCATTAGAGATGCTGTAATAGCACCAACTGCTGCTGCCATATTTGTAGCTGCCACAACTGAAGCGATACCATCAATATCTTCTTTTGTTCCCATTGCAAGCTGACTTCCACCATTAAAACCAAACCAACCAAGCCATAATATAAAAGTTCCAAGTGTTGCTAAAGGTAAATTTGAACCTGGGATTGGTCTAACTCTTCCATCTTTAGAGTATTTTCCATTTCTTGCACCAAGTAATAAAACTCCAGCTAAAGCTGCCCAACCACCAACAGAATGCACAACAGTAGAACCTGCAAAATCTGAAAATCCAGCCATTAAACCACCAAGCTCACTTCCACCCCAACTCCAATGTCCTTGAATTGGATATATTATTGCTGATAAGACTACAACAAAAATCATAAAAGGCCAAAGTTTCATTCGCTCCGCAATTGCTCCACTAATAACTGAAGCAGCAGTTGCAACAAAAACTACTTGAAAGAAAAAGTCAGCCATTAGTGGAACTGTTCTTCCTTCTGTAGTAAAGCCACTCAAAAATGCTCCACTTCCAAGTAAAGCACCACCTTCGCCATACATTAAATTATAACCCACAATATAAAACATAATACAAGATAAGGCATATAGCATAAAGTTTTTAAGTAAAATCATTACACTATTTTTACTTCTTGTAAGACCTGTTTCAAGCATCGCAAAACCAGCTGCCATCCACATAACAAGAGCTCCCATTATAACAAATAGAAACCCATTTAAAATATATTGCACATCTGCAAAATTTTCCATCTGAAACTCCTTGTATGAATTTTTGGATACTACAAGTATATCAGCTATTAATATCTTTTTATAAACGAAAATTGATTATTTTTTATACAATTCAAACCTATTTTCTATATGCAAAGTGTATCTTTTATAATCTTTTAGAAATTGGAAGTGTTATTAAAAATTCTGCACCATCTTCCATATTTTTTGCATAAATTTTACCACTCATATTTCCTTCTATTATGGTTTTGGAGATATTTAGACCAACTCCTGTCCCTTTATCACCTTTTGTTGAAGTATATGAATCAAATATTTTATTTGGTAAAAGATGTGTTGGAATTCCTCCTCCATTATCTCTAATGTAAATATTCAAGTGAGAATTTATCTCTATTTTTATATTTATAATTCCACTTTTTACACCTTTTTCTATAATTGCATCTTTTGCATTATTTAGAATGTTTAAAATAGCTTGTTTAAACTCATTTTTCAAACCTTTACAAAGTGCTATTTCAGATTTTTGAAATATTATATTAATATTTGATTTTTGAAATATTGGTAATAGGAGTTTTATAATCTCTTCTATTGCTTCTTCACTATTAAAGTCACTCTGCTCTTTATTTGGTTTGAAAAAGTTCCTAAAATCATTAATAGTATCTGCCATGAAATCTATTTGTCGCATAATTAAATTTTCAACATCTTTTATAGATTCCATATTTAACTCATTAAATTCATACATATCAGATAAACTTTGTGCGATTAAGCCAATTGTATTTAATGGTTGTTTCCATTGACGTGCTATTGCACCTATCATTTCTCCCATTGCGGCCATTTTACTTTGTTGAAACATTATTCGCTCTTGATTTACTCTCTCAAGTTGTAGTTTCTCTTTTTCTCTTATTTCTATTAAAATCTTTTCTTGTAAATCATTATTCAAATTTTTTAAAAGCTCTTCATAACTTTTTTCTTTTGTAATATCATAAAGATAGCCTAAAACATATTTCAGAGTTCTATCTTCATTAAATATTAGATGAGTATATTGTAGTAAATAAGCTATTGTGTTATCTTTACATTTTATAGCATATGGAGTATGTTTAATACTCTTTTCTCTATTATTAATTGCAAATCTTACATCATCAACAATTTTTTGTTTATCTTCACTTTTTATAATAGTTAAATAGTCCAAACTACTATTTATAAACTCTTCACTTTTGTAACCTATTAAATTTTCAATATTATTTCCAACAAACTTAACTATAAGTTTATCATCAATAATAACTGCTTTAAAAAACACAACAGGACCATGATTTAATAAAACAAACAGATTTTCTGCTAAATCACCATTAAATATATTAAAGTTCTCGTTTTCCATTTGCATCCCATGATGAACTATTTTCTAATTTATTATTAATATAACTCTCTCTCTTTTTTAGCTTTCCATCTTGCCAATACTCTTTGAAATCGCCATTTTTTGCACCATTTTTATAACTTTGAATAGTTTTTAAATTACCATTTTCCCACCACTCTTTAGAAATACCATCAAGTTTATTATTTGAATATGATTTACTACTCTCTAATACTCCACCTTGATAATAGTATTTAGAAACTCCATTTAACTTTCCATTAGAAAAAAACTCTTCACTTTTTAATCTATTATCACTATAAAACTCTCTAAAATATCCACTCTTAACACCAAAATCATATATTCCACTCGATTTCAAAGCTCCATTATCATAATAGCTTTTGCTCTCACCATTCAATTGTGAATTTATATAACTCTCTTCTCGCTGAAGTTTTCCATTTATATAATATAGTCTAAAGCTACCATCAAGTTTTCCATTTTTAAACATAGCTTCAACCATCTTATTTGCATCAGTATTTGGATATCTTGTAATTACGACTCCAGAAAATGGTTCTTTTGTCTCTTTTTTTATTAGTGTGCCATTATTATCATAAATAAATGCCCCATCATAATAATCAACAATCAACTTCAAATCATTTGCATATATAAAAAGTGGTATTAAAAATATTAATAATCTTTTCATCTTAAATCCACATATTATCAATAAGTCTTATACCAGCAACTTTCCCTGCTATTAGTATAATTGTTTCCCCTTTTTGCACTTCACTCAAAACATTAAACTTTCTATCAATAAACTCAATATACTCTATTTCTATCTGTTTATTTATAGTCTTTATCATTGTGTCTCTCAAAATAATTGTATTTTTCTCTTTTGCAATTATTTTTCTAATCGCTTGTTTTAAGGCTTTTGATAAAAGTGTAGCTCTTTCTTTATCTTCATTACTCAAATAAGCATTTCTACTACTAAGTGCTAATCCACTATCTTCTCTAACTGTATCACCTTCAATAATTTCTATATCTAAAAATAAATCATCAACCATTTGCCTAATTAATAACAACTGCTGTGCATCTTTTTTCCCAAAATATGCCTTTGTTGGTTTAGTTAAATTAAATAGTTTCAATACAATATTCAACACACCATCAAAGTGACCAGCCCTTTTATAACCTTCTAAAATATAACCTTTAATTTTTGGAGCTTTCAAATAAACTTCATCATCTTTATATATCTCTTTTATATCTGGCATAAATAGAGCATCTACTTTGCAAAGCTCACAAATTTTTATATCTGCTTCATCTTTTCGTGGATATTTCTCAAAATCTTCACCTTCTAAAAATTGTGTGGGATTTACAAAAATAGATACTATTAAATAGTCATTATCTTCTCTTGCTTTTTCTATTAAGCTTCTATGTCCATTATGTAAAGCACCCATTGTTGGAACAAATCCAATTGAGCCAGATACTTTATTTCTATATTCTCTTAAAGCTTTTACAGTTCTAATTATCTCCATAAAGTTTCCTTTAAAATGTTTAAACTTTTAATTATTTAAAATTATAACTACAAAATAACCAAATATAGATTAAAATAGAGAAATAAATAGAGAAATATGTCTACTATCATGCAAAGATTATTAGATTTAAGTTTGACAGATTAGAGAAAAATATTAAAAAATGAGAAAAGTTAGAGCAAAAGCTCTAAAACCTAATCTCACTTATATCTTTCA
>DZAY01000053.1 GCA_022729735.1 Helicobacter cetorum
TGTATGACAAGCTGTGCAATCTGAAAGTGTTCCTTTGTAACCTTGTAAAGCTATATTTTGAACATTATCTTCATCTTTGCTACTTGGATATATGGCGTGAGTTGAACCGTGACAAGCTGAACATTGCATATCTCCGTGACCTGTTGAAAATCTATATAAACTTTTTCCACTCACTGGAGTATTAGAATTTGTAGCAAATTTAGTATCTAATGCTTCTCTTAGAGTTCCTGTTTTTATATCTGTAACAGCAGTTGTGTGTCTAGTGCCATTTTGATGACAACTTTGACAATTTGGCTCATCTAACCAACCATCTCTGTGAGTAGAAGCTAATGCACTCATATTTCCGTGACAATCTTGACAATTAATATTAGCATTACCCATTGCACCTCTTAGACATTTTGTCGATTGACCTGGGTGACAACTATAACAACTATCTTTATTTGTAACATCATCTAAAACTTTTGAATGAAGTCCGTGTAGTGCTTGAGTTAAAGGTTTTATATTAGCAACTCCACTTGTGCCTAGTGCATTTGATTTATGACAACTTGCACATAAAATTGGAGTTCCATTTGTAGCACTCTCATATAAACTAGATTTATAATCATAGCCTTTTGATTTTAATTCACTTAAATAACCATCTATTGAGTGTTTATCATCGTGTAATTTTAAAATATTTAATTTAAAATCTTTTAAACTATCACTATTATTTGCCCAACCACTTGATGGTTTTGCTTCACTACTAGAACTACTTGAATGGCATTTTTTACAATCCATCTCATCACTTACAGGAAGTACAACTTTTGTAGTAGCTAAAATATTATTACTTAAATCTCTTGCAACAACTTTAACCATCGGATAATAATTTTTTTCACCATTATCATCATAATTCATAATAGGAATTCCCGTTGCTTCCCACCAATTATTAGAACTATTATAAGTTAATTTATTTGGTGTAAGTGATGGGGTTTTATTGCCTGTTAATCCTACATCATTTGCTAAATAAGTATTAAAAAGAGATTGCACATACTCCCAAAAATTTGTTTTATTTGAGGTAGTTGTATTAATAGCTCCATTTAAGCCATTGGTTGCTTCATAAGTTATAGCCACATTAGAAGTTATATGTTTATTGCTAGTTCCATCTTTTTTTAGTAATTGAACTATCAAATTATTATATGGAGGCAATATAGAAAATACTGAATAATCTTTTCCATCTACACAGTGCATTCCTAAATCATTCCAACCGATTAAAGTATAACCTTTTGAATTAAAAATATCTTCACTTGTAGCTAAAGTAGTTGTTGAGGTAGTTGTTGTGCTAGTTGAATTAAAAATATCAATAGTTTTTTCACTCTCATAAAAGCCCCAAAAACCTTCATTTGCATTTAAAGTTTCCATATCTTTTTGAGTTGAAGCATAAATTAACCAACTACCACTATTTTTATTATATGAAAAAATACTAAAAGCTCCCAAATCTTTAAGATTTAAATTTGAATCATTTGGAGATGATAGTAAATTCCAACCTCTTGTTACATTTAAAATATTACTTTGATTAATATTTGTATCTTCCCACACATTATTTAAATCAACTAAAGAATTTACCCAAAAACCATCTTGCGATGAAATTTTAAATGAATCCCCAATATTTGGTGGTGTTTGAGTTGGTCTAAAAACTTTCCAATCATTACTTTTATACAACCATATACTCTCAACTTTTGAAGCATCGCTCATAATTAAATCACTATAAGCATTGAGTTCCCCTTTTGAACCAACTAAATTCCAACCTTTTTGTAAATTGGCTGAAAAAACAATCAAAGGAATTAAAAATAAAAATAAATATCTCATTGTAGCCCCCTTTCTTACTTATTTGAGCAATCACTCTTTCACTAAATTTAACTTAAATGCAATATCTACTCTATCTCTAACAGTTAAAAATAGCAGTTTCGGTGGGTTAATTCCAAATCCACTCATATCAAAACTTCCATTACCGTCTAATATTAATTTATTATCTACATATTTTACATCAGATTTAAAAACCAACTCTTTTTGCACACCGTGTAAATCCATTACACCTTTTAATAAAAATAAATTTCCCTCTTTTTGCACACTTTTAATCTCAAAATTTGTATTTTTATATTTTGAAATATCAAGTGTTTCAAACATATTTTCATCTCTTTTTGCATTATCACTTTTTAAATCAACCAATGAGATATAAATTTTTCCTTTTATTGATTCTATGGCATCATCAATTGTTAATTTAGAATCTATAACTTTAGAAACTGGCTCAATTGTAGAATCTCCAAAAACCTCTGTGTGTGCTTTTACAAAACCGTCACTAACTTTTAAGTTTGCACTAAAAGCACAACTAACTAATAATCCTATTGATAAAAATTTACTAAGCATAATTTACCTTTCTGAATAGATTTGTATTTAAAATAAAAAGAAGCAGTAAAAATAAGATTGGAATATAAATTAAATTAGATAAAGCTATCAATAATCCAGTTCCCGAAGCCATCCAACAAGTAAATAAAACTATTATTCCCAACTCTTTTAAATTGCCGATTTTTAAAAGTTTTTGAAATAGAAAAAAATTGTAATAAGAGATAAAAAACGGATATATAATTGCTAGTAGCTTTGCCTCCTCAAAATAGTAAAAAATATAACTAAAACTCGCAAGAATTGCAATTAATTCATTGTTAAAATCTCTATCTCTATTGATATAAGCAACAATTAAACCTACTATATGAAAAAAAATGATTGAAAACTTAAAATCACCTCTCCAAATAGAGATATTTTCACTTCTTGAAACTATTTCAAATAGCGAAGAGTCAAGCAAAAGCCAAATAAATAGAGGTAGAATGCTCATATAATTTACTCTATGTTTGACATCTAATTCAACAATAGATTTTAGATAAATAGTTGATATAAGAGCTATGATACTAAATAAAATTGCTAAATTAGTTCTATTTTCAGGGATTGTTGTAAAAAGCAGAGTTCCAACTGTATAAGCAATTACTAAAGCTATTACCACATTAATAATTTTTGATTTTACAAATAAAACTATTAAAATAGGAGCAATAATTCCAGCTGAAAACCCAAGAAAAAATAGAGATATTAAATTTAAGTTTGGATAAATAAAAGATAAAATCAGTTGCAAAAACAGAGCAAACATAAGCTTAATATTTATATTATCAAATATAAATATATTTTTATGAGCGATAAATGTCCCTAAAACACCGCCCAAAGGCAAAGTCCAAAAAAGAGCGATATTTGAATTAAAATGTTCAACAACTCCCGTCTGGATAATTAAAAGATAGTAACTAAGCTCACCACCAAATAGTAAAATTAACAGTATATTTTGCATCAAAACTCCTTATAATTAACATCTTAACAGTTAATTATGAAGTTTTTATGAAGTTAAAACAGTTTTTCTAACTCTTTTGTATCGCTAAAATATAAAATCTCCTCTATTTTTAAATCTTTTAATTTATAAACTGTAAATTTATTTTCTTGTCTATTAAATTTTTTACCAAAATCATCATAAATAAGCATAACTGAATATGGATATTTTCTCATCTTTGGAAGTGCAAACATCGTTGTTACAAATGTTGGCATTGAGCTAATATCTGCTATAAAAAGTGCTTTATGATTAGCCAAAAAGTTCTTATCCTTAGTTTTCAAAAAATCATTTATATTAACTGCCACATCTTTATCAAAAGCTATAATAACTGTTTTAACTTGACTATTAAAAGTTAAATTATTATCAAATTGGTCAGGAAGTATAAAATTTTCGATTTTATCTCCAACTTTAAACTCTGCAAACATAGAAACTACAAATATTAAACTAAGCAATACTTTTTTCATTTGAATATCCTTTAAATAATATTAAAAAAACTAATGCAAAACTTATATCATAAATTGCAATTAAAAGTGCTGATATATCCAAAATTTCACTTACAAAAAGTGTATAAAAAATCGAAGCTACGATAACTCTTGAGATAAAAGTGCTTATAGTTAATTCATAAGCTATTTTGGGATTTAAAAATGCGATTAAATGTGCAATTCCAACACTTATTACAAATCCAAAAACTATATATTGATAACCTCCTATAAATTCAAATCCAATTAATGAATATAAAAAACTTCCAAAAAACAGTAGTATCATTCCACCAATTCCGTCCGACAAAAAGCCAATTAAATTATAAATTTGTAAGTTTGATAAGTTTTTGAATTTATAAATATGAGCAAAAGCGATAATTAGTAAAATAAGTGCAACTACTCCACTAAATGTTCTTAAACTCCACATAAATTCTATATCAAAGTTATAAATTTTTGCTTGAGAAAATCCAGCCAAAGATAAAACTAACACCATAATTGAAATGATTAAAGTCCAATAATTGATAAAAAAACTTTTAATATTTATATATTTTGCGATAATTGCAAAAGCCATAAAAAATAGACTTAAAGCCATTGCAATATGAGCGTGTGCGATTACTAAATCATTTCTATGAAAAATTTCTCTAATTTGTGGAATAAACAGAATATTTCCCTCAATATCTATAAATATAAAAGCATAAATCGAGACAAAAATATGAGGATTTTCGCTAAATTTTACTTTTGCATCCTTTAGCCAAATCAAAAGCAAGGGAATATATAAAAATGTGAGCCATTGATAAAACCACTCTTGATTGTAACTAAGTTCGCTAATAAAACTTCTCTCTAATACTGAAATAAAATAGAAAACTAGTGGAATTATCCATAAAAAATTAAATCTAAGCTTAAACTCATCTTTTGCAAGAAGCTTGATAATTAGATAATAGATTGGGATTAATGCAAAACTCATACCTAAAGTATTATCGCCGTGAGGGCCATAAATTGAAGCTTCAACTTGTCCAAATTGTGGGTTCATTAAAATCAAAAGTGCAAATGGAGCGATAAATAAAATTTTTTTTGAAACTTCAACCCAAAAAGGTACATTTACATAAACTTTTGTAAAATCAAAAATTGCTTTGATATAAAAAACTCCAGCTAATGCTAAAATAAAATTTAATTTATAATCAAAATCGTAAAAAGCTAAATCTCTCTTAACTCCAAAAACTAAAGAGATGCTCATAAAAATTAAAAATATATACCATAAAATAAAATAGATATTTAAATTAATTAAACCAATTTTTGAATTTAAATTATCTTTATCAAACAAGCTAAAAGGCAAAAGAGATAGCATCAAGGGAATAAATCCATAAAGCATAAGCGAGATATGAAGTGAGCGAGTTCTATCAACTAAAATTATATCTACTCCAAAATTTAAAATTTGAGCCGAATATAAAACACCAAAAAAAACACCTAAAACTAAAAATATAAAACTAATTCTAAAGTGAAAATTTATAAACTCATTCAGTGATTTAAACATTTATTTTTCCATCTTTTAATTTAATAACCCTATCAGCTTTTGAAATCAACTCATCTTCGTGACTTGCAACAACTATTGTTGAATTTAACTCTCTTAATATATCATAAACTATTTTTGAATTTTTAGAGTCTAAATTTCCAGTTGGCTCATCTGCAAAAATATATTTTGGCTTATTTATAATTGCCCTTGCAATCGCACCTCTTTGCCGCTGTCCGCCTGAAATTTCATCTGGATATTTATCTTTTATCTCTTTAATTCCCAAAAAATCCAAAATAGAGTTAATCTCATCTTTTGATTTATTTAAACTCGCTAACTCTACATTTTCATAAATACTTAAATAATTTATTAAATAGTGAAATTGAAATATAAAGCCGATATTTTCTCTTCTAAATTTATCAATATTATCTATTTTCATATCAAAACTAATTTCACCTCGACTTGGTTTTAATAGAGTTGATAAAATTGAAAGAAGAGTAGATTTACCACTTCCACTTTCGCCTTTGATTGCGACAAACTCACTATCTTTTATCTCTAAATTGATGTTAGAAAGTGCTAAATCTTGCTTGTAGTAGTGTGTTAGATTTTTAGTTTTTATCAATTTAAACCTTATGTTTTATTTATTATAAAAAGAAAGTGTGAAGAGATTATGTAATTTAAGCCCTCAAATCTATTACACTTCCCATCATTTCATCATAAGTTCTAAAACTAACAGCATTTGCCTTAAATCCATAACTTGCTAATATTTGTTCTGGAATTTCTTTATTTAAATCTGTTTGTGAAGTTTGCAATTTCATATCGTCAGCTTTTTTAAAACTCGCTTCTACACTTCCATTATTTTCGCTTAAATTTGTTTGAGTTGGAATAAACCTATCTGTATTAATATTTGCAACATTATTTGCATTTGCATTTAACCAAGAATTATGGGCATTCATTGAAGATACATTTGTATACATTTTAAACTCCTTTTTTAATATTATAATAAAAATTTTCTAATTTAAGCACCTCTTTGAATTAAAACTATTGGGTCAGTTTTTGAGGCAAAAATTGCTGGAATTATCGCTCCTAAAATTGACATAAATAGACTTCCTAAAAATATATAAATAGCTAAAATTAAATCAATTTCACCACTTAAATATCCTTGAAATTTCTCTATATTTTTTAAAACTTCAAGAATTACATAACTTATAACTATTGCAAAGCTAAAAGATAAACTAGATATAAACATAGCTTCAGCTACCAATGAAGCGATAATTTTTACTCTTGATATTCCAATCGCTCGTTTTATGCCAAACTCATATTTTCGCTCATTTATAACTATGCTAAAAATACTCATAATTGCTAAAAATCCCATAAAAAAAGAGATTGAAGAGATTGCAAATGAAGAGATTTTAATGATTTTAAATTGATTGTAACTATCTACAAACTCTTTTGTAGATTTTGGCTCAATTTTTGAGCTTAATTTTGAAATTTGCTCAACGATTTTATCGTTTAGTTCAATATTATCTACACTAACTAGTAAAAATGAAGCACTTTTTTTGAATAGTTTTTGACTATTTTCTATATTTATAATAACTCCTCCATTTTCAAATCCAATTTCACTCTCATAAGTTCCACTTACATTAAAATCTTCATCAAATAATTTAATAGTTTTTGGATTTTCTAAAATTTCGTTTATATTTTTGCCAAGTATTACCTCGTTTTCTTTTGGATAATTTCCATTTATTAATTTGTAATTCTCAAATCTATTTTTGCTACATCCATAAATTCCAGCAATTGGAACTATATCAATCGCACCAGCACCAACAATTACTCCTTGAACACTTTTAACTCCAGCGATTTTTTGAATTTCATCACTCAATTTCAAATCTACATCACTAAAAAATGTATCAGCAACTCCCTTTTGAGTAATAATAATATCTCCATCGGTTTTAAGCATACTTACATACATCTCTACAATTCCACTCGATATTGCCGTAATTAAAAATATTGAGCAAATCGCAACAGTTGAGCTTAAAAATATTAAAAATGTTTTAAATTTATATTTTTTGAGTGCTTTAAAAAAGTTCATTTATCTCCTTAATTTCTCCAATATTTAACTCTTGTAATTTTGCTTTTAATTTGTTTTGATTGCTATATAATAAATCTATTGGCTCATACAATGGCTCATCGGAAAGTTTATAAGTTCCATAGTGCATAGGAATAAAAACTTTTGCACCTAAATCATTACTTGCTTTTATTGCTTCATTTGGAGAAGTATGCGAATTACTCATAATAAATTTAGGTTTATAAGCTCCAATAGATATTAAGGCTATGTCTATATTTGCAACTTTTTTTATCTCTTTGAAATGTTTTGAATATGCACTATCTCCACCAAAATAGATAGATGTTTTGGAGTTTTGAATTAAAAAACTTCCCCATAATATTTTATTAAAATCCATCAAACCTCTTCTATGCCAATGATAAGCTGGAAGTAAAGTTATGTCAATTTCACTATTAAACTTTTGAAACCAACCCGCCTCTTCATAATTTTTTGTATATTTTTGTAATATTTTTCCCATATTTAATGGAATTAAAAACTTTACATTTGGATTTAACTCTATTAGTTTTTTAATAGATTTTATATCTAAATGGTCTCTATGTCCGTGCGAAATTAGAATATAATCAATCTGTTTTAACTCTTCTACTTTACAAGGAAGCCCTGCCAATCTCTTTATAAAAGGTAAATCATAAAAAAGAGGGTCAGTTAAAACTGTTTTGCCATCAATTATTATAAAAAAAGTTGAGTGTCCAAGCCAAACAATCATATCCTTATTTGAATTTAAAAAATCACTTTTTATAACTTTTAAGTTATACTCTTTTAACTCTTTTTTCTTTGTAAATAGCTTTGAAAATTGCCACTTCAAAACTTTAAAAAACATAAAACGATTTTTTAAATCCTCATTCCTAAAACTTTTATCTATAAAAATATTTCCATCATATTTTTTTATAAATTGTAAATTTTTATTAAAAATATATTTATGTTCCACTTTTTAAATCCTCTGTTTTTTTATTTTATAATTAAATTATGAAGTTTTTATGAAGTTTGAATTTTACACAAGAAAAATAAAATTTTTTATTTACTTTAATACCAAATCTTCCTAAGATTTAGGTATAATATTATTATGACAAGTAGAAATGTAAAAATAGACATAGTGGAAAGTTTAGAGGTGTTGGAAAGTTTATATAAAAGCGAAAAAAATTCAAAATTAAAAGAAAGATTACATGCTT
>DZAY01000029.1 GCA_022729735.1 Helicobacter cetorum
TTTAAAGGTTTAAACAAAAAAGAGAGCGATTTGAAACTCTCAAATTATCAAAAAAAAGAGTTTAATAAAAGTGAAGTTTATGAAATCTTTCCAGAATATTACATCATAAAAGTTAATAGCTTTAATGATATTGCAAAAAATACAATAGATGAGTGGATATATTTCTTAAAAACTGAAGAGATAAAAGATAATTTCAAAGCAAAAGGATTAGAAAAAGCAAAGGAAAAACTTGATGTTTTAAAACTTACTTATGAAGAAAAACTAAAATATCAACGAAAAGTAGAAAATAAAATGCTTGAAATATCACTACTTGACACTGCTAAAATTGAAGGAAAAATGGAAGGTGAGCAAGTGGGAATTGAAAAAGGAAAAGCAGAAGGTGAAAAGTTGGCAAAAATAGAAATTGCGAAAAATCTTTTAAAACAAAATATTGATTTAAATATTATTTCTGTTTCAACAGGTCTTAGCATTCAAGAGATTGAAGAGTTGAGATAGTTTTGAGTTATAATTTTAAAATTTAAAAAAGGGGTATTTGATGATTAAAACGGTGCGATTTAATTTGGAAGTAGATGGGAAACCTTGTAGAAGTATCGAAGAGGTGAGTGAGAATTTTAATTTAGTTGATGTTATGGAACATCTTGATAGTGGAAAGTTGCAACTATGGCTTGATAGGCGAAATCTTGGGAAACTTCCTGATTTGAGTGGTAGCTCTTTGTTTGATAAAGCTAAAGTTTTATATCAATTTTTTGGAGTAGAAGCGAGTGATATTGAGATAAATGATGAGCTTTGCATTTATGATTATGTCTTACAATCACGAAATATGCAAAAAAGTTATAGTTATGATGAGATAAAGAGTATATTTGAGAAGTTTAGAAGCGATTATCAAAATAATATTTTAGAAGAGGTTATTACAGAATTTTTTGGACATTTAAAACCAAACTATCAAAATTATAAAAAAATATCATTTAGTAATTCTGGATATGAGAAATATAAATGGCATGAAATAGAGATACTTGAGAAAGGTATCTATTTTTCACCAATAAATATATATTCTAATTATCTTAATCAAACAAAAGATTATCTATTTTATGATAATTTTGGACATGAGATTGAATTTGTTGATTTAAATATTGGTATGGATTGGTATAAATTAAATAACCAAACAACTTTCAATGGATTAAAATTAAAATTTAAATCTTTATATTCAGATGATAATATACAAATAGAAATTTTAGATTTATTTAATGTGATTGATATAAAGAAAAAGAGAGCAAATGGTGTCTCAATTTCTAATATCTCTTCTCTATCTTCAGCACCATATAGTATATATAGAGATATTGCTCCAAAGTCAGCTTTGGCAAATAAGATTTTTGAGTTTATTAAAAAGGGTGATAAATGAAACCTTTAACAATAAAAATTCAACCATACATTGAAGCTTACTATCCTATCATTTATATAAACTCTTATGAAGAGCTAAAAGTTGATACAGTTATAAAAGAGTTGGCAGAAAAAAATGGCAATATGAAGATAGATGAGTGGAGTCTGACAAATAGAGAAGATGTGATAGAGTTTCTTGAGCCTTATGTATTGGGTGTAGAAGAGTTGCGAGATGTGTTTATTGTCTTAAAAGATATTCACACATTTTTGGATAAATCACATCACAATAATCAAAAACTTATCTCAATGCTAAAAAAAATTGTCCATAAGATTATGCAAGATGAAGATACATTTGCTACTATATTTTTGGTTTCGCCAATACTAAAAATTCCTATTGAAATAGAAACATTTATTACAGTTTTTGAAATGGATTTACCAACTCATGATGATATAAAAAATATTATTAACAAATATGCAAATCACTATAATGATAATATTTCAAATGAAGAGCTTGAAAAATTTGCAATTTCGCTTAGAGGTTTGACTGAAAGTGAAGTAAAAATTTTGCTAAATATGGCAATTCAAAAAAGTGGTAGATTGATTAGCCCAATTAATGATAAGTTGATTTTAGATGAGAAGCGACAAATAATCAAAAAAAGTGGAATTCTTGAAATGATAGATACAAGTTTGACTCTTGATGATATTGGTGGATTGGAAAATCTAAAAGAGTGGCTCAATCAAAAATCAAAAATCGTAAAAAATATAAAAGAAGCAAAAGCTTATGGTGTCGATACTCCAAAAGGTGTTTTTATTCTTGGAATGTCGGGTTGTGGAAAATCTCTAACAGCAAAAGCTACATCAATTCTATTTGATAATATTCCACTTCTTAGACTTGATATTGGTAGATTGATGGGAAAATATGTGGGTGAGAGTGAAGCAAATATGCGAAAAGCGATATTTCAAGCAGAATCGATTAGCCCTTCTATTTTGTGGATTGATGAGATTGAAAAAGCATTTAGTGGAATAGGTGTGCCAACAAGTGGAAATGAGATAACTACCAGATTGTTTGGATATTTTTTGACTTGGATGCAAGAGAAAACAAGCGAAGTTTATGTAATCGCAACGGCAAATGATGTTACAAATTTACCAGTTGAAATACTTAGAAAAGGTAGATTTGATGAGATATTTTTCGTTGATTTTCCAAACAAAGCAGAGCGAGAACAGATTTTTAAAGTGCATATAAAAAGTAGAAAAAAAGATATAAAAAATATTGATTTTGCAAAATTGGCTGAAAATTGCGAAGGTTTCAGTGGTGCTGATATAGAAAGCTGTGTAAAAGAGACAATCGAAGATGCTTTTATAAATGATAAAAGTGCGATTGAAACTGAAGATTATCTAAAAACTATTAAAAATATCACATCAATATCTGAAATGTTTCCAGATAAGATAAAAGAGTATAAAAAATTTAGAGATAAAATGAAGATAAAACCAGCGAGTAAGAGTTAAGAATTTAATCTTAACTCTTCAATCTCATTTATGGTTAAACCTGTTGATTGAGATATTAAATTTATATCAACTTTTGCAAGTATTAAATTTTTAGCAATTTCTATCGCTTTTTGTTTTTCACCTTTTTCAATTCCTAATTTCTCGCCTTTTTCAATTCCTTCTTTTAATCCATCAAATCTCGCAGTTTCCATTACAGATTTTTCTAAGCTTAGATTTTCCAAAACTCTTTTATATGCTATTCGCTCTTTTTGTGGAAGTTTCAAGACATCAAGTTTTTCTTTTGCTTTTTCTAATCCTTTTGCTTTGAAATCTTCTTGTATTTCTTCAGTTTTTAGGAAATATATCCACTCATCAATTGTAGATTTTTTGGATAACTTATCAAAATTATTAACTTTGATTATATAAAACTCTGGAAAAATATCTTTTACTTTTATTTCTCCAAAAAGCTCTTTTTGCTTGTTATTTAGCTCCAAAGTATCATCTCTATTTATACCTTTAAACTCTAAAACTCCGTGATATAGGTAATCTTTACCTTGTCCTAAACCAAAATAAACGATATTTATTGAATAAACTTTTTTAATATTTGAATATGGCTCACCAATATCAAAATATTCACTAATCAGTTTTGATGCTCCATAAACCATTCTATGAAAATAGTCATTTTCGCTATCGTGTTGTAGTTCAATCAATATAAATCTATTTTGATTATCTTTTGCTAATAAATCCACACGATTATATTTGTTTTTTTCACTCTCTTGATTTGCTTCACTTTCTAAAATTTCAATTATTGAAACATCAAAACATAAAAGCTCACTTAGGAAACCTTCTAAAATATCAAAATTAGCTTTTTCTCTTAATATTTTCTTCATTGCCCAATCAAAACTTACTAATTTTCTTGACATTTTTTATCCTTATATTCTAAAATTAAGCTTATAATAATTTGTAAATGTTTAAAAAATTATTATATCATGTTTATAAACTAAACCAATTTGTGTTATAAATTCAATAAAATTATAGAGGTTTTTATGTGTGGAATTGCAGGAGCGATTAATTATCAAAAGTATGATTTGCAAAAAATGCAACAAGCTATGTTTCATAGAGGACCAGATAATCAATCAATTTTTATAGATAAAAATGTGGCACTTTTGCATAATAGATTAGCAATTATTGATTTGAGTGAAAATGGAAATCAGCCTTTGCATTTTCAAAAATTTACAATCATTTTTAATGGTGAAATTTATAACTATTTAGAGTTAAAAAAGCATTTAAATGAGTTTGAATTTAAAACAAATAGTGATACAGAAGTGCTACTATATATGTATATAAAATTTAAAAACGATATGTTTAAATATTTAGATGGAGCTTTTGCATTTGCCATTTTGGACAGAGAAGATAATACGATATTTTTAGCAAGAGATAGAGCTGGTAAAAAACCACTTTACTACTTTTGTGATAGTGAAAGTTTTGTTTTTGCAAGTGAGTTAAATACAATTAGAGCTGTTTTAGATGTAGAAATTGATAGAGCAAATATTGAAAGTTATTTAAGAGTTGGGCTGTTTTTCAAACCCAAAACAGCTTTTAAAAATTTGTATGCTATTCCAAATGGAACATATATGATTGTTGATTTGGAGAGTTTGAATATTATAACTAATAGTTATTTTGATATAAAAAAGTTATATCAAAATAGGGTAAATTTAAATTTTGAAGATGCTAAGTTGGAGTTAGAAATTAGACTAAAAAAAGCTATAAAGAGTAGAGTAGATAGCTCTGATTTAGAAGTTGGTGCTTTTTTGAGTGGGGGAATTGATAGCTCATTAGTGGTTGCAATGGCAAGTGAATTTAAATCTAATCTTAAAACTTTTACAGTTAGATTTGATGGTGGATATGATGAATCAAATTTGGCACTTCTTACAAGTAAAAAATATGGCACAAAACATACAGCAATTGATATAGATTTGAATTTAAAGAGAGATATTTTCAAAATTTTGGATAGTTATGGAGAGCCATTTTTTGATAGTTCGGCAATTCCATCATATTATGTTTCACAAGAAGCAAAAAAACATTTAACAGTAATTTTAAATGGTGATGGTGCTGATGAACTATTTGGAGGATATAGAAGATATGTTGGCTTAAACTACATTGAAATTGCAAAAAAGTTTAAGTTTTTAAAAACTTTTATACCAAAACCAAAAGATAAAAAATCACTATATAACTATATTTATAGACTTTTAGAAATTAGCTCAAAATCTAAACCTTTGGATTTCTATCTCTCACTTACTATGGATATTTTTGAAGGTATTGATGAAAGGTTTAGTGATTTAGATATGAGTTACTTTATAGAGTCTGTTTTAGAGTCAAATTTAAGCCCATTGTCTAAAATGTTATATTTAGATTTTGAAATAATTTTAGCTTGTAACTTGTTAATCAAAATGGATATAGCCACAATGCAACACTCATTAGAAGGTAGAAGTCCGTTTTTAAGCTCACACATTTTGGAATTTGCTCCAACTTTAAATGATAGTTATAAAATAAATTCTAAAACTACAAAATATATTTTAAGAGAGTTAGCCAAAAAATATCTACCACAAGAGTTAATAACTCAACCCAAAAGAGGCTTTGAAGTGCCTCTAAAAAATTGGGTAGATAATGAGTTAAAAGAGGTGATATTTGATACGGTTTCAAACTACTCATTAGAATTTTTTGATAAAAAATTTATTGAAGATTTAAAAGCTAAAAAGTTAAATATCGCTGATGAAAAGAGAGCAAAAATTTTATGGACACTTTTTGGATTAGAAGTTTTTAGGAAAAGATTATGAAAATAGCATTTTTATCACATTTAGATGAAAATTTATATCTATTTAGATTGCCAATTATGAAAGAGTTAAAAGATTTAGGGCATACTGTATATGCTATTGCTCCAAAGGGAAATTTTTTAGAAAAGTTTAAAGAGTTTGGGATTGAGACTATTAGTTATGAGATAGAGAGAAGTAGTTTAAATCCTATCAAAGAGTTAATTGCAATCAAAAATATTTATAAAGTTTTAAAAGATTTAAATTTAGATATTTTGCATACATTTACAGTAAAGCCAAATATTTATGGATTAATTGCAGGAAAGGTAGCAAAAGTTCCAAAAATTATAAACTCAATTACAGGGCTTGGCAGTTTCTATATTGATAACTCTTTTAAATCTAAATTTGTAAGGTTTATTATAAATTCACTTTATAAAATAACACTCAAATTTAGCTCAAAAGTTATATTTCAAAATAGTGATGATTTAGAGCTTTTTGTAACAAAAAATATTATAACAAGAGAGAAAACAGCTTTAATTAAAGGTTCAGGAATTGATACAATAATTTGGAATTGTAATAAAAATATTAGTGACAAAATTAAAGTTATTATGATAGGAAGAGTTTTAAAACATAAAGGGGTATTAGAATTTATAGAGATGGCAAAATTGCTAAAACCAAAATATTCTACTGTGTCATTTATTTATGTTGGTTGGGCTGATAATGGAAATAGTAGCTCTTTGAGTGATGAGTTTATGAGAAATATAAAAGAGATAGAGTTTTTGGGAAAGCGAGAAGATATAAAAGAGTTAATTTGTGATAGTGATATATTTGTATTGCCAAGTTATCGAGAAGGACTTCCACGAACTTTGATTGAAGCAACTTCGCTTAGTAAGCCAATAGTGACAACTAATACAGTTGGTTGTAAGGAGTGTGTTGATGATGGAGTTAATGGCTTTTTAGTTCCACTTTATGATTATAAAATATTAGCTAATAGAGTTGAAGAGCTAATTTTAGATGAAAATTTGCGAAAAAGTTTTGGTGAAAATAGCAGAATAAAAGCGATAAAAGAGTTTGATATAAAAAACATTGTAGAAAAACATATAAAAGTTTATTTGGAGTGAAGAAAAATTATAAACTTAAAATTTTTTCAATCCACTGATTAAACCTTTTTGCTTTTTTTCTTATTTCATTTAGTCCAATATCAAAAGCAAATCCTTCACCATGAAACACTTTATCATATTTTTCATAATCTGGAAAATATGCTTCTAATCTTTTATGTGGAGCTGTTTGAGGGGAATCGTTAATAGACTCAATATCATCATTGCACTGTTTTATATCTTCTATTAAGTTTTTTTCAATTATATCACTGTTGAAATATGTTGTAAAAATATTTGGTTTGCTAAAAAGTAGTGTTTCAAATTCATATTTTTGAATATATGGTATAAACTTTTTATCATTAAAAAGTTCAAAAATCATATTTTCTAATTCATCAACATCATCAGTAGATCTATTACTAAATCCATAAAAATCATAAAATGTAGTTACATAATCATATGAGTGTAAAAGTTTTTGTATCTCATTTTTTACTCTATCTATATTGATACATCCTCCTCTATGTTTTCTTCCACATCTGTCTTTACTTGTAGAAACAGTAATAGGAGTCATCTCAATATTATAAGTTCTAAAAAATGGTGTTAAAACTTTTTTGCAAAACTCGCTTTCTGTTTGTCCTTCAACTGAAAGTGCAATTCTAATCATAATTAGGAACTCCACCTATCAAATTTTTTTGCCACATTTCACCTATGCTATACTCTTCAAACCACTCTTTATATTCATCTTTGTTTAATCTTTTAAATAGAGTTGCATTATCTTTTGTATCGGCAATAATAATATCTTCTATATCAAAAAAATCTGCAAAAGTTGATGATTGAGTAGAAGCTATAATTTGAGTATTATTTGAAGCAACTCTAAAAAGTGAAGCTAAAATTTGTAGTGCAAATGGATGAAGTCCAAGTTCTGGTTCATCAAGCAAAATCATAGTTGGCAAATTTGGCTGTAAAAGTAGAGTTGTTAAACATATAAATCTTATAGTTCCATCAGATAAATCATTAGCATCAAAATATAAATCACTACCTTTATGTTTCCATCTAAGTCTTATCATATCTTTATTTGCAATATCTGGCTCTAAAATAAAATCACTAAAAAATGGAGCTACTCTTTGAATAGTTTTTACTATTTTTGTATAAGAGTTTTCATGATGATTTTTTATAAAATACAAAAATGCGGGTAAATTACCACCATCAACAGCTAATGAATAATAGTCATTTATATTACATGGTTGTTTTATTGGTGATGATTTGCTTGTATCATGAAAGTGATACACTTTCCAATCTTTTATATGGGTTGTTATATATTTATGAATTTTAATTTTTTCATTAAGACCACTCTCTTTTAAACCTATACTACTAATGTCATATTTGTTATTTTTATAATCTCCATAAAAATAAGCATACTCTTTTTGAAATATTAATTTATCTTGTTCATTTGAAATAAATGAAACTACATAAGCATTAGGTTTAAATAACATAGAAAAGTTAAGTTCATGTGTAACTTTTTTCCCAAAATGTAAAATCTTATTAGCTCCACCTAATTGTGCCACATAAAGTTCTAACTCTTTTTCTACAAGTTTTCTAACAAAATTAAAAAATCCTATAAAATTACTTTTGCCAACACCATTTGCACCTATTAAAATGTTGATAGATTTAAAATTTACTTCAACTGATTTTATAGATTTATAACCATTTATTTTAAGCTTATCTAATTTTCCTAAGTTCATTTCACATATTTTTGAGTAGTTGAGTTAAGTTTTTCAAGAGTCTTTCAGTATCGTTGTCTAATTCAGTTTTATTAGTTTTTGAGCTAATATTACTATTTGCTATATCTTTGATTATAGTATCAATAATATTTAATCTATTCTCATACTCATCTAAAATAGAGAAGTATTGAGATTTTTTAGAGTTAAATATCTCTATCTCTTTTTTTAACTCATTCATCTCAAAACTCCTATTTTAATTTTTACTTAGTTTTATCAAAATCACTCCACTCTTTTTGATTCCAGCTAATTAATCCATCAAGTTTTCTCATAAAATATTCAAAATCTCGTGGCAGTAGTGCTTGTTCTCCATCACTCAATGCACAGCTTGGACAAGGATGAACTTCAACAATTAATCCATCAGCACCAACAGCCATTCCAGCATATCCCAATGAATTTACATACTCTCTTTTTCCAGCAGCATGACTTGGATCAACTATAATTGGTAAGTGAGTTTTGCTTTGCATATATGGAACTAAATTTACATCAAGAGTGTTTCGCATAGCAGTTTCATAACTTCTAACACCTCTTAGACATAAAATTACATCTTTCAATCCACCACTCATAATATATTCTGCACTCATTAAATGCTCTTGCACAGTTGAAGCAATTCCATTTTTTAGAATTACAGGTTTATTTAGTGTTCCTATCTCTTTTAATAGAGTGAAATTTTGCATATTTCTTGCACCAATTTGGATAACATCAGCATATTTATATACTAAATCTATATCTTTTTCACTCATAAGCTCTGTAACAATTGGAAGTCCTGTTTCAGCTCTTGCTTCTGCTAACATTTTCAGTCCATCTTCGCCATGACCTTGAAAAGCATAAGGTGAAGTTCGAGGTTTATAAGCTCCACCTCTAAGCATTGTAGCACCACTTGCTTTTACAGCTTTTGCTATTTCCATAACATATTCAATTGTATCAACTGAACAAGGTCCAGCAATTATACATTTATGCCCACCACCAATTTTTACACCATTAACATCAATTACACTATCAACAGGATAAAATTCTCTTGAAGCTAATTTGTAAGGAGCTGAAACTTCCAAAACTTTTTCAACACCACTAAGTGTACCAAGTGGTTTTCCAATTAAATTTCGCTTATCTCCAACAATTCCAATAACTGTTTGCTTTTCACCTGGAGCAATACTAACATCATGACCCCAAGCTTTTATCTGCTCTACTGTTTTGTTTATATCTGCCTCTGTTGCACTTGATTTCATTACCAATATCATAAAACACCTCTTTTTTAAATTAAACCGTGATTTTAACTAAATAGAGTTTAAATTAACTTTTTTAATACAATTTATCTATCAATTCAATAGCTTTTTGAAACTCAAATTTATCTATATTTGTAGATATTTCATCTATTAATTTCATATCAAAATGCTGTTTTAAACTCTCTTTAATATAACGAAACTCTGGCAAAGCATTAAACTCTCTATCTTTTAATTTTATAATGACACTATTTAGTTTTTCTAAAAGCTCATCTTTTGGAATAGTATTTACTTCATCTTTTTTTACCACTCTATTTTTAAAAAACTCTTTTGCACTAAAAAGTGCTTTTTCAAGCTCTAAAATTAACTTTTTGCACTCATCTAAATTATCTATATTTAACTCAATTAAGTGTGCAAATTTAGATACTAAATTTAATCCTAAATTTAATCCTAAATTTGCAGAACTTCCTTTTATTGTGTGAGCTTTGATTGATAATTCACTATCTTTGCATAAATCTTTGAGAGTTATAACTGTATTATCTATAAAACTATTTACAACTTCATAATATCTACTATTTCCATTCCATCTATTTAATGCTCCAACCTCATCAATATCAACTTCTAAACTACCTTTATCAATATCTACTTTAATAAATTTTTTTGTATTTGTAATTTTTGCCAATACATTATATAGCTTTGTTGGCTCAATTGGTTTTGTAAGATGTTCATACATGCCAACATCTTTTGATTTTTTTATGTCATTACTTGTAGCATTTGCACTCATGGCAATTATAGTTGGAACTTTTTTTAAATTTAATTTCAAAATCTCTTTTGTAGAAGTATAACCATCCATAATAGGCATTTGAATATCCATAATTATAATATCATAATCTCCTATTTTTACCTTGTTAAGAGCTTCTAAACCATTATTTGCTATCTCTATATTTGCTTTTGTATTGCTTAAAATATGGTGTGCAACTTCTTGATTAATGTCATTATCTTCAACTAATAGAATTTTTATATTTGCTAAATTTGGAACACTTTCTGTATCACTATCCAAAGTTTTGTTTGGGTTTAGTAGATTTGATATGCTATCAAATATTATTGATGGTGTAAATGGTTTAGTAATTATTGTATCAATTCCAACATCTTTTGTTTCATTTAATAGCAACTCTTGTGAATATGCACTTACCATTAAAATTGTCGGTTTTTTGTTTGAGTGTTGTTCTATTTTTTTTACAAATTCAACTCCATTTAACTCTGGCATTTTCCAATCAACTATAATCAAAGCAAAAGGCTCACTGCTATTTTCTGCTTCCAAAAATCTATGATATGCTTCAATTGGATTTGTGAAAATTTCTATCTTAGAGCTAACTCCTTCAAGTATATTATGTAATATTTCACAACTATGAGGACTATCATCTACAATTAATATTTTTAAATCATTTGGAAATTGTTGTTTATTAAATTTATCAATTTTTACAACATCCAAAGTGATATTAAATCCAAATAGACTTCCAATATTTTGACTACTTTTTACCCAAATATCTCCACCCATCATATTAACTAACTTTCTACAAATAGATAAACCTAATCCTGTTCCTCCAAACTTCCTTGTAGTTGAGTTATCGGCTTGAGTAAATGGTGCAAAAAGTTTATCAATTGCTTCTTGAGATATGCCAATTCCACTATCTTCTACTTCAAATTTTAAATTAACTTTGCCATTATCTAATATTTTGTCTTTAACTCTAACAATAACATGTCCATGATTTGTAAATTTAATTGCATTATTTATAATATTTAATAAAATTTGTTGAACTCTAATCTTATCGCCATTTACTAAATCCACACAATCAGGCTTAATTTGAATTAATACTTCAATATCTTTTGTTTTTGCAAGTGTAACTAATTGGTCTGCAATCTCATTTACAGCATCTTTTAATGAAAAGTTGTGATGTTCTATTTCCATTTTACCAGCTTCAATTTTAGAAAAATCCAAAATATCATTAAGTATTCCAAGTAGTAATTTAGCCGATGAGTTTATCTTTTTTATATACTCTCTTTGGCTATTATCAAGCTCTGTTTGTGATAATATATAGCTCATTCCGATTACAGCATTTAGTGGTGTTCTAATCTCATGACTCATATTTGCTAAAAAATCACTCTTAGCACTATTTGCACTTTCTGCTAAATTTTTTGCTTCTTCTAACTCTTTTTGGATATTTTTTTGACGAGATAAATCTACACCAACTGTAACGATATACTCCATTTTATTAAACTCATTCAAAATAATTCCATTTGACCAATCAAAAACTCTCTCTTCACCATTTTTTGAAACCCAAACATTTTCAAATCGTCTAATAATATTCCATTTTTGGGCATTGACTCTCAAATTTGATTGTTTATCATTTGGTAATAAAACTGTCCAAAAATATGGTGTTTGAGATATTTCGGCTTGTGAATATCCACTAAACTCTTCTGCATAGCGATTAAATCTAATCATTCTACCATCTCTATCAATTACAGCAACAATAGCATTTATATTTTCTACAACTGCTCTAAAGAAGTTTCGCTCACTCTCAATTCCGTGTAGCAACTCAATTTGTTCTGTAATATCTGTTGCAATTGTGCAAGTTAAAGATATTTTGCCATCATTTTCCAAAGCTATTGGATATTTTGTAGCACTAAAATAGTAATCTTTACCATTTATATTTAAAGTATAATCATAACTTATAGATTTAGCAGAATAAAAAAGTTCTCCCTCTTTTTGTTCTTCAATAGTTTCTATTTTTTCTAATGACTCTTTTAAATTATTATAAACTGCACTTGAAGATAGTATATCTCCTTCTCTATTTTTGACATATATAGTTAATGGTGTATATTTCAAAATTCCATTTAATTGATGTGCAAGATTTTTGATTGGTCGTCCAACTCTTTGACTAATTTTGTAAATGGAAAATATTGAAATAAGTGTAAAAAGTGCAATTAAAAGCACAAAATATTTGATACTATCATTTAATGTAGCACTAATTAGTGAGCTTGATAAAAATAGTCGAATAACTCCATTAATTTCGCCATTAAATCCTTGTCTAAAAGGAATATCAATTTCAATTAATTTTATTGACTTTCTATCTCTATGAAGTGATATATCTTGAATTATATAGTTTTGGTTTTCTTTGATTTTTATTGCTTTATGAAAGAAATCATCTCTTTCTAATTTACCATTTCTACTACTATCTGTGTGTGCAATAATTAATCCATCAAAATCTTGTATCATAATTGAGTCAATATTTTCATTTTTTTTGCTCAAATCTTCAATTAAAAGTCTAACTTGATATTTTCCTGAAAATGCAACTCTATTAATTGAATCAGCCAATGTATTTGCAATTACAGAGCTTAATCTATCTTGCTCTTTTTTGATGATTGAACTATAATAAAAAATTGTTATTACAAAAAATATCAACATTAAAACAGAAATAAGTAGCCCAAACCAAATTGATAAACTTCTATCAATACTTAAAAAATCATCTTTTATTTTTGCCACAAATTATCCTATTTAAAAATTAAGCTATTATCCCAAACTTCACTTTTTGAACTCCAAGGTTTTTTAAAACTATTAGGTATATCACCAATCCAACCATTATATAAATGAATTGTCTCTTTTGTAATTGGAAAAATAGGAATTAAGATATTTTTTCCAACCTTTTCACCTTTTAAAATTTGATAAGCAGTTTTAATAGCAACAGCACCCATTGCCCCACAAAATTGTGCAGAATCTATAATAATTAAATTACTATTTTTGATAAAATCAACTGATTGTGGGTCGCCATCAACTGTGGCTAAAGCAATATCATTTCGTTTTGCTTTTAAAAACTCTTTTGCTATTGCAACTCCACCACCATCATTTACACAAAAAACTAAATCTAAATCACCAACTTTTGGAAAATCTTTTAAAATTTTAACTCCTACTTCTCTTCCTTTTGTTGGCTCAACTGCTTCATAACTTTTTAATATTTTAAATTTTACTCCATAACTCTCCAAAGCATCTATAAATCCATTAACTCGCTCAACTGTTGAAGATACAGTTGGATACTCTACAAGTGCAATTTTTAACTCTTTTTTGTGTTTAAATTTATAAGCAATATATTCACCATCTAAAAAACCAGCCATATAATTATTACTTGTAATAAATGAGCTAAGCTCACCTCCAATTATATATTGGTCATAAGCAATTACGGGGATTGAAGCTCTATTTGCTTCAATCAAAACTTGAGTTAAACCTGCATTATCTGTTGGTTGAACAACAATAGCATCTACTTTTTCTCTAATTGCATCTCTAAATTGATTAATCTGATTTTCAACCCCTCTCTCTCCATCTCCTGCCACATATTTTATGATTGAGATATTTTTATCTTTTGATTCTCTATTTATTTTTTCGACTTCTCGCTCCAAACCTTCTCTCATTGCCACTTGACCTTCTATATTCATAGACCAATATAATACAGCAATTTTGTAATTTTGATTTCCAAATAGTGATATTATAAATATACAAAAGATAAATAAAGCTCTCATAGTAAATCCTTTTAAAATTTATACTCTATTGTTGATTTTAGAGTTGTATCAGACTCTTTTCCCATATCCCACAAAATTAAAACCCAATTTACAAAAAACATTCCATCTCTATAAGCAACTATAAACTCTTTTATCTCTTTATCTGGTGAGTTTAAATTTTCTGCTACATCATAATATAAGTAGTTAAAAGTTGTATCAAACTTTTTTGTAAAACGGTATTTTAGAGAACTTTTTGATGACAAAACTCCATCTGCATTTACAGTTCGCATAACATTTTCATTGCAAACTGTATAGTGTGGAATTCCACCCCAAACACTCATTAAACTTTTATCAAGTTCTCCATTTGAGTTACTAACTTTAGCAATAGCAAAATATCCAATAATCTTATCATAAGTTGCTTCTAATTTCACTCCACCATAATTTTGTTTTAAATTTTTCCCACTTTTTGATAAATGATTTTTCAAACTTCCAACATCATCTTGTCGGCTCGATTGTGCATAAAATGTGAAATCAACATTTTTTAATTTAAAATCATGTTGATACTCTCCATAAATAATATTTATTAAATTATCTCCATAGTAGTTAAAAAATTTAAATCTATCATTTTTTAAGTTGTGCGAAACTCCAAAAATATATAAACCACTACTATCAACTATATCTCCATAACCTGTTGCATTTTCGATACTGTCAAACTTTGACATATCTCTACCACTATAAATAGTGTTCCAAAATCCAGCCATCTTATTTAAATAATATGTTTCGATTTTACTATTTTGTGCAAAGAGATATTTAAGTGATAAACCACTATAAAGATTTGGAATAATTCTCCCATCATCTGCATCTACAAAAGGAGTTCTAACACACTGTCTTCCCAAAATAATTATTGATAACTCATCATTTGTGTATGAAATAGATGCTTCTCCAAGTAGTGAATAGCTACTATTTTGATTTATAAAAAATTTAGCTCTTGCATCATCTCTTTCATTAAGAGCTGATGAATAAAAAAATCCACTTCTAACTTTGAAATTATCATACTCTACTTCACCAGCAACTCTTCCACCAAATGCAAAAGCATTCAATTTTTTACTATCATTTTCTATATACATAGCTCGAATTAAACCATCTTTATTGACATTAAATCCAAAAAGTGAAGAGATAGAAATAATAGATATTAAAGCAATTTTTTTCACAGATATCCTCGCTGAATTAAATATTTAATACTTTTCTGCTCACTAAAAACATCACTTTTATCACCATGTCCCGCATAAATTGGCAAATTATCTTTAAATTCTAAAAACTTTTCTAAACTCTTTCGCATATCAGTTGGATTTGAAAATGGAAAATCAACTCTTCCAATTGCACCTTTAAATATAAAATCACCTGTGAATAGATTATCTCCAATTTTAATTATACAAGAGCCTTGTGTATGTCCTGCACAAAGTATAAATTTTATATCAACTTCACCAATATTTATATCTTCATCTTCTACTAATAGTGCTTCACTTGGTGGCACATCAAATCCTAAAGGGTCATTTTTTAGCATAAAAGCATCATTTTTGTGAATATATATTGGAATATTTAACTTTTTGCTAATTTCAGCATTACTCCAAACATGGTCAAAATGTCCGTGTGTATTTAAAATTGCAATAGGATTTTTTACATTTTCACAAACCCAATTAGTTGCACCAACTCCACAATCTATTATAAACTCTCCATTTGGAGTAAAAACAATATAACAATTTGTTCCATAAGTTCCAAAAGCTTTACTTAAAATTTTCACTTTTCTTCCTCTTTACCACCTCTTTTTCTTGGAACCATCACAATCGGACAGCCTTCAAAATTAAAATGTTCTCTGAAACTATTTACTAAATATCGTTTATAACTAAAATGTAAATTTTCTGGTCTATTCATAATTAATGCAATTTTTGGAGGTTTTGAGGCAAATTGTGTCCCATAATATATTTTGACACTTCTACCTTTGTCTGATGGCAACTGATGTTTTGCCATTGCCATACTTAATATTTCATTTAGTTTTGCTGTTGGAATTCTTTGAGTATAGTTTGCATAAATTTCTAAAATTTTATCTTTTAACTTTTCAATATTTCGCTTTGTAGTAGCAGAAATTGCAAGAATTGGTGAGTTTTCTAAAAATCTAAATCTATCTTTTACCTTTTGAGTAGCTTTTTTAAACTCTGTATCGCTTTTGTCCCACTTATTTAATACAATAATAGAAGCTAAATTATACTCATCAATAAATCCAGCAATCTTTTCATCTAACTCTTTAAACTCTTCACTTGCATCAAGCACCAATATTGCAATATCTGCTTTTTTTAGAGCTTTTTCTGTTCTATCAAGTGCAAATTTTTCAATTCCTTCAATCTGTCCTCTTCTTCTAACTCCAGCCGTATCTACAACTGTAATTTTATTATTTTTATAATAAAAACTCTCATCAACAGGGTCAATAGTAGTTCCAGCAACATCACTCACAACGGCTCTATCTTCACCAACTAAAGCATTTAAAAGTGAGCTTTTACCAACATTTACTCTACCAATAATTGCTATATTTATAGAATTGCTATCTTCAGTTGTTATCTTTTCTTCTATTATATCTTCTAAAAACTCATCGATATCTTCTTCTATTACCAATTCACTTTCAATAAATGAACCAATCCATTTTGTTAAGCTATTCACACCACGATTGTGGGAAACTGATATTAAAAACAGATTTTTAGTTCCAAATTCTTTAAATCTCCAACCATCATCAAACTCTTTATCATTATCTATCTTATTTATTACAAGTGCAATATCTTTATCCAATTTTTGTAACTCATAAAATAGTTTTTTATCTTCATCATCTACAATATTTTTTCCATCAATCATATATAATATTATGTCAGCCTTTTTAGCAATTGAGAGTGATTTATCTTTTACTTTACTAAATAGTTCAGTTGAGTCATCTATTCCACCTGTATCAATAATTTCTATCTCTTTTCCATCATCAATTTCTATTACACTTTTTTTTATATCTCTTGTAGTTCCAGCAACATCAGAAGTAATAGCATCTCGTCTATGTGATAAACGATTAAATAGAGAGCTTTTTCCAACATTTGGTTTTCCTAAAATTGCTACTTTTATCATTATTTTCCTCTTATAGTTTAATAACTATAATTATAGCACTATTAAGCAAACTTTTAAAAAAAAGAGAGGCTGTTTTAGTTTAATGAAACTATTTATGTAGTTTGATAGATATTTATTTAGAATAATAATTTAAGTTTTGCATAAAAAAGAGTCAGAAACAGTTCTAACTCTTTAAAAGCTAAATTTGTTAAGTTGTATAGTTTTTAAGATTTTTTTTAAAAATGAAGTTTCTTTAGAGTTAATGGCGGAGCCGACGAGACTCGAACTCGCGACCTCCTGCGTGACAGGCAGGCATTCTAACCGACTGAACTACGGCTCCACAGTGAAAAATGGTGGTCGCTACAAGACTCGAACTTGTGACATCCACCTTGTAAGGGTGGCGCTCTACCGACTGAGCTAAGCGACCATAAAATAGTGGCGACCCCAAGGGGATTTGAACCCCTGTATTCACCGTGAAAGGGTGATGTCCTTGGCCACTAGACGATGGGGTCTATTAAATCTTAAATTTAATAGATTTAAAAACTTTAACTTCAAAAGTTAAAAGTGGTGACCCGCGTTGGATTCGAACCAACGACCCTCTCCTTAAAAGGGAGATGCTCTACCTACTGAGCTAGCGGGTCATTCACAAACTCGACACACTGCCGTTTTGTGGGTGGAATTATATATAAATATTTTTCCTTTGTCAAGAGTTTTTTTGATATTTTATATTTTTTTTGATTTTTTTAATGTGAGTTGATATATTTTAATTTTTTGATATAATCATACATATGATATTTTATTAAAGGAGAGCTTATGGCAAAAGATAAAGATAAAAAAGCTAAAGACGAAGAAGAGTCAAAGGTAAAGTTAAAAGATAAAGAGAGTGAAAAGCATAAAGATGAGGAGGATGAAGATGATGACGACGATATGCCTCCAAGACCAAATAAACCTGCTCCAAAAGAGCATCGGAAAGGTTCAATTATAACTGATAGACCTGAAGAGGTAAATTTCGAAACTGCTTTTAATGAAAAAGGTAAATTAAAAGCTGGTTTTTATGAAGATGAGATATTAAAACTTCAAATAGAGTTTGTTAAACTTCAAAATTGGGTAAAAGAGCAAGGTAAAAAGCTTGTAATAGTATTTGAAGGAAGAGATGCAGCTGGAAAAGGTGGAACTATAAAAGCATTAACAGAGCATTTAAACCCACGAGGAGCAAGAGTTGTTGCTTTGGCAAAACCGAGTGATGTTGAGCGAACTCAATGGTATTTTCAAAGATATGTAAAAGAGTTACCAGCGGCTGGTGAAATAGTATTTTTTGATAGAAGTTGGTATAACAGAGGTGGTGTTGAAAAAGTTATGGGCTTTTGCACAAAAGAGGAGTATAGAGACTTTCTGTTTCAAGCACCAAATATTGAGCAAATGTGGATGAGCAGTGGAATTATTTTATTTAAATATTTTCTTGATGTTAGTCAAGAAGAGCAACAACGAAGAATAAAAGAGCGGAAAAATGACCCACTTAAAATGTGGAAATTAAGCCCAGTTGATGAACAAGCACTTGATATGTGGGAAGATTACTCTGTGGCATTTGAGAAAATGTTATCAAGAACTCACACACCATATTCGCCTTGGATTGTAGTTAATACAAATGATAAAAAAAGAGCAAGAATAAATGTAGCAAGAGATATTTTATCTCATATTGATTATGCAGACAAAGGACAAGAGAGTGTATGTCTCATTTCTGACCCAGAAATTTTAAGAATTTACTCACACATTACACCAGTTACTAGAAGATAATCTAAGAGGCATTAAGCCTCTTTTTATCACTTCTTAAAGCCTATTTAGCTAATATTTAAAAAAATTTTTAGCTTAATAAGGGATAAAAAATGGATTATAAAGATACTCTCTCACTGCCAGAAACCAACTTTCCAATGCGAGGAAATTTGCCTCTTAGTGAGCCACTACGATACAAAAAATGGGATGAACAAAAAGTGTATGACAAAATGAAACAAAATCGAATAGATTGCGAAGAGTTTGTTTTGCATGATGGTCCTCCTTATGCAAATGGAAATATTCACATAGGACATGCACTAAATAAAATACTAAAAGATATAGTTGTTAAATTTCACTATTTTAATAACAAAAGTGTAAGATTTAAAGCTGGTTGGGATTGTCATGGATTACCAATTGAGCAACAAGTTGAAAAAAAACTTGGAGATAAAAAAGCAACTTTGCCAAAAAGTAAAATCAGAGAGTTGTGCAGAAAACATGCTAATGAGTTTATTGATATTCAAAAAGAAGAGTTTAAATCGCTTGGAGTTATCGCAGATTGGGATAATCCATATAAAACTATGGATTTTAAATTTGAAGCCTCTATTTATAGAACTCTTTGTGAAATTGCAAAAAAAGGTTATCTGAAAGAACGAAGTAAGCCTGTTTATTGGAGTTGGGCAGCTAAGAGTGCTTTGGCTGAAGCTGAAGTTGAATATGAAGATAAAATTTCTCACTCAATTTATGTAGCTTTTGAATTAGCTCATGAAGCAAAAAAAGCTCTTGAAGTTGAAAATGCAAAAATAGTAATTTGGACTACAACTCCTTGGACACTTCCAGCAAATACGGGAATTTCATTGAACCCAAATGAGATTTATGTAGTTACAAAAAATGGATTTATTGTAGCAAAAGAGCTATTTAATTCTTTAGTTGAAAAAAATATAATTGATAGTGAAATTATAAAAGAGTTTAAAGCTGAAATTTTGGAAAATCTTCATGCTATAAATCCACTAAATGGTAGAGTTTCAAGAATAGTTTTAGGTGAGCATGTTTTGATGGATAGTGGTAGTGGTGCTGTTCATACAGCTCCAGGACATGGTGAAGATGACTATATTGTTGGACTTAAATACAATTTAGATGTAGTTATGCCTGTTGATGAAGAAGGAAAATTTGATACAACTATTTCACATCTCAAACTTTTACCAGATGAGTTTGTTGGAATGCACATTTTTGATGCAAATGAGAAGATTTTGGAACTGCTTGGCACATCACTTTTAAATGTTTCAAAAATTAAACACTCATATCCTCACTGTTGGCGAACACATAAACCTATAATTTTTAGAGCTACTAAACAGTGGTTTATATTGATGGATGAACTAATTGATGGTAAATCTTTAAGAGAAGTTGCAAAAGATGAGTTAGAAAATATCAAATTCTATCCAGAGTGGGGAATTAAGAGAATTGGCTCAATGGTAGAAAATCGACCAGATTGGTGCATTAGCAGACAAAGAGATTGGGGAGTTCCGATTGCATTTTTTAGAGATAAAACTACAAAAGAGATAATCTTAGAGCCAAAAGTTTTAAATTTTATTGCTATGATTTTTGATAAATATGGAGCAGATGCTTGGTGGGATTTGGAAATAAAAGATTTATTAAATCCAGCAAGTGGATTAAATCCTGATAATTTAGAAAAAGTTATGGATATTTTAGATGTTTGGTTTGATAGTGGCTCAACTTGGAATGCTGTATTAAACTCAAATGATGGTGGGAAATATCCAGCTAATTTATATTTAGAAGGAAGCGACCAACATAGAGGTTGGTTTCAAAGCTCTCTTATGGTTAGTTGTGCAATTCACGGCAAAGCTCCATACAAAGCCATTTTAACTCACGGTTTTACAGTTGATGAAAATGGTGAGAAGATGAGTAAATCTAAAGGAAATGTTGTAGCTCCAAAAGATGTTTTAAAAGAGTATGGAAGTGAAATTTTACGACTTTGGGTAGCTATGAGTGATTATCAAAGTGATTTAAAAATTAGTAACAGCATATTAAAACAGATAGCAGAGCAGTATCGAAAACTTAGAAATACATTTAGATTTTTGTTAGCAAATATAAACGATTTAGAAGAGTTAAATTATAATTTTAGCGAAGTTGATAAGTGGATTTTAAATGAAGCAAAAGCTGTGTTTGATGAATCTCATATGCACTTTGGAAATTATGAATTTGCAAAAGGGTTACATAGATTAAATGGTTTTATAACCAATGAATTGAGTGGAATTTATCTTGATATTTGCAAAGATAGACTCTATTGTAACTCTAAAAATGATACAGTTAAACAAGCTTCACAAACTGCTATGGCACTGATTTCAAAATCGCTATTAGGACTTATTGCACCTGTTTTAACTTACAGTGCTGATGAAATTATAGAACATGCACCAAAAATTATAAAAGATGATAAAGAGTCTATTTTTGATTTTATATACACTCCATTAGCAGAAGTTCAATCAAATTTTGATAGTGAATTTATGATAGGACTACGAGAAAAATTTTATGAAATTATAGACAGTCTCAAAAAAGAGAAAAAGATAAAATCAACACTTGAAGTAGCAATTAATAGTGGAAATGAGAAGTTATTAACTCTTAATAAATCTGAAATAGAAGATTGGTTTATTATTAGTGGTGTGAATGTTTGCAAAGGTGAAGAGTTAGCAGTTTTTGAATATTATGATAGTAAATTTGCGATTATAAAAGTAGAAAAGTTTAAATGTCCAAGATGTTGGAAATTTAGTTCAGAAAAAGAAGATGAGCTATGTTTGCGATGTAGTGGAGTGATAAATGCTAAGTGAGCCAATTCCATTTAGCTTTATAATTTATACAGTTTTAGCAATTTTTGTTTTGATTGGAATTGGGATATTTTTTGTAAAAAAATTTAAATAGAGGAGTTTAATTTGATAACTTTAAAAGAAGCTTTAAGCTTATCTCAAGAAGAGTTGAGTGAGTTTAAAAAAGATTTAAAAAGAGATATTTTTGAAAAAAAAGAGTTAGGAGCTTATGTTGAGCAGTTATGTGAGAGTAAAGAGTTAATTGACCATGGAGCTGGTATTCCGATTTTAATCAAAGATAATATTAATGTTAAAAATCAAGAGATGACATGCTCTTCTAAAATGTTACAAAACTATATAGCTCCATACAATGCAACTGTTATTGATAAATTAATTAAAGCAGGTTGCACACCTTTTGGAAGAGCAAATATGGATGAGTTTGCGATGGGAAGTTCAACTGAAACTAGCTTTTATGGTAAAACTCTAAATCCACACGATTTATCAAAAGTCCCTGGTGGAAGTAGTGGAGGAAGTGCAAGTGCAGTTGCTGGTAAAATTGCAATTGCAGCACTTGGAAGTGATACAGGTGGAAGTATTAGACAACCAGCAGCATTTTGTGGAATAGTTGGAATGAAACCGACTTATGGAAGAGTTAGCAGATATGGACTTAGTGCATTCTCAAGCTCACTTGACCAAATTGGTCCAATGGCTCAAAATGTAGAAGATTGTGCAATACTTTATGATATGTTAGCAGGTTATGACCCAAAAGATAGCACAAGTGCAAATATGAGTTATGAGAGTGTTAGTAAAAATTTAAATCCAGATAAAAAATTTAAAATTGCAGTAATTGATAACTATTTAGCAGATGCAACAAGCGAAATTCAAAATAGTATAAATGAAGCTGTGAAACTTTTAGAAAAAGCAGGACACACAATTATTAGAAAAAATATGACAAATAATAGATACCATGTCGCAACTTATTATATTGTAGCAACAGCAGAAGCGAGTTCAAACTTAGCACGATATGATGGAGTTAGATATGGATTTAGAGCTGAAGCCAAAAATTTAAAAGAGTTATATATTAATTCAAGAAGTGAAGGTTTTGGTGATGAAGTAAAGCGAAGAATTTTACTTGGTTCATTTGTATTATCAAGTGGATATTATGATGCCTATTACATAAAAGCTCAAAAAGTTAGACATTTAATCAAAAACGAATTTGATGAAATTTTTAAAGAAGCAGATGTTATCATCTCTCCAGTTACTCCAACAACAGCATTTGGTTTTAACTCTAAAAGCTCTCCATTAGAGATGTATTTGAGTGATATTTACACAATTTCAGTAAATTTAGCAGGACTTCCAGCACTCTCACTTCCAATTGGCAAAGATAGTGTTAATCTTCCAATAGGAATTCAATTAATTACAAATACTTTCAAAGAGCAAGAGCTATTTGATTGTGCTATGAGTTTGGAGCGAGAACTCAAATAAGAGAGCTTTTGCTCTTTTTATTTTGAAAAAGTTTGTTAAAGGAAGTTATTATGACAAAAATTGATATATTAAACTTTTTAAGAAATCACAAAAAAGAGCTTCATGATAGATTTGGGATTAAAAAAATGGCACTATTTGGAAGTTATGCAAAAGATGAAGCAAGAGATGATAGTGATATAGATTTAGCAATAGTCGAAATTGAAAAAAAAGATTATTTCAACAGAATACAAGCCAAATATTTTTTGGAAGAGCAGTTTCAAAAAAGTGTTGATATAGGATATTTTAGTAGTATGAGAAATTTTTTCAAAAAAAGAGTAGAAAAAGAGATGATTTATGTCTAGAATAAGCGAACTATTTTTATTTGATATTTTGGTAGCTATTGCAAAAATAGAAGAAACTTGTAAAAATTTTAATAGTGCTAGTGAGCTTAAATATAGTTATATGGCTTGGGATAGTGTCGTAAGAGAGTTTGAAATCATTGGTGAAGCTACAAAAAATTTAATAGATAGTGGATTAATGGATAAAAGTAAAAGAGAAATTGTTAATTTTAGAAATGTGTTAATTCATGAATATTTTGGAATAGATGAAGATGAGGTTTTTGATATAGCTAAAAATAGATTAAGTGAGCTAAAAAAGATAATAATATCGAAAATAGAAATAATAGATACGAAGTTAAAAGAAGAATTAATAATAGATTTTATAGACGAAAATAGACATTTGGATTTTGTAATGGCTACTATTGATTTAATTAGAAAACAAAAGAGTGAAAAAAATCTTAGGACAAATTTGTGAAAGATGATATTTTTAATCAAGAGATAAAAAAACAGTTTGAGTTTGATTCAACTGTTGTGAGTGTATTTGATGATATGCTAAATAGGTCGATACCTTATTATAAAGAGGTTTTGGAACTGATTGTAAATTTGATTTGTAAAAATGTAGATAGTGGTGATTTAGTATATGATTTAGGTTCTTCAACTGGTAATATGCTTTTAGAAATTTATAGAAATAGTGGTGTGAAATTGGATTTAATTGGTGTTGATAACTCAAAACCAATGGTAGAGTTTGCTACAAAAAAGGCAGAAGCTTATGGAGCAGATATTAAATTTGTATTGGGTGATATTTTGGATTTTGAATTGAATGAGTCAAAATGTGTAGTTTCAAACTATACAATGCAGTTTATTAGACCTCTTTTTAGAGAAAGATTTGTAAAAAAAGTTTTTGATTCACTTAAAGATAGAGGATTTTTTATATTTAGTGAAAAAATTATATTTGAAGATAAAATTATAAATAAACAGATGATAGATAGATATTATGAGTTTAAAAAATCTCAAGGTTATAGCGAATTTGAAATTACACAAAAGCGAGAAGCTTTGGAAAATGTATTAGTTCCATATACTATAAATGAAAATATTAAAATGGTTAAAAAAGCTGGTTTTAAAGAGATATTTACTATTTTTCAATGGCTTAACTTTGCAACATTTGTTGCAATAAAATAGAACATTTAAATGATAAAATTATTTTAAATAATTTTTTAAGAAAGGATGTTGCAAATGTTCAAGACTATTAGAGGAAGAGCAGTTATTACTCTCTTGATGTTTTCCATTGTTGGCTCTATTACTCTTTATGTGTATCTCTCAATTAATTACAAAAATTTTTCTAACCAAAATGCAGTATCTTAATTGAAGATGCTTAGTAACTCAATTTTTCAAACATTGCAATTAAGTATGCTTTTTGGTGATAATAAATTGGTTTTAGATGTCATATCTAAAGCTAAAGGAATTGTGAGGGTATTAGTAATTTAGAGGTAATTCGCTCAAAATCAATAGATGAACTATTTGGACAAACTGTGCAACATTCTGAAGGTGATGAGTATATAAAAGCTGTATTTAAGACAAAACAGGAACAAACTTTAGAGTTTGATTCAAAAAATGGGCATAATATGAGATTAATTAAACCTCTAAAAGCTGATAGTGTATGTATTGGGTGCCATACAAATGTAAAAGATGGAGATGTGCTTGGAGTTATGGATTTGGTTATATCTTTAAATAAAAATGATATTGAAATATCTCAAACTCAACGAAATTTATTAATTAGTATGATTATTGCAGTTGGTGTTGGAGTTTTTGGATTTATGCTATTTTTTAAAAAAGAGTTGGTAAGCCCACTTAATAAATTAGCAGAGCGAACAAAAGATTTATCAAGTGGTGATGGCGATTTAACAAAACAGCTAAAAATTGAAAAAGATGATGAGATAGCTGAAGTTAGTAGATATATAAATAGTTTTATAGATAAAATTTCAGGTATTGTTTCTGATGCAAAAGAGTCAAGTAATAAAAATGCAAACCTTTCTCAAGAGTTATTAGAAGCATCTTTATCTATTCAAAATCGTGCATTAGCAGAGCTTGATATTGTAAATAAGACTACTGACAATTCTAAAATGGTAAAAGATATAATTAACTCATCTTTGCAAATGTCAAAAAATACAAAATTTGATATTGAGAGAGCGAATTCAAATCTAAATAGTGCAAATAGTAGATTAGAAAATTTAATTCATGATATAAATAGAAGTTCGCAAGTTCAAGTAGATATTGCAACTAAACTAAATAAATTAAGTCATCAATCAAGTGATGTAAAAAATGTCTTATCTGTAATTTCAGATATTGCCGACCAAACAAATTTACTTGCACTAAATGCAGCAATAGAAGCAGCAAGGGCTGGAGAACACGGAAGAGGATTTGCTGTCGTTGCTGATGAAGTTAGAAGTTTGGCAGAACGAACACAAACAAGTTTAGGCGAAATAGATAAGACTATTAGTCAAATTGTTCAAGCAATATCATCTCTATGTATTGAAATGGATAAAAATGCAAAAAGTATTGAAAGCTTGGCTTTAACATCAAATGATGTTGGTTACAGTATAAAAGATACCACGGTATTAATGGAAAGTGCAAAATGTGTAGCTGATGATTCATTTAAAAAATCTGAAGAGTTGGCAAAAAATATTTCAAACATAATTGAGCAAATAAGTGTTGTAGATGAGTTTTCTCATCAAAATATCTCTTCTGTTGAAAGTATTAGAAAAATATCAAAAGATATAAATGAGATGGCAACATATCTAAATAATAAGTTAAACCAATTTAAAACATAAGAGGTAATATATGGCAAAAACTCCAAATGATGTATTTGATATAGAGCAATTTATAACTCAAAGTCAAAAAGTTTGTCAAAAGATAGAAAATAGAGAGATACATAAAGCAATTATTACAAGGGGAAACAAAACTCTATTTTTTATTGCAGATTACAAAAAATATAAGAGATTGCTAAATGAATACACAAGACTTAAGACTCTTTTTCGCTCACAAGAGACAGAAATTGAAGAGAGAGAGCTTAATAGTGCTGAAGAGATGTTGCTTAGAATAAAAGATTTATTGCCATTTTTTGCAGATTTAGAAGAAGTAGAAGTTTTAGAAGTTGTAAAAGAGGTTAAGTTTATTAGACTTGATAAGATGAAAATAGTTTTTGAGCAAGAGAGCGATTGTAAAGAGATATATTTTATACTAAAAGGTGCTGTAAATATTGAAATAGGGCAGTTAGAAACTATAAATGATTATGAGCGATGGACAAACCACTTTAGACTTTCAACTCTCAAACCAAAAGCACTATTTGGAGAAATGAGTGCTTTAACTGGAGAGCGACGAACAGCAAGAGCAATTACAGCGACACCTGATACAGTTTTGCTTAGTTTTAAATTGGTAGATGAAATTACTGAATATAATGTAACTTCAATGACTCTTTTGTATAATAACCTTTTGAAAATTTTGGCAAATAGACTTAAAAATATGAATAAAATGATAATTGAGTCTAAAACAACACCAAATAAAATTACAAAATAGAGGTTTTTATGGATAACTTTGATGAGAGTATATTTTTTTCACAAACAAAAAAGATTTGCGAAAATTTAGAAAGTGAGAGAATAAAAAAGATTATTATATCAAGAGATAAACGACCTATTTTTTATATTGGTGATTATAAAAGTTATCAAAATTTAGTTACTGAATATACAAAACTAAAAACTGTATTCAAAGAGTATCAAGATGAGGTTAGACAAAATAGTGAAATTGAGATTACAGAAGCTCAAAAAATGTTACTTAGAGCAAGAAAACATTTTGAATTTTTTGATAATTTAGATGATAGTGATATTTTAGATATTACAAAAGATGTAAATTTTATGAAATTTGACAAAGGTGAAGTTGTTTTTGAGCAAGAGAGTGAAGGCAAAGAGATATATTTTATCTTAAAAGGTGGAATTAATATTGAGATTGGACAAAGAAGAGTAATTGGAAAATTTATCAAATGGGATAATCATATAAGATTAGCAGTATTAAAACAGCAAGATATATTTGGTGAAATGGCTACTATTTTGAATGAATCAAGAAGTGCAAGAGCGATGGCAAATACAAAAGAGACAATTCTACTTAGTTTCAAACTTGTAGATGAGCTTAGTGAATATAATATCGTGCCTTTAGCACTACTTTATCAAAACTTTTTAAAGATTTTAGCAAGAAGAGTCAAAAGCACTAATGACTTAATTAGCGAATCTAAAAAGCGAAGATAGTAGATGTTTGCAAATGTATATTATGAGATAATAACTTTTGTAATACTGCTATTTTTAACTATTACATATTACTACTTTAAAGCAAAAGAAGTTGAAAATATCACACATGTTGAAGAAGATAATAAATATGAATTAATCGATGGTGATTATACATTTAATGGAAAAAAAATATATAGAATAAGAGCAATTCGAGATTTTGGAGATATTAGTAGCCGTGATTATGGTGGATATGTAAGTGGAGAAGATAATTTATCACACACTGGAAATTGTTGGATTTATGATAGTGCGATGGTTTTAGATAGTGCAAAAGTTTATGGAGATGCAAAAGTAAAAAATAGTGCGATAGTAAAAGATAGTGCTATTGTTTTTGAAAATAGTTTAATTCGAGATGGAGCTATTGTATCTGGAAATGCTCAAATATTTGGAAATGCAGAAATTTATAATAAGGCATCTATATATGAAAATAGTGAAGTTTATGGAGATGCAAAAGTTTATAATGAAGCTTCCATTTATGGAAATGCAAAAGTTTATGGAGATGCAAAAGTTTATATGAAAGCTCAAATTTATGGAGATGCTTCAATCGCCGATGGAGCTATAATTTATGGAAATGCACAAATAAATGGAGTAAATATCACAAAAGAAACTATACTCTCTGGCAAAAGAGAAGGGTGATGATAAATCTGTGATATTTTTAAAATTTTTATGTTAGAAATAGAGATAACCATTCTATAGAAATAATCACTTTCGCTATCGTGTTGAAGTTCAATCAATATAAATCCATTCTGACTATTTTAAAATAAATTTATTTATAAATTTATATAACTATTTATTAACTCTAAAATCTTATCTTTTAAACTATCTGGTGCAAGAACTTTTATATTTGGCATATATTGGAGTATCATAGGAATAGCTTCATCTTCTGATGTTATAAGTTTTTTAACAATGACATAATTTTCAAACTCTTCAATTATTTCAAAATCAAATCTTTCTTTGAAAGGTTCTTGATTTAAATATCTATTAAACATATAAGATGTAATTTGTAATTTTATTTCAAATTCTGTGTTATGAGGATTAAACCAAATATTTAAAGCTGTTTTGACATTTTTTGATATTTTTTCATTAGGTATAAATTTATCTTTTAAGATTTTAATTTCGCTTATATATTTGAATCTAAACTTTTTAAAAATTCCATTGCTATTATCTTCAAGTAATAAATACTAAAAACCATCAAAATTTATAATTTTATATGGATTTACAACATATTCTATATCGTAATTTTTATATTTGCACGATAATTTTGTATTTTCTTTTATAGCTTTTTCGATTTTTGAAATTTCATCTATATGTTCGCTAATGTCTTCTATTATAATTTTTGTTAAAAATGGACTTTCATCACTATTTTTGATTTTTTGAATTAAATTTTTGCTTTTTTCATTAAAATAAGGACTTATGTTTTTGCTCAACTCTTCAAGTATTTCCAAAACTATTTTATCTTCAATGTTTTTAATTTTTTCTAATTTAAAATCAGAATTAAAAAAATATTTTTTATTTTCACATATTATTCCAAATCCATTCAATCGTTGATTTAAATCTCTATGAATAGTTTTTGTGCTTACATTAAACTCTTTTGCCAAATCAGATATATTCAATCGTTCTCTAGAATTTAATTTTTGTAGTATTGTTATAAGTCTTATTAATATTTTGTCATAATCATGTTTATATTTCATATTAAACCTATTTTATATCATTTGCTTCGCAAAACTCTTTTATTTGATTTAGTGGAAGTTCAAGTTTTTTCAAAGATTTATAAACATCTTTTCGAGTTTTTGCAATTGCATAACAATACCAATCTGTTTCTGATGAATAATATGAAAAACCTAACATTTCAATAAACAAATAACCTATTCTTTCACCAAATCGCAAATTTTCTTGAGAAGGAATTTCTTCAAAATCGAAATCCCTATCAAATCTAATAACAACTTTTGATTCTTCTTTGATATATTCAATAATCATTAAATCATCTCCTATTTAATATTTTAAACTATTACTTTAAATCTTCAATTTCTTTAATAGTCAAACCTGTTTTTTTAGCTATTGTTTCAATATCTAAAATATCAAGCAAATTTTTCGCAATTTCTATTTTTGCTAACTTTTCACCTTTTTCAATTCCCACTTGCTCACCTTCTATTTTTCCTTCAATCTTAGCACTGTCAAGTAGTGATATTTCAAGCATTTTATTTTCTACTTTTCTTTGATATTTTAG
>DZAY01000030.1 GCA_022729735.1 Helicobacter cetorum
TGGGTGGAGCAAAAATTTATGAAAGAGAGTTATTAGATAAAATTTTAGAAGAACAAAAACTTCAAGAGTCTGGCTTGATAGATGAAGAGACTGCTGTAAATATTGGAAAACTTGTAGGTGTAAATTATATTGTTACGGGAACAATAAATAATGTAGAACAAAACTTAAAAGAGAATAGTTCAGCTATGAGACAGGCTTCAAAATCTGAAAATACAACAGTATCAATTGTTGGAGAGTTGAGTGGATTAGTTACAACTTTTACAGATGGATTTATTATTAGAAGTGATGTAAATGTAAAAATTTTAGATGTTGAAACTGGTGAAATTGTAAAAGTGATAAATATAAATGATGAGCGAAATATTGGAAAAATAGATTATCCAACTTATGAGCAAATTGTTGGTGGGCTTGGTGGTTCTATAAGAGCTGGATTGATAAAATCAAAAGATGATTTTTCTAAATTTTTTGCAAAAAAAGGTTATATTCGTCAAATTTATTCAAAAAATGGTGAATTAATTGTGCAAGTTAATGTTGGATTAAATAGTGGTGTAAAAGAAGGAGATAAATTTATTCCTCTACTATTAAGAGAAATAGAAGACCCATTAATTGGTAAAATGAGTTGTGATGTGATAAAACTTCCAATTGAATTAATAGCTACAGAACAGATACAAAACAGCACAACTTGGCTTAGAGCAAAAGGAAATGGTATTGAAGAGTTGATGATTGGACAGTTGATTGAGAGAGAGAGTAGAGGAGAAAAGCTTTTAGGCTTTTAACTCTTTATAAGCAAAACTTAATTTGTCTTTTTTGAAATCAACTACTACAACTCCTCCATTAGATAGTTTTCCAAACAGCAGTTCATCACTCAAACTATCTTTTATCTCTTGCTCAATTACTCTTCCAAGAGGTCTTGCTCCAAGCTCACTATCATAACCAATATCTGCTAAATACTCTTTTGCTCTTTGGCTAACTTTTATTGTTACTTTTTGCTCACTTAATTGCTTTTGTAAATCGCCTAAAAATTTATCTACAATTTTAATTACAATATCTTTTTCAAGTGGTTTAAAATGGACTACACTATCTAATCTATTTCTAAACTCTGGTGAGAAAAACTCTTTTATAGCTCCCTTTGCTACACTATTTTCACTTTTTGTAAAGCCAACTTCTCGTGGATTTGTTGAACCTAAATTTGAAGTCATAATAATAATCACATTTCTAAAATCTGCAACTCTTCCACTGCTATCAGTTAGTTTTGCACTATCAAAAACTTGTAATAAAATATTCAAAAGTTCTCCATTAGCTTTTTCTATCTCATCTAAAAGCACTAATGAGTATGGATGTTTTTTTATCTCTTCAACTAATGCTCCACCTTGTTCAAATCCAATATAACCTGCTGGAGCTCCAATTAATTTAGATATTGAATGCTTTTCCATATATTCACTCATATCAAATCTTAAAAATTTTATATTTAAAATATTTGCTAACTCTTTTGCTAATTCAGTTTTACCAACTCCACTTGCTCCACTAAATAGAAAAACTCCTATTGGTCTATTTGGACTATTTAGTCCTGCTTTTGCTCTTTTGATAGATTTTGATACCAAAGTTATAGCTTCATCTTGTCCAAAAATTCTATTTTTAAGAGAGTTTTCTAAATCGGCTAATAGACTCTTATCATCTGCTGATATATTTTTTGATGGAATAGAAGCAATTTTAGCAACTATATTTTCTATATCAATTTTTGTAATTTCTCTCATTTTACTACCGTTTATCAAAAATAGAGAGCCAACCTCATCAATTACATCAATTGCACTATCTGGCAAAAATCTATCTTGAATATATCGTTTGCTAAGAGTAACAGCAGTTCTTAATGCTTCTTCGCTATATTTTACATTATGAAAATTTTCATATTTAGATTTCAAACCATTTAAAATCAGATAACTATCTTCGATACTTGGTTCCAAAATATCAACTTTTGAAAATCTACGACTCAATGCTTTATCTTTTTCAAAAGAGCTTTTATACTCTGAATATGTAGTAGCACCAATACACTTTATCTCTCCTCTTGCCAAAGCTGGTTTTAACATATTACTTGCATCTAAACTTCCACCACTTGTAGCACCTGCTCCAACGATTGTATGTATCTCATCTATAAATAAAATTGCATTTTTCATATTTTGAATATCTGCAATTACACCTTTTAATCTTTTTTCAAAATCTCCCCTATATTTACTTCCTGCAATCATTGCACCAATATCAAGTGAAAAAAGAGTTGTATCTTTTAATATATTTGGGACATCTCCTTGTGAAATTTTTAGAGCTAAACCTTCTGCGATTGCACTTTTTCCAACTCCTGCTTCACCAACTAATATAGGATTATTCTTTTTTCTTCTACATAAAATTTGTATAACTCTCTCAATCTCACTTTCTCTTCCAATTACAGGGTCAATTTTATTAGCTTTTGCTAAAGTTACTAAATTTTGAGCATATTTTGCGAGATTGCTCTCATCTTTTTCAACAACTTTTGTAGTATGAAACTCTGTAACTGCATCTAAAATATCAAGTTTTGTAATTCCTTGTTGTTTAAATAGATGTGCAGTATATGAATGCTCTTCACTAAATATAGCAACTATTAAATCTCCAACTTTTGCCTCTTTTTTATCGCTATTATGTAGATGTTTTAATAAATTATCCAAAACTCTATTAAGTGCAACAGTTTCAAAAGGCTCACTTTTTACACCATCTGGAAAACTTTTGATATTTTCAGATATATATAAATTTATTTTTAGCTTTAGTAAATTTATATCCACAGAGCAACTTTTCAAAATTGAAATAGCTTCACTATTATTCAAAATTGCCAAAAATAGATGCTCAATTGTTATATATTCATGTCGTTGAATTTTTGCAATTTTTAAAGCATCATTAAATATAACACTCAACTCTCCACTAATCATTATTCCTCCTCAACTACTGCTCTAAGTGGATAACCACTCTCTTTTGCACTTTTTCTAACTTGAAAAACCTTTGTTTCTGCAATCTCAAATGGATATATTCCACAAACAGCACTTCCATCTCTATGAACAGTTATCATAAGAGCCAAAGCATCATCAAAACTTTTATCAAAAAATTTCATTAAAATTTCAACTACAAAATCCATGGTTGTATAGTCATCATTTAATAGAATGACTTTAAATCTTTTAACCTCTTCTAACTCATCTTTTATATCTGTAAAAACATTGGGTGATAACTCTTTATCCAATTAATTTCCCTTTTTTTGATATAATTTTTAAAAATCTAATTATTAACTTTTTTGCTTAAATAAATATTAGGAAGTGTCTCAAAATGAAAAAAATATTCATTACAGCAACAAATACAGATATAGGAAAAACATATTCAGCCCTTAAACTTATTCAAGCTCTATCAAATAGAGGTTTGAAAGTCGGTGTATTTAAACCATTTGAAACAGGTGTGAAAGATTATCCTTTAGATGGTGTAGCTCTTTATAATGAGTGTATCAAATATAATAGCGATTTTAAGAGATTTAGTATTGATGATATTGTGCCATATAAATTTAAATTACCAGCTTCAATATATGTAGCAAAAGATGGCACAAATATTGATTTGTATCTATTAAAAGAGCAGTTAAATAGGTTTAAAAATTATTGTGATGTTTTATTGATTGAAGGAGCTGGAGGACTTTTTGTGCCAATTGAGAAAAACTTTTTTACAATAGATTTAATAGATTTATTTGATGCAAAGACTCTATTGGTTGCAGATTCAAAGCTTGGCTGTATCAATAATACAATATTAAATACAAGCCTACTTCAAGCACGAAAAATAGATTTTAGCTGGATGATAAATTTAAGAGATGATGATTTTTATGAGATTAGCTACCCATTTTTAAGAGACTATTTTGGAGATGTTTATACTCTCCAAAAAGATATTGAAAAAGTTATTGACTCTTTAATACTTTGATAATAGCTTTTGGATAGAGTTTGTGTTCTAACTTATGTATTCTCGCTTCAAACTCTTCAAAACTTTCATTTTTTCTCTTTTTTATACTATCTTGTAAAACTATTTCTCCACTATCAACTTCTAAAGCAAGTTTATGAACAGTAACTCCAGCAACTTTCATTGGTGATTGATAACTCTCTTTTAATCCATCTTTACCTTTAAATAGTGGTAAAAGTGAAGGATGAATATTTATTGCTTTGACACTATTTATAAAATTTGGTGTTAAAATTCTCATAAATCCAGCCAAAATAGTTAAATCAGCATTCAATTTTTGAATAATCTCAATCAAAACTTTATCAAACTCTTCTCTACTTTCAAAATCTTTATCATTAATTACAATTGGTTCAAATTTCAAATTTTTTGCCCGTTTGATTCCAAAAGCATTTGGATTATTTGTAATAACTCCAACAACTTCAACTTTTATATCTTTAAAAATCTTATTATGGAGTTTTATAATTAAATTTTCTAAGTTTGAACCATTACCACTAAATAAAATTACAATTCGCTTTTTCTCATATCGTTTTTTTTGAAATAGCTCTTTGTGTTGCTCTTTTAATATCTCAATATTTGAAATAATCTCTTCAACTGTGTGTTCTCGCTCTTCATCAATCAAATCAAAATATAGCTCTAATGCTTCATTTAATTTTCTTTTTTTTACTCCAGCATAAAACATTGCAACACTCAAAAAGTTATTTAACTGTGTAGCCAACTCACTAACCTCATATTCTGCTTCTAAAAGCGACTCTATATTTTCACTCTCACTCATAAAATTATCCTTTAAAAAATTACAGTTTTGTTTGCATATACAAAAACTCTATCTTCAAATACCAAATCAAGCCCTTTTGATAAGACACTTTTTTCTATATCTTTTCCAGCTTTTTGCATATCTCGCCAACCAAATGAGTGGTCAATTGGTATGATACTTTGTGCAATAATTGGTCCTTCATCTAAATTATCATTCACAAAATGAGCCGTTGCACCAATTATTTTCACACCTCGCTCATAAGCTTGTTTATAAGGATTTGCTCCAATGAAAGCAGGAAGGAATGAGTGGTGAATATTTATAATTCTGTTTTCAAAATTTTGCACAAAACTTGGCGATAAAATTCTCATATATTTTGCTAAAACAATATAATCAAAATTTATACCATTTAAAATTGAAACTATTTGCTCTTCATGTTCTACTCTACTTAAATCACTTGCTAAAACTGTAAAATATGGAATTGAAAATTTTTGAACTAAATCTTCTAAATAATCATAATTTGAAACTACTGCTTTTATATTTGCATGTAACTCTCCACTATAATGTTTTATCAAAATATCACCCAAACAGTGGCTCTCTTTAGTTACAAATAGCACAATATCCTTTTTTTGGTATGGATTTAATTTAATATTTGCACCTTTTGGAAGTTCTACTTTCAACTCATTCACAATTTCAAAAGTTACATTTCCAAATAGCTCTGTTCGCATAAAAAATTTGCTATTTTCTTTATCAACAAATTCATCATTTTTTTCAATATTTGCACCATGTTTTAACAAAACAGCTGTGATTTTATTTATAAGCCCTTTTTCGTCTTTGCAATCAATTAACAATACATATCTCATCAAAACCCCTTTAATTCAGATTTAACTCCGTTAAAATAACTAAAAACTTTAGTAACACTCTCATGAACTATTTTTTCCATAAACTCATCTATTTTATCTTTTTTACTCCAAACTGGATTAGCTACACCTGATAGTTTTATAATTTCAGACTCTGCATCTTTAATCGTTCCAATAGAGTCAATCAATCCAACATTTAAAGCCTCTTTTGCACTAAATAGTTTTGCATCAGCAAACTCATCTCGTTTATTTATATCTAAACCTCTTGCTTGTGCTACATCTTGTGTAAAATCATCATAAATTGAGTTTATTAATCGCTCTAATTGAGCCTTTTCATACTCATTCCACTCTCTAAATGGAGTTCCTGCTTCTTTGTATTTTCCAGCCGTTATACTTCGATGTTTTATTCCAAGTTTTGCAATCAACTCTTCAAAATTTGCACTTTCAAAAATTACACCAATAGAGCCAACAATAGCACCACGATTTGCAATTATACTATCTGCCCAAATAGCAGAATAGTAAGCTCCACTTGCTAAAAGTCCAGCTCCATAAACTACAACTTTTTTATTCGTTTTTAATCTCTTAATTGCTTCACTAATCTCAATTGATGGAGGAACTGCGCCACCAGGAGAGTTTATTACAACTAAAACACCTTTTATATTATCACTGTCTGCAACTTCTATCTCTTTTAGAAATGTATCAGCTTCAAAAATTGCTCCATTCAAATCAACTCTAAGTAAGTTTGGTTTTTCCAAACTTTCACCTTCCATTGAGCCAAAAATTAAAAATAGTATCAAAATAAATAGAAGTGATTTAAAGTAGTTTTGAATAAAATCCAAAGTTGCCGTAATTGGAAAAAATAGTTTTTTTAAAAAATTTAACATATTCGCTCTCCTTCAATAAATGTAGCTTCTGCATAATTTGAGTATAAAATTAGATTAGATGCTAACTGCTCTTTTGATGTTTTTAGATTAAAAACTGCAAAATCGGCAAAATATCCAGCTTTTATTTCTCCTGTATCTATTCCCAAAGCTTTAGCACCTCTACTTGTTGCTTGTAAAAGTAGTTCTTGGCTTAACTCTTCTAAATTCTTATCATAATTTTCAAATAGTGCAACTCTCATTTCATTAAACATATTTAATGAGTAATTTGAGCTAAGTCCATCAGTTGCAATTGCCACATTAATATTTTTTGATTTGGCTTTTTCAATATCTAATTTTGTAGAGTTTAGTAATCTATTTGAAATTGGGCAATGAATTAATGAACTATTTAATGAATTAATAAATTCTAACTCTAAATCATTTGCAAATAGTCCATGAACAAACATAGTTTTTATATTTTTAAATAGTTCTAAAAAGCTAATTGATGAGTTTATCGACTCTTTTGTTTCCAAAAACTCTTCAAAAAAACTCTTAAAATCTCCACCACTATAATCTAACCATTCTCTTTCTTCAATACTTTCTAATAAATGAGCAGATACCAATAAATTTTGCTCTTTTGCAATATTTAAAACCTTTTTTATCAAAATTGGATGTGTTGAATATGGAGAATGAATTGCAATTGATGGATAAAAATTTTGTCGTTTTTGAGAAATTGACTCTTCTAATCTGCTTAAAAATAGCTGATATAAACTATCAACCATTGATGGTTTTATTCCCAAAATCTCATTAAAATAGAATACCCTAAGTTTTGAATTTAAAAGTGGTTTTAAATCATAACCAAAGCTTGAAATTGCTCCAATTGTCGTAACTCCTGATTTTAAAAGCAAATCTAACTGCTCTTTTATAAGCTCTTCATTGCAACTATTTAAAAGCATTTCACGATTTATCATAACACTTTTTAACCAATTTATAAATTTTCCATAAGTTAAAACTCCTCTATTTGCACTAAATTCCAAATGGATATGAGAATTAATTAATCCTGCCATCAATATAGAATTTTCGCCAAAATTTATAATTTCATCTATTTCACTGATTTCATTTTTTTTACAAATCTTTATCACTTTTGTATCAAAAATCACTGCACTATCTTCAAAAATTTCAAAATTTTCACTACAACTAACAATGTATGTTGCAATAATTGCCTTCATGAAACACCTTATTTTTAATCTAAATTAAAATTATGCTAAAAATTGATATAATCCCTGCTTAAAAAATATTTAAAGGATATTTATGAAAATAGCAGTTATTCAAGGACCAAATCTTAATATGTTGGGAATTAGAGAGCAAAATATCTATGGACCAATAAAGTTAGAGCAAATTCATTCAAATATGCAAAGTGTTGCTGAACAAAATGGATTTGAAATTGAGTTTTATCAAAGTAATATTGAAGGTGAAATAGTTGATAGAATTCAAGAGTGTTTAGGTGATGTAGATGGAATTATAATCAATCCAGCAGCTTATACTCACACATCAATTGCAATCAGAGATGCAATTTCGGCAATAAATATTCCAACTATTGAAGTTCATATTAGCAATATTTATAGAAGAGAAGAGTTTAGACAAAAGAGTATGACAGCTGGTGTTAGTGCTGGAGTTATTGCAGGATTTGGACCATTTGGTTACCATTTAGCACTTATGGCAATGTTTCAAATTTTAGCAGAGTTAAGAGCTTACAAAGAGTCACAAACTCAACAAGCATAACTGTGAATTACATTCTAAAAGCTGAAACTTCACTACTTTATGAAACAAACTTTGCTTGTGATAATGGACTATTCTTAAAATTTGGAAGTGAAAGTTTTTTTATTACAGATGGAAGATACACTATTGAAGCAAAAGAGAGTTTAAGCAGTGAAGTTTGCTTAATTGAAAGTTCCAATTTAATCAAAAGTGCAAGAGAGTTAATTAGAAAAAACCAAATTCGCTCTCTTGTCATTGACCCAAAAGAGTGGAGCTATTTGGATTACATTTCGCTTACAAAAAACATTCCAACAGTTTTTAAAAAAATAGATAACTTTTCTAAAAAACGACGAATTATAAAAACTCCTAAAGAGATTGAGTTTATAAAAGAGTCAGCTAAGCTAAATAGAGAAGGTTTTGATAAAGTTTTATCTATGGTTTTATCAAATATTTCTAAAAGTGAAAAAGAGTTGCAATATTTAGCTAAAGATATTTTAAGCTATCATGGCAATTTAGATTTATCATTTGAAACAATATTTGCAATTAATGAAAATAGTGCAAAAGCTCATGCAAAACCATCTTCAAAAATTACCAACTCTTCTGATTTATTACTACTTGATGGAGGAGTAAAATTTGCTAACTACTGTTCTGATAGAACAAGAGTAGTTGAGTTAAATATAAATTCAAACTTTACAAAAGAGCAAAAATTTAAAAATGTTAAACATCAAAAAATTTATGACTCTGTATTAAAAGCACAAGAGTTAGCAATAAGTTCAATTAAAGTAGGAATGAGAGCGAGTGAGATTGATAAAATTGCAAGAGATAGCATTACTAAAGATGGTTTTGGAGAGTTTTTCACACATTCAACAGGTCATGGAGTTGGACTTGACATTCATGAATTGCCAATTATTTCTAAAAAATCTGATGAAATTATAAAAGATGGTATGGTTTTTACAATTGAGCCAGGAATTTATTTAGCCAGTGAATTTGGAGTTAGAATTGAAGATATGGTTTTGATTGAAAATGGGAAAGCTACTATTTTATGAAACTTAAAATTGCTAAAGATTTATCACTGATTTATGATAAATTTTATCCATATAAAAATAGAAATACGAAATCTATGAGATATAGAGTATTGATTGGAATTGGTGGAAATATTGGAGATGTTAAACTTAGATTTAAATCACTCTTTTTAAAACTTCAAAAAGATAAAAGGGTTGAGTTAATTTCTACATCTCCACTTTTAGAAAATCCACCGTTTGGATTTTTGGAACAAAATCAATTTTTAAATGGTGTTATATCTCTATATAGCTCACTTGCTCCTATACAATTCTTAAAATTTTGTAACAATTTAGAATTTTTATATAAAAGAGAGCGAAAATTTAAAAATTCACCAAGAACTTTAGATATTGATGTGATATTTTTTGATACAATTACAATTAATAAAAGTAGATTAATTGTTCCACATCCAAAATGGAAGGAGAGAGTATCTGTGATTTTACCTATGATTTTATTGGGGAGTAGTATATGAAGTTAGTAACTTTTAATGGCGAAACTCCTGCTTCTGCTCTAAAAAAGGCACAAGCTGAATTTGGTGAAGATGCTTTAGTTGTAAGCACAAAAGAGATACGAAAAAAGAGCTTTAAAGCACCAGCTCTATATGAAGTTGTGATTGCTATTGATGATGAGAGTGCTTCAAAAGTTAAAACTCAAATTAAGAGTGAAAACAAAGCACCGAAAAAAGCTTTTAGAGATAATGAAGATGTGTTTTTAAATATTTCTGAAGTAGCAAAACAGATAACTCAAATAGCAAATGTAACAGAAGATGTAGCACCAACACCTCTTCCTCCAAAAAAAGAGAAAGAAAGAGAAACGGTAGTTCAACAGCCAATTATTCAAAATAGTGATGATTTTAGATTTGTAAAATTGGAAATGGAAAAGCTAAATGATAAGTTGAAGTTAATCCAAAATATGTTTTGGGAAGAGAGTTCGCCAAAAAGAGGTGAATTAATTATTCCACCTGAATTTGCCGAAATTTATAAAGTTGCAAAACAGAGTGGAATGACAAAAGAGCATCTTGATACAATTATGAAATTAACATTAGAGCATATGCCTTCAAAAATGAGAGAAAGTAGCTCTACAATAAAGCGATATTTTCAAGTGTTACTTAGAAAAATGGTGCCAATTAGAATAGAGAGTGAATTAGTTGATGATAGACGAAAAATTATGATGTTAGTTGGTCCAACGGGTGTTGGTAAAACCACGACTTTGGCGAAATTGGCAGCAAGATACTCATATATGTTAAGTAAAAAATATAAAGTTGGTATTATTACACTTGATACATATAGAATTGCAGCAGTTGATCAATTGATGCACTATGCGAAAATTATGAAACTTGGAATTGAAACGGTGATTGACCCACCAGAGTTTTTAAATGCTATCAATTCATTGAAAAATTGCGACTATATTTTAATTGATACAGTTGGAAGTTCTCAATATGATAAAGATAAAATAGATAGCATACGACAATTTATAAATTCAGACCCATCGCTTTCAATAGATGTAAATTTAGTTATTCCAGCAAATGTTAAATATGAGGACTTAAAAGAGATTTATAGTAACTTTGCTGTTTTAAATATTGATACATTTATATTTACAAAATTAGATGAAACAAGATGGTTTGGAAATATTTTTAGTTTGGTTTATGATACAAATAAGCCAGTGAGCTATCTTTCAGTTGGTCAAGAAGTTCCAAGTGATTTAATGGTTGCATCAAATGAGTTTTTGATAGATTGTCTATTAGATGGCTTTAGGAAACAGATAAAAGAGGAAAAGAGTGATGAGCAATCAAGCTGAAAAATTGGAAAAATTGGTTCAAAATTCTCCAACTAAAAAGAAGAATTCAAAAACTAAATTTATAGCAATCACAAGTGGCAAAGGTGGAGTAGGTAAAAGCACAATTAGTGCAAACATCTCTTATGTTTTATCTAAAATGGGTTTTAAAGTTGGAATTTTTGATGCAGATATAGGACTTGCAAATTTAGATATTATATATAATGTTAAAGTAACTAAAAATATTTTAAATGTAATAAAAGATGAGGTTTCTTTAGATAGTATCTTAATACCTATTAGTGAGAATTTAACACTTATTCCAGGAGATAGTGGAGATGATATACTAAAATACTCAAATGAGCTAATTAATGATAAATTTTTAGAACAAGCTTCAATTTTAGATGATTATGATTTTATAATCATCGATACAGGTGCTGGAATTGGTGAGCATGTTCAAGTTTATCTAAAAGCAGCAGATGATGTTATTGTAGTAACAGCACCAGACCCATCAGCAATAACTGATGCTTATGCAACTATTAAAATTACAGCAAGATTTAAAGAACGAATATTTTTAGTTGTAAATATGGTAAAAGACCAAAAAGAAGCAGATGCTATATATGACAAAATAAAAAAAGTTGCAAAAGGTAATATACCACAAGAATTAGATTTGCGACTTTTGGGAAAACTAAATTTTGATGAAGGTGTTATGCAAAGTATTAAGAGTCGAAGTTTATATACAAAAAATACAGCAACTTCTCCAATTGTTACAGATTTCAAAAAAATTGCAAGAAATTTAGCTACAAATATGGAACAAAATGTGCTTGAAGATGATGAAAAAGGTTTGGGTGGATTCTTTAAAAGAATGTTAAGCTACTTTTAATAGCAAACTTATCTCAACCTTTTTAACTTTTGAAGGCTTAGTTATGAAGGTTGAAAATTTTGTCCATTTTTTTACATCTGCTGGTTTTTTTATAGGTTTAGCATTTAGTGTTATAAACTTTGATGACCCAGGTCTTATAATTTTTTACACATTTTTAATCACTGTTTGGTTTTATGTTATGATACTTATTTGTGGTTCGCTATTTATGAAGTATTTTGATTTCAAAAAGCAAACAATTAGAAAAGATATTTATGACTCTGTATTAGACCATTATATAAATGAGTTTGAAAAAAGAGAAAAGATTTCTGACAAAATGGTTGAATTTATTGCAGAGTTACAAGCTGATAATTTAGCTTCTGAAAAAGAGTTATTGATTGCAAAAGAGGCTGATGAAGCAAGAAGGCGAAGAGATGAAGAGTAAGATAAACCATTATGAAAAGAGTGTAAGGCATTCTCAAGATGAGTTGGCAGTTGCATATTTACCAGCTGTCAAAGCTATGGCTTACAGATTAAAAGAGCGACTTCCAGCTTCAGTTGATATATCTGATTTAGTTTCAGTTGGAATTGAAGAGCTTGTAAAAGTTGCAAGAAGATATGATAGTGCATTAAATGACTCTTTTTGGGGATATGCAAAAAAGCGAATTTATGGCTCTATGCTTGATTATTTGAGAAGTCTTGATGTTATGAGTAGAAGTAATAGAAAGTTGATAAAACAAATTGATGCAGAAATTATAAAATATCTAAATGTTTATGAAGAAGAGCCAACTAATGAGTATTTAGCTAAAACACTTGGTGAGAGTTTGGATAAAATAAATGATGCGAGAATAGCTGCTGAAATTTATGCACTAATGCCTTTAAATGATGAATTAACTCTTCAAATAGCCACAACTATGGATATGGTGCAAGAAGAAGAGTTAATTGATATAGTTAAAGAGACATTAGAAACTTTGAGTGAGCGAGAGCAATTAGTCATTCAATTATACTATTTTGAAGAGTTAAATATAAAAGAGATTAGTGATATTTTGGATATTACACAATCAAGAGTATCTCAAATTCACAAAAGTGTGTTAGCAAAAATTAAAGAGCGATTAGGAGACATCAATGGCTGATATTTTATCACAAGAGGAGATTGATGCCCTCTTAGAAGTTGTAGAAGAAGATGGCACAACTGAATCAATAGAAAAAGATGATTTACTTCAGCAAAAATCTATCACTTTATATGATTTTAAACGACCAAACAGAGTTTCAAAAGAGCAGTTAAGAGCTTTTAGAGGAATTCACGACAAAATGGCAAGAAGTTTATCATCTCAAATATCATCTATGATGAGGTCAATTGTAGAAATTCAACTTCACTCCGTTGATCAAATGACTTATGGAGAGTTTTTGATGTCTCTACCATCTCCAACATCATTTAATGTATTTTCAATGAAACCTCTTGATGGAAATGGTGTTGTAGAAGTAAATCCAACAATAGCATTTCCAATGATAGATAGACTTCTTGGTGGCAAAGGTGACCCATATGAAGCTACAAGAGAGTTTAGTGACATTGAACTAAATTTAGTTGATACAATACTAAAAGTTGTTATGCAAAATACAAAAGATGCTTGGGGACCAATTACAGATATATATCCAATGGTAGAAGCCAAAGAGACAAGTCCAAATGTTGTTCAAATTGTTGCACAAAATGAAATTGTCATTATGGTTGTTATGGAGATAATAATTGGGCATAGTAGTGGAATGATGAACTTTTGTTATCCTGTTATCTCATTAGAGCCTGTCTTATCAAGACTTGCATCAAGGGATTTAAATTTAGGTGAAACAAACTCTAAAAAGAGTAGAAATAAAGAGTTAAAAGTGTTACTTGGTGGTGCTTCAGTTGGAATTGAAGCAGTTTTGGGAAGTGCAGAGTTATCTTTACGAGAAGTTATGGATTTAAAACGAGATGATTTAATCAGACTTGATAGACCAGCAGATGACACTGTTTTAATTACAGTTGATGGAAATGAAAAGTTTATTGGAAAAATTGGATTACATAGATTTAGAAAAACTGTGAAAATAGTAAAACCTGTAAAAACAGAGCGAGAAGATGTGAAAGAGTTGCTCAAAAAATTTGAATCTCAAAGAATTGATAAAATTGCAAAGATTATGAAAGAGGAGTCTGAATGAATGAGTTTATAAAATTAATTGAAAAAGAGTCTATTGGAACAATAGAAGGATTAACTGGTCAGGCTCCAGATTTAAGATTTAAAGAAGAAGAAGAAATTTCAATTGTTTCAAACATAATTCCTCCAGTTGCAATGGTATATGCAACTGTTAGTGGTGATGTAAGTGGTAGAGTAGCAGTTGCGATTACTCCAATACTTGGAACTGCTTTGGCAGATTTAATGCTTGGTGGTGATGGAAGTAGTAAAGATGTGATGGATAGTGATGATTTAGATGCTGTAAAAGAGATTATTTCAAATATTTTTGGAGCAATATCTACTACATTAAATGCCCAAAAAGTTTTGCCAAAGTTAAACTTTGCAATTGATGATATAAAGTTTTTCAAAGAAAATCAAGATGTGGATTTAGGTGGATTTGTAAAAATTTATGTATTTGAATTTTCACTTGGCTCAATCTCAAGTTTATTAATGTTTGTCTTAGATAGTATTACTATAAATGCTTTTTCAAATAAAGGTGGTGGAAAACCATCTTCTTCATCATCACCAATGATGGGTGGTGGTGGATTTGAAGAAGTTCATCACAAACCAAATATGTCAACTGAAGAGCTTAGAAATATAGATTTACTATTAGATGTAAATTTGATTGTAAAAGTGCGAATAGGAACTAAAAAGATGTTACTTAGAGATGTAATTAATATGGATATTGGTGCTGTTGTGGAGTTAAATCAGTTAGCAAACGACCCATTAGATGTATTAGTAGATGATAAAGTAATTGCAAAAGGTGAAGTTGTAATTATAGATGGTAACTTTGGTGTTCAAATTACAGATATAGTAACAAAAAAAGAGAGATTAGAGAAACTTCGAGGATGAAAATAGCATTTGTTGCAATGAGTGGAGGAGTTGATTCTTCATTTGTTGCAATTTTACTAAAAGAGCAAGGCTACAAAGTAGTTGGTGTAAATTTTTTGCTACATAACTCAAATGAAAAAAATAGTTACTATTTAGATAGAGTAAAAAGAGTTGCGAACTATTTAGATATAGATTATAAAATAATAGATTTAAGAGATGAGTTTAGAGAGTATGTATATAACTACTTTGTAAATAGTTATAGCATAGGAGCAACTCCAAATCCTTGTATAATTTGTAATAAAAATATAAAATTTGGCTTGGCATATAAAAAATCTTTGGAGCTTGGAGCAGAACTTTTTAGCACGGGACACTATGTGCGAAGTGATGGAGAATATTTATATGAAGCAAAAGATAAAGGCAAAGACCAAAGCTATTTTTTGTTTGATATAAATAAGAGTATTTTAAAAAATTCAATTTTTCCACTTGGAGATTGGCTTAAGAGTGATGTAAAAAAAGAGATAGGAAAGTTAGAATTTTTTAAAGATTTAGCAGAAGCAAAAGAGTCTCAAGAGATATGTTTTGTAGATGATAGTTATGTGGATATTTTGAGAGAACATTTAGTTGTGGATAAAATTGGTGATGTTTTGGATATAAATGGAAATATTATTGGCAAACATAGTGGATATATGCACTATACAATTGGTAAAAGACGGGGATTTAAACTAATTAGAGCAAGCGAGCCTCACTATGTAGTAAATATTAATCCAAAAGATAATCAAATAACTGTTGGTAATCATGATAGTTTAGCAATTAATAAAATTATTATAAATAACTTAAATATATATAAACATGAGAAATATTTTGAGTGTGATGTAAAAGTTAGATATAAGAGTGTAAAAGTTAAATGTAGTGTGGAAGTTTTTAAAACTTATGCAATTATAAATCTCAAAGACCCTATTTATGGAGTTGCTAATGGACAAGCTACTGTATTTTATGATGGTGAAAAATTAATTGGCGGTGGATTTATTATTGATTGTAAATAGATTTTATAAATTTAAGATAAAATTTCATAAATTTTATTAGGAGTTTTAGTTTGGATAGTTATGAATATGGTGAGCTTTTAAAAGATTTAGATAGTAAATTATCAAATATTACAAATATTATTAAGCCTGATGTTTTAGAAGCAAGATTAAAAGAGATTAATAGTTTAGAACAGAATGATAGTTTTTGGAGTAATGTTGATGAAATGTCAAAAGTTCAAAGAGAAAAAAATAGAATTTCGGCACTTTTGGATAGATACAAAGAGGTTTATAGTGCATTAAATGATGCTTGTGAGCTATTTGAATTGGCTACAAAAGAGAGTGATGATGATACTTTAAATGCACTATTTTTAGAAGCTAATAGTTTAGAAGAGTTAATTAGAGATGCTGAAATAAAAGTTATGCTTAGTGGTGAAAATGATATTAAAAATGCAATCATATCAATTCATCCTGGAGCAGGTGGCACAGAATCCCAAGATTGGGCATCAATTCTTTATCGAATGTATCTTCGATGGGCAGAGCGAATGGGCTTTAAGGTTGAAGTTTTAGATTATCAAGATGGTGAAGAAGCTGGAATAAAAGATGTATCATTTATTATTAGAGGTGAAAATGCTTTTGGATATTTAAAAGCTGAAAGTGGAATTCATCGACTTGTTAGAATTTCTCCATTTGATTCAAATGCAAGAAGACATACATCTTTTTCTTCGGTTATTGTAACTCCCGAGCTTGATGATGATATTGAGATTGAAATATTGGACAAAGATATAAGAATTGATACATATAGAGCAAGTGGGGCTGGAGGACAACATGTCAATAAAACCGATAGTGCAATCAGAATAACACATATTGCAACAGGAATTGTTGTGCAATGTCAAAATGATAGGTCGCAACATAAAAACAAAGCAAATGCTATGAAGATGTTAAAATCAAGACTTTATGAGTTGGAATTACAAAAAAGAGATGCAGAAAAAAGTAACAGTCCAAAAAGTGAAATTGGTTGGGGACATCAAATTAGAAGTTATGTTTTAGCTCCATATCAGCAAGTTAAAGATAATAGAAGTAATGTTGCATACTCTAATGTTGATGATATTTTAGATGGTGATATATCAAAAGTTATGGAAGATGTTTTAGTATCATTATCAACTAAAAGAGAGTAAGCCAAAACTTACTCCTTTGTCTCTATTTTATATCAAATTTCTTCAAAATCCACATTTTAATTTCTATTACAAATATTACACAAAATGACATTGCTAAAAGTGCAAACCAACTACTAAGTTCCAAAGGTTCAGTTTTGAACATTATATTCATAGTGGGAATATGAGTAATAGCAACTTGTGCCAAAGCCATCAAACCTACACCCATTAACAAGAAATTATTATTTAATATATTAGTTTTAAATATAGATTTGTTTAAATCTTTGCAACTAAATAGATAAAATAGCTCTACAAATACAAATATATTTACAGCAACTGTCCTTGCATACTCTGGGCTATATCCACTATCTAAGTAGTAATTAAACATAAAATATGATGTAATTAGCATATAGCAACCCACAACCAACATTTGTATAATTAAATTATTAGATAGTAAAGGTGATTTTGGATTTCGTGGTTTGCGACTCATAATATTATCTTCTTCTGGTTCAAATACAAGCATAAGTCCTAATAGTATAGCAGTTGCCATATTTATCCAAAGAATTTGCACAGGAAGTATTGGAAGAGCAACTCCAAGTAAAATTGATACCAAAATAACCATTCCTTCACCTAAATTTGTCGGAAGTGTCCAAGTTATAAATTTAACTAAATTATCAAATACCTTTCTACCTTCTCGCACAGCATTTGCAATAGATTTAAAATTATCATCTGATAAAATCATATCCGATGCTTCTTTGGCAACTTCTGTGCCACCTAATCCCATTGCTATTCCAATATTTGCTTGTTTTAGAGCTGGTGCATCATTTACTCCATCACCAGTCATTGCAACTATTTCACCTCTTGCTTGAAGTGCATCTACTATTCTTAATTTCTGCTCTGGTTCGACTCTCGCAAAAACTTTTGTAGTAGCAACTTTTTGGATTAACTCTTCATCGCTCAATTTATACAACTCTTTACCAATTAATACACTATTTTTATAATCAGCTTCATTTGGCAAAATTGATAACATTTTAGCAATTGAAAATGCTGTAAATGGGTGGTCTCCTGTAATCATAATAATGTTAATTCCAGCATTTTTACAATCAATCACAGCTTCTATTGCTTCTTCTCTTGGTGGGTCAATCATTGCTTGAAGTCCTAAAAATACAAAGCCATCTTTTAGCACATTATCATCAATTTTATCTACATCTACTCTTTTCTTTGCAACCGCTAATACTCTAAGCCCCAATAGTGCATACTCTTCACCTTGTTTTATAATATGCTCTTTATTTATTGGAACTATTTTGTCTTCAACCATTTCAAAATCAGAAATATCCAAAACCTTTTCAATAGAACCTTTTAAAAATATGAATTTTTCACTATTATAACTATTTAGAGTAGCCATATATTGTCTATCTGATTCAAATGGTAAAATATCTGCTCTTTTATAATTTTCATTTATATGAAACTCATCTACTCCACCTTTTAGAGCTGATACAATTAATGCTCCTTCAGTTGGGTCGCCATTAATTTTGTACTCTCCATTTTCTTCTACTAAATAAGATTCATTACATAAATATCCACCAATTAAACTATCTTTTAGAGATTGTGGAAAAGTTTTTATAATTTCACCATTTACACTAAATTCACCTTTTGGAATATAACCAACTCCACTAAGTTTATATGATTTGTTTGAGCTATAAATATAATTTACATACATTTTGTTTTGAGTAAGTGTGCCTGTTTTATCAGAGCAAATTGTAGTTACACTTCCAAGAGTTTCCACTGCTGGAAGTTTTCTAATAATTGCATTTTTCTTTGCCATTTGGCTTACACCAATTGCTAATGTGATAGTAATTGCTGCTGGTAATCCTTCTGGAATTGCTCCAACTGCTAATGCAACTGATGAAAGAAACATATCAACCAAGTCATAACCTCTAAGCAATCCTATTACAAATGTAACTCCTGCAAGAAATAGTATTACATAAAGTAAAAGTTTGCTAAATTCACCAATTTTTTTAGTAAGTGGAGTTTCAATGTTTGTTGCTTCATCTATTAAATTTGCAATTTTTCCAAGCTCTGTATTTTGTCCAACTGCAACAACAACACCTTTTGCTCTTCCATAAGTTACAAAAGTTCCACTATAAACCATATTTTTTCTATCATTTAGAGTTAAATCTTGAGGAAGTGAAGCTATATCTTTTTTAGCTGGAATAGATTCACCTGTTAGCATCGATTCATCAACTTTTAAATCATTTACATCTAAGAGTCTAATATCTGCTGGAACTTTTGAGCCAGATTCTAAAAGTATAATATCACCAACAACTATATCTATTGAAGAGAGACTATATTTTTTTCCATCACGAATTACAACTGCTGGTGTTATCATCATCTTTTTTAGCGATTCAATCGCTTCTATTGCTTTGACTTCTTGAATATATCCAACTATTACATTGATAATTACAACACCAAAAATAACACCACTATCAACAAAGTGTCCTAAAAATCCTGTGAGTATCGTAGCACCTAATAAAATATAAATTAGTGGATTGTTAAATTGCTCAAAAAATTTTTTGAGTTTTGATTCCTGTTTTTTTTCTTTTAGAGCATTTGTTCCAAAAAACTCTAACCGATGTTTGATACTTAATGGTCCTAAGCCATCAGTTTCATCAGTTTCAAAGATTTTTATAACCTCATCTTTATCCAAACTATGCCAACTTTGATTTATCATATGTTGCATTGCCAAGCCTTTATTTTGGAGATGAGGCTATTATAACAAAAAAAGAAGATATTAAAATAAATTATAATTTTAAATTTAAAATATTAAAAAAACTCTCTCCATGAACCAATAATTGAAGATTTTTTCAAACCTTTATTTAATTCACTTATAAAAAAATCTCGACAAACTTCAATCGCTCCAAAATTAAATAGATGTTCTGTTGTAACTTGACAATCAATAAAATCAAAGTTTTTTTCAACTAAAAATTGATTTAATCTTACAAATGCAACTTTTGAAGCATCATCTTTTTTAGCAAACATTGATTCGCCAAAAAATACTCCACCAATTGATAATCCATACAAACCACCAACCAACTCACCATCATAATAGCTTTCAATAGAGTGTGCAAAACCTAAATTATGAAGTTTGCAATATGACTCTATCATTTCTGGCACAATCCAACTACCTATTTGATTTTTTCGTCTAACTTTTGCACAATTTAAAATCACATCTTTAAAATTACAATCGGCTTTAACTTCAAATATACCTTTTTTTAAAGTTTTTTTTAAACTATGAGATACTTTTAAATTTTGTGGATATAAAATTGCCCTTGGGTCTGGAGACCACCAAAGTATTGGGTCACCTTCACTATACCACGGAAAAATGCCACTTTTGTAAGCAAAAAGTAGTCTATCTACACTCAAATCACCACCAAAAGCGATTGGCAACTCTTTGTTATAACTACTTAATGGTGGAAATCTCAAATCATATTTAATTTGAGGAATATAAATAAACTGTTCCATTTTACGACCTATTTTGAAAAAATTTTTAATAACTCAATATTTTTTAAAATTTCTAAATATTTTATAAGAACTTTTCTATAACCATTTTTTGAAGCTATTTGAACTCCTAAATTTAGTAACTCTTTTTTACTATTTACTCTATAATTTAGCGATATGACAATCAACTTTGATAAATCATCATCAATTTTTAGAATATATTTTTCTTCTATAATTTCATGATTTATAAATTTATCCAAAATATTTTTATACTTTTTATCAAGTTTTGATTTATCAATATTGGCAAAATCACCATTTAAAAACATAAAATAGTTATCAAACTCATCTACTTTTTGATAAGCTCTTAACTCTTTATATCTATTTTTTAACTCTTCTACATCATTCAAAGCTGTTAAATTTAGTGCCAATTGAAATAGTATGATTTTTTGATACTCTTTTACATCCAAACTCTTTTGAAACTCTTTTTCTATTTGCTTTAAATATAAATTTGCACTTTTATCATCACCTTCTAAAAAAACTCTTTTGTAGTTTTGCAAATTTGTATAACTACTTTCAAACCACTCATAAGTTGGCTCTTTATCACTACAACCAATAATAAATATAATTATTAAAAATATAAACAGATGTTTAATCATGGTAGCTCTATCTCTCTTTGTTCTTGAAATGGAATTTTGCTATCTATATTATTTATTAATCTATTTGTAGATTTAATAGTAACTTCTAACTCATCTCTTAAATCACTTAAATCTCTCGTAGAACCTTCAATATTCGCAGTGGTTTTGGTTATATGTTCTATGATTTCATCAGCTCCTCTAAGTTTTATTTCAACTTCTCTTAAAATATCATTCACATTACCCAAAATAGCATCTTCACCATTTATACTTTCAAATAATCCCTTTTGTCCATAAATTGCCTTATTTGTATTTGCTAAAAGCTCATTTATATGCTCACTACTTTTTTGTAATTCTGCAATGATATTACTAATATGCACAGCATCTTCTTTATTTCCTGTTGCCATCTCAATTGCACTATTTTTTTTAGATAGATTTAGAGTAATCTTTTGAATATTTGCCAAAGTTTTTTGCAAACTTCCATCTTTTTTGCTCATCTCAAATGTAATATCTTCCACATTTTTTAGTATCTGTTTGACAGTAACTAAAATTGGTTGTAATTTTTGAATTGCTTCATTAATTCCATCAATTGTATATAACACAACAACAGCATTTTCACTAAGTGTAGCTGTATCTAAATTTGGTGAAAAGACTTGAATTTTTGGAGAACCAATCAAAGGTTTATCAAGCACGAATACACTATCTTCTCTCATCCAATGAATATGTCGCTCTGGAATTTTGATATAAATATATACCATTCCATCTTTTCTAAGCTCTAAATCTGAAACCTTGCCAATCTCAAATCCAGAAAATGTTACAGGCATTCCAATTGATAATCCATCACCCAAATCTGTTTGAATAACAAATTTATAGCTTTCTGAAAACATATCTTTTTTGTAAGCTACAAATGATAAAAATAGAGCGATTATTATAAAAGTGCTAATTACAAATATTCCAACTTTATACTCTAAGTTTTTCATATAAATCCTCTATAAATATTTTCCAAACTCACTGTTTAAAGTTTGATTATCTCTGATAATCCATCGTTTAAAAGTTATATATGCTGATTTTTCTGAAATATCTTCAATTATCTCATTAAATGCAACTCTTTTAAGTTTAGTTGTTTCATATTTATCAAGCTTTTTTCTAAACTCTTCTATTTTTTCTTTTATATCATCTTTCAAATCTTCACAAGAGTTACTTTTTGAATTTTCACCGTTATAAATTCTATTTAAAAGTTTTATTGTTTCTCTTACTTTATTACCATTATTTGGCTCATCTTTTATTTGTTCTATTTCAACTTTACACTCTTTTGCATTTAATTTTAGTTTTATATATTCTGCTGGGTCAATATCACAACAGTTTATAATCTCATTTTCATGATTTGTATTTATATCTTTTGGTTTGATTTTATTGCATTTTTGACAAGCATAAAATAGGTTATTATAGTCATTTTCTAAATTTGGATAATGTTTTTGTGGATAAAAATGTTCTACTTCAAAATGTCTTGTAACCTCTTCGCAAAGATAACATCTTTTGAAAAAATCTTTTTTTAAAGCCTCTTTTACAATTTCTTCTGAATAAGACTTAAAAGTTGGATTTTCTTTTCTATCTATTTTAACCATTGTTTTGAATTCTCTCTTGTGCATCTTTAAATCTTAAATAAATCTCATCTGATAACATTGGAGAAATTTTATCAAGCTTTAAATCCAAATCGAATAACTCTTTTTCTTGCCTTTCATCTAATTTACCATTTTCAAAAAGAGTTATCAAATCTTCATATCGCTCTATATCTGCAACTAAAACTCTTGAAAATTCACTATCAACTTGAAAATAATTTTTTACTATTTGAGAATATGAGGCATTTTTAAATCTTTCACTATCGATAACTTCTCTTCTTTCCAAATCACAAATAACTGCATTTTCGATTGATGACAGAACAAAAGGGCTATGAGTTGTAACAATAAATTGAATTTTTGGAAAAAAATTAGTTAAAAATGGCAAAACTTTCTTTTGAAGTTCAACATGAAGATGTGTTTCTATTTCATCAACTAAAACAACACCTTGCATATCATAAACTTCTACACTATGAGCTTCCATTCTTAAAATCAACTCTGTAAGAATTGCTAAAAAAGATGAATAGCCATGTGAAAGTTGATTTAATCCAAAACTTCTATTGTCATACTCTATTTTAAAATCAAAATTTTTATGATTAAATACCATCTTTAATTCTTTTTCATCAAATATTTCTTTTAAAGCATTTTCAAATCTCTCAAACCATTTTGCTATATGTTCTACTTCTTTAATATTATTTTCAATTTGTGCAAAAGCTTGAGATGTTTTTAGATTTACTAAATATTGTAAAAATGTTTTATTTAGTTCTGCATTTGTCATATATTTTTGTTGAAAATTTTGTTTAGTTGGATTTTGAACTGGATTTGCTTTATTTTCTCTTTTTGCTTTAAAAAAAGCTAAGATAAACTTACCATTTACTATATTTTCATATATCTCTGATTGATGTGAAAAAACTAAATCAATTTTTGAAAAATCATTAAGTTGTTTTTGCCAATTTATAATATGTTGTTTCCAATTTTTTATATTATTTTTTTCATTTAAAATATTTTGTTGAAAACTTCTAATATTTGCTTCTATTTGTTGAATATTAGCACTATTTTTTTGAGTTTCTAAATCATCAATTTGTTTTTTATAACTTTCAATATTTTTATTAGTATGCTCTATTGCTTGATTATGAGATTTAATACTATTTTCTAACTGCTTAATTTGTGCAAACTGATTATTAATTAGTTTATTTAACAAAATATCTATCTCATTTAATAAACTTGTCTTTCCACTCCCATTTTTACCTGTAATAATCAAGTGTTTCCGTTCAGTCTCACTTAGTGGTATTTCTAAATCTTTTATAATCCCTCTTACATCTTTTATAAAAAGTTTTTGTATAAAATATTCACTCATTTATATATCTCCCATATCTATCTTTGTGCCAAATATAATCAAAAATATATACATCTCTGTATAAATGCGAAAGACGATTTAGTGCATCAAATATTATATCAGCCCTTTCAATATCTTTTATAAAACCAAATGGTCTATCTATAATAATTATTGCATTCTCAATCATACAAGCTCTAATTAACATCACAATAAATCTCTCAAACTCAATTAAAGATGGATTTCTATAATCTGCTTTTTTATCTAAATCAAAAATTTTAAGTAACTCTAAAATATTTTTATATGACTCTTTTTGAGATATTTTGTAATGATACTCTTTTATTAGAGAAATATTTTCAATTACAGATAGATTTGATATGAGTGGAAAATCCATTGATACAATAGAGTATTTACTATCTAACTCATCTAAATATCTAACTCTTAACTCCAACTCTTCTTTGCTATTAAATAGTTCTAAATGAATCTGATTATTAATGATAACACCTCAATAATTATTATAAATCTAAAAATCATAATCATGCCATGTAATACAGCAATTGGAATTGTTGTTAATTCATGTGATGCTTTCATTCCATAAATAATTGGAATTAGTGTGATAAAAAATCCAAAAGCTACACATTTTACAAATAGTACAATCAAGTAGTTAAAATCCACAGCTTTTGCTATAAAAATACTATACATTGAAAAATCAAAGTCTAAAAATAGATATGAGAGAATATAACCACTACTCAAAACTGAAATAGAAAATATCGAGCTAAGTGCTAAAATAGTAATTACTCCATTTAATATTCGTGGCAAAAATAGATAAGATATTATGTCTATATCAAAACTTTTAAGTGTGTCAATTTCCCTATTTACTTGCATTACAGCAATTTCTGTATTTATCGCTGATGAGCTTCTAAGAGATATTAAAAATACTGTAAAAAGTGGCGAAAATTCATAAAGGATTATATCTATAACAATATCTCCAAGCATATCTGTAAGCCCTAAATCTTTTGTAACTGTAAAAATTAATACTAAAAGTAGTGAGCCAAAAAACATTGATGAAAGTATAAATGTTGGTAGTGGTTGAATATTTGTAAAATATATTTGTCTATATAATATAAGTCTCATTGCACTATTATAGCTTTTGGGATTAAATATAGCTTTTATACAGCTTAGAGTAAAAGCAAGTGTGCTTGTAGCTACTTGATACTCTTTAATAACAAATCTACCAATATTTTTAATCACTATTTCAACTCTTTAAATTTATCAAACTCCACCAATGTTTCTAATGGCTCAAAACTGACTCTATTTTTATTAAATACAGCTATATTTCCTGCATCTAAATTTAACTCTGAAATATTTGCTTCATCGATTTCAAAACCTTCATTTGGTGATTTTACAGTAGTTTTACCACTCTTTAAAGCTATGGATTTGATACTATTATCAGTTACAATAATATTCTCAACACCTTTAAGACTAATAATAGAAAATTCGGTTTTTAAATTTAAATTTGATGTCTTTTTTGCAATTTCAAAATATAGTTTTCCACCTCGTTGCTCAATCTCATTTTTAGGAGAAAAGACAAGTTTTGTATTTTCATCTAAAACTATCTTATTTCCATCATTCAAAGCAAGTATCACAAATGAGTTATGATATGTGTAGAGTGTATCTGTATTTAATAGTTTATCACCAACTTTTAATCTAACTTTTCTAACACTATCTTTTGCAACTGACCTAATATCACCAATCAATCCTTTTATCTCTGCAACTTCATTTGCAAATATACATAAATAAAAAGTGATTAGTATTAGCAAAATTTTCATTTTAAAATAACCCAAACATACAGCTCACCTGTATTTTTATCTTCCCATAACTCTTTAACTTCTACACTTAAATTAACTCCACTAACTGTATGAACACTAAATATATCCATTGAGCTATTTTGAACACCATTTTCATTTATATTAGATTTTGTTTGCAAAATATTTGACACTGTAACATTTTTACTTCTTGCCAAAATATCAACAGCTCTATTTATTGCCATCTCCCTTTGAGAAGATAATCCATTTATATGAGCTCTCGCACTTCCAACTGCTCCATTAAATCCATCTTTTGTTGGATTTAATACCCAATCTGGCTGTTTTGTAATAATTTCACTACTACTAATAGCACATCCACTAAATATTATAAAATATAGAGTTATTAATACCCATTTCACCATTATTTAAACATCTCACTTACAGCTTTATCCAACTCTTCTTGAGCTTTTTTTGATTGAAACTGTTGCCAAAGTGCTTCATCATTTTTATAACTTGAAGCTACACTACCTTTTATTGTATCTTTCATCGTTGTTGCCATTTTTGGGTCTAAAACCATCAATACATACAAATTATCTGTTTTAGATATCCACATATCTTTTATTACAGTTCCATTTAATGTTTGGCTTGTAACCTGTTTTGAAACAGTTGAAGCAACTTTATCAACAACTTCAGCTTCAGCCACACCAGTTGCTTGTGTAAAATCTTTTACCATATTATTAACTTTGATACTTATCTGTCTTGCTAACTCATCTCTTCCATTTGCCATAGCTTGAGTTCTTGTAAATTGCATTCCTGCTTTTGATAATTTTGCAACACCAATAGCACTAAATCCCCCTTCTAATTGTGGATTTAAAACCCAAGATGGAGCACCTTCAAACTCTGGATTTTCTCTCAAACTCTCAATTCCACTATCTTTTGAACTACATCCAACAAAACTAAATGCTAAAAATGTGCTAACAAAAGCTGAAACTATGGCTCTCTTTAACATACAAATCCCTTTATCTAAAATTTTTAGATATTACAATAACTAAATTAAAATTTAAATTAAATTAGTTTTTAGATATTGGTTTGAAATAGAACATAATTTATAATAATTTTTAAAAATATATGTAAAATAAAGAAGTTAAATACTATTAAAAAAAGGATAAAAATGAGATACTTTGAACTAAAATGCAAGGCATATTTGAAAAGTGATATTGAGTATAAAGGTTTGTTAAACTCCATATCAAAATATATAAATTTTTCTTTAATGAGAGGTGGATTGGAAGAAATTCATCTCAAAACTACTTATAAACACTACTGTTTTGATGGATTTACTCCTATTGAAAAAGATAAAATCTATAAAAAAGGTTCGCTTTATAGCTTTAATATTCGCTCATTTGATGAAAGTTTTATAAATATTTTAAAAGATGAGCTTAGAAAAAATATAAATAATGAACATTTTTTGGTAATTGAAACTACCAAAAAAGATGTAATACAAAAATTTATTACCGAATTTTATAGCACAACTCCTGTAATTAGCACAATTGAGAGTAAAATATATTGGACAATAGAAAAAAGTGGTGATATTTTCAAACTTCAAAAACTTCTACATGAAAATTTAGAGAAAAAATATAACGATTTTTTCAAAGAGAAGCTAATACCAACTCAAAATTTTATACAACTTATTGAGATAAAAAATCAAAAACCACTTGTTTTAGAAACTATAAAAGATGGCAAAACTATTAAATTTTTTGGTAATAAATTTAGAATTATTCCAAACGAAGATGATGTTTCACAAAAGTTAGCTTTTACTGCTTTAGCTTGTGGATTAGGCGAGAAAAACAGCTTTGGAGCTGGATTTTGTGTGAAAAAATGAGAAAAAATATGATAAAATCAATAAAACTTTTTAAAAGGTTTGTATTATGATAAAAGAGATTGTGGAGTTTATGGATTTAAACTCTAATAATATAAAATTTTTGGACATTATTTTAGAAAAACGAATAATTTCAAAAGGTTTGCATATTATTTTAGATAAAAATACATTTGAAGTTATAGAGTATGCTTATAATAGTAGTGATAAATTTAATGAATTTGTTAAAAAATATAACTTAAAAGAGAGAGAATATTATTGTAATTACTTAGATAGTAATAAAAACTTTGATAGTTCACCACCAGATGGTAAAAATCAAATCCATTCAGCTTCTCCATATGCAATATTTTTTAGGTATAAAAACGACAAAACAATTTTTCAAAGGCTCTTAGAGATTGAAGATAGATTGTCTAAAACAGGCTATTTTGAAAAAAATAAATCTCTTACTCAAAATGAAGAAATTTTAAGAGATTTAGATGACATAGAGAAAGTTATCAAAAAGAAATTAGCTAGAAAATATTTCATTAAAAAAATCGGTACAGTCAATCTTGAAAAAATTAAAAACAATGATTACATAAAAATATATTTTTATGAGAATAAATTTAAAACTAAGTTAAAACAATTAAAGTGGTCAACTAAATTTGTTACTTTGAAATTAGAGGATTATCAATACCAATTCAATGAATCCAAAAATACAAACTTAATTTTTATAAAATCTTTTTATGATGAATATTCTCCTCAAATGGCTTTTAATAAAAAAGGACTTTTTGAAGATAAAGAAAAATATACAACATCACAAGAATATAATTGCCCAATTATTGATAAAAAGTCGGAGTTGGGAACATCAGATTTCTTAAATACATTTGCCGATAAGAAACCTTTTTATAAACATATAACAAGAAATAAATTATATGATGGTTTTACTGCTCTATATAGTGGAAAAGTTGTTCAAAATTTATCTTTATTTGAAGAGTTATTGAAATTAAAAATCTTACCAAATCCATTGCCAATTTTTATATCAAACAAAGATGCTATTGATAATAACGGCAATAGAGTTTATTTTGCTTTATTAAAAAACAATACACCAATAAGCTATCAAAATATTATTGAAGAAGCTTTTGAAAAAATGGCCGGGAATAGTAATGAAATAAATGATTTTAACTTTTATCTTATTTTTTGGAATAATACAAAAGATGGATTAAAATTTTATGATGTTGATTATATTGATGGATTCAAATATAAACTTCAAGATTATAAAATAGAGAATATTTTTGATTTAGAAAATTTTCAAGCTGGAACAGTAGATACTATTTTTGAATTAGAATGGAAAGTTTTTAGTAAGTTTTTTTATACATTAAGAGGGGAGAATGAAAATACATATCTTTTAAAAAATAATTATTTTACAGAAAAAATCAATGTATCAAAAGGTGAAGAAGTTTCATCTATGGTTTCAACAAAATTTTATCAATACAATAAAGCTATTTTTGATTTGGTATATAAATCAAAATTTGATGGTTTTAATAGTTTTATGTTTGATGATTTATGTATCTCAATAATTAGAGAGCAATTAAAGCTAAATGATGATTGGGGTAAAACATATAAAATTAAAGAAAAATTAGCAATTTATATTTCACTATATAAAAATTTTAATAAAGGAGAAGATTTGGCAACACAAATAAAAAATTTGCAAGAAGCAATGAAAACACTTATAGGTAGTGAAGATAGCAATTTGCAAAATGATAAAGAGTTTGCATTTGCAAGTGGGCAACTGATTTGGTTTATCTTGAGTAAAAGTAAATCAGAAAGCAAAACACATTCACTTCTAGATATTTTTATATCAAAAAATAGTGCTATAGAGTTTCAAAAAGCAATAGCTACACATATTCAAAAATATGGACATGCTTTTAAATTTTTTGAAAAAGATTGGTTTGGAAAATTATCCAGCGAAGTTTTGGGATATGAGCTTGAAAGACAGAGTATAAAAGAGTTAATACCACTTATAATGGCTGGATATTTTTCAAAAAATATTTTAAGTGAAAAAATTGTTGAAACTCAAAATATAGCTCAACAAAAAAACAATACACAAACAGAAGGAGTAGAAAATGGAAACTAACAATAGTAAATTTGAAAATAGAGTCTTTGGTGCAGTTTTGGTTAAAGCCATAGTTGCAAATTATAATGCAGATTTCACGGGAAGTCCTAGAACACTGCCAAATGGTGTAGTATATGCTACTGATAAAGCCTTAAAATATTGTATAAGAAATTATCTCAAACAAGATAATGAAAATACAATATTTTATACTACAAGATATAAAAAAGAGAATATGCAACCTTTTGATATTGATGAAACTTATATTGAACTTTTTGGTAATTATCCAACAAAACAAGAAATAAAAGGCAAAGATGAAAAAG
>DZAY01000054.1 GCA_022729735.1 Helicobacter cetorum
CGAATTGTAAGAGATGTGTCAAAAAATTTAAATAAAGAGATTGAGCTTGTTATTAGCGGTGGTGAGACTGAACTTGATAAAACTGTAGTTGAGAAAATTAGCGACCCATTAATTCACTTAATTAGAAATGCGGTTGACCACGGAGTTGAGCCGATGAGTGAGCGAATTGCAAAAGGTAAAAGTCTAAAAGGGCTTGTTAAACTTGAAGCTTATCACGATAGAGGAAACATTGTAATTGAAATTAGTGATGATGGAAAAGGACTTGATAAAGATGAACTTCTTAAAATCGCACTTGCAAAAGGGATAGCTGAACCAAATAGAGTTTATAGCGAAAAAGAGGTTTTTAATTTTATTTTTGAAGCTGGATTTTCAACCGCAAAAGAGGTTACAAATATTTCAGGTCGTGGTGTCGGGATGGATGTTGTGCGAAAAAACATCGAAGCTTTGCGAGGAGTTGTGGATATTTCAACCGAAAAAGATAAAGGCACAACTTTTCAAATCAGACTTCCTCTAACTTTAGCAATTATCGATGGATTTTTAGTTAAAGTTGGCAAAACTTCTTATGTTATTCCTCTTGATATGGTTGTTGAGTGTTTGGAACTTAGCAAAAATTATAAAGATGAGATGCACGAAAATGACTATATAAATTTACGAGGGCATATTTTACCGCTACTTCCAATTAGAGAGTTTTTTAGTGAAGATGAAAATGAGCTTAAGCGAGATAATATCATAGTTACACAATTTGGAGGCTATAAAGTTGGAATTTTGGTTGATATGCTTTTGGGTGAATTTCAAACTGTAATTAAACCACTTGGTAAAATTTTTAAAAATTTAAAAGGCATTAGTGGAGCTACAATTTTGGGAAGTGGCGAAGTTGCTTTAATTTTAGATGTTCCTGCATTGATGCAACATTTGAATTTTAATAATCAAAATTAGGAGAAAATTAATGAAAAGTTTGGAATTAAGAAAAAGTATTAATAGAGAACTTGAACATTTCCCCACAAAATTATTAGAAGAAGTATCTGATTTTATTGGTTATATAAAAGTAAAAAAATTAAAAAAAAATAAAACTCTTAGTCAATTGGAAAAAATAAAAATTTACAATAACTTAAATCCAAAAGCTAAAAAAGAAGCTTATAAGATTGTAAAAGCGGTTGAAGATGGGCTTAGTGATGTTAAAAAAGGTAAAACTTATCCAATAGAGAAACTTTGGGAAAAGTTAAATGATTGAATTTTCTGATAAATTTTTGAGTGATTTGAAAAAACTAATCAAAAAATACAGAAAAATTGAAGATGATATTAATCATTTTATAAAAAATATAGATAATGAAATTTCACCTCAAAACTCAATTGGAAATGGTTTGTATAAAATAAGAGTTGCTAACACCTCTATTCCAACTGGCAAAAGTGGTGGTTTTAGAATAATTGTTTTTGTAAAAATAAAAAATGAAAAAATTATTCTTTTAACTATCTATTCTAAAAATGATATTGAAAATATTAGTGAGAGCGAAATAGTTGAAATTTTAAAACAATTTCAAGAAAAATCTCAAAAAACAAAGGCTTGATAATGGAAAAAACAAATACAAAAGAGTTAAAAGATAATCAATATCTTACTTTTTATTTAAAAGGTGAGATTTTTGGGGTTGAAGTTTTGTATGTAAAAGAGATAATAGAGTATATCATCATTACAAAAGTTCCATTGATGCAAGAGTTTTTACTGGGAGTTACAAACATTAGAGGCAATGTAATTTCAGTAATAGATTTGGCAAATAGGCTAGGAATTGGCAAAAGCGAAATAACAAAACGAACAAGTATCATTATTACTGAAGTTAATATCAATGAAGAAATTTTTAATATTGGACTTTTAGTAGATAGTGTAAATCAAGTAGTTGAAATTGAAGGTAAAAATATAGAAACAGCTCCTATGTTTGGTGCAAAAATTAGAAAAGAGTTCATCAAAAAAATGGGTAAAATTGATGATAAATTTATAACTATAATTAATGCCGATGAAGTTTTGGAACTTGAGGAAGTTTCGATTGCACAAGAGCTTAAAAGGAGTTTTTAAAATTTATAATGTTTAACTTTGAGTATGATGAGAATAAGAGTAAATCAAATAAACAAAAACATGGAATTGATTTTGAAGAGGCAAAAAGTTTATGGAAAAATCCAAATGCTTTGATAATTCCTGCAAAAGTAGTGGAAACAGAAAGTAGATTTGCAATTATTTCAAAGATTGATAACAAATGTTATGTAGGAGTTTTTACAAAACGAATGGAAATTATAAGAATTATTAGTGTTAGAAGGTGTAGAAAAAACGAGGAGGAACTTTATAAAAATGATAACTACTAAAGAGTTTGATAAAAAATTTGATGATGGTCAGGATATATCCGAATATCTTGATTTTACTAAAAGTGCAAGGTTGAAAGATTTAACACTATCAACAAAAAGTAAAAAATTAGATATTGAATTTCCAGAGTGGATAGTTAATTCTTTAGAGTTTGAAGCAAAGAAAATAGGTGTAACTATGGATGCTATTATAAAATTATGGATAGTTGAGAGATTGAAAAATGAACAACTTTGCTAAAAATAGCTCATAAAAATATTAAAAAGGAGAGCTTAAATGGAGAGTAATTTATCTAGTAGTGTTGATGATGAGTTAGAAAAACTTGTCAGTAGTAATGCTGATGTTTCATCTCAATATGTGATTTTTAGTAACATTAGTGATGAAGCTTATGCTATTAATGTGGCAAAGGTTGAGGGGCTTTTGATTTATAAAGAACTTAGTATTGCAAAAAGTTCAAATCAAAATTCAGCTGTGGTTGGGGTTTCAAAGATTAGAGATAAAATGGTGACTATTGTAAATTTTGATAAATGGATAGGTAAAGATAGTAGTGATAGCGATTATGAATTACTAATGCTATGTCAATATGGTGGTCGAGATATTGGGCTACTTATTCAAAATGTTATCTCTATTATGAGTATTGATAGCGATAAACTCTATGATAATGCAAATCAAGATGAGAAAATATCATATATTAGTGAAATTGATATAAAACGAGAAAAAAAGCTCTGTTTGTTATTTGATGGAGATAAGCTTTTGGTTGATATTTTTCCTGACACGATAGAAAATAGAAATTTCAAAAGAGAAGATAAAGTTAAAATTTCTAAAAAAATTCTTTTTGCAGATGATAGTAAAATCATCCAAAAAATCATAAAAAACTTTTTTGATGATATGGAGTTAAATTTTGAAATTTTTTCAAATGGCAAAGAGTTGCTTGATAGATTAGAGGAGATTAACATAAATGAGGTTGGAGTTATCATAACTGATATTGAGATGCCTGTGGTTGATGGTCTTAAAGTTTTAAGTGCATTAAGAGAAAATCTTAAAACAAAGGAGTTACCAATTATTGTAAATACAAATATGGCAAGTGGTGTCATTAAGACAAAAGCATTAGAGTTAGGTGCATCTTATGTAATAAATAAGATTGACTTAAAAGAGCTTTATAGCTCGATTTTGGCATTTAGTAAAAATTAAAATTAAAGGAAAAAACAATGGGGTTTTTAAAAGATTTAAGCTTAAGAGCTAAGTTAATGCTAATTTTAGCGGTATTTATAATAGTTGCTTCACTTATTGCTTGGAGAGGATTGAGTACTTCTTTTACATTAAATAGTGAAATAACAGAGATAATTACGAAAAATGCTAAGAGAATAATAGCTGTTGGAGAGTTGGATAAGAAACTTTATTTACTTAGAACTCGTGCATTAAAGGTATGTTTAAATAGTACTGAAGAGGTAACAAGAAAATCTATAGACGAGTTTTATGAGATTGATAAAGAGTTTGATGAAGAAATGAAACGGTATTTGGAAATAGGTTCTGAAAAAGGTAAAGAGTTTGCAATGGAGGCGGTAAATATTAAAAAGGAGTATTTAAGTCTCTTAAAAGAAGCTTTTGAATTAAGTTTAAAAAATGAATATAGTCAAACAGCAACTTTAATGTTAGGTAAAGGAAATGATATATTTAAAAAATTTGAAGGTAAATTAAATGACATTATAGAGTTAAATAAGAAAGTATTACAAGAAAAAGATGATTTCACTAATGAATTATATGCTAATTCAAGAAATTTAATTTTAACAATTTCTATAGTTGGGATTTTGATTACTCTTGTGTTAGCTTTAACTATTGCTTCTATTTTAAATAGTGCTGTATATGAGTTTAAAAGTGGTCTATTTTCATTCTTTAAATTTTTAAGTAGAGAAAATGCAAAAGCTGAAATGATAAAGATAAATTCAAAAGATGAGTTTGGAGAAATGGCAAAACTTGTAAATGAAAATATCCTTAAAATTGAAAATGGAATTAAAAAAGATACAGATTTTATTGCAGATACTTCTAAGCTTGTTGATAAAGTAAAATCTGGTGATTTAAAAGATAGAATTGAAACAGTTGCCGATAATCCTGCATTAAATGAACTTAAAAATATATTAAATGATATGTTAAATCAAGTTCAAAAAGCTTTTGATGATACTTCATTTGGCTTAAATCAAGTTATTTCAGGTAATCTTTCAGCTAGAATTACAACTGAATACAAGGGAGTTTATAACGAAATAAAAAGCTCATCAAATGGCACAGCTGAAGAAATCCAACGAATTATTAGAGAAATTGGAACTGTTTTAGAAAAACTCTCAAATGGTGATTTAGAAACAAAAATTCATTCTGAATTTAAAGGTGATTTTATAGTTATTAAAGATTCAATTAATAGTTTTGTAATTAAATTAGAAGATATTATTAAAAATATTATTAACTCAACTGAACAAATTAGAGTTAGCACTGAACAAGTTTCAGTTACAGCTCAAAGTTTATCTGAAAGTGCAACAGAACAAGCCTCAAGTTTAGAGCAAACTACGGCAGCAGTTGAGCAAATGAGTGCAAGTATCAACCAAAATGCACAAAATTCTAAAAATACAAATGAAATTGCAATTAAAACTTCATCTATGGCTGAAGAGGGTGGAAGTGCTGTAAATCAAACAGTTGAAGCGATGAAGCAAATTTCAGAAAAAATTTCAATCATCGAAGATATCGCTTATCAGACAAATCTTTTAGCATTAAATGCAGCAATTGAAGCAGCTAGGGCAGGTGAACACGGTAAAGGTTTTGCAGTTGTAGCAATTGAAGTGCGAAAGTTAGCTGAACGAAGTCAATTAGCATCAAAAGAGATTGGCGAACTAGCAGGTAAAAGTGTAAAAATATCTGAAAAAGCTGGAGAATTGCTAACAGAAATTGTGCCACAAATCAAAAAAACTTCAGATTTAATAGGCGAAATAACAGATGCAAGTTCGGAACAAAGCGAAGGTGTTGGACAGATAAATACAGCAATGATACAACTTGATAGCGTAACACAGCAAAATGCAAGTTCAAGCGAAGAGTTAGCAGCGGCAAGTGTTGAGATGACTAATCAAGCTGATAATTTGGCTGATTTAGTTTCGTTTTTTAAAATAAGCGGGGCAACTCATATCAAACAAGAGGCGAAAAAAACTCCCATAAAAAAAGAAGCACCTAAAAAGTTAGTTTCGCCAAAAAAAGTAAATGGTAGTGATGAGCATTTTAAAGCATTTTAGTAAAGAAAACATTGATGATTAATTTAAGAGACAATGATTTTTCTAAATTTCAAAAATTGATTTATGATGAAATTGGTATCTCTTTGAGTGATAAGAAAAAATCTCTATTAATCACTAGACTTTCAAAGAGAATTAATTTTTATGCACTAGATAATTATCTTCAGTATTATAATTTGGTTTTACAAAATAAAGAAGAATTTCAGATAATGGTAAATTTAATAACAACGAATGAGACAAGTTTCTTTAGAGAAAAGTCTCATTTTGAGTTTTTAACAAATATCTTAAAAACAAATAAAAATGAACCTTTTAGAATTTGGAGTGCCGCTTGTTCAAGAGGTGCTGAACCTTATAGTATAGCGATGATTTTAAAAGAACATTTAAATGTAAAATGGGAAATACTAGCTTCAGATATTAATTCTGAAGTTTTAGAATATGCAAGAGATGGGATTTATCCATTAGAAACATCTAAGAATATTCCACATAATTTTTTAAGAAAATATTGTCTCAAAGGTGAGAATAAATATGAAGATTTTTTTAAAATCAAAGAACAACTTAAAGAGAATATTACTTTTATGCAAATAAATTTAAATTCTACTTTACCAAATATCGGGCTTTTTGACCTTATATTTTTGAGAAATGTTTTAATATATTTTGATAATTCAAAAAAGAAGGAAATTGTGGAAAATATGGCTAAACTTTTAAAAAGTGATGGTTTATTAATTACGGGACATTCTGAAACTCTTTTTAGCATAACTGATAAATATAAAATGGTAAAATCAACAGTTTATCAAAAAGTTTAAAAGTAATTCTGAAGTAATGGCTTTTAGTGAATTAATTGAACCATTTGAAATAATAGAAGATGGTCAAAGTTAAACTATCACATAGAAGTAAAGCGATAGAAAATGTGAAGTTTATTTTATGTTATTATTTTAATAGTTCATTCCTTGCTATAATTATCTACAATAGCCTTTAACTTTTCTAAATCACTTTTTATTTTGTCCAAATACTGTCTTGGTGCATACTCCAAAAGTTTTATTATAATCTCTATCTCTTTTTCGTTATTGTAGTTATTCAAATTTATTATTAAATTTTTATCACTATCTATAATATTTAAAACATTATTGCTTAGTTCATCTCCTAATATTAACCAATGTATTTTTTCAGGAAACAGCATCATTATTTTTTTTATAAATTCATAAGATGGTCTTATTTCATTTCTCTCATACCTGCTTATTACTTGATACTTTACTCCAATTTGTTCAGCAAGTTTCTCTTGAGTTAAATTTAACTCTTTTCTTAATTTAGATAGTCTTTCTCCAAAACCCATTCAAAACCTTTTAAGTATAAGATGTTTTTTTATTGATAATTACTCTTGACAATAAAACAAAATTGTTTTATAATTTTCTTTTTCAAACATATTAGTTTTGTTAATTAATATAAATTAAGTAAATTTTTTTTAGGAAATTTTAACTAATTATTTAGTATTAAATATTGACTAGTGTTAAGATATGGCTTTTTTTTAACTTGTTGCTATAATGTTTTTTCTCATTTCTGTGTTTGATAAACTTCTGGCAAATAAAAAAAGTATGATAATACTTTAGCTTTCTCACTTGAGATATAGAAAATTTTATGAATTAGTAAAACTGACGACCGTGAAATTAAATAGATTAAAGTAACATAGTATAAATCCCCAATTTTAGCAGATTTAAAATTAACTACTAATCTTTATATTTGATTAATACAAGATGAAACAGTTGAAAGTAATAGCAAATTTAAAATTATAATTTTTAATAAATAGTTATAAAGGGTAGGGGTATAAATGCTAAATATTGGGGTTGAAGATTTAAAGATTTTCTCTACAAGTCAAAATTTATTGATAGTAGATGATGCTGAAGATGTGCAATTACTACTCAAAAAAAAACTAAGCCACTTATTTAAAAATGTTGAAATTGCTTCAGATGGAAAAGAAGCATTGCAAAAATACGAAAAAGGTAAATATCATATTATTTTGAGTGATATTAAAATGCCAAAAGTTGATGGAATAGAATTTTTAAAAGAGATTAGAAAAAATGATTTAGAACAAAAAGTTATTTTTATGTCGGCTTATAACGATAGTTTCTACTATAATCAACTCTTAAATGCAAGTGCAAATGGATTTTTATTTAAACCTATATTGATGGACAAACTTATACATATTTTATATGTAAATTGTAAAAATGTTTTTGAAAAAGAGGAAGATAATAAAAAAATAAAAGAGTTAAATTTAAAAAATATTGAATTAACTAAATCAAATTTAAAATTTAGATATTTATACAAAAAGTTAAAAGATAAATTAGAAGATGAGTTAGATGAAGTTATCTCTAAAAGAAAATTTAAATTAGATGTTTTATATGAAATTGAAAATAGTGAAATTAAAATAATAAAGCCCAAAATAGAAAATCAAAAACCTCTTTTAACTAGAAATAAAATTTCAGCAAAAGAGTTTTTAGAAAATATACAATTTTTTAAATTTGAAAATGAGATGAGAGAAGATTTAGATGAAATGCGAGATTTAGAAGAGGATATTAAATTATTAATTGACAACTATTATGAAAATAACATTACACCTGAAGCAGTTGATAAAATTGTTACACTTTTTGAAAAATATGCTGAAATGTTAAATAGACTTCTTTCAAAACTCATTTTTTGCCCCAACTTTACGGTCAAAATTTATC
>DZAY01000055.1:0-5849 GCA_022729735.1 Helicobacter cetorum
TTTTAAAAGAATAATCGCTCCCATCGGTTTTAACCTATACATGAGATGTATTGAAACTTAGTAATCCTTTTTTTTTATGATTAGTTATTGTAGTTTTAACCTATACATGAGATGTATTGAAACCCTAAAGGACTTCCATCACCAAAAGCAGTTTGGTTTTTTTAACCTATACATGAGATGTATTGAAACGCTTGTGCTTTTGTTATTGCATTTATCCAAACATTATTTTAACCTATACATGAGATGTATTGAAACACTCCATTTACAAATAAAACTACATTGCTAACTACATTTTAACCTATACATGAGATGTATTGAAACATTATCTAATCTAAAAATCTAAATCCAAACTTAAATTTTAACCTATACATGAGATGTATTGAAACTATGAATAAATCTATATCTTTTGCAGTTTTAAATATGTTTTAACCTATACATGAGATGTATTGAAACAAAAGAGAAATTTTTTGACAATTATGAATTAGAAAAATTTTAACCTATACATGAGATGTATTGAAACGATACAGCATAGAAAATATTGGTCAATCGGCGATGATTTTAACCTATACATGAGATGTATTGAAACAAAGTATCTCCGAAATTTTCAAAAGATTTTAAAAAGTTTTAACCTATACATGAGATGTATTGAAACCTTAAAAAATATAATAATTAATCTTTGTTTAATAACTTTTAACCTATACATGAGATGTATTGAAACTTCGCAGTTGGTGGAGCTACCAGTAAAATAACCGTATTTTAACCTATACATGAGATGTATTGAAACTTTTATTTTGTCTTAGTAATAGATAAATGTTTTTCATTTTTAACCTATACATGAGATGTATTGAAACCCTTTTACAACTTCATTACCCCCTAAAATGCCACCAATTTTAACCTATACATGAGATGTATTGAAACAATTGTATGCTCATTTCTTCTCCTCTCTCTTGTATTTTTTAACCTATACATGAGATGTATTGAAACATTAAAATCCTTTCCTTGCATTAAGTAAACAACTGCATTTTAACCTATACATGAGATGTATTGAAACCTTATGATGAAGATATAGAAATAATCACAACAACCCAATTTTAACCTATACATGAGATGTATTGAAACTTTACAATCGGCTTGGTATATTGACACTTTAGCTTTATTTTTAACCTATACATGAGATGTATTGAAACGCCATTATTTCTTTTGCTTTTAATAGTTTTTCAAGTTTTAACCTATACATGAGATGTATTGAAACCTTGTTATTTTAAGATTTTTTGGAGATTCAACTGCATTTTAACCTATACATGAGATGTATTGAAACTTGGAATATCTATGATTGGCTTATTTGGTTTAATTAGTTTTAACCTATACATGAGATGTATTGAAACCTAAAACTGTATTATCTACACTTGCATTATAATTTTTTTAACCTATACATGAGATGTATTGAAACTAGTTCAGATGTGACAACAGATTTTACATTTTAATTTTAACCTATACATGAGATGTATTGAAACTATTTAAAAGATGAGAATTTTAAATTAGAGTGTTATTTTAACCTATACATGAGATGTATTGAAACTAAACATCCTGAATTATTTATTTCTTTTGAAAAAGGTTTTAACCTATACATGAGATGTATTGAAACCCAAGAGAACTAAAAAAACTCTTTTTTTCATCTTCATTTTAACCTATACATGAGATGTATTGAAACTATAAAAAAGATGATACTTGTAGCAAAGAAACATCTTTTTAACCTATACATGAGATGTATTGAAACCAATAAAGGCTGCCAAAAAGACAAGAAAGATAAAGATTTTAACCTATACATGAGATGTATTGAAACACACTTACAATTATAAATCTATCGATATTAATTCCTTTTTAACCTATACATGAGATGTATTGAAACTTTTTTAAATTGTCTAATTTTAATGCCAACTCTTTTTTTAACCTATACATGAGATGTATTGAAACACCAAAACTTCAACCAAAACTTCAACCAAAATTAAATTTTAACCTATACATGAGATGTATTGAAACGTTTCAAATTCTCTATTATCAAAAGGGGTACCAGTTTTAACCTATACATGAGATGTATTGAAACTCCCTTTAATTTCGTGTGCATAATCTGGAGTTATAATTTTAACCTATACATGAGATGTATTGAAACCCTTTTACAACTTCATTACCCCCTAAAATGCCACCATTTTAACCTATACATGAGATGTATTGAAACAGGTGCATATGATAATGAAAATAACATAGGTGGTTGTTTTAACCTATACATGAGATGTATTGAAACATTTTTAAATAAATTAAGAACTTGCATATCTATCCTTTTTAACCTATACATGAGATGTATTGAAACAATAATCTTTAAAAGATTTATTTAGATTTTTTAATTTTAACCTATACATGAGATGTATTGAAACAGTTGCAAAAGAAGACCAAAGAAACGATAAACCAAGTTTTAACCTATACATGAGATGTATTGAAACTCTCCATCAAAAGCTAAAATTATTTTTGGGTTGCTTTTTTAACCTATACATGAGATGTATTGAAACAAAAACTACCCTGATTTTGATTTAACAGCTATTAATTTTAACCTATACATGAGATGTATTGAAACCCAGTATTTTGACTATTAATATTTTCATCACTATTTTTAACCTATACATGAGATGTATTGAAACCTTTTCCACTTGGAAAAGATGGGGCTGAAGTTGTATTTTAACCTATACATGAGATGTATTGAAACGTTTTTATTCCATACTCATCAAAAATATTATCATCCTTTTAACCTATACATGAGATGTATTGAAACAATCGGCTATGCTCCAAGCTCCAGCCTAACAATAGATTTTAACCTATACATGAGATGTATTGAAACGGGAAAGCTTCTTTTATCTCTTTTTCCCAATTTCTAATTTTAACCTATACATGAGATGTATTGAAACCTATTATAAAATCGTTTAACTGCCCCTAATCCTGTTTTTAACCTATACATGAGATGTATTGAAACTTCTGATAATCGTGCTATTTTAATTGTCGGTGCATTTTAACCTATACATGAGATGTATTGAAACAGCCCATCTCGGTGGGTTTGCTAGAGTGTTAAACTCATTTTAACCTATACATGAGATGTATTGAAACTTATCTTTCTCTATTTGTAATATAATGCTATTTAATTCTTTTTAACCTATACATGAGATGTATTGAAACATAACTCTTGCTAATGCTTTATTAAAAGTCATTTCTTTTTAACCTATACATGAGATGTATTGAAACAGTTTTTGACAGTAGTGCTTATTTAGATTTTTTTTTTAACCTATACATGAGATGTATTGAAACCTTGAAAAATTGATTATCGGAAGTGTAATTATAAATTTTTAACCTATACATGAGATGTATTGAAACATATTTAATAAAAGGGATTAATTGAAATTCAAATACTTTTAACCTATACATGAGATGTATTGAAACAACTTTATTAAGACGAGATGTCCACTTAAATGTTTTTAACCTATACATGAGATGTATTGAAACACCAAAACTAAAGATGGCTTATATTTAAATAATTACTTTTAACCTATACATGAGATGTATTGAAACTAAGAAGCGATATGATTAATAACCTAAGCTTAATTTTAACCTATACATGAGATGTATTGAAACTAGTGAGAGTTTTTAACTCTATAAATGTGCATAAATTTTAACCTATACATGAGATGTATTGAAACCATAGGCACTTTGAGAAGCAAAATAGTGGAACTTTTATTTTAACCTATACATGAGATGTATTGAAACTAGATAGTTTGCAATTTACTAGTTGAGACATTACAAGTTTTAACCTATACATGAGATGTATTGAAACATGGTAAGTAGAGAGCTAAGTAAGGACTCTAAATTTTTTTAACCTATACATGAGATGTATTGAAACAATTGTTTACTCCATATACAACAATAGATATTCGTATTTTAACCTATACATGAGATGTATTGAAACAACAAAAAAGTAGTTTGCATCAAAAATTTTGTAGTATTTTAACCTATACATGAGATGTATTGAAACGAATTTTTTGGAGAACAGTCAGTAAGATTTTATAGATTTTAACCTATACATGAGATGTATTGAAACAAGTTTTCAGCTCCCAATTTGTCATAATTTTCGTTTTTTAACCTATACATGAGATGTATTGAAACTTGTTTACTTCTCCAAATAGTTTAATAACTTAGTTTTTTTAACCTATACATGAGATGTATTGAAACATTTTACGAGTAAAAAGAGAACACTATCAATTTAAATTTTAACCTATACATGAGATGTATTGAAACTCTCTATTCTTCTTGTCATCTTTTCTCCTTTTATTTTTTTAACCTATACATGAGATGTATTGAAACGTTTTTTCAACCTTATCACTTTCAGCTTTGTTTTTATTTTAACCTATACATGAGATGTATTGAAACATTGGCAATACTGCCAATCCCCCAATACTATTTTATTTTAACCTATACATGAGATGTATTGAAACATTTCTATCCTTTTTATGTTTTGTTTATAGCTTTCATTTTAACCTATACATGAGATGTATTGAAACCTTATAAGCTCTGCATAAGCCACAATCCCAACAACTTTTTAACCTATACATGAGATGTATTGAAACATCGCAATTTTAACTATATTTTCTCCAATCTTGTTAACTTTTAACCTATACATGAGATGTATTGAAACAAATTGCAAGTTTTATAAAAATTTCTCTTAGTTTTACTTTTAACCTATACATGAGATGTATTGAAACTTACGATTGATTGATTGATTTAAAATTATTATTTATAAATTTTTTAACCTATACATGAGATGTATTGAAACAGCAAAAAAATATATCAAAAAAATAAAGAGGTAAGAGTTTTAACCTATACATGAGATGTATTGAAACAGAAAAAAAGGAGGTTGTAGATTTTTTGTTAAATATTTTTAACCTATACATGAGATGTATTGAAACTTTGGATTTAAAAGCCGTGGTTGAGCTTTGTGAAAATTTTAACCTATACATGAGATGTATTGAAACTCTTATAAAAGCAACAAAAATGAAACTTAAATACTTTTAACCTATACATGAGATGTATTGAAACAACTGTATTTTCGCAGGGTATTGCACAAGCTAGTGGTTTTAACCTATACATGAGATGTATTGAAACATAGAGTTTTTAAGAAATAAAATAAAAATGTAGGAATTTTAACCTATACATGAGATGTATTGAAACGTTTTTAAAATATTGATTTCATCAAAATTTTTAGCATTTTAACCTATACATGAGATGTATTGAAACTTTTAATCTCTTTAATTGATTTAACATATAAATTTAAATTTTAACCTATACATGAGATGTATTGAAACGCTAAATAGTAAGTTAAAATTCCAACTATTGCATTATTTTAACCTATACATGAGATGTATTGAAACCTTGTATAAAACAAATAATGTAAGCCACCCTCCATTTTTAACCTATACATGAGATGTATTGAAACTGTAAAAGTTGTTTCAATCTCTTTAGCTTTACTTTTTTTTAACCTATACATGAGATGTATTGAAACAAAAAAATATAGAGGAGGGAATTAAAGAAATTGAAATTTTAACCTATACATGAGATGTATTGAAACATAGTCTTAGGAGTTCCAATTAGTAATTTTTCCCATTTTAACCTATACATGAGATGTATTGAAACCTGATAATTTTTATGTATTTTAGAGACCGTCTCCAGTTTTAACCTATACATGAGATGTATTGAAACGTAACTCTTGCTAATGCTTTATTAAAAGTCATTTCTTTTTAACCTATACATGAGAT
>DZAY01000055.1:5949-8326 GCA_022729735.1 Helicobacter cetorum
GTATTGAAACCCTCTGTAAGTACCCGTTCTATCTAAGCAATTGTTTTTAACCTATACATGAGATGTATTGAAACGTTTTTAGCAATTATGGTTTTAACTTTCAGGCTTGGTTTTAACCTATACATGAGATGTATTGAAACTGAAAACCTTCTGTGTAAACATGAAACATTTAATATTTTTAACCTATACATGAGATGTATTGAAACTTGTTGCACCCTTCTTAAGTGCTTTGATTTGTGTTTTTTTAACCTATACATGAGATGTATTGAAACAATTCATTTACTTTTTTTTTTAACTCTTTTGATTTTTTTTAACCTATACATGAGATGTATTGAAACAATATTATAAAAGTTCTCAAAAATTTTTTTAAAAAATTTTAACCTATACATGAGATGTATTGAAACAAGAATTTAGAGATAGATTACAAAAAATTGAGATAATTTTAACCTATACATGAGATGTATTGAAACTTAATTAGCTATAATAAAACCAAAAAATAAGGGATTTTTTAACCTATACATGAGATGTATTGAAACACGGTTTGAAAAAAACAAAGATAAGTTTAGTAAAAATTTTAACCTATACATGAGATGTATTGAAACAAAAAAATAATCTTGAAATTCTTGAACTTTTAAATTTTAACCTATACATGAGATGTATTGAAACTCTAAATTTGCAAACTGTGTAAATCTAGCTTTAATTTTAACCTATACATGAGATGTATTGAAACACGGCTTTATAACTAGTTTGAGTTGTATCTATTCCATTTTAACCTATACATGAGATGTATTGAAACTGCTAAAGGGTGGCGAGTTGGAGTTGAATTTGAATTTTAACCTATACATGAGATGTATTGAAACAGGGGTGCATAACATCTAACATCAACTAAATAACCTTTTTAACCTATACATGAGATGTATTGAAACAAGAATTTAGAGATAGATTACAAAAAATTGAGATAATTTTAACCTATACATGAGATGTATTGAAACTTAATTAGCTATAATAAAACCAAAAAATAAGGGATTTTTTAACCTATACATGAGATGTATTGAAACACGGTTTGAAAAAAACAAAGATAAGTTTAGTAAAAATTTTAACCTATACATGAGATGTATTGAAACAAAAAAATAATCTTGAAATTCTTGAACTTTTAAATTTTAACCTATACATGAGATGTATTGAAACTCTAAATTTGCAAACTGTGTAAATCTAGCTTTAATTTTAACCTATACATGAGATGTATTGAAACACGGCTTTATAACTAGTTTGAGTTGTATCTATTCCATTTTAACCTATACATGAGATGTATTGAAACTGCTAAAGGGTGGCGAGTTGGAGTTGAATTTGAATTTTAACCTATACATGAGATGTATTGAAACAGGGGTGCATAACATCTAACATCAACTAAATAACCTTTTTAACCTATACATGAGATGTATTGAAACTTTTGTTTCCTTTTTGTTTTTTGAGGTTTAACCTTTTTAACCTATACATGAGATGTATTGAAACAAGATAACAGCATTCTCTTTGTTGGCACTCGTAAAATTTTAACCTATACATGAGATGTATTGAAACAATTTAGAAAAAACCAAATCTTCAACACTCTCAACATTTTAACCTATACATGAGATGTATTGAAACCAAATTTCTGTCGTCTTAAAACGGTTCTAGTTAATTTTTTAACCTATACATGAGATGTATTGAAACTATGGTAAATATTGCTTAAAAAATATAATGATTAATATTTTTAACCTATACATGAGATGTATTGAAACATCAATACAAAGCCCAAAAAATACGGGCATGTGGTTTTAACCTATACATGAGATGTATTGAAACATTATTTTATTAAGTGTTTTAGTACTCAAACTGTTTTTTTAACCTATACATGAGATGTATTGAAACTTTTAATTCCTTAATTTATTTAAACTATTTTTATGGTTTTAACCTATACATGAGATGTATTGAAACTTTATTTCGATTTTTGATAATCTTTCTTTAAATTCTTTTTTTAACCTATACATGAGATGTATTGAAACCGAATTATCTTAATGCTAAAAATGACTTAAGAGAGCATTTTTAACCTATACATGAGATGTATTGAAACCAACAACAACAACACCGTGGAGCTTTCTATATAAAGTTTTAACCTATACATGAGATGTATTGAAACAAACTTTTGCCTTGCTCTCTTAACTGCAAGGCTGTTTTTAACCTATACATGAGATGTATTGAAACAGTAATGCCTTGTCAATTGAGTTCCAAGAGAACTCAATTTTAACCTATACATGAGATGTATTGAAACACAATTTTGCTTCTTAAAGTACTAACGTGAGTTGTTTTTAACCTATACATGAGATGTATTGAAACAAAA
>DZAY01000056.1:0-5319 GCA_022729735.1 Helicobacter cetorum
CTTTGAGCTAAGAGTGTAGCTGTAACTATTGAAATATTTTTAAATCTATTATACACATTTTGCCTTTATTATTAAAGTATTATTTAAATATTATATCTAAAAAAATTTTATTTTTTGTTAGAATAATAGATAGATTTTATCAAGGAAAATTATGCAATATTTTGAAAAATTAATAGTGGAAGCTTTCAGCAATAAAGATTATATTTTATTAGAAAAAATTTCAAAAAATGCAATTAGAGAGTGTGGAGATTTTTCACTTTTTTATAAAGCTTTGGGTATTGCACTAAATGGTCAAAATAGAGTTTTAGAAGCTTTGGATATTATGAGACAAACTGTAACTCTATTTCCAGAAGATTATGAAGGATATTTAAATTTAGCAAAAGCACTTAATCAAAATGGGTATTATGAAGAGACAAAAGAGCTACTATTAAATAAAGATTTAAATGTAGATGGATTAAATGAGTTGGGGAAAGCTCTATTAAAGTTAGAAAATTTTGAAGAAGCAATTAACTATTTACAAATATCATACAAAATAGATAATAAAAACATTCAAACAGCTATCTTATTAAGCGATTGTTATCTATTTTTAGAACCACAAAAATCTATAAATTTACTAAAAGATGTTATAAATTTAGCTCCAAACAGTCCAATTATTTATAATAAATTGGCAACTGCTTATATGCAAAATAGAGAGCTTTTAAACTCAATTGAGTATCATAAATTTGCAATTGATAAGCTATTATTAAATCCAATAGAGATAAAAAATCTACCAAAGGTTAATAAAATTAATATATCAACTCTTTATGAAACATTAACTCTTTTAAATAAAAATAGTATAAAAGCTTTTGCATGTTCTGGAACACTACTTGGCTTACATAGAGATGGAAAGCTTTTAGAAAATGATAAAGATATAGATATTGGAATATTTATTGAAGATTTAGAAGATACGATTAAAATCCTTAGCCAAAATGGTTATAAAGAGTATCTGAAATCATATGGATTAATAAATCCAAGAGCTTTTATTCACAAAGAGAGTCAAACTGTTATTGATATCTGCTGTTATAAAAAGGTGGATAATGGATATATTACAGGTTTATGGATGGATGGAGTAAATTTTGAAGATAATCGTATAACTTTTTATGAAGATAGAGAGTTAGAATTAGTTTGGTGTGGAGAATTTTTAGAAATTGCAAATAAGAGTGATTATTTAAGTAGGCTTTACGGAGATTGGGAGATAAAAAATAGCGATTTTGATACAATTATAAATGCCCCAAATATTATAGATTTTTCACCTTTAGTTGAGATATTTGGATTGGACAAAATCTACTCATCAATATTAACTAAAAACTTTAAAAAAGCTAAAAATTTATGTTTGCATATTTTTAATAAAAGCAAAAATCGGTTTTATATCGATTTAAAAGATAAAATTCAAAGTTTAGAGATTATAAAACAGCCAACAAAAACATTTTTTGTAAATTTTACTCTACCGAATAGTTATGATATATCTTTAGCTAAAGAGTGGTTAAATCAAATCTTTTATATAAATCTAAAAGATTATAAAAGTGAAGTTGAAGCAATAGCAAATTACGGTTTAGTTTTTACAAATAGATTACTACAAGCGATTAATATTCCAACATTTTATAGTGGATTTGTAAAAGAGATTATTCATGAGAGAAATAGCTCTTATAAAGCAGTTATAGAGTTAGCTTTTATAGATAATATAAATGAACAGTGCTATTTTGGAGCTATCAACACCGCATTTGATAGTGTGCTAATTATGTCTCAAAATAGTTTAACTGAAAAAAATATTAAACTACTACATAACACAATAATAGATAAAGCTGTTATAAATTTATCAAAAATGGTTCCACATGGAAAATCAACTATACCAATACTTTATGAAGTGTATAAAAAAAATATACCATTTTTTCATTTAGGTGGAGGTGTCTATCATGTTGGACTATGTTCTAAATCAAAAAAACTACAAAAAAGCACAACAGATAGAGATAGTGCAATTGGTTCTAATTTATCGCAAAATAAATTTTTAACTGCTAATATTATAAGATTAGCAGGACTTCCAGCACCAACTCACTATTTAATCGATAATAAAGATAATTTAAAAAATATTGCAGATAGTTTAGGTTATCCATTAGTTGTAAAACCAGTTGATTTAGATAGAGGGGAGGGAGTTTATACTGATATTTATAACTTTGCAGAGTTAGAGTTAGCATTTAATAGAGCATATCAGATATCAAAACAGCTATTAATAGAAAAACAAGTAGCAGGTGTTTGTCATAGGCTTTTAGTAGCTCATGGAGAGCTTTTGTATGGTGTTAGACGAGACCCTATATCTATTTATGGAGATGGATTTTCTACAATTTCAGATTTAATAGTAAAAGCAAATTTAGCAGAAGAGTTAAAACCAATTTGGCTTAGAAATGTAAAATATCCTAATGATGAGCTTGCACAGAGTTGCATTGCAAAATATGGCTATACTTTAAAAAATGTTCCAAATAGTGGAGAAGTAATACCGCTTAGACCAATAGAAACTACAGCTTGGGGTGAGACAACTATTGATGTAACAGATTTAATACATAGCGATAATAGAGCATTAGCAATCAAAGTGGCAAAACTATTTGAGCTTGATGTGGTTGGTGTGGATATAATAACAGAAGATATATCTAAGGCTTGGTATAAAAATGGTGCTATTATAAATGAGATTAATTTTTCTCCACTTTTAGGAGGTAGCAAGCCATCACTTAAAGCTATACCAAAATTTATAGATAATATTGGTATCGTTCCTATAGAGGTTTTTATAGGTGGTTATGATTTAGCAAAAAATAGACATAAAGAACTCTGTTTGCAAAATATTAAATGTTATTTAACTACTCATAATCACACAATATCCAATATGCAAACAGAATATATACTAAATGGCAACTCTCTCTACTCTCGTCTTATTAGTCTATTTCTTGATAAAGAGATAGATATGATTATTATTGTAGTAGAAAATAATGAGTTTCTAAATACCAAATTTCCAATAAATAGTATCAGTGCATTAACAGTATGTGAAAAAAATAATGATTTAGTAGATTATAAAAAATTACAAACTATATTTAAGGAGTTATTATGATAAAAGGGTTAGCTTTAGGCTATTTTGACCTATTTCATATAGGACATTTAAGATATATAAAAAAATCAAAATCTATGTGTGAATATCTAATAGTAGGAGTAGCACCAGACTCTTTTGCCTTAAATTCAAAAGGTTATTCCACCATAATTCCAGAAGTAGAGAGATTAGAAATTATTAGCTCTATTAAATATGTAGATGAGGTACTAATCGTTGCTCATCCAATATCAGATACTATAAAGGTTGCAGAGTGGATAGACTCTTTAGATATTGATATAATTTTTTGTGGAGCAGAGTGGAGGGGAAGTTAAAAGTGGGAAAAACTATCAAAAGTTTTAAATATAAGAGTAGAATATATTCCACCAACTAATGGAATATCTACAACAAAAATCAGAGAAAAAGTTTTGAAAACAAGATAATAAAAAAGGATTTTAAATGAAAAAGCGACAATTAGTAAGTTTTGATTGGGCGATGAAGCTAATTTTAAGACAAAAAGCTAATTTTGATATTTTAGAAGAATTTTTAAGTGAGCTTTTATGTTATTTTAGAGAGCAAAGCAAGTTTAGAGCCTTAATTGGCTCTCACTATATATACTTCTCCATTTAGAAGTGTAACAGTTCTAACATCATTATCTAAATCATGAGTTATACTAATTTCACTATCATCTGCGACTTTGTATAACTTATCTCCACTATTTACAGTAATAGCTTCACCAATCTTTAGATTTTCTCTAATCTCTGAAACAACACTACTCGCAACACTTGAAGAGCTTGAGGAAGAAGATTTAACATCTCCTCCACTTCCTCCACCACAACCTATAAACAGACTCCCAATTAATGGCAAAGCAATCAGTAAATTTCTCATTTTTTCTCCTTAAAATTCTATTTCATCTATTGTCATTTTTGTTTTAATGTTAATCGTCGGTTTTCCATTTACCAAAGTTACATCATATTTAGCACCTTTGCTAATTTTTGTTTTAGTTGTATCTTGTTTATTGAGTTCAGCTCCATTTTCATCAACTCTTTTAAAGTAGCTAATATTTTCTACGTTCTCATCAGTCTCAACAACTACAATCAATTTATTACCATTATCTTCCATTTCAGCAGTTGTTGTAACTCTATTTTCGCTAATTCTTGTTTCAGCTCCTGCGATTTGCATTGTAGTAAGAGATTCAACTCCATTAATTTCTACAACATGTGTCATAAATCCGTTTCTATCAGTTTCTGCTCTTGAGTTTTCATAGCTTGTTACAACAGTTCCATCTTCATTCATTGATGTTGTAGCACCTGATAATTCTGAATAGGCTTTTGAAATTTTCTCGTCACCCGTTGCTTTATCAATAACTTTTAAAATATGTAATGCTTTTCCATCTACAGTTCCATCGACTACAATTTCAATTTTTTTATTATCATCTTCGATAACTCCTTTAGTTTGCACTGTCCCATTTTCCAAAATTACAACTGTTGAATCTGGAATATTAGAACTCGCTTCAGTAATTTTGCCATCTTTTACAACTGTGTGAGATACTCTTCCATCTGGATGAATCACACTTTTTACATCATTTAATGATAGCTCCACACTTCCATCTTGCTTAATATCAAGATTAGCACCAACTAAAAGTGAGCCAATAGTAGCTTTTACTTCTTTACCATTTATACCTGTAATTACTATTTGATTTAGCATTGTTCCATTATCCTTGATAAGAGTATTAACTGTTGTCGTTGTGAGATTATCTGGAGTGGTTGCTGTAATATCAACATAAGCTTCATTAAACTCATCTTTGGAAGTTTTGATAGTAATATTTTCTAACTCTGAACTGATTGCTTCTGATTTTACTTTTTCTCCATTTTCGTTGTTATACTCAACTTGCAAAGAGATACTTTTATTATCAATTGGCTTATTTTCTACACTGCCTAATTTAGTTCCTGTCGCAACATTGTCCATCGTTACAACTTCGCCCTCTGCTCCTTCTGCTGTATCAACTATATCAAGATTTGTAAATTTATTTTTTTCTGGTTCTGCTGGTATTACTACTGTTGGTGCTATCGGCTCAATATAAATTGGAGTGTAATCATAAGCTACATAAACACTACTTGAAGAGCTTGAAATTATTGAGCTTGATGAGCTTGAACTACTTGAACTACTTGAACTACTTGAACTACTTGAACTACTTGAACTACTTGAACTAC
>DZAY01000056.1:5419-6359 GCA_022729735.1 Helicobacter cetorum
TTGAAGAAGAGCTTTCACTTGAAGAAGAGCTTTCACTTGATGAAGAGCTTTCACTTGAAGAAGAGCTTTCACTTGAAGAAGAGCTTTCACTTGATGAAGAACTTTCACTTGATGAAGAATTTTCACTTGATGAAAAATTTTCACTTGATGAAGAATTTTTTGTAGTTGCACTAAATATATCACTACCATCACCTATTGTTACATTACAATCAACTGTGCTGTTATACTCATTTGCTGTTGTTGTTTTTACAAATATTGAATCACCAATATTAAGTGTTCTATTACTATCTCCAAATGTTAAACCATCACTGCTTGGAGTGGATATTCCTCTAAAAGTTAAACCAGAATATGATATTAGGGCATAAATCGCATATGTGCAACCTTCGCCAGATATTGAGATATTTGTATCTGAAAATTTTAAATCTGGAGTTAGATAGTCGCTAATAACTGTTGTATTTAACTCTTGGTCTATTTTATCTACAAATGAAAACTGAAGTGGAGTTTTTGTAGTAACTGTAAATGTATCACTTCTACCACCAACGGTTAAATTGCAATCTACTGATTTATTATACTCATTACTAGTTATAGTTCTAACATAAACGGCACTATCACTCTCAACATTTCCACTACTATTTGTAAAGTTTGAAGTTCCATTAATACTATACTCACAATTAGTTCCAGTGATTGAGATTGGATATGTTAATTCTCTACCACTAATAAACAGATAATTACTAATAACTGTCGTATTTAGCTCTTGGTCTATTTTATCTGTAAATGTAAATTGAGATGGTGAAGGAATAGATGAGCTACTTGATGAACTTGAAGAGCTTTCAAAACTTGGAGAGCTTTCAAAACCTGAAAAGCTTTCAAAACTTGAAGAGCTTCCAAAACTTGAAGAGCTTCCAAAACTTGAAGAGCTTCCAAAACTTGAAGAGCTTCC
>DZAY01000056.1:6459-7943 GCA_022729735.1 Helicobacter cetorum
AAAACTTGAAGAGCTTGAACTCTCACTAACATCTGTTACAGTGATTGTTATATTCTCTTCAAAATCCACCGTTCCATCATTTACTTTAATACATGTTACATAACTATTTTTTGTCTCATAATCCAACTCTATTGCTGTTTTTAGTTGGTTTCCACTAATTGTAAAGTTATTATCAGTTCCACAAAAGCTAAAAGTGTGAATGTCATTAGTATCTAAATCTGTTGCATTAAACTCTCCAACAACTGTTCCAATAACACTATTTTCTTCAATTGAATAGCTTGTTAGGTTTATATCTGTTGGAGCAGAGTTTGGAGTTGCTCCAATTATCCAAGCACCGTTTATTAGTTTTGGATATATAAAGCCAAGACTAGTATCTTGTGTCATATTCCAAGGTGGTGTTGTGCTTGTGTATGTGGAGAGGGTTTGCATCTGGGCGGTGGTTTTGCCAGTTAGGGTTGTGGCGGTGCCTGTGTCTATGCCAATGCCTGTAGCTTGTCCGCTAGTTTGAGTGTCCCATAAGGAGTTGGTTATTGTGGCTAAATTTTGCCCTATAAATCCGCCGATGAAAGACCCTCCACTTACAGCTCCTGTGGAGTAAGAGTTTGATATTGTTGCAGTGCTATTAGTACTAACACCAGCAAAACCGCCTACACTGGTTCCATCACTTTCACCTGTTACAGCTCCTGTGGAGTAAGAGTTTGATATTACACCATTGGTAGCATTATAGCCAACAAAACCGCCGATGTTAGACTTTCCGCTCACTGCTCCTGAGGCATATGAGTTTGAAATAGTTGCACTTATGTTATAACCAACTAACCCACCGATACTAGTCGAAGTAGCACTACCGGTTACCGAGGCAGTTGAATAGCTGTTTTGCACCGAACCATATTGAAGTAAGCCTACAAGACCTCCGATTTTTTGGGTGTTACTTGATGTAGTTTTTACCCCTCCGCTTCCCGAGCTTGTAGTGTAGCTATTAGATATTACCAAGTTTCCACCTGAATAATTACCCCCTACAAGTCCGCCGGTTTGATTACCTCCGGTAATATCTACATTTGTTAGCCCAATATTTGATATAGCATCGCTAGTTCCGCGAACTTGACCAAAAAGTCCAACATATTGTGTAGTTGGTCTATTAATAAAAAGTCCATCAACCGTATGTCCCAGTCCATCGAAATTACCAGAAAAGCCAGTTGAAGAGCTTCCTGTAGCACCTATAGGCTTAAATCCTGCATTGGTGTCCCAAGTAGAAGTAGCACTTGCATCTATATTTGTGCCAAGTACATAGTTACCAGTAAGACTAGTTGAAGCCGCCATACCTTGAAGTGTCATAGTTGCAGGAGCAGTAGTGGCATCCGCCTCTGTTCCAAGACTTGTAATGACTATATAATCTATTGGAGTTCCATCATTTCCTTGTTTTGTGGTAAAGTTTTGCCCAGCTTGTAGGTTTATTTGACCTTTAAAGTTAGTGCCTGTTGTTAGAG
>DZAY01000057.1 GCA_022729735.1 Helicobacter cetorum
TTATTGTGATATTAAAGCTTTTTGCATTTGAAATTATTGGTGGAGTTGTGTCTGGAGCATTCACAAATACACAACTACCGATATTAAGCTGGGTGAGAGCATCTCTACTATTGGCATCACAAAGCCCTAATTGACCGTAGCTATTATCTCCAAAACCATAAACTTTTTTATCTTTGTCAATAATAAATGAGAATTCAGCTCCAGTTGCTATGGTGCTTATATTATTTTCTCCTGCCACTTCTATTTGTGTTGGTATAATTTTATCAGCTGTATTACCAAGTCCCAATCTACCATTGCTACTTCTTCCAAAGCTATAAACCTTACCATTTGTATCTATTATTAATGAATGGGAGTTGCCTGCTTTGATTGAAGTGATATTAGCAACTTCTATTTGTGTTGGTATATTTTTATCAGTTGTATCGTTAAGTCCTAATTGACCAGAGCCATTATTTCCAAAACTATAAACTTCCCCATTTTTACCAAGCAGTATAGTATGAGAACCTCCAGCTGTAATCGCACTTATATTATTTTCTCCTACAGCTATAATTTGAGTTGGTGAGTTTTTTTGAATAGTATCGCCATGTCCTAATCTACCATTGTCACCATTTCCAAAACTATAAACTTTGCCATCTTTATCGATAAGAAGTGAATGAATATCTCCTGCAACAATAGCAGTGATATTATTATCTTTCGCAACTTCTATCTGTTTTGGTGAATTTTGTTGAGTGAAATCAGCATGTCCTAATTGCCCACTATTTCCTTGTCCAAAGCTATAAACTTTACCATCTCTACCTAATAGTAATGTATGGTTTTGTCCAGCTACAATAGATGTAATATTATTTTCCCCTACTGCTATTATCTGTTTAATAGTTGCATTTTTTTCTTCACTATTACCATGTCCTAATTGTCCATATTCTCCTTGCCCAAAGCTATAAACCTTGCCATCTTTGTCAAGAAGTAGTGAATAGAAAGCACCAACAGCAATTGAAGTGATATTATTTTCTCCAGCTACTACGATTTGTGTAGGAACATTTTTATCTTCATAATCGCCATGTCCTAATTGTCCATAGCTACCTCCACCAAAACTATAAACTTTTCCATTTTCAGTAAGAAGTAGTGTATGCCGAGAGCCTCCTGCTATTTGTGGCTTTATCCCAAAAAGTAGATAATCTCTTGTAGTTGTCCCATTTTCTGCTATTACTTTTATATAATCACCACTTGCAAGATTACCAGTTGTTTTTTCTATATTGTTTGAGTTATAAACTTTTATCGTTGCACTATTTGGTTTGCTAATATTTGATTCAATATCTTCTACTTGAATTATTGAAATATTTGGCATATTTGTAGCTATAAATCTTCCATTATCACTTACACTCCAGCTACTTCCATGTTTGTAGAATAGATGTGTATCTGTTGAAATTACAATCGTTGAATTATTTGTAATAGCTTGATTTGTCACAACTGCTAAGCCATTTCCAGCACTATCACTAATATTGCTATCAGTTGCAATAGATAGTGTGATTGTTTCTCCTTGCAATATTTTTCCACTTGTAGCTGTTAAATTTATATCTTTAGTGCCACTAAAAACATAATTCCAAGAAGTTATATTTGTAGCTCCATTAACTGTAATTTTGGATAAATCAAGAGTTTTTGAACTATTTAAATCTTCATCAAAAGTTATAGTAATTATCGTTCCTTCACTATTAACTGAAGTAGTTGATATTGTTGGTGGGGTTGTATCTGTTGCATCTACAAATGGGCATAACTGTGTTGGGGTAAGTTTAACAGCATAGTCGCAAACTCCTAATTGACCATAAACATTAGCTCCAAAGCTATAAATCTTTCCATCTTTGCCAAAAATAAATGATGATACTGCTCTTGAGCCTGTTGAGATGGCAGTAATATTATTTTCACTTGTAACTTCAATATGTGTTGGTACGATTTTATTATCATAAACTCCTTGACCTAATTTACCATATGCACCATCTCCAAAGCTATAAACTTTACTATTTTTATCAAGAAGTAGTGAGTGTGCATATCCCGCTATAATAGAAGTAATATTATTTTCTCCAGCCGCAAGTATTTGTGTCGGAGAGCTTTTATTATTTGTATCTATAATTGGATATGAGATTCCTAATCTTCCACTTGCACCTTCGCCAAAACTATAAACTTTACCATCTTTGCCAAGCATTAAAGTGTGTGTGCCACCTGCTGTTATAGCTGTTATATTATTTTCGTTTGCTACGGCTATTTGTTTTGGAGATGTTAATTGAGTTGTATCGCCATGACCTAATTGTCCCATACCATTAGCACCAAAGCTATAAACTTTACCATCTTTAGCTAATAAAAGTGAGTGTTGAAATCCTGCAACAATAGCAGTGATATTATTTTCTCCAGCGACACTGATTTGTGTTGGTGAATTTTTATTAGTTGTATCTCCAAGCCCTAATCTACCATTAGTTCCACTTCCAAAGCTATAAACTTTGCCATCTCTTCCTAATAGTAATGAGTAATTTTCTCCTCCTGCTATGGCTACAATATTTGTTATATTTGCTATTAGTTTTGGTAATGTTTGGTCAGTTGTATTGCTAAGTCCCAATTGACCACTAGCATTTAACCCAAAACTATAAACATTACCATCTTTATCAAGAAGCAAAGAGTGAGCATCTCCTGTCGCAATAGAAGTAATATTATTTTCTCCTGCTACTGCTATTTGTGTCGCTACATTTTTGCCATCTGTATTACCATGTCCCAATCTACCATTAGCACCATATCCAAAACTATAAACTTTACCATTTTCATTAAGAATTAGTGTGTGAAAACCACTTGCTGAAATCTGTGGTCTTATTCTAAAAATATTGTATGTTCTATTTGTATCTCCATCTTCTGCTATTACTTTTATATAATCACCACTTGATAGATTATCTCCACTGTTTTTTTCTATATTTAAGCTACTAAAAACTTTGATAGTAGAACTATTTGGCTTAGTTATATTACTATCAATATCTTCTACTTGAATGGTTCCAATATCTGCTACATTTGTAGCAATGTATCTTCCATTATCATTGACACTCCACATTGAACCGTGTTTATACATAAGATATGTATCAGAATTAGGAATTGGAGAAATAAAGCTTGGATAACTATTATTAATATTTGAATCTATAATCCAAATATTTGTAAAATCCCAAGAATTCGCAGATGAATAATAAGTTGTATTTGAATAATTAGTTTGAAGTTTGAAAAAATTAACATCTTGCTGTGTGCAACTCGCACCAGCTGGTGGTCCTCCAGCAGCCATTGCCGAAGTACTTGTATAGTGACTATAGCTAATATTGCCACCATTGTTGTTTCCTATAAGAGCTCCTGCCACTCCGTTTATATTACCTGAACCAAAACTATTGGTAATCTCACCCATATTCATCAATCCAACTAATAATCCTTTACCATCACTAGTTGTATATGTTATATTACATATTGAATAGCAATTTGAAAAAGTAGTGGCTGAAACTGTTCTCCCAACAAATCCACCTATATTACTATTGACTCCAGATTGATTTATAACACCTGTCGAATAACAGTTACTAAAACTACTTGTTTTTGAAGCACCTGCAAAAGCTCCTATAAAAGCAAATGAGTCTCCTGTATTTGTTGTTATATTCACATCTACTAAACCAAGTTTTTGAATTGTAGCATTTTCAATGTAGCCAAAAAATCCTGAATATGATTCGTTGTTATCAATTGTTAAGTTTGATATGATGTGTTTATTACCATCATAGTTCCCTTTAAAAAGCTTCGTATCATTACCTATAGATATCCAAGCAATATCCGTTAAATTAATGTCCTCTGTTTGTCTAAAATATTTCCCTTCAAAAGTATTGCTATTGTTATTAACTTCATCTTGTATCCACCATAAGTTACCAACAGATTCTATCAAATATGGATTTTCCTCTGTTCCAACTCCTATTGGTGCTTGTGCTGTTGGTGGCGGTGTAGCATACAACATACCAACAAATGTAAATGGCATAGGAACAATTCCCATAACCATAAGCAACAGAAGACCTAAAACCAAATTCTTAATTTTCGAGCTTAAACTAAGCCCAAAAAGCCATTTTGTATTCATAAGATTTTCCCCTTTAAAATGCCAAAAATTTTTCTTTAAGAGATTGTATCAAAACAGCAGTCCCGAACTAGATATGCGATGTGTCTAATATGTGTCTGTAAAAAATGTATTATTTCAAATAGCAATCAAATTGAATTAAACAAACTTATAAAGGATTTTTATTTATGACAGATTTAATTTTACTTAGAGAAAAAGTATTGCTTTTTGCAGAAGATGATAAAACAATTAGAGATGAAACATCTATCGTTTTATCTCTGATTTTTAAAAAAGTGATAACTGCAAAAGATGGTGAAGAAGCTTATGAAAAATATATAGATGAGCAACCAGATATGATATTGACAGATATAAAAATGCCACAGAAAGATGGTTTAGAATTGATAGAAGATATTAGAAAAAATGATTTAAATACTCCAATTATTCTATTTAGTGCTTATAGCGACCAAAAGTATTTACTAAAAGCTATAAATCTTAATGTAGATGGCTATATAATAAAACCTATAAATTTAGAAAAGGTTATGGAAGTATTTTCTAAATCAGCTAAAAAATTTAAAGATAAAGGTAAAAGTGTCGTGAATTTTATAAGTGGAGCTGTTTATAACTGTTCAACTAATAGTATATTTTTTGAAGAAAAAAGCAGTTCATTAGCACAAAAAGAGTATATATTATTAAATCTACTATTATCAAACTATCCAAATATAACCTCAAAAGATGAGATAATACAAAGAATATGGTCAAATGAAGAGATAAGTGATAGTGCTATCAAAAATATAATAGCAAGAATTAGAGTTAAGATAGGACATGAAAGTATTGTAGCTGTTTCTGGTGTTGGTTGGCGATTGGTTTTAATTTAAATGAAAATTATATTTTTTATTTTAATCTTTATAAATTCACTTTTTGCATTTGATAGTGTTGAAATTTTAAATCCAAATATCACTATTCATAAATCTGGCTATTTAAAAAGTAATCAACAATTAACCGAAAAAGATGTATATCAAAAGTTTATAAATGGTGAATTTTCAAATTTTTCAAAAGATGCAAAGAGTTTTGGATTTAGTGTAGATGAATATTGGTTTGCATTTGATATTACTATTACAAACAGTAACACTGATTTTTTTATGGATATTAAAGACCCTTTAGCGGAATTGTGTGTAGTTTATATTTTTCAAGAAAATAAACTTATTCATACTGAAACAAGTGGATATATGACTCTTATAAAAAATAGACCAGTTCCTCAATTTCATATTAGTTTCAAATTAATTGATAGTAATTTAAAAACAACATATTTAATAAAAACTGTATCACAATATCCATTTTATGCTTCATATTCATTTGGCAAACAACATGAATTAGAGACTTCATGGCATCTAAATCATATTATTTTTATTTTGTCGTGTGGGATATTTTTTGCAATATTTTTTTATAATATTTTTTTATATTTCATTATCAAAGATAAATCTTATATTTTCTACTGTATTTATATATTTGGTTTTTTTATGATTACATTAGTTGCCCAAGGTTATGTTGCACTATTTTTACCAACTATGCTATCTTTTACACCTATCTTTGTCGCACTATTTTTACAAATTGAATTTATAGGAATTGTATTTTTTACTATATATTTTTTAAATTTAACAAAAACTTTTCCAAAAATAGAAAAATATATTCGCTATTTATTATATGCTAATATTATTGCATCTTTAACTGTTCCATTTATCCCTATATTACAAATACTTAGTATGTTTTTTATGAATACACTTTATCTAATACTTATTTATGTAGGTTTTAGAAGCTATTTTAATGGATTTAAACCAGCTTTATACTATTTAATAGCCACAGGAGTTGCTCTTATCTCTATTTTTGCATACTCATTTATGAATCAAGGGGTATTTTTCTCATTTAATATTTGGAGTTTTAATCTTATGACATTTGGATTAGTTTGGGATATGATATTACTTTCTTTCGCTTTAGCTTATCGTATAAAACTACTTCAAGAAGAAAAATTAAAAACTGAAATTATGCTAACAATGGCTTCAAGACACTCTGCAATAGGAGAATTTGCTGGAAATGTAGCTCATCAATGGAGACAACCATTGTCAATTCTTGGCTCAATGGTAACAAATATTGATGCAAATATTAGGTTTATTGGAGAAGTGAAACTCAATGAATTAAAAGAGTTTGTATCTAAAAGCAATAACATAATATCTCATATGTCATCAACAATAGATATTTTTCAAGAATTTTTTGCACATAAAGAGAATATTTCAACAAATAGTTTTGATATAAGAGAGCAAATTCAAAGATGTATAGATTTTACAAATAACTCTATGAAAGATTATGATATAAAAGTAAAATTTATAGCAAATCATAATTTAACATTAATTGGTGATGAAAATGAATTTGCTCAAATTATCTTAAATTTAATTTCAAATGCTAAAGATGTTTTGATAAAACATAGAAAAATTGACAGAGAGATAATAATAATTTTAGATAAAAAAGATAAATATATTACTATCACTATACAAGATAATGGTGGTGGTATAAAAATAGAACCGCTTGATAAAATATTTGAACCATACATAAGCACAAAAAATCTAACAGGCACAGGCATTGGATTATTTATAGTTAAAAATATTATAGAACAGAGATTTAAAGGTAGTATTCAAGTAGAAAATATAAAATTTGGAGCAATGTTTGTGATAAAATTTTATTATAGTTAGAAATTAAAAGGATAAAAAATGTCAAGAAAATTAGTAAGCTTTGATTGGGCAATGAAGAAAATATTAAGAGAAAAAGCTAATTTTGAAATATTAGAAGGTTTCTTAAGTGAACTTTTATGTTTTGATGTTTCTATAATTGAAATCTTGGAAAGTGAAGCAAATCAAGATGATGAGTTTGATAAATTTAATCGAGTTGATATGCTTGTAAAAAATGATAAAGGTGAATTGATTTTAATCGAACTTCAACACAATAGCGAAACAGACTATTTTCATAGAATGATTTATGGCACTTCAAAACTAATTTGCCAATATATCGATGGTGGCAGAGGATATAAACAAGTAAAAAAAGTTTATTCAGTAAATATTGTATATTTTGATTTAGGACAAGGCGAAGATTATCTCTATCACGGCAAAATGGATTTTAAAGGTTTAAATAAAAAAGAGAGTGATTTGAAACTCTCAAATTATCAAAAAAGAGAGTTTAATAAAAGTGAAGTTTATGAAATCTTCCCAGAATACTACATTATCAAAGTTAATAGCTTTAATGATATTGCAAAAAACACAATTGATGAGTGGATATATTTCCTTAAAACTGAAGAAATACAAGATAATTTCAAAGCCAAAGGATTAGAAAAAGCAAAAGAAAAACTTGATGTTTTAAAACTTACTTATGAAGAAAAACTAAAATATCAAAGAAAAGTAGAAAATAAAATGCTTGAAATATCTCTACTTGACACTGCTAAGATAGAAGGTGAGCAAGTAGGAATTGAAAAAGGTGAAAAACAAAAAGCAATAGAAATTGCAAAAAAAATGTTATCAAAAAAACAAGATTTAGAAATAATAAGTGAATTTACAGGTTTGACAATTGAAGAAATAAAAAAATTAGAGCCTTAATTTGTGGCTCTAATTACATATGCTTTTTTATTAATTAAAATTCAATTTTACTAATATCTTTCATTGTCGTTTGAGCATTAAACATCGGAG
>DZAY01000058.1 GCA_022729735.1 Helicobacter cetorum
AAAATTGCATAATGTAACACATCAACAATTTAAGTTTATCGTAACGTCAGTTATTTACAAAAATAGTCTCAAAGAGCAGATAAAAAATGCTTCTATTAAATGTAGAGAAGAGTCATTAAATATAAAGAGAGAATTTGAAGAGTTGGATAGTGATGGTTTAGATAATCTTTAAAAAAGGTGAGATTTATTTAGCAAATTTAAATCCCAAAAAAGGTTCAGAACCTGGGAAAGTAAGACCTGTTTTGATATTTCAAAATGATTATTTAAATGAAGTTTGCCATCCAACTACAACAATTATTCCATTAACAACAAATTTAATAGATAATGCTTTTCCTTTAAGATTTAGAGTTGGCATAAGAGATAGTTTAGAAAAAGAGTCTGATTTACTGATGTTACGATAAGTTAAATTAATAAATTTATGAGAAATAGCCATATTAAGGCAAAATTGATTTATAAGCACAAATTATTAAAAATCAACTATACCGATTTTTAGGCACTTTTATTTTTTTATGATAAAAGCAAAAATATTTTTCAACAATGATTAATATAGCCCATTTTATGGTCTTTTACTACCCATAAGCCTATCTTATCGTAACATCAGTGATTTATTGATTGACCAAATTAAAACGATTGATAACAATCGAATAGTTGATAATAAAATTGCTACTTTAACAAAAAAAGAGCTTTTAATGGTTAATGAACTTGTTTCTATTGTGCTTGATATCTAGCATTAAATTTATATCAAACTTGCGAAGTTTTGGAGTTAGAGAAATATTAAAACTACTCATAAGCCTCTTTTCTATGCAAAATTCTATCTATAAAAATTTCATCACCAATAACATAAAATAAAACTCTATAATCCCCAATTCTCAATCTATAAGCTGGTTCAAAATTTGTAAGCTTTTTTATATTTGATAGATTTGGAAAATTTATAAGTTCCAAAATTTTATTTTCTATCTGTTTTTTTATTGGATTATTCAAATTTCTTAAATCTTTAATGACACTTTTTCTAATTTAAATTTTCATTTTTCAAATACTCATCAAATGATATACTCTCTTCATCTCTTGTTTTTTTTTAAAAGTTTTAAATCACAAATATCATCACTACACTCAAGCCTAATGTCATCAATCAAAACATTTTTTAAACTATTTAACATTTGCATAACATTATTCACATACATATCTTTGACTTGTATCTCTATTGTTTGCATTTTCACACTCCAATTTTTCTGCTTATTATATCAAATTTGCGAGGTTTGGGAGTTTGTTTTTTTGGGATTTAGTTTGTGAAGAAAGCTCTAAAGCTAGAGCTATATTAAAAAAAATTTATTTCAAAACATTCACTTATACTGTTAAAATCTCTATCATTTGAGAAAAGTTTAAGATTATGATTAATTGATATAGAAGCAATCAAACAATCAATAGATTTTCTAACAGTTTTACCATTTTTTCTGCATTGTCTATAAATATTAGCCGATAAAAGATAATCTTCATAAGTTGCATTTACAATATTTAAAGATTCCATAAAATTTTTTACTTTGATATACTTTTGTTCATCTTTTATTCCTTGCAAAACTTCCATAATAATAATTTCGCTTGTGGCAAACTTTTTATTTAATATTAATTTTTCTAATTTGGCTCTGTATTGATTATTATTCAAAAAATCTATAATTATTGAAGTATCAACTAATGTCATACTTTACCCTATCTTCCCTAATTTGCCCTAAGTTTTCATTATAACAATCAGTTCCACCAAGATTTAAAAATTCTTTAGCCTCTTTTGAAAAACTATTCTCTTTTTTTATTTTTTCATTTACAATATTTTCTATAAATTCAAGCACTTTTTGAGGTGAATTTGAAAAATAGTTTTCGATAGTAGGATTATTTATCATAATATTTAGCATTACTACACTCCATCTTTCTGCTTATTATATCAAATTTGCGGGAGTTTAGGGAGTTTGTTTTTTATTTGCTAAATAAAAGTTTTTAGTTTGAATATTCATAAAGTGTTTTAGGTTCAATATCAACTAAACCGTTATTAAACTCCAAACAACCCCAATCTTTATCTATTTTTGCACTTTTTAACTCTTTTGTTGAAACCTTATGAGAGATAAGATTTTTTAAATCAACCTCTCTTGTCTCTCTATTTTCAAATGTTAAAATAAATTTATAGTTATCAATATATTTAAAATTTATTAATTTCATAATATCACTCCAATGGTTCAATTTTATGAAAATCTTGACTTTCCCACATTTTTATTAACTCATCTTGATGAATTTCTGCCCATTCTCTAACCAATATTCTTGCTCTTTTTGGTAAAAAACCATCAATTATATTTAATTATATTTAAATTATCAAGTTCCATAACTGCTTGATAATCCCCATACTTTATATGAATATGTTTTGGTGGATGTTCATTGTCGATGCTAAACATTCTTATTATTATTCCGTAAAATCTGCTCAATTCTGGCATTTTCACACTCCATTTTTTCTGCTTATTATATCAAATTTGTAGAGTTTGGAAGTTTGTTTTTAGTGGTTTAATTGTGGAGAAAGCTACAAAGATGGAGCTTTGAAAATAGGAAAAGTTAGAGTTTTGTAAAGTTTATTTCGACCCAGCCACCCAATTAAAATTAAATCCAAAGTCACTATCTAACTCTTTATGACCACTATAATATTTTTCTAACTTTTCAACTTTTAAATTAGCACCATCATTTTTAAAAATTGCGATACCACACATTGTTTTATTTGGACTTGGATTATCTAATTTTATTATAATATCAGCACCATTTGGCTGTTTTATAGTTACAACTCCATCTGCTAAAGACCAATTTGCAACTCCATCATAAATAAAAGCAAAAACAACTAAAAGCTCTATCTCTAAAGGTTTTGAAAATCTTAATGTTTCACCATTTAAATTTTCACCCGTTCTATCATCGCCATCAAGTGCTATATATGGCAAATTATTTAAATTTCCAAAATTATTTCCCAATGCTTGAATTACACCTTTATCGCCATTTTTTAATCTATACATACAACCCAAATCTAAGTCAATATTTGATGATTGAAATTTTGAACTATTTGTTAATTTTGACAAAAAACTCCCACTATTTTGGGAGTTTTTTATCTCTTTGTTCCAATTTAAATTGACTGAAATTTCAAAATTACTCTTTTTTAAATCAATTGAGTGAGAATCCCCAATTTTTGTCAAATTAATTGTAGTTTTTTGAGGTTTTTTGGTGTTAATTCTATCAAAAAAGTTACTCATAAGCAATCCTTATTTTACAAATTTATCTACAAAACCTTGCAATCCTGAATTATAACCCACACCAACTGCTTTAAATCTCCAACTATTATCTTTTTTATAAAATCTTCCAAATTCAATAGCTGTTTCACTTGAAAAATCATCTTCAAGCTCATATTTAGCAATCTCTTGATTTGTATCTTTATCATAAATTCTAATAAATGAATTGCTTACTTGACCAAAATTTTGTCTTCTTTGAGCGGCATCGTGAATTGTAACCACAACCACAATCTCCTCTATATTTGGAGCTATTTTATTCAAAGTAATATTGATACTCTCATCATCTCCCTCTCCAACACCAGTTCTATTATCTCCAGTGTGTTCAACACTCCCACAAGGAGATTTTGAATTATTATAAAACACAAAATGCGAATCAGTTGGAATTTTTCCAGAGTTATCCAACATAAAAATAGACGCATCTAAATCAAACTCAACACCTGTATCAGAGTCATTTACATCCCAACCCAAGCCAACTACAGCATTTTTTAAGTTTGGAGCTTCCTTTGATAAATCTATTCTGCCACCTTTTGATAAATTGATACTCATCATTTTCCTTTTAATTTAATTTAATATTGTAATAGTTGAATAAAAGAAATAAAAAAGTGATTAATTGTATATTTTTAATAATTAATTACAACTTATTTTTAAATTTCGGTTTATAACTTTTTTTTAGAGATTAGAAAACTCTTTGAAATATAACTTTTAAACCACTTTTTGCTAAACTAAAAATCAAAAAAAGGGCTTTTATGCAATTATCAATAAATATTTCACTACCAAATATTTTGGATTTAATATCGCAAATGAATTTAAATGAAATTGAAGAGGTTAAAAATAGAATTGTAGAGCGAGAATTGTATTTTAAAAAGTTTCAAAAAGATGAAGTTGGCAATATTATCAATGATTTTTTAAAAGAGGGTTATTCAAAAAATTTTTTAGCTGATTTAGAGAATGGATTGAAAAAAAGTTCTATTTATAATGAAAATTAAACTTCTTAGAGATGATTTAAAAGATCATCTAAAAAAACACAATTTAGTTAAAAAATATCAAAAAGCAGAAGCACAATTTAGCGAAAATCCATTTCATCCATCTCTAAATACAGAGTTATTAGAGCCAAAAGATAGACTTATTTACTCATTTAGATTAGATAAAAAATATAGAACTATTTTTATTTATACAGATAGAGAAACAGTAGAAATTATTGCTTTTACAAATCATTACAAATAGACACAAACTTAACTTTAAAACTCAAAGAGATGAGAAAACTCTCTGAAATTTAACTTTTAAACTACTTTTTGTTAAGTTCAAAACATCTTATAATTTTAGATGAAAACTTTACAATTTTTACTTCTTTTATTTCCAAACTATTCTCAATTTCACTTAAAATATCTTTAACTATTTTTGTTGCATTTTAATATAAATGTGAATAACATCAAGTGCAGCTGGTGTTATGCCACTTATTTCACTTGCATTAAATAAAGTTTCTGGTCTATTTTTTTGCAATTTTTCAATCACTTCTTTGCTAAGAGAAAGCTTTGAGTAATCCAAACTTTCAGGAATTTTAACTTTTAACATATCTTTCATATTATCAACTTGAGATTGCTGTTTATCAACATAACTTGAATACTTTGCTTCAACTAAAATTTGCTCTTTTACAAATTTATCTAAATCTTTAAACTCTGAAACCAAAACATCAAGCTTTTTAGTATCAAAATCTTTTCTAGCTACAATATTCATAAGCTCTGTTTTATCGTTGATTTTAGGCTCATTTATACTCTCAAGAAGTGCCAAAAACTCCTTATTTGGAGTAATAAAAGTTGTTTTTAAATAATTTAAACTTTCATTTATTTTCTCTTGTTGTGCTTTTATATTTTTATAAGTTATCCCATCAATCAAACCAATCTCATAACCATATTTACAAAGCCGTAAAATCGCATTATCTTCTCGTAAAAGTAATCTAAATTCAGCCCGACTTGTAAACATTCTATAAGGCTCTTTTGTACCTTTTGTGACTAAATCATCAATCAAAACTCCAATATAAGCTTCATCTCGCCTTAAAATAAGTGGAGCTTTATTTAAAATTGATAAACTTGCATTAATTCCAGCCATAAGCCCTTGAGCTGCGGCTTCTTCATAGCCTGTTGTACCATTTATTTGCCCTGCTAAATAGAGATTTTTTATTTTTTTGCTCTCAAGTGTATGTTTTAATTCAGTTGGATTTATATAATCATACTCAATCGCATAGCCAAATCGCACAACTTTAGCATTTTCAAGCCCTTTTATACTTTTTATCATTTGAAGTTGAACATCAGTTGGCAAAGAGGTACTCATACCATTTAAATAATACTCTGTCGCCTCTTTTGTTTGAGGTTCGATAAAAATTTGATGGCGATTTCGCTCTCTAAAACGATTGATTTTATCCTCAATGCTAGGACAATACCTTGGACCAATGCCTTCAATTTGACCCGTAAAAAGTGGAGCTTTATCAAAATTGCTTTCTATTATTTGATGAGTTAACTCGTTTGTGTAAGTCACATAACAAGGCAGTTGTGTGGGATTAAACTCTTTTGTTTTAAAACTAAAAGGAATTGGTGAATTATCGCCATCGTGAATTTCCATCACTGAAAAATCGATGCTTTTAGCACAAATTCTAGCAGGAGTTCCCGTCTTTAATCTTCCTACTTCAAGCCCTAAACTTTTTAAATTTTCGCCAAGAGTAGTTGAAGCAAACTCCCCAACTCTTCCAGCTTCTTGTGTTTGAGTTCCGATGTGAATTTTACCATTTAAAAAAGTTCCTGTTGTGAGAATAATTTTTTTAGCAAAATAAGTGTTAAGTTTTGTGATAACTCCCTTAACTTCACTGTTTTCAACAATTAAATTTTCAACCATATCTTGAGTTACATCTAAATTATTTTGATTTAAACAAACTTTTCGCATATAAATTCTATATCTATCCATATCAATTTGAGCTCTACTTCCTCTTACGGCTGGACCTTTTGAGCCATTTAAAATCCTAAATTGAATTCCACTCTTATCGGTTGCTATTCCCATCTCGCCACCAAGTGCATCAAGCTCTTTGACTAAATGCCCCTTGGCTAAACCTCCAATTGCTGGATTACAACTAGCTGCTCCAATTTGTTCAACTAAAATCGTAATTAAGAGAGTTTTAAACCCCATTCTAGCACAAGATAACGAGGCCTCTATTCCAGAGTGTCCCCCACCAACAACAATTACATCGTAATTCATTATTTTTTTCCTACAAACTCTAATATCTCTTTTAAGACTTTACTAGTCGTTTTATCTTCAACATTTATGATTTTATCAGCAACTTTTTTATACTCATCAACTCTTAAATCATAAAGTTTCTTTGCTTGTTTTGGAGATTTAAAAAGTGGTCTTTTTTTAAGTTTTTTCTTATAGTTTGGAGAATCTAGAATTTTTTTCAAAATTGCTTCAAAACCAGAGTGCAAATAGATAATTTTTCCTATCTCTTTTAAACTATCTACTTTATAAAATCCGCCACCAACTGAAATAATTGTATTATCCACATTTTGTGCCAACCAAATTGCACATTTTTGCTCCAATGCCCTAAAATATGGCTCACCATCCTCTTTAAAAATCTCTTTTACTTTTCTATTTTCAAGACTTTCGATTAAATCATCGGTATCAATTGCAAACATAGAAGTCTCTTTTACTAATTCTCTTGCAAGTGAACCTTTTCCAACACCCATAAAACCTACTAATACAATATTATTTTTCATAACTACTCTTTTTAAAATTTTTTCAAATGATTTTATAGTACAATTTTAGTCAAAAAAAGGTAAATATTTGTATAAAATCTTCTTTAAACCTCTATTTGACAAGCTTTTAGCATTTTTTTTAATTATTTTATTCTCTCCAATATTTTTAATTGTTTCATTGTTAATTTTAATTAAATTGGGTAGACCTATATTTTTCACTCAAGAAAGACCAACACTAAACGAAAAAATTTTTAAAATTTATAAATTTAGAACAATGAGTAATGAAAAAGATGAGAATGGTAATTTACTTTCTGATGAGTTACGACTTAGTGGAATTGGCAAAATAATAAGAGCTTTAAGTTTAGATGAACTTCCTCAACTTTTTAATATATTAAAAGGCGAGATGAGTTTTATTGGCCCAAGACCACTTTTGATTGAGTATTTAAATCTCTATTCAAATGAACAAAAAAAAAGACATTTAGTTAAATCTGGAATTACTGGTTTAGCTCAAGTAAACGGCAGAAATGCTATAAGTTGGAATGAAAAATTTAGATTAGATGTTTATTATGTTGAGAATATTTCATTTTTACTTGATTTAAAAATATTTTGGATGACTTTAATTAAAGTTATTAAAAAAGAAGGTATTAATCAAAACGGAAAAGCAACAATTGACAAATTCAATGGAAGTAATTAAAATGCAGAATTTTAAAGTTAAATAAAAAACTTTTGGCACCGACTTACCTTTCCACTCTTGCAA